>PAYI01000010.1 GCA_002714815.1 Flavobacteriaceae bacterium | reverse complement strand
TTAAAGAAAGAAACCCTATAGCACCACCAAAGGTTGAATTATTGTAGCCGTTATGGGTATAATGGCGAAATGAAAACCCTAATTCTGACTGAATAACATTTTTTCCAACTGAAAATGCACCAATTGAAGCACCAGGTCGGTTGGAGTTTATTTGATCAGTATACTGAGCATTTATCCCAAAGGAAATAACTAAAAAAAATAAAAATAATTTCTTTAAAATCATAAGGCAAATATAATGCAAGTATCTATGATTTTTTATTAAGTACAGGTGTTAATAGATTACAATATTTCGTAGATTAACTGTTAAATGGTTACTTTTGATATCAAATCATAACATTGGGAATAATTTTAAAATTTTTATTGTTTTTTTTTGGAGGAATTTACTTGCTTAGGTTACTTTCCCCTTTTTTATTTAAAGTTTTATTATCAAGTCTAATAAGAAAAGCGAATCAATCAAAACCTCCAAAAACTTCAAAAAAGCGAAAAAATAAGACTGTTTCTGATTCCTTAGGTGAATATGTTGATTATGAAGAAATGGAATAAACGTCGATTAAGTTCTTTTTTATTTCCACACGCTCCGATTATTATCTGTTTTGCTTTTATTTCCCTTTTATTTTATTACCCTTTATTTTCTGGAAAGACTTTGTTGCAATCAGACATTATTCAATACGAGGGAATGTCAAGACAATTGAAGGAATATAGGGCCAATAAGAGCATGGAAACCTATTGGATAGATAATGCTTTNGGNGGAATGCCTACCTATCAGCTTGGCGCAAAATATCCAGCAGATTTTCTTAGNCCAATTTATTCTTTTTTTCGAATANTACCCCGCCCAGCTCACATNCTATTTCTTTATTTACTTGGNGGTTATTTGNTTTTGATTTTAATTAATTTTACTTGGCCAACTGCTCTTTTTGNTGCCATTTCCTTTGGATTTTCNACATATCTTNTAATAATTATTCAAGTAGGACATAACACCAAAGCTCTAGCGNTTAGTTTTTTTCCTTTTGTTATAGNGGGGATGTTATTNTTATTCAAAAGAAGATGGTTNTGGGGNTTTATTTTAAGCTCTTTGTCAATTGGAATGCAAGTNAGAGCCAATCATTATCAAATGACCTANTACCTTTTTCTTCTTATGGGAATATTTTTTCTTGTTTATGGGTTTTATTCATGGAAGAAAAATAGNNNATTTTCTTTTTTAAAATCACTTTTAATNTTNTTTGTAAGTGGAANTATAGCATTNGGTTTTAATTCTACANCCTTAATGNCAACTTCAGAATATACTGATTTTAGTACTCGAGGGAAAAGTGAATTAANTATNAATCCAGACGGAAGTCCAAAAGAGCAATCTACNGGNTTAGACTTTGACTATATAACAGAATATAGTTATGGTATATTTGAAAGTCTTAATCTTATTGTACCACGTATNCAAGGNGGAGGTTCTAGAGAAGATTTAGGAAGAAAACATGGGATATATGACTTTCTAATTCAAAATGGAGTAGGAGCCAATCAAGCACTTCANTTTTCTAAAAATGTACCNACCTATTGGGGAACACAACCNATATTAGAAGCTCCNGCATATATTGGTATAAGTGTATTCTTTTTTGCTCTAATGNCACTTTTTTTAANAAGAGGACCTTTAAGAGATTCCTTAGCGTTAGGTATACTTTTTTCTTTGCTGCTTTCTTGGGGTAAAAACTTGANTTTTTTAACTGAATTTTTTGTGAATTATGTTCCCTTATANAANAAGTTTCGTGCGGTATCTTCATTGCAAGTAGTTCTAGAGTTTTGTTTTCCAGTACTNGCAGCTATGGGACTTCATCATCTNTTTTATAAAAGAGAAAANATTGAAATTAAATATTTTTTAAAAATAGCAGCAATCCCTTTNTTAATACTGAGTTTAGTTTATNTTTCTAAAGGNTTATTTTCTTTTACGGGAATAAANGACTCTTATTTTGTAGAACTTTATGGTCCNTCTTTGGTTTCTCAAATTAAAGAGGCCCGAATATCTATTTTTGAATCTGATGTTTTTAGAGCNCTTCTCTTTTGTATTACTTTNACAGTTCTTTANTATTTATTCTATATTAATAAAATTAAAAAGAATTNNGCTTTANNTCTTATACTTCTCNTATTGACAATAGATTTGNTTGGAGTNGCCAATCGNTATATAGATCGCGATGCATTTGTNAGTCCAAAACGAGCNGTNAATNCTTTTCAAATTACTTCTGCAGATCNTAGTATTCAAAAAGATACTAGTNGATTTAGAGTNTTTGAACCAAGANTNGGATTAACTGGAGCAAGGACTTCNTTTTTNCACAANGCTTTGGGTGGTTACCATGGNGCTAAACCTAGACGTTTTGAGGAACTTTTTGATGCNTACAAAACTCATCAAAATACAGGAATTTTAGATTTTTTAAATGTGAAGTACATTATTTCNTCNGATCAAGAAANTGGNAGNTTAAAACCNTTACTCAATCCTAACGCATTAGGACCAGTATGGTTTGTGAATGAAATAAAGGAATTTAGAACTCTAGANGAACTTATGCAAGCTCTAAANGANNCAGATTTTAATANGACTGCTTTAGTTTTNGAAAAAGANCTTCCTCATGNCCTTATTAAAAANTACACTATAGATTCTTTAACCAAAATTCACCTAATTTCTGCAAAACCAGATTATTTAAAATATCNAGTAAATAATACATCGAANGCTTTTGCTGTNTTTTCTGAAATGTATTATCCAANNGGATGGAAGGCATTTGTTGACGGTAAGGAATTTCCTATTNTTAATGTCAATTATGTACTTCGTGGGCTTGAAATACCAGCAAATGTTTCGNAAATAGAATTCAGATTTGAACCTNAANTAATAGNAAAAGGNACTTTTTTNAGATGGCTTAGTTTANTATTTTTTGTTTTGGGAATATGTGTATTGGGATACTTTCAGTATTTTAGAAAAACCAGATAAATCCTATGGGAATCATTGCCAAACAATCTATTTACAATGTTATNAGCATTGGTTTTGCTTTTCTTATTGGAGCTGTGAACATGCTCTTTCTNTACCCCTCTTTTCCAGGAAAAGAATTNCAGGGTCTCATTGTTGCTTTATTGGCAAATTCAAATCTTATTCAACCTTTCATATCCTTTGGTGTTCAGCATACATTAATAAAGTTTTTTAGCAGTGCAAAAACTAAGGATGAACAAGACCGTTTNTTATGGTTTATATTGTTTTTCCCTTTATTGATATTAGCTNTTNTANTTCCACTTTATTATTCATTTAATNTAGAAATACTTAANTTTTTATCTAATGAAAANGAAGGTGTTGGCCGTTTNCCNTTTTTAATTATTGCAATTGCAATTTCCACAGCTTANTTTGAAATTTTTTTTAGTTGGTTGCGGGTTCACTTAAAATCTGTATTTGGNAATTTTTTAAAAGAAGTATATCCANGACTATTGACTTTTTCTTTATTAGNTTNTCATGCTTTTCAATNGTTAANTTTAGATAGCTTTATTACATATTTGATANNAGGCTATTATCTTCGCTTAATCATTATTATGGTTTATAGCTTTTCNGTTTATTTACCTCGTTTTAAAGGANTTCTNCCTGCTTCTTGGAAAGCTATGTTACGTTATAGTTGTTTAATTTTTCTTTCAGGAGCAGCAGCGAGTTTTATTTTGGATATTGATAAGTCTATGATTTTCTCATTAACGTCTAATGCTAATGTAGCATTCTATGCTGTAGCACTTTACATTGCAGCTGTAATAGAAGCACCTGGNCGAGCTATGTTTCAAATCACAAGNCCATTAGTNGCTGAAGCACTAAATCAAAATGATAAAANCCGCNTGGAAAAACTTTTGAAAAAGAGTAGTATAAATTTGATTATAGTTTCTGGTTTNTTCTTTTTAATTATAAATCTCAATTTGATTGATTTTTATCAAATAATTGATCANGATGGATATGCGTCTGCNATTNATGTAGTTNTAATAGTTTCACTAGCAAAACTTTTTAGTATGTCTATTGGTTGTNTTAATAANATNATTACTAATTCTAAATACTACTACTTTGTTTTTTGGTTTTCAGTTACTTCTGCAATATTAGCTGTAATTTTAAANTACGTTTTAATTCAATCNCATGGNATTATTGGTGCAGCATTTGCAACTCTTNTTGTTATTTTATTTNTNAATTTTTGTAAAATANTNTTAGTTCANTATTTATTTAAAATTCANCCCTACTCACGAAAAACCTTGNGTGTGTTATTGAGNTTGGCTATGATTTATGCNTTTATNTATGNAATNCCGAGTACGACGCTAANTCCATGGCTTTCAATCCCTTTACGNAGCTTATTAATATTTGGACTATTTAGTGTTCCTCTTTTTGTTTTTCGTTGGTCAACAGAAATANATNGGTTAATTAAGGATNTGCAAAANCGATTATTTTAATTTNTGAGCTAAGTATTTTCCAGTATGAGATTTAGACACNTTAATAAGTNCTTCAGGCGNACCTTGNCCTANNAAATATCCACCANCATCTCCAGCTTCTGGACCCAAATCTATAATATGATCTGCAGATTTAATAAGTTCTAAATTATGCTCNACTANTACTATAGTATGTCCTCTTTCAATCAATGCATTAAAGGAAGTCAANANTTTTTGNATGTCATGAAAGTGTAATCCNGTTGTGGGTTCATCGAAAATAAACAACACTTTTTCCTTCGAAGTCCCTTGACTTATAAATGATGCTAGCTTTATTCTTTGTGCTTCACCTCCAGATAATGTTGCTGACGATTGACCTAAAGTAACATATCCTAAACCGACATCCTTAAGGGGTTGAAGTTTATGTATAATACGATTTTGATCGTATTTTTTAAAAAAATTAATTGCGTCATCAACTGTCATATGGAGGAGTTGATCGATATTTATGTCATTAAATTTGACCTCTAAGACTTCTTTTTTGAAGCGCTTTCCGTTGCAGTTTTCACATTCCAAAATAACATCTGCCATGAATTGCATTTCAATAGTTATAGTCCCTTCACCTTTACATTGTTCACAACGACCTCCATCAACATTAAAAGAAAAATGTTTGGGTTGGTAATTTCGATGTTTAGAAATATTTAAAGATGAGTAAAGTGTACGTATATCATCATAAGCTTTAATGTAAGTCACAGGATTAGAACGGGAAGATCTACCAATAGGGTTTTGATCTACAAATTCGACATTAAATAAATTATCTAAATCTCCTTTAATTTTAGAAAATGAACCTGGTTTTTCATTATAAATATCAAAATNTCTCAATAAAGCAGGGTAAAGAATTTTTTTAACTAAGCTTGATTTCCCACTNCCTGAAACNCCGCTGACTACAGTCAATGNTNCAAGAGGTATTTTCACATTAATATTTTTNAGGTTTTGTTCTCTTGCCCCAATAATTTCAATATATTTTTTTGTGGTTCTTCTCTTTCGAGGNANTTCTATTTTCCNTGTACCATTTAGATAATCAGCAGTAAGACCTTTACTTTTCATTATGNTTTTAACNGAACCTTGAGCAATTATTTNTCCACCATAAGNACCTGCCTTTGGCCCAATATCAATTACTTGATCNGCAGCANTCATGATCTCTTCATCATGTTCGACAACAATAACAGTATTTCCTAAATTNCTCAAATTTTTAAGCACACTNATTAGTCTATCNTTATCCCTAGGATGGAGACCTACCGATGGTTCATCTAAAATATACATTGATCCAACTAAACTACTTCCTAATGAAGTAGCTAATTGGATTCGTTGNGATTCTCCACCNGAAAGGGAATTAGATCTCCTGTTTAATGTCAGATATCCTAAACCAACATCTTGAACAAATTTTAGTCTACTTTTTATTTCAACTAATAAACGCTTAGNAATTTTNTGCTCATATTGGGTTAGTTTNATATTNTGAAAGAATTTTGATAAAGAATCTAAAGAGATTTGTAGTAANTCTCCNAAGCTTTTACCNTTTATTTTAACNTAANTCGAGGNTTCTTTAAGTCTAGTGCCTTTACATTCAGNACAAAANGTCTTTCCTCTATATCTTGAAAGAAGAACTCTNTTTTGAATTTTATAATTCTTTTTTTCAATTTTTGCAAAAAAAGCATGTATACCGNTAAAATAATCATTACCATTCCATAATAATTCTTTTTGNTCATTNTCAAGTTGAAAGTATGGTCTGTGAATTGGAAAGTTAAAAAGATGAGCATTGTTAATTAGTTTATTGTAAAATTTNATCATTGAAGATCCTCTCCATGGAACAATTGCATGATCATAAACAGATTTACTCGAATCTGGAATTACTAATTCAGGATCTATCCCAATTATATCACCAAACCCACCACAAGTGGAACAAGCACCTATGGGATTGTTAAAGCTAAATAAATGAATACTTGGTTGAATAAACTGAACCCCGTCTAATTCAAATTTATTTGAAAAAGTTTTNCGTTTATTTTCATTTAGAAATTGCAAAGAACATACTCCTTTTCCNTCATAGAATGATATTTCAATAGCTTCAGCTACNCGATTNTAAAAGTCTTCATCATGTCGGATTATAAGGCGATCAATAACTAAATCAAATCCTTTNGATGGAATTTCATNTAGAGAATCTAGACTTAAGGTTTTTNCATTGTAATATATACGNGCAAANCCTTGTTGTATAAAAATTTTAATTTTTTCATCCAAAGNACGATTAGNATCATCTTCTACAGGAGCTAANAANAGAAGTNTNGTCCCTTCNTCTAAAGCTTTAATATATTTAAGAACNTCATTNAGACTATCTTTTTTNACCTCTTTACCCGATATAGGNGAGTAGGTTTTGCCTATTCGAGCGAAAATTAATTTTAAATAATCATAAATTTCTGTCTTTGTACCAACTGTNGAGCGTGGATTTGATGAGTTTAATTTTTGCTCAACAGCTATTGCTGGTGAAAGACCCTTGATGAAATCAACCTTAGGTTTATTAAGTCTTCCCATAAATTGTCTAGCATAAGAAGANAGACTTTCTACATATCGACGTTGACCCTCGGCATANAGNGTATCAAANGCNAAGGAAGATTTTCCTGAACCTGATAATCCAGTAATCACAATTAATCGATTTCNTGGTATAGCTAAATCTACTTTTTTAAGATTATGTAAATGNGCCCCTTTTATAATAATATGAGTTTTCGGATCATAGTCCGAATAAACTTTTTCAGNCATTTTTTTAAAAACTTTCAATTTACAATTTTTTAGTGTGAATTTAATCNACCATTTCTTTAAAAAAAATTGNGATGATTATGNTTAAAANCCTTTAATNATNATNGTATAGNNATNATTAAAANATGTNTTTAAAAAAATTGTATATTTGCTAAAATTTGTATGCCTATTATATAAAATTACTTTTTTTAAATAACGAAATATTAACGACCACTTGGTCAAAGTAATTTTATTATGTATACAAATTCAATATTCAATCTATCTGATGCTGAACTAGTCTTTAATTATGTAAACGGTTCAGAACCTTCCCTAGAAACTTTAATCAATCGACATCAATTACAAATTTTCAATTTCATTAACTCAAAGGTTAATGATAGAGAAGTCTCTGAGGATTTATTTCAAGATACTTTTATAAAAGTAATTAAAACGCTTAAAAATGGTTCATACAACGAAGAGGGAAAGTTTTTACCTTGGGTAATGCGAATTGCTCATAACCTTGTAATTGATCACTTTAGAAAGAGTAATAGAATACCTATTATGGACAATAAAGATGAATTTGATATTTTTCAATTCATCTCTGATAATACTCCTAATGCAGAAAATACTTTAGTTCAAGAACAGGTTTTAAAGGATATTCAAAAACTCATTCAAGAACTACCTGAGGATCAAAAAGAAGTATTGATTATGCGTTTATATCGTGATATGAGTTTTAAGGAAATTGCTGAAAATACTAATGTCAGTATCAATACAGCCTTAGGAAGAATGCGTTATGCAATTATTAACCTAAGAAAGTTAATTGAAGAACATAAAATTATTTTNGAAGCTTAACAATTTTTTTGCNTTTTTATCGTTNTATATNTTATAAAACATTTTATGGCAAAAAATTACAATCAAAACTATAACCNGCATNCNAATACTTTACCTCGTAAAATAGTAATCAAACGTATTTTAGCNTTTTCAAAATTCTATAANGAAAGTCAGGANAATAAAAAAAATTTGGATTTACTCAAAAACTAATTGATTTTATTACAGANTTCCTGCCTATNGTTCTTGTNATAATATCTTTTTCNAGTTTCCAACCCCTTGCAGGGCAATACTCTCTTCCATACCATATAATTTGAAGATGCAAATCATTCCATNATTTTTNTGGGAAGAGACGTTTTGCGTCTTTTTCTGTTTGNACAACATTTTTTCCATTAGAAAATCCCCATCTATACATTAANCGATGAATGTGNGTATCTACAGGAAAAGTNGGAATTCCAAAGGCTTGTGCCANTACCACAGCNGCTGTTTTATGNCCTACTGNNGGTAAAGCTTCCAATTCTTTATAAGTTTTTGGTACTTGACCATTGTGTTTTTNAAGTAAAATTTCAGAAAGACCTCNTATACCTNTAGATTTCATTGGTGATAAACCAACAGGTCGAATTATGTNTTCTATTTCTTTTACACTTAGTTTGANCATTTCTTGAGGNGTTTTNGCNCGAGCAAAAAGTAGNGGNGTAATTTTATTTACTCTAANATCTGTACTTTGNGCGGATAATAAAACTGCAATTANTAGTGTATATGAATCATTANTGTNAAGTGGTATTTNGATTTCAGGGTAAAGTTCTTTTAAAGTTTTGATTACAAATTTTACTTTTTCTTTTTTGGTCATTCTTTTTGTATTCTTGATTGCTTTTGTAATTTAGAAAAAAATAATGTTATGAAATCATTACAAGCAGGGGATAAGGCCCCTNATTTCTCTGTNATAGACGATCGTGGAAANACNCAATCTTTAACTGATTACTCTAGGNAAAAAACTTATAGTTTTCTTTTATCCTAAAGCTAATACACCAGGTTGTACNGCNGAGGCATGTGATTTGAGAGATCACTATGAAGAACTTAAAGAAGCAGGATATTCGCTTNTAGGTATTAGTGCAGATTCAGTTAATAAGCAACGAAATTTTTCTGAAAAATTTGACTTACCNTTNCCTCTTCTTGCNGATGAAAATAAAGAGATTATAAATGCTTTTGGGGTATGGGGNCCAAAAAAATTCATGGGAAAAGATTATGAAGGTATTCTTCGTAAAACTTTTATAATAGATGAAAAAGGAGTGGTTCAACGTGTCATAGAAAAGGTGAAGACAAAAGAGCATGCAGCTCAGATTCTAGAATAGTATAACTACTATCTGTTTCCTATTATGATTTGATTCCAAACATCTCATTTCTTTTTATCAGCTCTGCAATACCTTCTGGTAGCTGTTGTTCCCAGCCTAATTCTCCATTACGAATTTGTTTGAGTATTTTTCTACTAAAAATTTTTAAATAATCTTCCTCAAAATCAATTATATCAACGACTTTGCCGTTGTATTTGAAAAATTTATAAAAATCTTTCATCCGGGGGTGTAACTTAAGGTTAGTACTATTAATAATGTTACCACCTTCATCCTTCATTGGATACAAATATACCTTTAAATTGTTATAGAACATTTTACCAAAGGCTTCTAAAATTCCCCCACCTAAGTCTTGGTAATATTGTTCATCAAAAATTTCAACAAAATTACTGACTCCCATACTTAGCGCTAACTGCTTTTTTGTATACTCAGAGAGGTAGTCAACCAATTTATAATATTCTTTAAAATTTGAGATCATTACTATATTTCCTAAAGAACAAAGTAGTTTTGCTCGATCCATAAAGTCTTTTTCATCAATCTCACCTTGTGCACTTAAGTTTGAAAGGGTAATTTCAAAAATCACTACTGTTTTATCCTTGTTAACCTCAGATTCGTGAATAAAAGCATCTAGTGCTTTTTCGAACATATCAATATTTACTAAAGTTACAGGTCGAAAACTTCCACGTAATGCTAAAATATTTTTTTTGTAAAGTTCTCGCGCAGGAAGAATGTTATTCCCCTCTGGATTAAACATTACAGCATCTGTCATTCCATTTTTTACCAGTTGCAAACTCATTAATCGATTGTCAACCTTTTCGAATAAAGGCCCGTTAAAGTTTATAGTGTCAATTTCTATTGCATCTTTATCTATATGATCATATAAATAGCGAAGGAGTTTTTTTGGTTCATCATTTTTATAGAAAGCTCCATAAATAAGATTTACTCCTATCATGCCAAGTACCTCTTGCTGAAGACGAGCTTCTGATTGATGAAATCTAACATGAAGAGTAATCTCACTATAATCTTGTTTAGGATTAGTTTGGAATCTAATACCCATCCAACCGTGGCCCTTAAATTTTTTTGCAAAATCAATAGTTGCTACAGTATTCGCATAAGTAAAAAACATTTTATGCGGATTTTCATCTCTTGGTAATCTATCCTCAAGTAACTTCATTTCATGATTTAACATTTTGTTAAGTCTGGCCTCTGTTACATAACGTTTGTCGTTTTCTTCACCATAAATATTATCACTGAAATTTTTATCGTATGCACTCATTGTTTTAGCAATAGTCCCTGAAGAGCTTCCTGCACGGAAAAAATGTCTTACAACCTCTTGTCCAGCTCCAATTTCTGCAAAAGTGCCATATATGAATCTATTTAAATTAATTCTAAGTGCTTTAGCCTCAATGGAGGGCCGATTTTCAAGCTCAGTTTCTCCTGGTAAATTTACGGTCATCTAAAAGATATATATTTCAAATCTACAAAGATTGTGGAATTAAATGACAAAGATTACCTTTGAAAAACATGATTAACGTAACTTTTTTGGGTACAGGAACATCCCAAGGNATTCCTGTAATTGGAAGTAAACATCCAGTATGNCTAAGTTCAGATNCTAAAGATNAACGTCTACGTGTATCAATATTGATACAATGGGAAGAAATNAACTTAGTAATAGACTGTGGNCCTGATTTTAGAGAGCAAATGTTGAGAGAAAAAGTTCAATATCTGGATGGTATTTTTTTNACTCACGAACATGCTGATCATAGTGCTGGTATGGACGATATCCGACCTTTTTTCTTTCGNCAAGGTAATATACCATTTTANGGAACGCAAAGGGTTATGAATGACTTCTCGAAACGTTTTGATTATATATTTTCCAAAGAAAATAAATACCCAGGAGCACCTTCAGTCAACATTCATATAGTATCTAAAGACAAACCGTTTAATTTTAAAGGTAAAAAAATAATTCCTGTNGAAGCAATGCANAATAGACTTCCTGTTATGGGCTACCGTATAGATAATTTCTGTTATTTAACTGATATAAAAACTATAACAGAAAAAGAAATAATGAANATATATAATTTAGATGTATTAGTAATGAGTTGTCTGAGNATNGAACCNCATCCAAATCATTTAAATCTTGAAGAGGCCATTATTCTTATTAACAAAATCCGCCCTAAAAGATGTTACTTAACTCATATAAGCCATCTGATGGGTTTTCATAAAGAAGTAAGTGAACAACTTCCTGAAAATGTNTTTTTAGCCTATGATAAATTAAACGTTCTTTCNCAATAATTGTATTTATGAGNTTTAAAATTGTTATTTACTTATTTCTATTTGTCTGTATTTTACTTTTTTATCAAATCTTAAATACAAATAGGATATTAAGCCATCAGGATAAATTGATACAAAGTCATTATCAAACTCAANAGAAACTNAAAGATTCCTTNAAAAACCTCNANANTTTTAAAAAAACTCATTTTTATTTTTCAATTGANGGAAATCCAAAGATTAAATTGGAGCCAACAAATATCATTTTCTTAAAGAAGGATTTAAGGGACCANCTTTTTGAAATGAATATTANTGGAGNNTTAAAAAATTTAATTGANCTTCCAAAAGGAAATTTTTTAATTGAATATGTTAAGATTGTTAATCAAGATTGGGCTTTAATCGGTTTTAATTCAGATACTCATTGGGGACAGGCCATATTGAAATTTAATAACAAAAAANNGAAAAGTTATAATTTTGAGACTTTGAATTNCTTTGTNAAACCTTTATAGACCAGTATTTTTTAACCATTTAAGTANATTGGTGAAGTTCTCTTGNGAAATTGTATGGCCTTCAGGATATTCATAATATTCAATTTCAGTGTACTTTTTAGTTAAAGGTAAAATAGAATCACGTGCCTTNNCTAAGGGTATNACCATGTCAGTTTNCCCATGAGCAGCATAAGCCAGAAAAGTAGGAGGCTTNGAAGTATTTACACTTTCATCAATAAAACCACTCAGAGCNACTATGCGACGNACCTTNTTAGGTTTACTAAAGGCTAANGCCCAACTTAAAATAGCACCTTGNCTAAAACCAAACAAACTNAGATCNCTAATATTAAGATCATATTTACTTANAAGTAAATCAATATTATCTGCCAATAACTCNACTGCCTTCCANGCTGATTCTAATTCTGAATGAAAGGTGCCATCCTCATTGGGATATAATGGATACCAAGCATAAGAGGAGGGAGCAATAGCCAAAGGAGCCTGTAAAGCAATTATACTGTGGCTTTTGGGAAGATAGGGGGCGAAGGTGAATAAATCCTCGGCATGGCTTCCGTAACCGTGGATCAAAAAAATAGCTGGGTTACTTTTCAGGTTGTTTTGACCTTTTCGAATCCTATAGTCTAACATAATAAGTTTTATTAGCTNATATGTATTTTTTNACCTCGAATACTACCATAGATTTCTCCTTTAGTAGGTTCTCCTATAAACATACAGTTTTTAGAAGTTGAACTTAGNTGCTCATTAGTAAGAATTTNACTACCAAAGGGTGTNAAAAGGGTTAAATCNGCTAGTGNNCCTAATTTGAAATGATGATCTTCTATNCCGAAACGANTTTTTCCTCGTGTTAAAAATGAAATCACTTTTTCTAGTGGAAATTGTTCTTGNAATACCTTAAATGCNGCTTCCATACCAATACTTCCTGCTTCAGATNGNACAAATTCTAAGTTTTTTATTTCTGGGTTGATAGGTTGATGTAGACTGCTTATCATATCAATGGTCCCATCTAGTAATCCTTCTCTAAGAGCTTTTCTGTCCCTAGCAGTTCTTATGGGGGGGGTTATTTTAAAATTTGGATCGAAGTCAATTAATTTTTCATCAGTGTAAAGGATATGTGAAATCCCAACACAACAACTAACATTCAGCCCTCTTTTTTTTGCTTTTCGAATCAAATTTATACTTTCTTCACAAGATACATACGGGACATGTAATTTTCCTTTTGTGTATTCTAAGAGTTGAAGATCACGAGATAATGGTGCAGTTTCAGCAATATATGGTATTCCTTTAAGCCCAAGATTTATACTAATTATTCCTTCATGCATTTGACCTTTTTGACTGAAACCTTTATCAGTTGGATACGCTTGAATAATTCCATCAAAACATTGAACATAATCTAAAGCAATTCTTAATAAATTTGGATTTTTTAATGATAAATTAAAATCACCGAATGCAGATGCTCCAGCTTTATGCATATCATAAAGTGAAGCCATTTTTTGACCTTCTCCATTTTCCGAAAGCACAGCGCTTACATGAAGAGCTGTAGTATGTGATTTAGCTTTTTGCAATAAGTAGCTTACATCCGCATAAGAAGAAATTACAGGATTCGTATTAGGGTTAAGAAGAATATGTGTAAAACCACTTTTTGCAGCAGTTAACAATCCGTTTTCTAAAGTTTCTCTTTCTTCAAATCCTGGTTCTCCAAAAGAAACATTTGGATCAAACCAACCAGAAGATATATGTAAGTCTTTAAATCTTATTATTTTATTGGCTTTAACATCCAATTTTTCTTCAATACGACTAAGGAAACCGTCTTCAATAAGTACATCTAATTTTAGATTNTGAAAATCACTCTTTTCATTTATTAAGGTCGCATTTTTTAAGAGTATTTTCATGAAATGAAGATCGTAACAAAANTAAGAAACAATTTTTTAAACTNATTTATGTATTTGAACTTTATNTTTANGGTTTANTGATCATTCTTTCTCCTAAANTATTTCTGGCAAAAACTTGAATTGGATNGAGGCTCGAGTTGTTTTTTGTGCTAAAAGNTGTAAAGCTCCTTCAGTTAATTGAAACAGTCTAGGATAACCTCCCGTAACTTGAGCATCGCGCATTAAGATNATTAAGCTACCATCAGGTGTACACTGAACAGTTCCTGGAAGNACAGGTGCTGTCCATATTTGGGGNAATTGANACTCAATTTTCTCTTCTAAATAAAAGGCCATTCTATCATTTAGTGTGGAAATATGGAATATTTTATTTTTAAATATATCTTTTTGAAATTTAGTTAACATATCAAACTCTGGTCCAGGATAAACCTCTATGGTTTCTCTAGTGTAGTCNATNTTTGANGGGTNAACACGNNCTCCTTTCTCTGGCTTAAAGTTTGAAANGCCAATTGGAATTAAGNTTTTTTTTGAAATNCNAGTTTCGGANGTAATTCCTTTAAATTGGCTACGACTNCCCAAAATTTTTTCTGTNTTTATTCCTCCGCAAATTCCTAAATAAGTTCGACATCCATTTAGAGCAATACCCATTGAAAGAATATCTCCTTCATTGACTTTNTATATTAAATAGTTATTTATTTTTTTTTTATTTAGATAGGATTCCATNTTNGCTCCAGTAAGNGTTATATATGTCTNTTTGTGAAAACGAAGTTTAGGNCCCATAAAAGAACACTCTAAAACTGCTGAATTGAGAGNGTTATTTAATAATTGATTTGCCATTTTAAAGGCTTGCTGATCTAGGGCNCCTGATATNGGNACNCCAAANCTNANATAATNAAAGCGACCGANGTCCTGNACTGAAGAATAGATNCCGTAACGNATAATTTCAATCATGNGANTCTAATTTNAANTTACCTAAGCGAATTTTTTCCTTNATACTCATATAAGTTTCAGAATTTATAGGATCAAAAGAAATCCAGTCNCCCGCNTTAGCAAAACAAGGTGGGTCTTTTTTTNNATCAAAAAGATNAATGGGAGTTGTTCCAATTAAATGCCATCCTCCTGGACTTGAACTNGGATAAATACCAGTTTGTTNCCCACCAATTCCTACTGATCCCTTTGGGACTTTGAGTAAAGGTTTTTCTTTTCTNGGGTGGTGTAAACGANNATTAAGTCCNATTAGATAAAGGAATCCAGGNAGAAANCCTAGAAAACAAATTCTGTATNNAGTTTTTGAATGTATTCNAANAANTTCATTNACTTCTAATTTTAATGTTTTNGCAAGNGGGATAAGATCNGGNGCATATTTGANNTCATAACAGACAGGAATACTCCAATGCATCCATTTTTGNTTTTTATTTNCNTGNGNANTTGAAATNANTTTTTGTAAATATTTTTTCCANCTAACNAGATTCTCAATTTTTTCATAGAGATGAATTAAAAGTGATTTATACCCTATAACACAACTATTAATTTTAGAATCTTTTTCAAATGTTTCTTTGCATGATATTAAATATTCCAAAAGTGATTCCGAAGGTTCTTGTTGCCAATCTAATAGAAGAGTTTTAGGATTTATCGCAATAATTCGAAAATGAGATAAATCACTCATTTTTTGTCAATTTTTTTATANAGGTCAAGCACTTCTCTTAAGTTTTNNTATGCATTTGGATGATCACCATGTAAACAGAAAGTATCTGCTTCTATTGAAATCCATTGACCATTAATAGTTTTAACTTTTTTATTAATTACAAAGTTTTTCAATTGTTNANACATNGCNNNGCTNNTTGTCANTATGGCTCCTTTTTGACCACGGTTTTGCAATTGACCATTTTCATTGTATCCNCGATCTATAAANGCTTCTCTCCAAATATTAATCCCTTTAGATTTTGCTCGTTTTGCCATTATACTATTAGGAAGTGTGAANAGTAAAGNTTTTGGACAATATTCTAAAATGATTTCAATCATAATATTTGCAAAATCAATATTTTTTGCACAATCATTATAAAATGCACCGTGAGGTTTAACNTGATGCAGTTCATTAGGATTATCCAANAATTCTAAAAAATTNATTAACTGTTTCTCAATACTTTCCTTGAGAGNTTTTTTACTAATATCCATAGAAANTCTTCCGAAATTCTCTCGATCTGGGTAAGAAGGATGTGCGCCTATTTTAACTTGATGTTTTTTTGCTANTGCAATAAGTCTAGTCATTTCNANAATATTTCCAGCATGACCCCCACAGGCTATATTACAAGAGTTTATTAAAGGCATAAGTTTATCTTCAATATTGAAACCCTCTCCAATATCTAAATTTATGTCTAAATGCTTCATTTTATTAACAATAAAAGAGTTCTAATACTTAGAAATAAAGATAAGATAACGATCAAACTACCCAATATATTTTGAAAAAAAGTATTTTTAAANTTACCGAGTAAAAAGGTTTTATTCATCACCCAAATAAGAAGAGCAGCTATTATTGGCAGCAAAAACCCATTAGTGACTTGAGCTAGCTGGATAATGAAAATAAGTTTCAGTCCTGTGGCTGATAAAATTACTCCAAAGAGAATNATAAACAACCAAATNAATTTAAAGTGTTTAGATTTAAGNTCTATTGTCCANCTAAAGCATNCACAAACAACATAAGCTGCAGCTAGTGGNGCTGTTATTGTACTAGTAATTCCAGCTGCAAAAAGACCGAGTGATAAAAAATATTTAGCAAAACTTCCAAANATTGGCTCTAAACCAAGTGCTAGNTCACTCGCANTATTTATTTCTGAAACCTCTANNCTTGATGCNGTTATAATAATNCATAAAGAAATTAATCCACCCATNCCTAGAGCAATAAACATATCCTTTAAAGCCANACTAAGGTCTTTCAANTGAANCCATTTTTCTTTTACTAATTCTGAATGAAGAAATAGATTATANGGAACAATTGTGGTTCCAACTAATCCAATNACCATTAATAAACTTCCCTCTGGNNCATCAAAAGAAAAAAGTCCNTGAAAAANANCTTTAAAGGAGGGCCCAGTTAATATAGCAGTAAAAAGAAAAGAAATACTCATTAAAACAACAAGACCNATCAAACTACCTTCAATTACTTTATATTTTCCAGTCCACAAAAGCGATGCTGAAATGAAACCTACAAGTAGCGAATATAGATTGAGAGAAAAGCTNCCTAAATCTAGATTTATACTTCCAAAAAGTGTTTCAAGNCCAAGCACGGCTCCACTAATATTTCCTGCTTCATANGCAGTATTACCAACAACGATAGAAATAAAAACTAATCCAATAATNCCNTATTTCAAACTTGTAGTTTTAANTTCCTCTTTAAGAACTTGAGTAAGGCTTTTTCTTAAAACTATTCCGACTTTAACAGCCATTGCTTGAAGAACCATAGTNGCTAAAATCGCAATTAAAATGGTCCATAATAATGNTGTTCCATATTTCACTCCAGCCAATGTNCAAAGTGTTACCGTNCCTGGNCCAATAAAAGCAGCAGCAATTAAAGGGCCAGGACCAACGTTTCTAAAAATTTTTTTAAACATTATTGGCATTATAATTAAAGGTAACCCTCTTAAGCGAGCTTTACAATTTCGATTTAAAATCATTCCTATTGAAGTCCTCGTAAACTCCTAAACCAAAAAGAGCAAAATCATATTTTGCAGGATCTTTTGGATCAAAACTGCGTAAGACTTCATCGAGTTCCTTTAAAGCTTTTTGATCATTTTGATTTCGCCTNAGGATTCCTAATTTTCTTGCTACATTTCCTGAATGAATATCCAAAGGNCAAGAGAGTTGTTTTGGTTTAATTCTATTCCAAAGACCGAAATCAACTTTGTTTTTTGANGNNCGTACCATCCATCTAAGATACATATTTAGTCTTTTAGCAGCAGACCCANTTAGNGGATCAGATACATGTTTNATGGTCCTTTTTTGATGATCTAATTCAAAAAATAATTTTCTAAAATAATGAATNTTTTCATCCATTCTTTGTGCCTTTGGATAGTATGAAAAAGCCTTTTCTAAACCTCCATGATTTTGNTAGATATTTCGAAGTGATTTAATAAAATATTGAAAGTCAATACCATTAAATGTNCGATGNATAAAAGANGAAATTTTTTTTAAGTCTTTTTTTGAATAAGATATAACAAAATGATANGGATCATAACCCATAAGATCCATCATACGTTTNCCACTNTTTATAATACTTANTCGATTTCCCCAAGAAATAGTAGCAATCAAAAACCCTGAAATTTCTATATCCTCTTTTTTTTTAAATAAATGAGGGATACTAATAGGNTCGTTTTTTATAAATTNAGTCTGTTCATAAACAATAGCCTTTTGGTCTAGAAAATTTATTAAATCTTGGGNCTGCATTAGTTAATTTGTCCGTCTTTTAGNTTTATTATTCGATCNGCACGTTGAGCCAAATCTTTGTTGTGCGTCACAATTACAAAACTGTAGCCTCTNTNATCNCTTAAGTTAAAAAATAGATCGTGAAGCTGGTTTGCATTCTCAGAATCTAAATTACCACTAGGTTCATCTGCAAAGATGATTTTTGGATCGTTTATTAAAGCTCTTGCAACTGCAATACGTTGTTGTTCACCACCAGATAAAGAAGATGGCTTATGATTAGCACGATCCCCAACACCTAAGTCATTCAATAAGGCAATTGCTTTTGATTCGATCTTTTCTGAAGAGTTTTTGCCAAGCCAATGTGGCACGCATACATTTTCTAATGCTGTAAATTCTGGGAGTAGTTCATGAAATTGAAAAACAAAGCCCATCTTTTCGTTTCGAAATAGAGCTAAAGCTTTCTCTGATAATTTTGAAATATCTACTCCGTCTATGATTAGTGAACTATCTTGGCTGGAATTGGGAATATCGAGAGTGCCCAAAATATGCAATAAAGTAGTTTTTCCAGCCCCAGATGGGCCAGCTATTGCAACAATCTCTTGTTCTATAACTTCAATACTTACATCATTTAAAACTTTTAAATCCCCGTAGTTTTTTGATAGCTTTTTTGCACATAAAAGTTGTTTCATAACAAAATCAAAATTAGGGTTTATTTCTTAAAAATTACAGCTAATAGAATATTGAATTTTTTGAATTTATTGGTTAGTCTTTTTATATTTCATTACTTATCTTTATTTACATAATTTTAAAAAAACTTTATCAAAACTATATATCTAGCTGGAGGATGTTTTTGGTGTACAGAAGCTATCTTTCAAAGAATTAAAGGAGTGTCAGAAGTCAAACCAGGATTTATTGATGGTCATCTAAAAAACCCATCTTATAATGAAGTTTGTACTGGAAAAACTGGTCATGTTGAAGCTGTTGAGGTAAAATATGATTCAAAAAAAATACCTTTAAAAGATTTGTTTTTTGTTTTTTTCAATATTCATGATCCAACCACTCTGAATCGTCAAGGCAATGATATTGGTACTCAATACCGTTCTGGAATTTATTTTACTGAAACTGAACAAGAAGTTACAGCCATACAGATTATTAAGAATTTGGATTCACAAAAAATATTTGATAATCCTATAGTTACTGAAGTAAAAGAAGCCACACTTTTTTATAAAGCAGAAGAACATGTTGATTACTATAACCAAAACAAAAATCAATCTTATTGCAATTATGTAATTAATCCGAAGGTAGAGAAACTAAAAACCCATTTTTCCAATCTAGTTAAATCAGATTTATCTTAGGAGTTTTTAAAAAAGCGTTTGAAGCCCATCCTTTTTAATATCTTCTTCTCAAAGTTCCAAAAAAAATTGAATTGGAAGAAAATTGCAGCTATAATTAATAGTAAAATCTGGTAAATGGGAAAAATGATCAATATTCGTAGAATCCAATAAATAAAATTACCTAAGGGAATTGACTCAAAATTTTCTGGAATTAAATGGATAAAGTCTAATAAGGGTTTGCCAAGACGAACACTCAGAGATCCAGTTATTCCAAAAACGATAAAGATAATTATCAGTTGTATGTTTGAGGAGACTCCCCATTTTTCTTTTAAGTTTTTAAAATTCAATTTATTTTAGTTTATTTCAATAACTTGGATATTTGTAAAGCGAGTTCATCACCTATTCGGTCCTGAGCTTCAAGAGTAGCAGCTCCAATATGTGGAGTTAATGAAATTTTATCGTGCATCAACAGTTTGATTTCTGGTTTAGGCTCATTTTCAAAAGTATCNAGGCCNGCAAAAGAAAGTTGTCCTCTATCNAGTGCATTAACTAAGGCTACTTCATCAATNACNCCACCTCGTGCAGCATTTATNATNCCTGCTCCTTTTTTCATTTTTGAAATTACTTCTGCNTCNATTATATATTGATTTTGTGCNGGTATGTGAAGAGATATAAAATCTGANGATTTTATTACCTCGTTAAAGTCTTGTGTTTNTATNTCTANGTNNATATTTTCACCTGNAGCAAAGNTAATATTGATAGANGCTTTATCNATAAATTTATCAGTAGCTATAACATTCATTCCTNCTCCCAATCCAATTTTAGCCACTTCTTGACCAATNCGNCCAAAACCAATAATACCGAGTGTTTTTCCTCTCAATTCAACTCCTTTAGTATAAGTTTTTTTAAGGCCTTTAAAGTTNGCNTCTCCTTCAAGAGGCATATTTCGATTTGAATGGTATAAAAAACGAACACAACCATATAAATGTGCAAATACAAGCTCTGCAACAGATGCTGAAGAAGCTGCTGGGGTATTTATGACATGTATTCCCTTGGATTTTGCATAATCTACATCTATGTTGTCCATACCTACACCTCCACGTCCTATTAGTTTTAGGTTTGGACAAGAATCAATTAATTCTTTTCGTGCTGTTGTAGCACTTCGGACTAGTAAACCAACAATATTATTTTTATTAATATAATTGATTAGTTGTTCTTGTGCNANATTTAAATTTATTAGCTCNAATCCATTTTGAGTTAAGGAATTGATAGCTGATTGTGAAATTCCATCGTTGGCTAAAATTTTCATAAAAAAATTTAATTNTTTTGATTTAAAATTTTCATACAATTTATTAAGGTTTGAACACTTTCAGCAGAAAGTGCATTGTAAATTGAGGCACGATATCCTCCTACAGATCGGTGCCCTTTAAGACCACTAATCCCAAAATTTTCACATATGGCATTAAAGGTTTCGGTAAGTGATGGATCTATCAAATTAAAGGTCACATTCATTTCACTGCGACTTTTNTCTTGGGCAAAACCAANAAATTTTGAATTATTATCGATTTCTTCATAAAGTTTTTTGGATTTAATAATATTNTTTTTNCCAATCGANATAATNCCTCCNTGANTTTGAATCCANCGAAGNGTAAGAAGNCATGTATAAACAGCAAATACNGGAGGTGTATTAAACATNCTTCCAGCATTNATTTGAANTGCATAATCAAGCATTGATGGAATCACTCTAGATACTTTTCCCAAAATAGATTCCTTAACTATCACTAAAGTTGTTCCAGCTGGTCCCATATTTTTTTGAGCTCCAGCATAAAATAGGTCAAACTTTGAATAATCAAATTTTCTTGAAAAAATATCGGAACTCATATCCGCAACTAATGGTATATTAGTATTTGGGATTTCTTTAAGTTGAGTTCCAAAAATCGTATTATTGGTAGTTAGATGTAAATAATCCAGGTTATCTGGAATTTCATAGCCTTCAGGGATGTAATTAAAATTAGAATCTTTTGAAGTAGCAACTTCCTCCACATGACCAAAAAGTTTAGCTTCTTTAATAGCTTTAGTNGACCATGTTCCCGTATTTACATATCCCGCTTTTGTTTCTAAAAGATTATATGCACACATCAAAAATTGTTGGCTTGCACCGCCTTGAAGAAATAAAGCTTTGTATCCTTTTCCTTCTAATCCAGTAAGTTTTATTGCGAGTTCACAAGCTTCTTCCATAATCGCAATGAATTCTTTACTTCTATGGGATATTTCGATAAGAGATAATCCAGAATCATCTAATTCTTCTACTGCTTTAGAAGCCTTCTGCATAACCTCCTTTGGCAATATAGAAGGACCAGCACTAAAGTTGTGGATTTTCATATGTTTTATTAATATAANGTGTCAAACTATTTTANAAGTAAGAACAATTTTTTTTGAATTTTTTTTGAAAGCACAAATATTGTGATTTGTTCAATAAATATATCGGAATAGCTATTTTTTTTTATTAGAGTTGTTAACATTTAGTTTAATTTTNAGAAAAATTAATTTCTTANAACTAAAGGTTACTAAGAAAGCTTAATGTATCTATTTCGTCAGCGTATTCTGATATAGTAGGTTGCTGAGCTTTTCCGAAACACAAAGCATTTTCTATATCTATATTAGAAATGATACATTGCAGTGATTCTTTATTTTCTTTTAAGTGTTTTTTTAATTCCTCAATATTATTATAATATTCATAATGTAAACATGCTATAGGAGCACTAAATGCTGGATCTTCCTTTAACATAAAAAACCCATTTTCCAAAAATTGGCATTCACTCATTAAATACAAAGCCTTATTGTAATCATAATTGTTAGCATATTTTGGGTGATCAATAACATGGGAGTAAGTATAAAGTCCGCCAAAAATAAGATTTAAGTCATAATTTTTTGGAAGATATAATTTAGAAACATTTCGACAACCTAGCCCGTAAAATTGAAGAATATCTTTCCCTAAACCTTCAAGTTCATCTAAGGTTTCTTCTCCATTTAAAACAGCAATTCCATTCCTATTTTTCCTAATTATGTTTGGATAATTGCCAAAATAATATTCAAAATAATTAGCCGAATTATTTGAGCCTGTAGCTATAACAGCATCAAACTTAGCTAAAGGTCTATTTGTATAAGTAAAGGATGAAAGTTTTGATTCTTTTTCTAAGAAAGCAGTCATATAGGGGAGTAGTAATTCATCTTTTGAAGCACATTTTATTAATGCCCTATGACCACTAAGCCAAACACAGATAAGGTCGTGAAAACCTACCATTGGAATATTTCCNGCTAAAACAAGANCAATAGTTTTAGGCTTTTTTNTATTTAAANTATATGAATTAAGCCACTTNTCNATATTTTTCTCNTCTAAATTAAAAGCCCAATTTTCAAATACNTAAAGAATATTTTCNNTNGTAAACCATGGNTTATGNNCNATNGCTTTTTNNATGCAGTTTTTTAAGTCTAAATATTTTGAATCCAGAATATTNAACTTTTTAAGGTGTAATCCTAATTTTACCAGGGCTTTGAATCTGATAGAGTTTGTGTTCATTTATTTTGTTCAAGAACGATTTAGACCTTATTTTTGTACAAATGTAAGGTAAAGATAATTGCTATGGCCATCATAATNACTGANGAGTGTATAAACTGTGGNGCTTGTGAACCTGAATGTCCAAATACCGCAATTTATGAAGGTGCTGAGGATTGGAAATATAATGATGGCACATCATTNAGTGGTGANGTTATNNTACCNAATGGGAAAAATGTTAATGCAGAAGTATTNCAAGAACCAGTTTCGGATGAATANTATTATATAGTTCCTGATAAATGCACTGAATGTAAAGGTTTTCACGATGAACCTCAATGCGCTGCAGTTTGCCCAGTTGATTGNTGTGTTCCAGACGAAAACAATNTAGANTCTGAAGATATACTTCTTNGGAAACAGAAATTTATGCACCCATCTGATTGAGGANTTGAGAACTTCTCCAATTTACCAATTCAATATTATTNTTTTTTAATTTATCTCTACAAGCTTGACTTGAAAAGTANGCAGCATCTTGCGATCTCCAAAGCGAACCAAAATTAGGATGATCTATTGTAATTTGATCCATCTCTTCNCTGGNTAATGCNGGATGAATTAANAGNATNGATAGNCCTTCTGGTAGTTGGTCCAATAAATCATTATAAAANANAGTAAGNCCTTGTCTTTCAAATATTTCATAAGATNCCATAAAAATTGACTCAAAGCATTTTGCCTCAGGAAGTAAAAANTTTNNAGGGTNTTCACCTGTTAATTTAATAAGTTTNTTACTCAATAAAATAGGNAATTTANATTCTTCACCAAGCCTCAAATANACATCAATCAAATCTTGTCTTAATCCTAAAGTATACATGTGTGAATCAAGATGAGATGGCTTTAGGCCTAACTTTAAAGCAGTTTCAATTTGCATTCTTAATTCTATATAAACCTCTTCAGCTTTNGCTAAATCCTTGATNTGATTTCGTTTAGAGTAAAAGTAACCTTGATTATTAACTAAAGANGGTATCTGTTTACTAGGANCGCATGGATTAAAAGGGTAAGTTTTCCATTCTCCGGTAAGTGTAAGGTGAATTCCATAATCTAATTCAGGATGTTTCAAACAAAATTGAGACATTTCATAAAACCATGGACAAGGAACCATAAGACTCGTAGAGCTAATGGACCCTTCAAGCATTCCCTTTTGAGTAGCTTTATTTTCAGACCATGCCAAGCCAGCATCATCTGCATGAATCATTAAAAATTTTTTTGAAGACATATTTAATACTTTATGTAAAAGTAAAAGTTAACCAAAAGAAATCTTAATTTTGACAAATTTTTTTATGAAAGCTGGAATTGTAGGTCTTCCCAATGTTGGGAAATCGACACTTTTTAATTGTTTATCAAATGCCAAAGCACAAAGCGCAAACTTCCCATTTTGTACCATAGAGCCAAATATTGGGGTTGTAAATGTTCCTGATCCAAGACTTGAAAAGCTTGCAAAGCTGGTTGATCCAGAAAAAATAATACCTGCTACAGTTGAAATAGTTGATATTGCAGGTTTAGTTAAAGGAGCTAGTAAAGGAGAGGGTTTAGGTAATCAATTCTTAGCTAATATCCGTGAAACAGATGCTATAATTCATGTATTAAGATGTTTTAATGATGATAATATTATACATGTTGAGGGTTCTGTTGATCCTTTTCGAGATAAAGAAACTATCGATTTAGAATTACAACTAAAAGACTTAGAAGTTGTTGAGAAAAAATTAGAAAAAGTAACTCGTATTACACGAACTGGTAACAAAGAAGCAGTTAAAGAAAAAGATATACTAGAGAAATTAAAATCAGCTTTAGAAGCTTCTAATAATGTTAGAAGCATTAAATTTAATCTAAATGATAGAGAAGAATATATCAAACCTTTACAGCTGATTACTGATAAACCTGTTTTATATGTTTGTAATGTTGACGAACAGTCTGCAAAAGATGGAAATGCTTATGTTAAACAAGTCAGAGCAGCCATTAACGAAGAGCAATCAAATTTACTAGTACTAGCAGTCAGTATTGAGGCAGATATAAATGAACTTGATAGTTTTGAAGAACGCCGTCTGTTTCTGAATGATTTGGGTTTACTAGAGCCAGGTGCTTCAAAATTAATTAGATCAGCATATGAATTACTGAATCAACAGACATATTTTACAGCAGGGAAAAAAGAGGTACGCGCATGGACAATTCCAATTGGATTTTGTGCCCCACAAGCAGCTGGAGTAATACACTCAGACTTCAAAAATGGTTTTATTCGTGCTGAAGTTATTAGTTATAATGACTTCAATAAGTTCGGTTCTGAAATTAAGGTTAAAGAAGCTGGGAAAATACGGATTGAAGGAAAAGATTATGTGGTACAAGATGGAGATGTTATGCATTTTCGTTTTAATTTATAATTTTTATATATAGAAATTACATAAATTAAAAACATATGTTGTTCTTATTTGTTTTGAGGGTTGATTTTCTATTTTTTTTAAATCTTATTTTGGAAATAGATTCATAACCAGTATTCTTATTCTAAACATCTATTCTAAATCTATTGGATTAATTTCATATTTAACAATCAAGCTGAATTAGCTTATTCAGTCAAATAGAGATATCTTTTTTCAAATCGAAATAGAATCATAGACACGGACCTGATTCCACAAATGCTCAGCTTCTTTAATAAAAGTAAGGTGTGATGGATCAGTTTGATAAGCATCTTGTGCATCCAAACTTGGGAAACTCATTGTGTAGCAGTATGTAAATGAGTTATCAACAACATCTCTTTTTTTTGAAGCTGCAGGATTACCTAAATGATTGGCAATAGCTTGTGGGTTTGATCGAATTAATTTTCGAATAGCTACTTCAAACTTTTCACGATCAACTTTATTTTCAGGATTTTTTAACCAAAAAAATACAGTATGTAAGAAGGGTCCTGTACTATTTTCTATTTTATTTTTATACATGATTAATATTTTAATCTTGAGTTTATAATATATTAAAAAAGCTTTGATTTCTCCTAAATTAATATCAGTTTAATTAATACATTATGATGACTTTTTAACAAAAAAAAGATTACAATTGTTCATTTTTTGGGGTCTAAAGCAGTTTTGGTTCGTCTTGCAATATTTATCTTAGCAATCTATATCAATGAAAAATACTTCAACCTATACTGAAGAAAATATTCGTTCCCTAGATTGGAAAGAACATATTCGTATACGACCTGGAATGTACATAGGTAAGTTGGGAGATGGTTCTTCACCAGATGATGGAATTTACATCTTATTGAAAGAGGTTTTAGACAATTGCATTGATGAATTTGTAATGGGTGCAGGTAAGATCATTGAAATAACTATTAAAGAAAACATAGTTAGTGTTAGAGATTATGGGCGGGGAATTCCGTTGGGAAAAGTTGTTGATGTTGTTTCCAAGATGAATACAGGAGGGAAATACGATTCACGTGCATTTAAAAAATCTGTAGGTCTAAATGGAGTAGGAACAAAAGCTGTTAACGCTCTTTCAGAAAATTTTACTGTTGAATCGAATAGAGATAAGGAAACAAAACAAGCTCGATTTGAATATGGAAACTTAATAGAAGATAACCCTATTGAGAGTTCAAACAAAAGACGTGGAACAAAAGTAATTTTTATTCCTGACAATAAAATATTTAAAAATTATAAATACCGAAAGGAATATGTAGAACGCATGATTAAAAATTATGTGTATCTTAATCCCGGTCTTACCATTGATTATAATGGTGATAAGTACTTTTCGGAAAACGGTTTAAAGGATTTATTATCAGATCAAACAAATGAAAGTGATTTATTATATCCGATAATTCATTTAAGAGGAGAAGATATTGAAGTAGCTATAAGTCATAGTAAAACCCAGTATAGTGAAGAATATCATTCCTTTGTAAATGGTCAGCATACAACACAAGGTGGTACCCACCAAGCAGCATTTCGCGAAGGATTAGTGAAAACAATTAGAGAGCATTTTGGAAAGAATTACGATGCATCTGATATTAGAAAGTCTGTTCTTGCTGCAGTAAGTATTAAAGTAATGGAGCCTGTATTTGAATCACAAACTAAAACAAAATTAGGTTCTACTGAAATGGGAGGTGATATGCCAACTGTTAGAAGCTATATTGTTGATTTTTTGAGTAATAAATTAGATAATTTTTTGCATAAAAACCCATCAATTGCCGAATCGATTCAAAATAAAATAATTCAAGCCGAAAAGGAACGAAAAGAGCTATCAGGTATTCGAAAACTTGCGAAAGATCGTGCAAAAAAAGCAAGTTTACACAATAAAAAACTACGTGACTGTAGGGTTCATTTGCCTGATTTAAAAAAAGATCGTCGTTTGGACTCTACACTTTTCATTACGGAGGGGGACTCAGCTAGTAGTTCAATTACTAAATCCCGTGACGTTAATACACAGGCTGTTTTTAGCTTGCGAGGCAAGCCATTAAACACATTTGGGATGAGTAAGAAAATCGTTTACGAAAATGAAGAGTTTAATCTTCTTCAAGCAGCTTTAAATATTGAAGAAAGTCTCGAAGACCTTCGTTATAATAATATAGTAATTGCTACAGACGCTGATGTAGACGGAATGCACATTCGCCTATTACTAATTACTTTCTTTCTACAATTTTTCCCAGAACTCATTAAAGAAGGCCACTTATACATACTACAAACCCCTTTATTCAGAGTTCGAGATAAAAAAGAAACGATTTATTGCTATAGTGAACTAGAGCGAAAAGATGCAACTAATAGACTAAAGGGTAAACATGAAATTACTCGTTTTAAAGGGTTAGGCGAAATTTCACCTGACGAATTTAAATATTTTATTGGTGATGACATTAGATTAGATCCTGTAATGTTAGACAGACAAACTACTATTGAAGAATTACTTCACTTTTATATGGGTAAAAACACTCCTAATCGACAAAAATTTATTATTAATAATTTGAAGGTGGAGCTAGATTACGTTGAGGGAAATACAGAATTAGTTGATTAAATTGATGAACGAAGAAAAAAATACTTTTAATTCACAATCAAGTGATTCATTAAAACGGGTAACAGGCATGTACAAGGACTGGTTTTTGGACTATGCCTCTTATGTGATTTTAGAACGTGCAATTCCATCTATAGAAGATGGTTTAAAGCCAGTTCAGCGACGTATACTTCATTCAATGAAGGATTTAGATGATGGTCGCTATAACAAGGTAGCTAATATCGTAGGACACACTATGCAGTATCACCCACATGGTGATGCAAGTATTGGAGATGCAATGGTACAAATTGGCCAAAAAGATCTACTTATTGACATGCAAGGTAATTGGGGTAATATTTTAACAGGTGATAGCGCTGCAGCTTCGCGATATATTGAAGCAAGACTTTCAAAATTTTCTTTAGAAGTTATATTTAGTCCAAAGGTAACTGAGTGGCAATTGTCTTACGATGGAAGGAAAAAAGAGCCAATTCATCTACCTGTAAAATTCCCTTTACTACTTGCGCAGGGTGCAGAGGGAATTGCTGTTGGTCTTTCTACTAAAATTCTACCACACAATTTTAATGAATTAATTAATGCCAGTATTCAGCATTTAAAAGGAAAAGCAATTTCATTATATCCAGATTTCCAAACAAGAGGCATCATTGATGTTCAAAATTATAACGATGGATTAAGAGGAGGTAAGATTCGTGTTAGAGCCCGAATCAATCAACTGGATAAAAAAACTTTAGTAATTAATGAAATTCCGTTTAGCACGAATACTTCCTCATTAATCGAAAGTATTATAAAAGCTAACGAACAGGGAAAAATTAAAATAAAACGCATTGAAGACAACACTTCTTCTGAGGTGGAAATATTGATTCATCTACCAAATGATATTTCCCCTGATAAGACCATAGATGCACTATATGCCTTCACAGCTTGTGAATCTTCAGTATCTCCTTTAGGTTGCTTGATCATTGACAACAAACCAAATTTCATGGGAGTTAGTGATATGCTAAAAATTTCTACAGATCATACCGTACAATTATTGAAAAAAGAGTTGCAAGTACAACTTCAAGATTTAGAAAATCAATGGCATTACTCTTCTCTTGAGCGAATTTTTATTGAAAACAAAATTTACCGTGACATTGAAGCTGCAGAAACTTGGGAGGAAGTTTTATCTTTTATCAAGAAGGGTTTGAACCCTTACCTAAGTCAATTGAAGCGTGCAGTTACAGAAGAGGATGTTGTAAAACTTACTGAAATAAGGATCAAAAGAATCTCAAGGTTTGATCTAAATAAAGCACAACAGAAAATTGAAGCTCTTGAAGGAAATATAGATGAAGTTAAAAACAATCTTGAGCATCTTATCGATTTTGCTATCAGATATTTCAACCATCTTAAAAAGACATATGGTGAAGGAAAAGAAAGGCAATCAGAAATAAGAGTCTTCGATGATGTGGATGCTCGAAAAGTAGTGGTGCGAAATCAAAAGCTATATATGAACCGTGCGGAAGGTTTCATAGGCACTTCCTTACGAAAGGACGAAATGGTTTGTGAGTGTTCAGATATAGATGATATAATTGTTTTCACTGAAGAGGGTAAAATGCTGGTTGTAAAAGTCGATAGCAAAGTTTTTGTAGGAAAAAATATTACCCATGCAGCGGTGTTTAAAAAGAAAGACCAACGCTCGATTTACAATATGATCTACCGTGATGGAAAGGGAGGTACCTCATTTATTAAACGTTTTGCAGTAACTGGAGTAACAAGGGAAAAAGTTTATGATCTAACACAGGGTAAACCTCAATCTTCAGTTTTATATTTTTCTGCTAATCCAAATGGAGAAGCCGAAATNGTAACTATTCTCTTGCGTAATANAGGAAATATCAAAAAAATAAAATGGGATTTAGATTTTGCNGATCTTCAAATAAAAGGTCGATCAGCAAGAGGTAATACAGTNACTAAGTATTNNATAANAAGGGTTGAATTAAAAGAAAAAGGGGTATCAACGCTTAANCCAAGAAAAATTTGGTTTGATGAAACCATACGCAGATTNAATATAGAGGAGCGTGGGGAGCTTTTAGGAGCCTTTAAAGGAGANGATAAATTATTGATTAGCACTTACCAAGGAACNCTTCGTGCGGTAACCCCNGAACTTAGTCTCCATTTTGANGATAATGTAANTCATATTGANAAGTGGCATCCTAAAAAACCCCTAACAGNTGTTTATTATGATTCNGAAAAAAAACGTTATTTCATGAANCGTTTTGTTNTGGAGCAAACAGATCGNGAAGATAGCTTTATTAANNAAGGTGGCGTATTGTTATATTTTGGAACCGATTGGAGGCCAGTATTAAAAATCATATTCGAAAAACCAAGAGGAAAACAACCGCTAACACCGCTGGATGTAAACGCCGAAGAGTTTATATCTATTAAAGGTTTTAAAGCTCTTGGCAATCAACTCACTGATAAAAAAATCAAAAAAGTGGAGTTAAAAGAAGCCCTAGAATACGAGGAGCAAATTTCAAACAATCCTATGGATATCGAAGTAATTAATGATGAAACATTAGATGGGAGTGAGTTAGATTCTCAAATAGCAATAGATTTTTGAGTTTTATTTCTCTTTTAAAAATTAAGTATTGAAAATCAAATTATTTATTAGTTAACTTTTTTAATTTTTGTATTTTTCCTCTTCTCTTGTTTTTACTGTCACCTACAAATGAGTATTCAAAAGTATATCCGTTATCATTCGTATTTATAATTCGAATTTGAATAGGTCTATCCTGATAAGATAAAGGGCTTAATTTTGTTAATATACATTCACAATCATTAACCCAGCGAATAGAAGAAGTATCTACTTTTCCATCAAAAAACTCTATTTCATAAAGACTATCCCTATTAAAATAGGAGTTTTTCATTTCCCCATTGATTATTTGTGAAAATTTAAATTCTCCCTGATGAAATTGTTTGCAATTTGGCTCTAACGAATAACAAGATAGAATAATAAAGGATAATAATAGTACTAATCGCTGCATAGGCAACAAAAGTACTAAGATTTAGGAAAAAATAAACGAAAACTCCCATCTTGATACAATTGAATTATTTGTTCTACATCTGAAAACGTTTTTAAATTTGAACCTTTTATCTTTTTAAATGAGTAATCATTAGAATCTTTATTATTATCAAGCTCTTTATCTAAGGCAAAAGTAGGTAGATTATTATTCTTTTCTTGAGGGGTATCAAAAAGTAACCAATCAAGGGTTATTTCATCAAAAGTGCTTACAATTTTTAAAACTAAATCTAAGCTAGGTTTATTGCGCTTTGATAATATATGCGAAACAGAAGAACGTTGAACTCCTATTCTTTCTGCAAATCCTGCTGCACTCAATTGATGATTTTCCATAATCTCTCCCAAGCGTTTGATAAAGTGATCTATGTTTAACATAGTAAACAATTAATAAATAATAAGCTAAATATACAACGCTTATTTATAAAAAACAAACTTAATATAATGAAACTAAAACTCTAATTATCCAATATAAATAATTGAAAAACAATATTATAATAGTAATAAGTTATATTTTAATTACAATTGTATACACTTAGTTTATTATTTATTAATCATAAACATAAATCGGCTACATTTGTAAATTACATATGTAAACAATGTGTTGTTTACATTTGTATAATTAATTAAAAACATGAAGTGTAAAAGGTATTTCCCTCCAGAGTTTCTCTATGAGAGTTTGGTTTCATTAGAAGGAAAAGTTGGCAAAAAAATAATTGGGTGGTCAGTAAAGGGGTTGCCTATTTACGAATTGAAACTTGGAAAAGGAGCAATTATTATATTTATTTGGTCTCAAATGCATGGAAATGAAAGTACTACAACAAAAGCACTTTTAAAATTACTTACTTGGTTGTTAGATTCAAAACAAAAAAAGTATTTAAATGCTTTTAGTTTCTATATCATTCCTCAATTAAATCCCGATGGAGCTAAAGCTTACATTCGAACTAATTCTAATCAAGTGGACTTGAATCGAGATGCTATTGATTTAAGTCAACCTGAGAGCAAAGTATTACAAGAATCAT
>PAYI01000009.1 GCA_002714815.1 Flavobacteriaceae bacterium | reverse complement strand
TATAGAGGCAGTATTAAAATCTAGCGAAATTGAATTATTTCCTGAAAAATTTAAAAACACCTATCGCAATTGGATGGTAAACATCCGAGATTGGAATATTTCAAGACAATTATGGTGGGGTCAACGTATCCCAGCATATTACTATGGAAATGGAAAGCAAGATTTTGTGGTTGCAGTTACGCCAGAAGAGGCTTTAGAAAAAGCTAAAAAAGTAACAAAAAATCAAAACTTGTCTTTGAGTGATCTTAGTCAAGATGAAGATGTTCTTGATACTTGGTTTTCCTCATGGCTATGGCCTATTTCAGTATTTGATGGAATCCGAAATCCAATCAATGAAGATATTAAATACTATTACCCAACCCAAGATTTAGTTACAGGTCCTGATATTCTATTCTTTTGGGTTGCACGCATGATAATGTCAGGTTATGAATACCGAAAAAGCCCCCCTTTCACCAAAGTCTATTTAACTGGCTTAGTTCGAGATAAAAATGGAAGGAAAATGTCAAAACAATTAGGGAACTCCCCTGATCCATTAAAGCTTATTAATAAGTTTGGTGCCGATGCAGTTCGGGTGGGGTTAATGCTTAGTTCTGCAGCAGGGAACGACTTACTTTTTGATGAAAGTCTTTGCCAGCAAGGAAAAAATTTTGCAAATAAGATTTGGAACGCATACCGATTGATTGAAGGATGGGAAGTAGATGTCAAGAGAGTTGCCTTGCCAGCATCAAAAGAAGCATTGACATGGTATGAAAATCACTTTCAGAAAACTTTGTCTTGGGTAAATAACAATTTTGAAAAGTATCGAATTTCAGATGCACTAATGTCAATATATAAATTGATGTGGGATGATTTCTGCTCTTGGTTTCTCGAGTTGGTAAAGCCTACTTATGGGGAATCAATAGATCAAGAGACTTATCAAAAAACAATAACTCTATTTGAAAATAATTTAAGATTATTACATCCATTTATGCCTTTTTTAACTGAAGAATTATGGCATTTTATTTCTCCGAGAAATAAAGACGAAGCTCTTATGATTTCTTTTTGGCCCAAGACTGAAAAATTTGATTCCAAACCTATTTCTTCATTTTCCTTAGCTCAAGAAATAATTGCTGGAATTCGAAATTTCAGAAAGGAAAATAATATTTCTTTTAAAGAAACCATTGATATTTTTACAGAAAAAAATAATGAACCTCTCCCTTTTGAAGCAAGTATAAAAAAGATAGGAGGACTAAATTCTATAAATTACAATTTAGTATCTAAAAAGAATTTTGGTGGTAGTTTTCGTGTGGATACTTATGAATTTTTTATTCCTATCGAAGCTTCATATAATTTAGAAACCGAACGTCAGAAATTGAATGATGAATTGAATTATATGAAAGGTTTTCTTGAATCTGCAGAAAAAAAATTATCTAATAAAAATTTTGTTAGTAATGCACCAGAGAAAGTTGTTTTTATAGAACGGAAAAAAGTAGCTGACGCAAAAGAAAAAATAACTTTACTTGAAAAAAGTTTAGCATCACTTTAAGTTTTATGAGCTATCATCTGAACTCCACCTTTTACCTTATCGTTGATAGCTACATTAATAGCTGTATTTAGGGGCAGGAACAAATCCACTCGAGAACCAAATTTTATAAATCCAGCGTCTTCTCCTTGAACAACTTTTTCACCCTCCTTTGCATAATTCACTATACGTCGAGCTACTGCTCCAGCAATTTGGCGATATAAAATTTCTCCAAAAGTATTATTTTTAATAACTACTGTTGTTCTTTCATTTAGATCAGAGGATTTTGGATTCCAGGCAACTAGATACTTCCCTGGATGATATTTGCTAAATTTTACAGTTCCACTCAATGCATATCGAGTTACATGAACATTTAAAGGTGACATAAAAATGGATACCTGTAAGCGCTTATCTTTGAAATATTCTTTTTCATAAACCTCTTTAATAATAACAACTTTTCCATCGACAGGGGCTATAAGATGACCTTCATTTTTTGGTGTTATTCTCCTAGGGTTTCTGAAAAATTGAAGTACAAGGATAAGTTGTATTAGTGCAAATAGTTGTAAAAAAAATTTTAAAATAAATACATTTTCTAATTTATATTCAGCTGTAATTGAAATTGCGGCTGCAATTACAAATGAAGACATAATAATTTGATATCCTTCCTTATGAAACATAATTTATTATCATTAAAATTAAAAAAATAAAAGGAGCTGTATATAGAACGCTATCCATACGATCATAAAATCCACCATGTCCTGGGATCAATGATCCGCTATCTTTTACTTCGGCCTGTCTTTTAAATTTTGATTGTATTAGGTCTCCTGTAGTACAAGTTGCTACAATTAATATTGATAAGATGGGAATAGTCCAAACAGGATATGATGGATGATATGGTGTCATAAAAAAACTAGATAAAAAGCACATTAAAGCACCTCCCCAAAAGCCTTCCCAAGTTTTTTTGGGAGAAATTTCATTGAAAAGAAGGTTTTTGCCCCATTGCTTACCAAATAGATAAGCGAAGCTGTTATTTACCCAAATAAGAATATACATAGTAATTGAAATACCATTTTCAAATTTTGAAATTAAAGAAGAAGTTGTAATTATAAAATATCCTGAGGCTACAATGTAAAATAATGTTGCTGCAGTTTTTTGGATTGGTAACATTATAATTTTCCTTTTTGTAAAAAGAAAGTAAGCTAATATTAGATTTGTAAAAACACAAAGTCCAAGTAGAATCAAGTGCAAGTATGGATTAAGTCTTTTACTATAGAATTGAAATACAATTACACCGAAGAGGATAAAGGGAACAGGGCTTTTATATTGGATAAGTTTTTGAAATTCATATAAGGCTAGCGAAGAAAAAATAAAAATAACAATTATAAAGCTAAGATCTGAATATAAAGCCGATGAAATGATTAGCGACGCATATAGAAGTCCAGAAATACTCCGAATAACCAAATCTCTCAAACCTTCTAATTTTAATCCTATATTTTATATAAAAGCAAATAATTTCTTAGATTTTTTTAAAAACTCAAAAATCTTCTAATAACAAATATATAATTTTTGAATTAGTATTATGAGAGCTATCTTTTTTCTCTTTTTTACTTTTTAAAACTGTTTTGAGAGTTGTAATGTTAGTAGGTATAGAATTTTTATATTTATTTTTTAATAAAGTCATACCTTGACTTAGGTCCCTAGTAAGCTGGTTCATTTTAGCTGAAACTATAATTGTTTTTGGAAGATCATTTAGCTTAAAGTGATTAATCTGTTTGTTACTCAATAAAAACTTTCCTGTATTACAAATTAAATATTCGCATTTAATTAAAAGGGCTTCGAAGTGGTTTAATTTACCAGAAGATTTATCAACATAAGAAGTCTGAAAAAGGTCCGAAAGATTTTGATTTAAACATACTACCTGTTTAGGGCTCCAATTATTTTCAAAACAAATTTCTTTAAAATTTGAATTTACTAAATCAATAGAATCATTATATAAAAAATATCCACCGTTTAAAGTAAAATTTTCTGCAAAACTGATATCAAGGGGTCTTTCAGATTTAGGCAGGTATGGGCTTTTCTCTAACTTTTTAGAAGGTTTTTTACCAAAAAGATATTTCCATAATCCCATGATGGTAAAAATTATTTTTTGTCTTTGGAAACTTTCGCTTCTTCAATTTTTTCTTCGTTAGTTTTGTAAGTTCTTTTGCCTAAGATATTTTCTAAATCATCTTTAAATATAACCTCTTTTTCCAAAAGACGTTCTGCTAATTGTTTTAGTTTATCTTTTGAGTTTTTAAGTAATTTAATGGCCCTTGAATATTGTTTTTCAATAATCTTAGAGATTTCCTTATCTATAATTTGTGCAGTTTCTTCAGAGTAAGGTTTTGAAAAATTATAATCTGTCTGACCTGAAGAATCGTAAAAAGTAATATTTCCAAGGGTATCGTTTAGACCATAAATTGAAACCATAGCTTTGGCCTGGCGAGTAACCTTTTCAAGATCACTCAATGCACCCGTAGAGATTTTATTGAAAATTATTTTTTCTGCTGCCCGACCTCCTAGAGCAGCACACATTTCATCGAGCATTTGTTCTGTTCTAACAATTTGGCGTTCCTCTGGGAGATACCAAGCGGCCCCTAAAGATTGTCCCCTTGGAACTATTGTAACTTTAACAAGTGGAGCAGCATGTTCCAATAACCAACTCACAATTGCATGTCCTGCCTCATGATATGCTATAGTTTCTTTTTCCTCAGGTGTAATTATTTTATTTTTCTTCTCTAAACCACCTATAATTCGATCTACTGCATCAAGAAAATCCTGTTTTCCTACTGATTTTCTATCTTTCCTAGCAGCAATTAATGCAGATTCGTTACAAACATTAGCAATATCTGCTCCTGAAAAACCTGGTGTTTGTTTTGCCAGAAAATCAATATCTAAGCTTTTTATCGTTTTAAGGGGTTTAAGATGAACTTTAAAAATTTCTTTTCGTTCGTTAAGATCTGGTAAATCAACATAGATTTGTCTGTCAAAACGACCAGCTCGCATTAAAGCTTTGTCAAGAACATCCGCACGATTAGTTGCTGCTATAACAATAACATTAGTATTAGTTCCAAATCCATCCATTTCAGTTAGAAGTTGGTTGAGAGTGTTTTCTCTCTCATCATTTGAGCCAGTAATATTGCTTTTTCCACGAGCTCTCCCAATAGCATCAATCTCATCAATAAAAATTATTGATGGAGATTTATCTTTGGCTTGTTTAAATAAATCTCTTACTCTCGAAGCACCTACACCAACAAACATTTCTACAAAGTCAGATCCAGAAAGAGAGAAAAAAGGAACCTTAGCCTCTCCAGCAACTGCTTTCGCCAGTAGTGTTTTGCCAGTTCCAGGAGCCCCTACAAGCAAAGCTCCTTTTGGAATTTTTCCACCTAGAATTGTATATTTTTGAGGGTTTTTAAGAAAGTCTACTATTTCTTGAATCTCTTCTTTAGCTCCTTCTAATCCAGCAACATCTTTAAAAGTTACTTTGACATCTGTGTTTTTATCAAATAATTTAGCCTTTGATTTACCTATATTAAATATTTGACCTCCAGGACCTCCTGCTCCACCACCAGACATTCTTCTCATTAAGAAAATCCAAACACCAATAATTATAATGATAGGTAAAAATCCAATAAGAGTGTCTAACCATCTATTTTCTACAGTAATAAATTCTAGTCGGAAAATAATTCCATTGTTCCGAGCCTTTTCTAGCTTTTCTTCGAATAGCTCTAAACTACCAACTTCAAATTGGTAATGAGGACCTCTTATATTTTCTTGGCCTAAAAAATTTGTAGCTACTACTGCTTGGTGTTCACTCTTCTTAAGTGCTTCAGCTGCAAGTGTTACACGGACACTACTTTTATTTCGAATTACTATAACCTCACTAACATCTCCATTATTAAGGTATTTCTCAAAATTTGATATGTTAGTTTTACTTACAGTTTGCCAGTCGTTTCCTCCAAAAAGGCTAAGTCCTAAAAGGATAATAATAATAGCACCATAAATCCAATAAATGTTAAATTTTGGAGGGATTGGTTTTTTTTCTTCTTCCATAATCTTTAATAGTTCGAAGCAACTGGAGTGCTTACCGCATCTCCCCATAATTCTTCGATGTTATAAAATTTTCTTGTTCTTTTTTGAAAGACATGTACTACAACATTTACATAATCAATCAAAATCCATTCTGCTACTTCAAAACCTTCAATATGCAATGGTTTTTCATATAGGACTTTGCTAACATTTTTCTGTATTGAATTAACAATAGATCTAATGTGGATATTTGAATTACCACTACAAATAACAAAAAATTCAAAAGGCGTGTTTTGAATCCCCCTTAAATCCATTTTTTTTATATCTTCCCCTTTTAAATTTTCAATTCCTCTAACAATCTCTTTCAAGAGAACATTAGCACTTTTTATTTTATTTACCATTAAGCAATGCTCTTTTATGCAAATTTATTACTTTTTAAGTCTTTGACATGACTTAATATGAGCAATTTTAAAATAATCAAACTTAATGCCATCTCTTCAACAAATGATTATTTAAAAGACAAATATCGAAGTAAGCAATTATTTGATGGAGATTTGGTGTTTACAAGTAATCAGACAAGTGGGCGAGGACAACGTGAAAATATTTGGCAATCTGAAACTGGGGGGAGCTTAACTTTTAGCATTTTTAGGCAATTCAAAAACGAATCACCATATTCACTTTTTTTGATTAGTGCTGTTATTTCTCTTGCAGTTGTTAGTGCTTTAGAAAAATTTCAAATTCCTCAAACTTCAATAAAATGGCCAAACGACATTTTGTCAGCTAATAAAAAAATAGGTGGAATTTTAATAGAAAATTTTTTTACTAAGGGCAGATTCAGTGGATGCGTTATTGGAATTGGACTCAATTTAAATCAAGATTCCTTTGTCGATTTATCCGAAGCCGCTTCTTTAAAACAAGTTACTGGTAAACATTGGAATATAGAGTATGTTTTAGATGAAATGCTTCCATTTCTGAACAGAGCATTGTATGAAACTGATCTTAAAAAAAATCAGCCATGGTTTAGCAAGTATATAAGTAAACTTTGGAAACTCAAACAAGTTAATTCATTTACAAATGGGAATAATACTTTTAAAGCAAAACTTTTGGGAGTAACAGAAAATGGAGGATTGCTTTTAGAAACTGAAGAAAAAAAAGTTAAAAAGTTTAATTCAAATAATGTTCGGATGCAATTAAAATCTAGTCTTCTCTAAAACTCCATTTTGATGGGTTTTTTTTCCATGTTTTTAAATTCTCAAGCTGTAAATTTGTGATTTTTTCTTCTTTAAGAGCTTCAGATAATAAATATTGATAATTGGTTAACGTTTTAAGTTTTATTTTTTCCTTTTTAAAAGATTTTTCTGCTATATCAAATCCATAGGTAAAAAGAGCCATCATTCCAAGAATTTCTGCTCCAGCTTCTTTTAATATATTCACAGCCTTGAGACTGCTTTTTCCAGTACTTATCAAATCCTCTATAACCAAAACAGATTCTCCAGCATTAAATTGTCCTTCGATTTGATTTTTTTGACCATGTTTTTTGGGTTCGGGGCGTACGTAGATAAAAGGCAAATCCAACTTTTGTGCGACAAGCATACCAATTCCAATAGCACCTGTTGCAACCCCTGCGATTATAAATGGCCTACTAAAATCTCTATTTATTTTAATTGCTAGAGCATCACTCAAAAAACTTCTAAGTTTTGGATATGAAAGAATAATTCGGTTATCACAGTAAATAGGAGACTTCCAACCACTTGCCCATATAAATGGATTTTCAGGATTCAATTTTATTGCATTAATTTGCAAAAGATGTTTAGCGGTTTGTTGCGCTATATTTTTATCAAAAATCATACACAAATGTATAAAGTTTTTTACAATCAAAAACCCGTTCATTTTACTTCGGATTTGAGTAAAAATTCACCTAAAACTCCACTTTTTTTTATAAAATATACCGATTCAAAATCAATTGTAAAAGCTCTACGAGATAAAAAAGTTTCTGAAGTTTATTTGTATCACTCTAAAGAAGAAAAAATTAAAAAGTACTTCTACAAAACTTTCTCTATTGTTGAAGCTGCAGGAGGATTGGTAGAGCATATAAATGGGAGTTTCTTATTTATTTACAGAAATGATAAGTGGGATTTGCCGAAGGGTAAAATTCAAAAAAACGAGATCATCGTTGAAGCCGCATGTAGAGAAGTGACAGAAGAAACAGGTGTAACTGATTTGATTGTTAAAAAGCCTTTAACTACAACATTTCATATTTATAAAGCGAACAAAAAATATAAACTCAAAAAAACATATTGGTTTTTAATGAAATCTTCTTTCACAGGATCTGTGATTCCACAAATTGAGGAGAATATTGAGCGTGCAGTTTGGAAAACCAAAAATGAGATTCCTCAAATAATGGAAAATGCCTACAAGAATATTCATCTTGTAATTGATTCAATAATTTAAAATTATCTGCTATTTAATACTGCTTTAGGAACTAGCGAAGAATAGTCACCTTTATGAGATATTATCTCTCTTACTATGCTACTACTGATATATGAATAATTTGATGCAGTTAGTAAAAAAAGAGTTTCAAGTCCCGACAATCTTCTGTTTATTTGCGCGATGCTTTTTTCAAACTCAAAATCTGAAGGATTGCGTAAACCCCTTATGATTGCAGTAGCATTAACATTTTTACAAAAATCAATAGTCATACCTTTAAATGATTTAACTAGAACTTTATTTTCATGACCATGAGTTTCTTTTATAAAATTCATTCTTTCTTTCAAAGAATAAAGATATTTTTTATCCGAGTTTTCACCTACAGCAATGATTAATTCGTCGCACATTGGAAGTGCTCTTTGAATAATATCTTTATGCCCAAGGGTTATTGGATCAAAAGAACCTGGAAATACAAATCTTTTCATCAGTTATTTTTTTCTTTATCTACTTGCATTAAGATTTTAGTTAAAAATTCTGGGATTTCCAAATTCATAGCCTCAACCTGTTTAGGAATAATACTTTTTGAAGTCATTCCAGGGACTGAGTTAACCTCCAAAATGTGAGGAGTGTTGTTGACAAAAATGAATTCACTTCGAATAAATCCTCTGAGACCAAGTTTTAAATAAATCTTCTTTGAAAAATCTTTCAAGTCTTTTTGCCAATTTTTTGGGATCTGAGCAGGAGTAATCTCCTGAGACTCTCCTTCATATTTAGCTGCGAAGTCAAAGAAATCATTTTCAGAAATAATTTCAGTAATAGGGAGAACACGAATTTCATCATCAAATTTAGCGACTCCAACTGAAACTTCTCTTCCTTCTAAGGCACTTTCAATTATTAACTGAGAGTCTTCTTTAAAAGCCTTTTCAATAGAAGGAATTAGGTTTTTTTTGTCATAGACCTTAAAAACACCAAAACTGCTTCCTGCTCTATTTGCTTTCACAAAGCATGGTAGACCAACACGGTCAATTATTGCCAAGGTATCAATGGAATTGCCTTTATCAAGGGTATAATATTTTGCAGTTGGTATATTCAACTCCCTTAATATAGTAAGACAATCTCTTTTGTTAAGTGTTAAGGCAGCAATATAACTGTTGCAACTAGAAAAAGGAATATCTAAAAGCTCCCAAAGTGCCGCTAACTGTCCATTTTCTCCTATAGAACCATGAACTAGATTAAATATAAGGTCAAGTTTTATTGAGGTTTCTGAGGACTGAAGTGAAAAGTCTCCTTTTGAGACAATGTAGCTTTTTTCATCATCATCTTTTGCTGTCCAGGAATCTTGAGCTAAAATTATAAGAAATACCTCCCATTTATTTCTGTCGAGTTGTGAGAAAACAGTTTTGCCACTCTGAAGTGAAATTTTATATTCTGATGAATATCCTCCACAAACGACGCCTACTTTTTTTTTGGACATTAATTATAGTTATTTAGCAAAGGTATGGCATTTCAAAACAAACAAAAAGCTTAGGTTTTATTATCTTAGCCTACCAACATAAGTGATGAAAATATTACGTTTTTTATTTAGCACCTCTATCCTTAAACAGTTAGTTTTTATTCTACTAGCGACCTTTTCAATATTTCTATTGATTTCGATTAGTCTTAAAATTATAACCAATCACAACTCTTATCAAAAAGTTCCAGATTTGGAAGGAGTTCCTTTGACTGATTTACCAAATATTATGGAAAAAGAAAATCTACGTTATGAAGTCATTGATTCAGGGCGTTTTGTACCAACAATCAAGCCAATGTCAGTGATTTCACATTTGCCTTCAGCAGGCAGTGAGGTTAAAGAAAACCGTAAAATATATCTTACGGTCAATCCATCAGACTTCCGAAAGGTTACAGTTCCAAATCTAATTCAAATAACAAAAAGGAATGCAGAATCTTTATTAAAGGCTACTGGATTTGAATTGGGTGAATTTAGTTACATAGATAATATTGGTAAGGATATGGTTCTTGAAATACAATACCAAGGAGAAAAAATTGAGCCTGGAATACTTTTGCCAAAAACCAGTAAAATTGATTTAGTTTTGGGTAATGGAAAACGATGATCGCAGTATAGAAAAAGTTGAAACTTCATCTGGATTAATCTATAAACACTATTCTTTTATTGCAGAAAGTGGTCAGTCTCCACTTCGTGTGGATAAATTTTTAATTTCTAGAATTGAAAATGCTACTAGAAATAAAATTCAGCAAGCTGCCAAAGCTGGATGTATATTTGTAGGAGAGAAAATTGTAAAATCAAATTACAAAGTAAAAGGAGGAGATGAGATTAAAGTATTCTTTAGTCACCCTCCATATGAACATTTGCTTGAGCCAGAATCAATGCCACTTGAGATTATTTTTGAAGATGAGGAATTGATTGTCATCAATAAACCACCTGGTCTAGTAGTGCATCCAGGTCATGGAAATTATTCAGGAACATTACTAAATGGATTGTTGCATTATCTTAAGCAAATGCCAAAAAACCACGATGACCGTCCAGGCTTAGTTCACAGAATAGATAAGGACACAAGCGGACTTTTGGTAATAGCTAAAACTGAAACAGCAATGACCCATTTAGCAAAACAGTTTTTTCACAAAACCACAGAGAGAAAATATACAGCTTTGGTTTGGGGAGATTTTAAAGATGATATAGGAAAATACATAGGAGCTATTGGCAGACACCCAAAAAATCGTTTACAAATGACTGTTTATGAAGATAATTCAAATGGGAAGGAGGCAGTAACACATTTTAAAGTTTTAGAAAGATTTGGATATGTAACTCTTTTAGAATGTCAATTAGAAACTGGTCGTACCCATCAGATTCGTGCACACATGAAACACTTTGGGCATACTCTTTTCAATGATAGTCGCTATGGTGGTGATGTTATACTAAAAGGGACTAGTTTCACAAAGTACCGGCAGTTTGTAGAAAACTGTTTTACAATTTTACCTCGACATGCCTTACATGCAAAGATACTAGGCTTTAAACATCCTTTAACAGGGAAAAGTCTAAGATTTGATTCCCCCTTACCAGAAGATTTTAGTGCTCTTATTGAAAAATGGCGACATTATGCTAAACATAAGATTTAAAAAATAATTTCTTGTTGAGCTTTGACTTCAAGTTCTTGCCTAGGGATTGAAAAGCTTGTAAATTTACTGAAATTAACATATTATGAAATTGCTTATTTCACCCGCCAAATCATTAAATTTTCAAAGGCCTTTACCTACACAAAATTTTACAGAACCAAGTTTTGTTAAAGAGGCCTTTGAGATTAATAAATTACTCAAAATGAAGTCTTCAAAATCATTAGAAGAGCTTATGAATATTTCAGAAAAACTCGCAACACTAAATTGGGAACGCAATCAAGTTTTCAGTCTTGAGGGTCCTAAAAAAGGAGAAAGAAGAGCAGCAGTTTATGCGTTTAATGGTGATGTGTATATCGGTTTAGATGCTTACACACTTTTTGGGGATAAAATTGAAATAATGCAAAGTAAACTTCGAATTTTATCTGGACTATATGGAATTTTAAGGCCTTTAGATCAAATCCAACCTTACCGACTTGAGATGGGAACTCCCCTAAAGATAGGTTCGTCAAAAAATCTTTATGAATTCTGGAGTAAAAAAGTAACAGATCAGTTAAATAATGAGTTGGGAATTAATGAAATAGTAGTCAATTTAGCAAGTAATGAATATTTTAGTGTCATTAATACAAAAGACCTTAAAACTTTATTAATCAACCCTGTTTTTAAAGATTTTAAAAATGGAAAACTTAAAATTATTTCCTTTTATGCAAAGAAAGCTCGTGGGATGATGGCTCGTCATCTTATAGAAAAAAATGCAACTACTTTAGAAGATATTCTAACATTTCAAAAAGATGGTTATCGTTACAGTGATGAAGAAACTAATAATGAGTTAAATCCTGTTTTTGTAAGATAAAATAATTAAACTTTTCTAAAATTATTTTAGGCTGGCAGATATTCCTAAAATATTTTCTTCTAAATAACGAGATAAAAACCTAGTAGAGATATAACTTTTACCCTCTAGGTTTTCAGATAGTAAAAGTAGATTTAATTCCAATTTTAAATATTCTTTAAGCATTGGAATCGCCAAAGGGGCATAGCTGTAATGCCAAGGTTCATAATTAAATCCTTTTCTATTGTGATCTTTAGTATATGGTTTGTAAAACCCAAATTGATTAGCATTTGTATCCATCCATTTTCTTAGTTCTACATAGGGTCCATTTCCATGAAATTTTTTTTCCAATAGAACATCTCCATTTTTAGGCTTATTTCCATCTATTATATCTACATCAGTTCCCCAATGGTGTCTGGAGGTACCGGGAATAGTAGAATATTCAATGATCTTATTAATATTCTGTTCAGGATTTAAACCCTTTTCAGCATTTGATTGAAATTTACTGTTCCAAATTTTTTTTTGTCTATTGTAGGATCTATAGGCAGAAACAATTTCAATTTTAATACCCTCTTTAAGAGCTTCTTTTTGCATAGCTTTAAAGGCTTTACCAACTTCTGGGAGAAGAGAAATAGTTTCACTATAAAATTTCGGATCACCTTTACCCATTAAGTGTTTTTGACTAAATCTTTCTTGACTTTGATCAAATAAAGGCAATTGAATAAATAAGAAAATACAAAGTAACCTAAAAATCATAAAAATAAATTTTTATAAAAACGTTGATGAAGACCAATAGTATTAATTTCAAAAGTATCACCAAGTGTTTGAAAACCATTAGAAATATAGAGTGGATTAGCATCTACACGTCCATTTAACCACACAAATTCAGGGTTTAATTGCTTCTTGATTTGATCCAATGCATAAACAATAAGTTTAGAAGCAACCCCCTTACGCTGGTAATTTGGCAATACAGCTATTGCTCTAAGCTGTACACCTTTTTTGTCTAAGAATTGAGGGCAAGGATTTAGGAAAGCACTAGCAATACCAATGAGTTTTTCAGATGCGAAAGCACCTAAATGAATTGTTTCAAGATCTGTGTCTCCATCCAAAAGACAACTACTTAGAGGTTTGCCTTTACGCAATAAAGAATGCCTTAATGGATAAATCTTTTGAACCTCTATTTCTTCGATTTTAATTTTCATTATTAAAAATTAACAGCAAATAAACAGTTCTTTTGTTTTACAAAATTATCTTTATATCTTATTAATACTAAGGTATTAGAAAAACCTGTTCAATAAAAATATTAATTTTCATGGTTTCTCTTTCCTTTTAGTATCAAGTTAGTTTATTTAATGAAAAAAATTCTTACTTTATTAATTTACTTTTTGGCAAATGTTCTTGTATTTAGTCAAGAAAGAATTCCTCTTAAAGGACAATTATTTTACAAAAACACAAAAGTTGTAGCTGCTAATGTCGTTAATAATACGGCTCAAACAAATACTATTACTGATACTGAAGGTGCTTTTGAAATATATGTTGCCTTGGGAGATGAAATTATTTTTTCTTCTGTTCAGTACCGGATTCGTTCAGTAAAAATAACTGAAGAGATTCTTTTAAAAAAAAGACTTGTAGTTTCAGTAAATGAAAATATTAATGAATTAAAGGAAGTTGTCGTAACAACTGAAGACGTTGAAAAGTTTTTAGATCTTAAGGAGGAAGAATTTAAAGGATTTGACTACGAAAAAGATAAATCTTCAAAACTTGAAAATCGTGCAGTTACAAATAACCAACTATCAGATGGAATTGATTTTGTTAATATTGCTAAGCTATTAGCCAAAGCATTTAGGAATAAGTCCCCTGAAGAACAAATGCGATTGAAGCCTAGTGAAATTTTACCTTTGGTTTTTGAGAACACTTTTTTTGAAAATGATTTGGGTTTAGAAAAAAGTCAAATTATGGGATTTTTAGTTTTTATTGACGAACAAATGAAGACTGGAGAATTACTAAAAAAGGATAAAGAGTTTCAGCTAATCGATTTCTTAATTGATAAAAGTGTGGCTTACAAAAAAATGCTTGTAGAATAGATATTTTTATAATTGATGAACTTATTTTTATCTTTTTTAGTTTTTAGCAGTATTTTTTTAAAGCAAAATAAAGAAAAACATAAATTTTATGTCAGTACAACTACTATTGAATACAAAAAAGAGAAGAGTACATTTCAAATTACAAGTCAGTTATTTATAGATGATGTAGAGACACTATTGAGAGAATATAAAAACGATATTAAACTTGCTCCAGATTCTAATAATAAAAAAATAGATGAGCTTCTTGAAATAGCATTGAAACAAGCTTTTCAAATTAAAATTGATAAAAAAAGAGTTGATTTAATTTATATAGGTCGAGAATATAAAAATGATATTTTACAATGCTATCTAGAAGTTATTGTTCCTGAATTGTCAGAAAAAGTAACTCTTCAAAATAGAATTTTTTTCAACATATTTAAAAATCAGCAAAATATTATCCATTTCAAAAATAAAGACATTCGAAAAAGTGTATTATTAGATTTTGAAGAAGATAATGTTACTTTTTCTTTAATTTAACAAAAAATTATTTATTAAAATAATATCGATTTAAAACCAAGATTATGTATAAGAACGAAAAACTCTATAAAATTAATTTAATTCTTTTGGTTTTGATCTCTTTTTATCTTGGCGCTCAAGTAAAACAGGGACACACTAATAAAAATAAATTTAGGCAATTATATGATCAATTTTCTGACCCAAACAAATATCATAATGCGGCTGGTGCACCAGGGGTAGAATACTATCAACAAAAAGTAGATTATGTTATGGACATCGAATTGGATGATAAGAATTCCAAATTGTATGGAGAAGAAAGAATTACTTACACCAACAATTCACCAGATTATTTACCTTATTTATGGCTGCAATTAGATCAAAACATTAGAAAAAAAGGTTCTCCTGCTTTAGAAAAAAATGGAGATGGCAGTTCAGTTACTCAAAGACCCTCCTCTTTTGTTAGTAGTTATTTGAATGAACCTTTTGACGGGGGATTCAATATTGAATGGGTTCTTGATGCTCAACAAAAGCCATTGTCTTTTAAGATTAATCAAACCATGATGCGGGTTGATTTACCAAAGCCTCTTGCTCCTAATGAAGTTTTTGTTTTTAATATCAAATGGTGGTATAACATCAATAATCATGTCGAAGGAAGAGGTCGTTCAGGTTACGAACTATTTAACGAGGATGGAAATAAGGCATATGTAATTGCACAGTTTTTTCCAAGATTATGCGTTTATAATGATGTTGAAGGGTGGCAGAATTATCAATTTTGGGGTAACGGTGAATTTGCCTTAGAGTTTGGTGATTATGAAGTTAACATTACGGTGCCTTCAGATCACATTATGGAAGCTACAGGAAGTTTACAAAACCCTAAAGAAGTTTTAAGTCGAGAGCAATATAGACGATTCCAAGCTTCAGAATCGAGTTATGAGAAACCGGTAGTCATTATTAATCAAGATGAAGCTACTGCGAAAGAATCTTTTTTTTCAAAAAAGAAGAGTACCTGGAAATTTTTTGCTAAAAATGTAAGAGATTTTGGATTTGCCACATCAAGAAAGTTTATATGGGAACGCCAAGCAGTTCAGATAGGTCTTCAAAAAGTAATGGCGATTTCAATTTATCCAAAAGAGGGAAATCCTTTATGGCAAGAATACTCAACTAAAGCTGTAGTACAAACCTTAAAAACCTATTCAAAATTTACTTTTGATTATCCTTATCCCAAGGCAGTTTCTGTGCATGCCAAAAATCAAGGTATGGAATACCCAATGATTTGTTGGAATTACGGGCGTCCAGATGAAGATGGCACTTATTCAGATCGGACAAAATTTGGAATGATCAGTGTTATCATTCACGAAATAGGACATAACTATTTTCCTATGATAGTCAATTCTGATGAACGCCAATGGGGCTGGATGGATGAAGGATTGGATACTTTTTTACAATACTTGACAGAACAAGATTTCGGAATTTCTAACCCTAAATCTATAGGGAATCTTGAAAAATACCCTTCTAGAAGAGGAGACCCAAAAAAGATTGTCTCTTACATGGCAGGAAATCAAGATTTTATTTCCCCTGTTATGTCTAACCCAGAAAATGTCTTTCAATTAGGGCCCAATGCTTATGCTAAACCAGCAACTGCTCTAAATATTCTAAGAGAGACGGTAATGGGAAGAGATGCCTTTGATCATGCATTTAAAACTTATGCAAAAAGATGGATGTTTAAACACCCAACTCCTGAGGATTTTTTCAGAACTATGGAAGATGCTTCGGCCATCGATTTGGATTGGTTTTGGAGAGGTTGGTTTTATTCAACAAATGTTGTAGATATTGGAGTTAAAAATGTAAAACGCTACTATTTTTCTGATATGCCAGATCTAAAAGCTGAAGAAAGATTAGAATCTTTTGGTTACGACCTAGAAAATCTACCTGATATGGTTTTTAAAATTGATGAGGATAGTGAATCATTCGATTTGAATCTAGCTACTGATACCTCAATAAAAGGTTCAGAAATACTCAAAGAATATTTGAGAGAAGAAGGTTTTAATCCGGATGTTGCACCTCCAAAATATTTTTATGAAGTGGAATTTGAAAAACCAGGTGGTCTGGTAATGCCATTAATTGTTGAATATAGTTATGCCGACGGAACGACAGAGAGAGTTAAATATCCGGTTCAGTTATGGAGAAAAAATGATGCAAGCGTTAAGAAGATTATTACTTCGGATAAAGAACTAATTGGAGTAACGGTAGACCCCGACCTTCAAACGGCAGATGTTAATTTAGACAATAATAATTGGCCAAAGCAAGAAGTTCCTTCCGATTTCGAAAAATTCAAAGAGAAAATAAAAGGATAGTTAAAAGAATTGAAGAATCTGAATTCATTTATATTTTGATAAACATACTATCTTTGTTTTAAAATAGATTAAATGATTTTATTCATTAGCGGAGCTGAAATCGTCTTTGTTTTTTTTATTGTTTTACTAGTTTTTGGAGCAGATAAGATTCCTTCTATTGCTAGAACAATAGCAAAAGGTATGACTCAGGTCAGACAAGCTACCAATGACATAAAGAGTGAAATTCAAAAAAGTGTTGATGCTGATATAGAAAACCCTTCAAAAAAGCTTACACAGGATTTTAAAAATGAAGTTGATAAAGTCAAAAAAGACTTTAATGAATTAGAGGATTCCATTAAACGTGAACTTTAAAGAACATGACTTATTGTCAAGCCATCACGAAACGGTAGTAACAAATTTTTTATTCTAGAATCTTTTTTTAACTTTTTATTGTATGCCTTAAGTGCATTTGTACTTTCATCTTTATGTTTTGCGTGGCGAAGTACTTTTCCACTCCACAAAACATTGTCTGAGATTATTAAGCCTCCTTTTCTAGTTTTGAAAATGACTTGTTCAAAATACCTTTCATAATTTACTTTATCAGCGTCAATAAAAACTAAATCAAAAGGGCCTTCTATTTTTGGGATTACATCAATTGCAATCCCTAAGTGTGAATGAATATTATTTTTGTAATTACTTTTGTTGAAATATTTTTCTTGAATACTTGTTAATTCTTCGTTACAATCAATGGTGTGAAGTTCTCCTAAATTCTGTAGGCCCTCAGCAAGACAAAGAGACCCATAACCAGTATAAGTTCCAATTTCAAGAATTTTTCTTGGTTTGAGAAGACGAGAAAAAAGACTCAAAAGTCTACCTTGAAGAGGACTGCATAACATTCGAGGTTGTAGAACTTTTTGATTTGTTTCTTTTTCCAATTCTAAGAGCAAAGTGGGAATATCACTACTGTGGGCTAAGGCATAGTTAACCCATTCATCTTCGTATAAGTTATTCATCAAGTTATTTATAGAATTTTGGTCTAGCATATGAAAAGCGTCTTAAATGTTTTGGTTCAGAATAGCCATCTAATCCATTAATGGTTACAATTCCTGCTTTATCTAACTGAATCCATCCGTCTTCTGAAAGTAAAAAATCAGAAACGTATAAGTGTTGTATACTACCTACTATCATTATCGTGTCATTTTCTTTAATTTCATATTCGTTTTCATAATGGCAACCCATTTGTATAGGAGCTCCCTTAACAAATGGAGCTTTCCATTCTTTTTTTAGCTCAATTTCTAAATTGGTTTGATCAAATTCTGAAATATTTTCTGGGTATTTTGCTGATGTATGATGTGCATCTGAAATGTATTTTTTAGTCACAGCATTAATAGTGAAGACACCTGTTGCTTTTAGATTTTGATAAGTGTGTCTAGGGACTAAAGTAGGTCTTAAAATAAATCCAATTAAAGCAGGATTACTCCCTAGGTGAATAACTGAGCTGAAAATGGCTAAATTTTCTCTTCCCTTTAAAGATTGAGTCCCTATTAAATTAGCTGATTTATATCCAGTAATACTATTAATTAAATTCAACCGATAGATTTTCGATAGACTCTCGAAATTTTTTATTCCAAAATGCTTCATCACATTTATTTACAAATGTAATAAAGCTGAGATGTCAATTCAAGAATTTACTATTATATAAAACAACATTAAAGAAAATTAAAAAACCACAAATATATAGACAGTAATCTTTGGACCTATTATTTGGAAAAATAGGAGAAGCAAAATTGTTTTTAACTTTTATTCTTTATAAAATAAACTCTATTATTTATAAGGTGATATAGAATATCTAAAAATAAGATCTTTTGGGTTTATTTGATATTTTTTATGCGGTAGCATACCCCAACTATTATCTCCTCCAACACCCATTTGTTTATAATCAATATTTAAATTTACAATTGGTCTTTTTATGATATCAGTTGTGTGAGTTTGAGATTTTCTATTTCCACCGTCAAAATCTTCATTTTTCTGATGATGTGCACTAAACTCAAAAACCTCTTGAGTTTCAATTATTATTCCTTTTCCATATGGATCAGTTAAGGTAAGCCACCTTATATCAGTTCTATTTCCATTTTCTTGAGGTCTTATATAGGGGTAATACAAATCAGAAACATATGATTCATATATCCCGAAAAGGGATGATGTTTTTCTGTCTTGATAGTTTTCGTGTGGACCACGACCATACCATTTAGCTTTGTTATATTTTTTATTTATAATAAAGTTTGTTCCAAACTTTGGTAAAATTGGTAGTTTGGAAGAAATATTTGTTAGAGAAGTTTTTACATCAATTTTACCATTAGTATTGATTATGTAAGATATTTCAACACTACCTTTAATACTGGGTAAGATGTATTTAGATTTTACTTGAACTCCTTCTTTTTTATAATTCTTAAACTTAAAACTCTCTAAAATTTGATTTTTAGAAGCCTTTTTCCAAACCTTTAACTTGAATGGCATAAAATAACCGTAATCGTTATCAGTTGGAGAACGCCAAAAATTTGGTTTAATCCCTTCTATAATTATATTTCCATTACCATAATCAATTTCGGTTAGTAAACCATTATTCTTATCAAATTTTATATTAAAATTTTCCCCTTTAAGGTTTAAAGTGTTTTTGTTTTGAGAAACTTTTACTACTTTACTCTCTCTGCTTTTATTTTGAAAAATCCTTTTGCCACCAAGAAAAAATTGTTCATAAGCAACTATATGGTTTTTTGGAATAAGATAGCTCTTATCTTTCTTTTTTGCGTATATATTTAGAAAATACTCACTTTCATTAATTATTTCTGGAAGATCTAGCTTAATTAGTTTAGAATCTTGGGGTTTTAAGTAAAATTCTTTTATTGAGCCCTCTAGTACTTTATTTCCATTTTTTAAAATCTCCCAATCATAATAAAATTCATTTAAGTTTTTAAAATCATATTTGTTAGAAATCAGAATTTCCTTTGACTGAAAATCTTCAAATTTGAATTTTATATTTTGATATACTTTTTTGACCTCTTTAAGAGAGGGATGAATAGATCTGTCAGGATTTACTAGCCCATTATTACAAAAATTCTTATCATTTTGAAAATCTTCACCTCCTAAATCACCGCCATAAGCCCAAAATTTTTCACCTACTTCATTTTTTGTTAAAATTCCTTGGTCTACCCAATCCCATATAAATCCACCTTGAAGTATATCATAGGATTCAATTACATCCCAATAATCTTGTAGGTTTCCAACACTGTTCCCCATAGCATGTGCATATTCACAAAGAATCAAAGGTCGTGATGGTTCATTTTCAGCATAATTTTTTATCATTTCTATTGTATGATACATTGGGGCTTGAATATCGGTATTTGAAAATTTTGTAGCACCCTCATATTGAACTGGTCTTGATGTGTCATTATTTTTCAACCAATTATATGTTGTGAACATATTTTGTCCATTTCCTGCCTCATTTCCTAAAGACCAAATTACTACTGAAGCATAATTTTTATCCCTCTCGAACATCCTTATTGTTCTGTCAAGATGCATATTCTCCCAGTTTTTAAGATAAGCAGGATGTTTAGCTTGTTTTTCAGGTCTATTTTCAAGCCCTTGATTGGTGGTTCCCATCCCATGAGTTTCGATATTTGCCTCGTCTATAACATAAAATCCATATTTATCACACATTCTATAAAAAAAAGGGTTCTTTGGATAATGACTACACCTTATTGAATTTATATTATTTTTTTTCATCAATTCTAAATCTTTAATTAAAAGTTCTTTAGAAACAACATGACCTGATATTTGGTCATGGTCATGAAGATTAACTCCCTTCATAAGAATAGGTTTTCCATTTACAAGAAGTAAGTTTTTTTCTATTTTAATATTTCTAAAACCAATATCGATTTTAGTAGCCTGAATTTGGTCGCCCTTTAATTCAATTAAAAGCTGGTATAAGTTAGGGGTTTCAGCATTCCATTGTTTTACATCTTTTATTATTTTTTCGAATTTGATATCATTTTTACCTGGTTTAAAACTTACAGTCTTTTGCTCTCCATATATTACTTTATTTTTATCAAGAATTTTGATTTCAATTTCCTTTTTTGTGATTTTTGTTTCATTATTTAAAATTTCAAGATCTATACTAAAGTCACCATCTCTAAATTTGTTAATTAAATCATTTTTTATTTTGAAATCAATTAAACTTAGTTTATTCTCTGCACGGAGATATGTGCTTCTTTCAATACCAGATAGTCTCCAAAAATCCTGATCTTCCATGTAACTTGCATCTGACCATCGGAGAACCTGAACAGAAATCTTGTTTTTGCCTTTAATTAAATAATCAGTAATTTTAAATTCTGCAGGGGTTTTACTTCCTTCACTATATCCAACCTTATTTCCATTTACCCAAACGTACATTGCTCCACTTACTCCTTCGAAATGCAGGAATACGTCTTTATTCGACCAATCATCAGGTATTTCGAAAAACTTAATATAAGAGCCGTTATTATTTATATCATGAGGAATATAAGGTGGATTTGAAGGGAACATATACTTAATGTTTGTATAAAAAGGGATTCCATATCCCTTTAATTCCCAGTTTGAAGGGACTTCAATTAAATTCCATCCAGAATGATTATAATTATTTTCATAAAATTTTTTTGGTCTTGATTTTATGTCTTCTGCATAAAAAAAATGCCAATTACCATTTAATGATTTATAATAAGAAGAATTTTCCCAATTATCATTTTCAATTGCCTTTTGAGATGATTTATAACTGTAAAAGGTGGCTTTTGGATTCTCTCTGTTAATTTCAAATATTTCAGGATTTTCCCATTCCGGTTTTTCCCAAGTTAAATCATCTGAATATTCAAAATTTAATTGGTTTTGGCCTTGTGATAAGATTTCTTTACTAAAGAAAAAAGAGCCCGTAAGTATAACTGATAATAGACCCCTTTTAATAATTTTAACTAAGCAGATCATCTATATAGATTTTATTGTTTTTAAAATTAAAATGTCTCATAATATTATTTATTGAGAATTACAATTTACAATAATTAAAACTAAGAATTCTTAATGATTACAATTCAAGAGTTTGTGTTTTTATCGAAACGTAATACTACATAAATTAAAGTAATAATAACTACCAATAAAGAACCAATAAATAGATAGTGGTCAGGAATTTCATTTGAAGATAGAAACCCCGAAATTATTTTTTTATCTAAAAATGAAATAAATAAAGCTACGGGGATTAGAATAAACGTAAATTTAAATCGGTTTAAAAAAGATTTCATTTTTGAATGTTAAATTCATTAATAATAGATTTTTTAAATTTAATAAAAAATAAATATTAGTTTCTATGATACAGTATTACATCTTTCTATTAATAATAAATCCGTATTTGATTCAAACCACATCTGTAGAAGGTATATGGATTACCCAGGACGATGAAACAGGGCAGAAAAAATCGGAGGTTGTTCTCTATTTAGAAGACGGAAAACTTTATGGAAAAATTATTCGCCTTTTGTTGCCAGAAGACAAAGGTAAACTTTGCGTAAAGTGCAAAGGGGAAAACAAAAATAAGCCAATAGAAGGAATTGTAATCGTCAAAGACTTAATCTTGCAAGACGAATTTTGGGAAGATGGAACAATTATGGACCCAAAGTCTGGTAAAGTATATGATTGTTACCTTAACCTTGAAGATAAAAACACTTTAAAAGTAAGAGGTTTTTTAGGGTTTTCATTTTTGGGAAGGACTCAAATATGGGAGCGTAAAGAATAGATTATTTTTGAATAAAATTAAGGTTGTTCTTAGTATATTGTAATACATTAATCATAAATCATTAAAAAATGAAAGAATTTGAAATTTATCACATTGCTAATTTGAATTTTATAAATAACGCAGTTTATCTTCTCTGTGTTATAGTATTAACAATATTAGCTTTCTACCTCATTAGAAGAACAAGAGAATTAAATTTGCCTACATACGCTAAAGCTGTCATGACTCTATTTTGCACTTGTATAATCTTTTTTGGTTTGCAAGTATCATCATATTTAATTTTAGCACAGAAAAACATGTCCTATCAGTTATCTGAATTAAAACAGTCTGGTGTTGAAATTTCATCAGGGGCAGAAGATATTATAAATCGTTATGGACATACTGTTGATATGGGACCAGCTCCTTTAGCTCCAGACATACCATCAATTATTATTTGGGCTTGTATCGCTTTTATGTTTTTAGGAGGAATTTGGTTTAAATACCCCGACCAGAAATAAATAAAAGAACCCTTCCTAGTTGAAGGGTTTTTATTTTGCAGAGACATTTTATATTAAATATCACTTATTCACATTAAATTAATAATCATTTAGATGAGTACTCAATTGAGTAAATATTCTACCAACTCGGAAATAATAATAAACTCTGATTTAGAAAAAATATGGAAAATTTTATCTGAGGCTTCACATTTAGAGTTGTTTCATCCTTTTTGTAAGTCCAACAAAAAAGTAGTTTGGAATGATAAAAACAAAATTGATGAACTAACCTATTTAAATGGTCTGGTTTACGAACGCATATTTTATAACTGGGAAAAAAACAAGGGTTTTAAATTAATGATTGGAAAAAAAAATGGTAAAAAATCAAAAGTTGAGTGGGACTTAAAATCAAAAGATGAAAAAACAAAACTAACTATAAAAGTCACGCCATATATTTCAAAAAAATTTCATATTTTAATTTACATTGCGTTATTAAAGATATATGTTTTTCCCTCTTTGAAAAAATATTTGAATAATGTAACCAAGGGGTTAAAGTTTTTTATAGAAAAGGGAACTCCAGTAAAACAAAATCAGTTCGGAAAACACAAATGGTTTTCATAGAAAAAGCAAACTACTTTTTTTAATATATTTCTAAAATAATTACTAAATCAAATAAAAGTCATCATTTTTTTTTAGTTTTAGCTTTGTGAAGTAGAAATTCTACACTACCATTTATTTTATTCTTACCCTCTTTATTAATGCCTCTAAGTGTATCAATTAAAATTTGCATTTTATCAATATCAAAATCAGCAGGAACTGTTATGTCAACTCTAATTGCTTCAGGAAATTTAATAGAAACACATGAGTATATTAATAAACTAATAATAGATAAAAAGAAAATTTTTTTCATTTCAAATTGATTTATATTATAAAAACTAAATTAAAAAAACTACCTACAAATAAAGGGTTGTTTAATAGGATCTATGGTTATGTAACGTTAAATTTTATGTATCATAAATATTTAATTAGATAACAAATATTTATTCTGTATAATTGAAAATTATCTATAGTTTTAACCTATGTCAAAAAATTTAGTAAACCAAGGAAATTTTCTGTTAAATCCAACATTTTTTAAAGGGTTTTCATCCAAACTTACCTTATAATGATAACCACAATCACAGGTATTTATTTCACATCCACAGTGATCTAATACTAGATTTTTATTTTGCTTGGAAAGTTTCATTTTGCAACTAAATTTTTAAAGGATAACGAAAATACTGAATTATTACCGATTTTCCAAGTGTTCAATTATGTAAATCATATAATTATAATACTTGTTTTTTTAATTAAATAATAACTTAGATTATATAGAGTTATATATAAAAACTAATTTGAATGAAAATCAAAACGCATTATTATTTAGCCTCAGCTTACATTAACATGATTGGATGTTTGTGGTTGATTGAAGGACAGAAAACTCAATAATGATGATTTTTTCTTAAACTGTGAAAAAAAATAGAATTAACTGAGGATTTGTAATTTTAGCTTGTTTTATAAATTAAACTTTAATAAAAACAATTAAGTAGGTTAAGTTTTAGTTATTTATAAAGGTTTTTTAAAAATATAACGTGAAAGATATATTCCATTTGTGTCTTTGTCACCACTTGACTCTACACCTCCCGACACAAAAGCTAACTCCCAACCATCAGCTGCCATTTGATTTAACCATTGCATCATTAGTAGCAATGTTGTTAAATCTAATTCCACCAAGATTGTATAAATTCAATAACTTTGTTTACTCAAATGCATTGGTTCTAATATCCTTACGTTTATCATTTTGAGATTTATTTTTTCCCCCATCTTCCATTCTAATCGTAGTTGAAGGCTTGTAATCAACTACTTCTGTCTTTGCGAGCATTCTTGACCTTCCCAAACCTTCGGGAACAACAGATTCTACTACAGTTACAATTTCAAATTCGTATGCTTGAACTATTGATGTTTCATTTTTTTTGAATTTTAAACTTAAAGCTACAAAATTCCTATGTTGAAAAAGGAACTTTATTCAAAATTCTTAACTACTCATAATGAGCCCAAACACTAGATTTTCCGTTCGAATCAATTGCCAATACATCAAAATTTGCTTTTTCATCATTAACCTCCATTCCTGGAACATTAATTCCTGCTGGCATTCCAGGGACAGTTAACCCAATTATTCCATTAGGCTTTTGTTGTATTAATCTTTTAACATCATTTGCAGGGACATGTCCTTCTATAAAATATCCATTAATTAAAGCAGTATGACAAGAAGCTAAATCAATTGGAAGACCAGCATTAATTTTTACATCATACATATTAGAATTCAAGTTTTTTTCTAAGGGAAAATTATTTTTTTCCATATGCTTAACCCAATCATGACAGCACCCACAATCTGGAGATAAATAAACAACATGTTTATTTTCGACTTTTCCTTTACAAGAAAAGATCATAAATAATATAATTAGTAAATAGTATTTCTTCATGTCATTAAAGCTACAAAAAAACAAGATGTCAACATATCATAGCCTTTATTTTAGTTAACTTAATTAATAATTGATTATAATTATTTCTAAATATTATATTTGATGGTATAAAAAATGGCATACTTACGAAATAGTTAATAAATAATATTACTAAAAAGCACTATGGGTGTTTAGCTCAGTTGGTTTAGAGCGCTACCTTGACAGGGTAGAAGTCACTGGTTCGAATCCAGTAACACCCACAACTTTTGCCATCGTTTTCGGTGGCATTTTTTTTGGATTTACGAATATTATACGAATTCCTAGCAGATATTTTTTCAACTCTAGTTTCAGATTTACTTGCTTCTAATTCTTTTTTCAATATATCAAATTGTTTCTCGATCATGTAAAATCAGTAAATAATACATTTTATAGGACTATTTTTTTAATTCTTCGTATTATTTGATATCTATTTTTCAATTAATCTTATTTACACATTTTTTTTTTTTAAGTATCAGTATTAACTATTTATAACAACATATTTTTAAGTTTAAAATTGTTATTATGAAAAAATTCAACAGAAGAGATGCAATAAAAATTGGAAGCATAGTTAGTTTGGGAACTTTTGTCAATTTTGAAAAATTATGGAGCACAACAGTTAGAAATGCAAACCTTAATGATAAAAAATTCATTTTTCAAAGCCCAACCATCAGTGAGTACACGCCTCCAAATTTACCTAAGTTAAATAGTCTAAAGGCCAGGTTGCATTGGAATGAAAACCCTTTTGGGCCAAGTGAAAATGCTCTAAATTCATTTATCCTACAGGCAAAATCAGGGAATTATTATTCTTGGGACTTACTAAATGATTTTATTCGAAAAATTGCTACCAAGGAAAATGTCTCAATTAATCAAGTTATGACTGGACCAGGCTCCTCGGACCTTTTAGAGAAAACTGCTATTTCAATTTTTCAAGGTGCCAAAGGGAATGTCGTAACTGCAGATCCTTGTTATATGTCTTTAGTAAATGTAGTTGGATCCATGGGAGGGGATTGGAGAGCAATTAAACTCAATAAAAATTTTGAACATGATTTGGAGGGTATGCGTGCTGCAATAGATTCTAATACTAAGTTAGTTTATATAACTAATCCCAATAATCCAACCGCAACTATAACTGATTCAAAACGACTTTTAAAATTCTGTTCAGAGGTTTCTGAAAAAGTCCCTGTTTTTGTTGATGAAGCATACATTGAGCTATCTGAAAAAGGACTTTCTAACTCAATGGCTGAATTAGTTTCACAAGGAAAGGATATAATTATTACTAGAACGTTTTCCAAAATTCATGGGATGGCAGGATTAAGAATGGGTTATATGATTGCCAAACCAGAAAGAATAGAAATGATAAATAATATTACAAGAGGTGGGATGGGAATTACCGGACCTACAATCATGGCTGCAATGTCAAGTTTAGATGACACTAATTTTTTAAAATTATCCAAAAAGAAGATTTTAACAAATAAAANATATACAGTAGAAAAATTAAAANCAAAAGGTTTTNATCCCATGCCCTCAGAGACTAACTTNCTAATATTTGAGTTACCTAAAGAAATTAATCCAAANANATTTCTAACTGANATTTATTCTAATAAGGTTACTGTTAAAGTTTTTAATTTTTGGAACNAAAATTGGTGTAGAGTTTCAATAGGTAGCAGAAAGAGCATGGATNTTTTCTTTGAAGCCTTTGATCAAGCAATTATATAGAAATTTTATTGGCTGTAGATGTATTCAAAGATTATTGTCTTTTTTCTCCTTATAATTTTAGGGGTAATTCTTAANAAAAAATTTGATGGTAAATCGGAAAGGTTTGGAGTTAAAAGTTTTATTCTCAACATTTCNCTCCCAGCTACTATATTTATTTCTTTTATAAGTTTTCAACTAAATATAGATTATATTTTCCTTCCTTTAATTGGAATCTTNTTCAATTTTTTNATTTTAATTTTAAGTCCATTTATTTTAAAACTTACAAGACTNCANACTAATCCTANAAAGACTANAACACTTTTACTNTTACTTCCATCATTTGCTCCAGGAATATCTTGTTTTCCTATAATTGAAGAATTNCTAGGNAGTGAATATCTNGTNAGAGCTTCTTTAATAGATTTTGGGAATAAAGTATTTGTACTTATCTTTTTATTAGGTCTTTCTTTNCACCTTCACAAATTAACCCAAGGAATAAAAAAGAAAAAAAATAAAATTTCTNTTAAAANAATTTTGAAAAATATTTTCTTAGAGCCTATTAATNCTGTCTTATCAATTTCAATAATTATGCTTTCTTTTGGATTTAATATTAATGATATNCCNGATATTATTTCTGATTTCATTAATCGTTTAAAAGATACNTTAACNCCACTTGTNTTAATTTTTGTNGGATTATCAATCATATTTGCTAAAGAGGCCTTGAANGAAATTATACCTCTTCTTTTTATAAGGGCTGGTATTTGTCTTTTATTAATTGGCTTAATTGGAATTGTTTTTGGTTTTGAAATTGGAAGTGAATCTACTTTTTATGTTATTCTAGGAATTAGCTCCGTAAGTTTCTGGCCTTTTGCTCANATGACACTTATTGATAAAATTGAGAAAAATGCAAAATTCAAAAAAAGAACCTTCGATATACAATTTGGTTTGAATTTTTTAGCTTATTCATTACCNTTTTCAACAATTTTAATTCTTTTATTNCTTTCTAATAGTNNAAAATTAACCAATTATNCATCACTAATANTATTTTCACTAGTAATGATAATNCTTGGTTTTATAATAATGCGGNTAAGTTCCAAACCATTTAAAATTAAAAAATCAAATTTTAGTGAAAAGAAAAAAAATAGTTTTATTTATTTTTTTAAATCATTTTTATAAATAAGAATATTCATTTGCTTTAATTGATGAATCGTAGTTAGGATTTGGCTTCATCATTTGAGCATTAACATCTTCTCTCCATTTGTATAATTTTTCTTTTAATTCTTTTGTTTTTTCAANNTCAATTTTAGATAAATCATTTTGCTCNCCAATGTCATTTTTAAGATCAAACAATTGTACAGTTCCATTTTCAAAATACTCTATCAATTTGTAATCTCCATCTCGAATTGNACCACCTGGGCTNTGCATTCCATGATTGCTGTAATGNGGGAAATGCCAGTAAATGGGNNNNTTTTTTATAGTTTTNCCTTTNATAAGTGGAGAAAAATCTACTCCTTCTTTATCATTTCCNATCTTTTCTTTTGCACCAATCATGTTTAAAATTGTTGGAAACATATCAACACTAGTTATAGGAGTAGAACAGTTGACACCTTTTTNACCTATTCCTGGCCATTTCACAATTAAAGGGACGCGAATTCCACCTTCATATAGCCACCCTTTTGCTCCTCTTAGTGGAAGNTTCGATGTTGAAAATGCNAAATCTAGTTTGTCAGTCGGAATAATACGTTTTGGGTTACCTACATTAGCAGCCGACATACCCCCATTGTCAGAATAAAAGAATATAATTGTATTATCATCTATCCCAAGTTCNTCCAGTTTTTTTANTATTCGTCCCAAACTTTGATCCACACTTTCTACCATTCCAGCAAATTCAATATTGTCNTGCTTTTGTTTTATTTTAAAAGTTCTGTTGGGGAGTATTTTATAGGGAGNAAAATCTGGAGTATGAATTAGTTTTTGTAGTTCGTNTTTTGAAGGNTTTTTTGGATTATCNGGATTNCCTTCTAAAATATAATTGTAATCGTCATTGCGGTCAATTTCTTTTAGTTTCTCTTTATATTTTTTNACAAGGTCTTTTCTGCCCTGTATTGGATCATGCACNGCATAATGNGACATNTAAAGGAAAAAAGGATTATTCTTATTACTTTCAATATATTTTATTGCCTCATCAGTTAGCCTNTCGGTAAGATAATNCCCTTTTTCACTGTCTTCAAATCCCTTAAGTCCAAATGGAGCAAAGTAACCTTTATTAGGCCAACCCCACGCCCAATTTGGNAAATGGGTATCAAACCCNTGGGCNATNGGGTTTGAAGGATTTTCACCAAGATGCCACTTACCNATGATTGCAGTTTTATANCCTTCATCTTTTAGNGCNTCAGCAATAGTTACTTCTTTGTAAGGTAAATTTTGNTTAATTTTTGCATTACTAAGTTTCTGAAATGGAAATTCNTTACGGCCTGGTAACCAATCTGTTAAATTNATAGTTGCTGGATATTTTCCTGAAAGGATACTTGCTCTTGTAGGAGAACATACATGACAAGCCGCGTAAGCATCTGTAAATCTTACACCTGATTCTGCCAGAGNATCAATGTTTGGTGTTTCATAAAAACTGCTGTTATAGCAACCAACGTCAGTCCAACCTAAATCATCGACCAAGAAGAACAATATATTAGGTNTNTTTTTTTCACTAGTACATGATATTAGAGTAAATAATACAGATAAAAAAATATAATAAAAATGATGTTTCATAATATTAAAATAGTTTTATTTATTTAAATATTAAATTAACTTAATGAAAAACNCTATATNTTTNNCCCTATTATTTTATATTNTATATGCTTGCAACGTTGGAAATAAAAACTTGTTCGCACAGGAAATCCAAANAAAAAAATGTCCATGTAATACAATTGCAGANAATAATAAAATAAATAATGGNCTNAAAGAATGGCCAAAATTTANAGAAGGCCAAACNCTNAAAATTAACAGTTTTATAGATTATCAGTATACAACAAAAGACANAAAATTAAATTCAGAATGGTTCGGACAGCGAAAACCTTGGTGGACAGATATTAATANTGATCCTTGGAGTGATTACCCCTTTTTTGGAGAAAAATTTATACCCCCTAATTTAAATTTTGAGGAGGATGTTGATGATAATTTAAGATGGAAATGTGGATACTCTTANATGATTGATTTTCCAANNAAATTNAAAAAAAATAAGAAATATCCATTNGTGATTTTTTTACATGGNGGAATTGATGCTNACCAAAAAANATTTTTGTGGAGAGAGAGACAACGNAAATCTTTTTATATGNCTGAGAATGACCCCTANATTATAGCTGCACCCATCAAACTTGGATGGGACTGGGATCCTAAAAAAGTTATGGANATAATTGAAGATATTAAGAAAAACATCAAGGTTGATGAAAATAGAATTTATCTTACCGGATTAAGTATGGGAGGAAGAGGCACCTTNATTNTTGCAGCAGAATATCCTGAAACTTTTGCTTCAATTTTAGCACTATCTCCCCATCATACACCNTATAGTTATCTTACTCTANNGAATAAAGTTAAGGATTTACCAATTTTTATAAGTCANGGTAATGTTGATAAGACCTCATCATACGATATTGCTAAAGANATGTATGAAGAGCTTAAAATGTTAGGGGCACAAGTTATTTTTAAAACAAGGTTAGGGATTGGACACTGGGGATGGGAATCATTCTATAGCAATAGAGAAAATATAAATTGGTTATTGTCCTGGAAGAAATAATCAAAAAGACNATCTAAAATATCCTTTTTTATNCGAAAGATTTTTTTGTAGCTTTAAGTNTAATCTNAAATNAAATAAAATGAAAAGAGAAGTAACTGCAATTTGGAATGGNGGCGGCGCNGATGGAAATGGAGTTTTAAGTGCACAGAGNGGNGCATTTAATAATATGCCCTATAGTTTCAAGACCAGATTTGAAAATGATGATGGTAAATTAGGAACTAATCCAGAAGAGCTTATAGCTTCAGCTCTTGCCGGTTGCTTTAACATGAAGCTAGCTTTTGTGTTAAATGAAGCTGAATTAAATCCCGAAGAATTATGTACAATTGCATTACTAACTTTTGAAGATGGAGCGGTAATCTCAATAGANTTAAATTTAAAAGGGAAAGTATCTGATTTAAGCGAAGAAAAGTTTAATAAACTAGCAGAAGACGCAAAAAATAACTGCCCTATTTCTGGAGTCTTGAATTGTGAGATTATTTTAAAAGCTTCTTTGGTATAGAATANTTAATCAAGCTCAATAAATTTATAGANGATTTATAATCTGGATATCCTCTTTTANTGGTGTTTTTTTGTTTAAGTTTTNNAAAAAAAAACTTAAAAANTCANTGTTGTATNTACAATANAGATATANTTAAGTTTTTTTTTCCGATCTTCATTATGAAGAATGACNTAGAATGAATAAAATCAATAAAAATTATTTTCTGGCTTACCCATATATTCAAATGATTGGATGTAGTTGGTTTATTAAAAAATAGTTTAGCTATTTGAAAGCTTACTTTTTTATATAAGTGAGTTTTATNTTTAGAATATGAAGCAAATAGTAATTAAGTATAATACATCTGCTAATCTCAACAACTTAACTGCACTTGTTGAATCAGAAATATATGAGGAGATGTTTAAATNTGGAACGCTAAAGCAAAGATGTGAGTATGCAAGATGGCTNATNTCNAATTCGGGATGGTTTACATGTGGAAATATTCCTAAAGACTTTATTATAAGTTTTGAAATTGAAGGTNTTAAGCTTCTTGAATTAGGAANTCCAAAGTGGAAAGATGGAGTTGATCTTGACNTAATAAGCGATTAATTTTTGAAGGTCCTTTTTACTCTAAAACTCTACCACCGATCATTAAAATGGGGTATATAAATGTTTCTAACTTATAATAAGATAAATGTTCTATTGCTGTATTTCCGTTTATAAGTTGAAAATAACTTNAAGAGATCTTNTAACTTTAAAAATCAATTAGATAGCTTACTCAAATCATTTATTTACATGAAAAAATTTAATATTCTTTTATTCTTATTTATTTCTTTATCTCTAATAAATAAAANTGTAGGACAAANGTCCAATAGTTATAAAAAATACACCTTCAAAAGAGGAGATATTAACGGAATTGGAAAATGGTACATGGGNAGAGAGATTGCCTATGTAATGGGATTTCAAGGAATTGGCTGGCTAGAAAGGTCAGATAGAGAAAAAGAGGAAAACGTTTATAAATTGATTCAAAATATGAGNTTAAAATCTAATGATACTATTGNAGATGTTGGAGCCGGTTCTGGTTATCATGTATTTAGAATTGCCCCANTAGTTAANAAGGGAATGGTCTATGCTGTAGATATTCAAATTGAAATGTTAATGGCAATTGAAAAGACTAAAGAGTCGACCAAAATCANAAATATTGAAACAATTCTTGGANNTGAAAAAAGTATTCATTTACCTAAAAATTCAGTNNATAAAATTTTAATGGTTGATGTCTATCATGAGTTTAATTTCCCAATAGAAATGATTAATTCTATTAAAAACGCATTGAAACCAAATGGTCAGTTATTCTTAATTGAATATAGAGGNGAAGACCCAAAAGTTCCTATAAAAAAAATACACAAAATGACAGAAAAACAAGCTGTTAAAGAAATGGAAGCAGCTGGNTTTAAACTTAAAGAAAATATNGATAATCTCCCTTGGCAGCATTGCATGTTATTTGTGAAAAATTAAATTTTGTAAGTTTAATNTNCTCTATTNCTNTTAACCAAAGAATCTTTATTTTAATGACAATATGAATCGCAAAATATTTTTATCTCAAATTGGAACANCATTTCTAGCTGCAGCCTTATCTCCAAATTTTATTTCTTGTGTCCAAAAGCAAGCTGAAAAGATACGGGGCTTAAANAATTGGGCAGGAAATTATACTTATAAAGCAGATGAAGTTAGGTTTCCNNAGAGTGTAGAGGAATTTGCTGAGCTTTTAAAAGACCAAAAAAAAGGAAAACCGCTAGGAACTCAACACTGTTTTAACGATATAGCAGATACACCAGGTATGCAATTGAGTACTAAAAATCTAAATTCTATTATTGAGCTTAATCAAGAAGCTTCTTATGTAACTGTTGAGTCGGGNATAAAGTACGGAGATATAGGAAAAATACTTCATGAAAAAGGCTGGGCACTGCACAACTTAGCNTCATTACCCCATATTTCAGTAGGGGGTTCTTGTGCTACAGCAACNCATGGGTCAGGAGTGAAAAACGGAAACTTAGCAACTGCACTTAAAGGATTTGAATTATTGACGCCTAGAGGAGANCTAATTTGGGTTGATCCAAAAACCAATCCAGATTTGTTTTATGCNGGAGGTGTAAGTATGGGAGNTTTGGGGATAATGATAAAAGTAAAATTAGATATTCANCCAACCTTTACTATGTCACAAAGAGTCTATGAAAACTTNNCAATGGATATGCTAAAAGACAATTTTCATAAAATCATGAGTTCAGGCTATAGTGTTAGTTTTTTTACTCATTGGTTAGATAAAAACATNAATCAGGTTTGGGTCAAATCTANGGAAGATANACTGGGACAAATTCCCTCTAATTTTTATGGTGCTTCTCCAGCAANAGCTGACTTGCATCCGATTAAAATTAATTCACCGGTAAATTGNACCCCCCAGATGGGTTTGCCAGGGCCTTGGCATGAGCGATTGCCACATTTTAAAATGAATTATACTCCAAGCAATGGAGATGAACTTCAATCTGAATTTTTTGTTGCTCGNGAAAATGCTTACGAAGCAATTATGGCAATTGAAGGTCTTCATAAAAAAATATCTCCACTGTTGTTTGTAACTGAAATTCGTTGTATTGCCGCAGATAATTTTTGGATGAGTACAGCATATAAAAGAGAAAGTGTATCNATTCATTTTACTTGGAAGCCAGATATTAATGGTGTGNTCAATATTTTACCCGAAATTCAAGCATCCTTAAAACCCTTTNAGGCACGTCCTCATTGGGGNAAAATATTTACACTCACAGCNAATGAGCTTAAAGATTGCTATCCAATGTTTAATGATTTTCTGAAANTGAAAAAAGAATTGGATCCAAATGGAGTTTTAAACAATTCATATCTTGATAGAGCATTAAAAATNTAATGATAATCTGTTTTCTGCATTTTTAACTTGACCTTNANAANTTTAAAGTTTATTCACCAAAATTTAAAGCTTNATAAAAGTCAGATAAAATCAACTCTTTTTCAAAATGTTCCCAGATTTTTATTTTTCTAGGATTTTTTGGCCTTTCAATCCATTTTTTATCATGCATAATTGGGGCAGGTATTATTGATGATTTTGCCCAATAAGGATTTTTAATTATAGCTACTGCTGCCATGTCAAANAGTGATCTTGAGGGAGGGTTACCATGGAATAAGGTATTGTCAAATAAACTTTTTGCATATTGGCCAAAAGAATAAAACTCTCCTCCATGTCTTCCAATTACTGGNGTCTCAATTTTTTCCCCAAGACTTGNGATTTTTTCTTCAACCTCATTTTTGGAAATTTTCACAAAATCAGTACCTGATAAATTACCATATCGTACAGTGACCATTTCAAATTCTATAATGGTATTAAGCAAAAAATTCATTGAGCTAATATCATTGACAAGATTATATTCACCTGGTTCTGGATAATTAGATCCAAGCCATACCAAACGTATATTAGGAATTATNAAAGGTTCTTTNTTCACTGCTAATGCAAGATTGGTAAGTTTNCCAACTGCTAATACAACTAATTTTTCTTTTGGACTGTATTTCAAAGCCTCTTGAATTATAAAATCAACTCCTTTATTTCCATCAAAATCATNTTTTTGTAAATTTTTTTTAATTGAATCAAAATTTCCGTTTGCTCCANATATAAGAGGAGCTTTATTATACCAATTACAAAGTTGCATGATTCGTTTTGCTTCCTCGTAGTGTTCTTTAATGTCACCNCCATTTTTGGTNGCATTTACTGTAATCCCNTTTATATCAAAAGTATNTGAATTTGAAAATAAATAGGCTAAAGCATGTTGGTCGTCAATTTCGTTATTTGCATCTGTATCAAAAATGATTNTTATTTTCGAATTNTGTGAACAACTAGTATTNATTAAAATAAACAAAATCGGATGTAATAAGTAAATAAAAANTTTATTCATTTTANTAGCTTTAATTAAAATTGCTATTAANTTTAATATAAGCATTTTTATAAAAAAATATTCAANATTTAAATTTATTAGAGTNCAAAATCTTTAANTTATGTCAACTTATGTTCCAGTTATTTTTGTTTCTATTTTATATTATTTAATTGCCNATTTTGTAAATAAAGATAATGCTAGGTATCTTTTGTCTGGATATAANACAATGTCAGAGGANAGAAGAAAAAAATTTGACATAGAAAATTATCTATTNTTTTTTAAAAANTTTTTCAAACAACAGTCANTNTATTCATTNTTAATTTTTTCAATNTTTCAAGTTTTGTATGACGACAAGATTGCAATTNTAATATATGCNGTTGTATTNACTATAGCTTTAATATATCTAGTNATTAAATCCCAAAAATTTCACAAAAATTAATTTATAAATATCATGCTATTAGAGTTTATAAATCCAAAACTTAATCCCATTNAATCATTTTACTATTTTTATTTATTCTAATTATAAATTATTGTTTATCAGTAAGTTATATANTTAAAATTTGTANTTTTGNNTAAAATNTNAATTATGAAAAATTTAANTCTTAGTAATAGTTGCATGAATTGNTTCAATNTAAATGAGGATACAAATAAATGTAGTGTTCATGAAATTCAGGTAAGTGAAAAATACACTTGTGATGATTTCTCAGGAGTCGAATAGTTAGATCTCAAAATCTAGAGAGTTGTCTTATATTTAAAAGCAATAATTCAATCCTATTTTTAGACAAATAAATCCTTTGCCCTGTAAATGTTTATTTTTTTTGACTTTTTTGATAATGCTTCAATTATCATAACTTTTGCTAAATCTTTAACGGGCAAAGGCTTCTGGGAATTTAAAATCCCAATTTTATTTAATTTTTTAAAAATTTTAATGCCTAATTTTTCTCCTGNTCTCATTAANTCTGGCTGTCTAATTAAGGTTGGGGGCTGAAAAATTTGGATTTTATTAAAATTGAGCNTCTTTACCGACTCTTCAAGTTCTCCCTTAATTTTCGGATAGAAAAAAAGAGATTTTTCATTTGCTCCAAATGAGGAAACTAGCGAATAATTGCTAACTCCATTTTCNGATGCCATTTTAGCAAATTCATATTGATAAGTATAGTCAACCAAATATTGTTGTTTTTTACTTCCTGCTNCTTTTCTAGTAGTTCCAAAAGCTGAAAAGAGAATATCTCCTTTTAACAAATCTTTANATTTATCTAANCTAGAAAAATCAATTTTATGTTTTTCTATCTTTTTGTGATTAATACTNATCGTTCTTCTACTAAATAGAGATACTTTGTTAAAGTTAGAATTCTTCAATATTANTTTAAGNAGTTCTTTTCCTGTTGCACCTGAGGCTCCTAGAACTAAAGCATGCAAATTTTTTTCCATTTTCTAAAGTTAAAAACATCTATTNANGTGATNNTAGTTTGAANACCAATAATTTCANTCANAATTGCTTATAATTTCTAAACTTAAAATAAAGAGAAACAAGGCANAGAATTGAGCCCCCTGGTAATAGAAAAAGAGCTGCTAGAAGAAGGTAAAATTCTCCCTTGGNAGTTCGTTCNACTCTNCTAGGAACATTAGCTAAATTCTTTTTGAAATTCTTATATAAGTTTTTCATTAAATNTATTATTACCTATCTATTTAATAANATTGGACTTTTAATNATCCTTCTTAAATTTTTGGATACTCATTTTTNGTAATTTCTGNAATCACATCTCCTGTATGTTTTGTGCTTATTGGTTCGAATAAAAGAATCCANGTTTCTTCNATTGCACANGGACGATGTTCAANACCTTTAGGAACAATTATCATTTCACCTGGAAAAACTTCAACTTTTTTGTCACGAAATTCCATAATTAATTTTCCTTTGAACACATGAAAAAGTTCATCTTCATCTTTATGTGAGTGCCATACNAATTCTCCTTTAANCTTTGCNAGNAAAACTTGTTGNCCATTTAATTCTGCTATAGAGTGTGGGCTCCAGTGAGATTCAAATTCTTTATATTTTGATAACACATTTATTTTATCCATAGNATAAAGTTAAAAATATCTTNTAAGNTTATTNTATAATTAAAATACCTNAATCTGAAGTTTTATGNAAAAAGAAGAAATAAAATTTNAAATTATTTTTTACAATTACATTGTGAAAACTGNCTTCCAGTGGGTTNATNCAATTTAACAAAACAATTATTTANACAATCGTATAANTNTTTAATTTTATCAATACTAATTTCAAAATCAATTTGGCTNGATAGATATTGGTAGTCTTCCTTAGAAATTTTAATGGTTAATTTGACTTCACCAATATGATTAAAATTTTCAATAAAAAAACGCCAATCACCAGAAGTTGCTTCAATTTTATTAGTAATTCTCACTTCATAATAAGGATAATAAGTGCTCTTATTTTTAATTTGATTTAAAAATGAAAACACTTTTTCTTCATACTCTTTTGGAATAAAAACATCATTTGCAATTTCCTTTTTAATTTTATCTTTTTTTGAATGTTCTTTTACTTCTTTACAATTAAAAATCAAAAGAAAAGACAATAAAAAAAAGAAATACTTCATTGTATAAAACTAAATAAATCTATTTATGTAATATTAAGAACAGTATTCATTTTTTTTAAATTTTTAATATACCATTTGAGATAACCTTCTTTTTTCTTATAATTGAAATCTGTAAAAAATTAAAATGAAAAACAAAAAAAGTTATTTTAAAATAGAAGACATGAAGATAGCCTTGCTTGAGATAATTAAGCAAATGAAGGAATCTAATTGGTTTCCTGAAATTATATTTAGTATTAATAGAGGAGGGTGTGTACCAGGAGTATATCTTTCTCATGCAATTAATGTTCCCCATCATGTTATAGATGTTCAGCTTAGGGATAATAATNCTAAACCTAATTTATATGTTCTGGAAAATTACCATGATAAGAAAAAAAATATTTTAATTATTGATGACATAAATGATTCAGGTGCNACTTTCAACTTAATTAAAAATCACATGAAAAAATATATTGTTAATTTGAGTTATGCTTCTCTAATTGAGAATAAGTCAAGCAATTTCAAGGCAGATTTTAAAGGNAAACTAATTGATAAAACAGCAGACCCTACTTGGATTGTTTTTCCGTGGGAATATCATCAAAATTCTTATNATAAAAAATGAGTAAAGAAAATAATAAACTAATATTTATATTAGTTTTAATTCATATTTTCATCACAACTTTGTCAAATGCTTTAGTAGCAATACCTCTTACTCTGTTTGGCTTTAAGATTACCTGGGCTGCTTTTACTTTTCCTTTTGTTGTTGTTGCCACTGATCTTACTGTGAGATTNCTGGGAAAGCAAATTGCTCAAAAAACAATTACTTTTTCATATCCGTTAGCAATTATTTCATCTGTTTTGATTGTTTATCTTGANGGGAATTTCATTTCAGTAGCATTTAGAATCGGGATTGCAAGTGCANCAGCTTATGCTTTGGGAATCATAATTGATATTCAAGCTTTTCAATGGATTCGAAANAAATATTCTTCCTGGTGGATAGCTCCGGCATTATCAACTATCATTTCTAATATAATTGATTCTTATNTTTTCTTTTTTGCAGCTTTCTTTTATTCAAAAGATANATACATGGCTTCTAATTGGATTGAGATAGCNACGACTCAAATGCTTTTAAAAATTATTATTGGTTTATTATTCTTTTTACCTGCTTACGGAATTTTACTCAATTTTATTTTAAGAAGATTAAATAAAAAAGGAACATTTTCTAGTTAGTTTTTTATANTAGAATTTGTAAATTTATACCATAACCAATAAACTAGTTCTAAATGAAGAAATCTTTTATTTTNATTATTCTCTTATTTTATTTCGGATGTTCTGAAGATCCAAATGCACCAGAGGAATCTTTAATATCAGAAGAATTAATTTCAAATACTAGAACATCAAATGCAGTAACACAACCTATCCAATGTTCAGATTTAGATAATGATAATTTTTGTGATGATGANGATTATTGGCCACTTGATCCAGAGATGAACCAAAATTTATGGGGAATTATAAATGATTCACAACCCGAATTTTATTTTACTTATGATATTGACGAGGTTGTTCAGGAGGCTACTACTAATTCAATGTTAGGTGCTATTGATGAATTTGGTAACTGGGGTCCTATTGAACTTTGGGTTATTGGTCAAGATTATGAAGGAGTAAGTCTAAAGGCTAAGAATTTTTGTGACATTAGAGTTAGAAGGTGGCAATCATTTTTTGATCCTTTTACGCTTAATGCTTGTTTAGAATTTATGTTATATCCTCAAGAGGGAAATAATAATCTTCCCGATATTTTTATTTCCACAGATCAAAGATTAGCAGATCAAGGAGGATATTTTAATTACTATATGAATAAATCAATTGAAACTATTGAAAATAATTGGGCAACTGGATTTGGAAAAGGTTTAAATGGTAGAAGAGATTGGGGAATAAAGTTATTTATTTTTTCAAATCCTATTGGTTTTCTAAGTACAGAAAATTATTATAAGGAAATGGTAAATGTGTATTATGAGTATTACCATGCTCTTCAGGAAAGTGCACTTATTGATGAGGAATTAGGAGATACTTATGAATTTGGAGACGAGACTAGAAGAGGTCCTCATTGGTTTTACAGCGGGGCTTCCACCTTTATGGCAGATTATGCTGTAAGAAAAAGAGAATCAAATAATAATCTTGCTCCAATTAAAGAATGGTTAAAGCAACAATTTTTGTTTGGTCAGTCACTAATAGAGGAGAATGGTTGTGATGAAATTACTTTAAAAGATGTTTCACCAGAAAATTGTTTCTTATTAAAATTTTACTGGGGTGAACCTGCAGTTGCATATCTCTTGACATCCATTGGTAATCCAAATGCATTGAATGATATTTTTTATCCAAATCTTTACTCTTTAGGGTTTAAAGATGCATTTGAGTTAACATTTAATAAAACACTAGAAGAATTTTATAGTGAGTGGGATTCTGTAATGGAAAAAACAATAGACGAAAGAATAGATTTAATAAATTCATTTGGATTTTGAAATTGTTAGGGTCATAATTTTGATTAATATGGATAGAATTTCTAATAAATTATTTTAATTCAAGCCTAAGAAATAAAAGTTATTAAATCAAATCATTTTTAACTCTCTTGTTTAATTTAAAGCTTTATTGTAATTTCTCTTTATGAAAAACATCAATTGGTGGAGAATTATTTGGATATGTATTCTTGTCAATACTGTTTTGNTTGCATATAACCTTTATCTAGGNAAACTTTCATTATAATTGAGGTTTAAGNTTTAATTTATGTTGTATNTCGCNGAGATTTTTGGGGTAAGNTTTTGTTTGNTATCAGTCATTTTAGGTGCTTTTGGAGCACACTTATTAAAAAAGATTCTTCCAAAATCAGCATTAGAATCTTTTGAGGTAGGAGTTAGATATTTAATGTATCANGGNCTCGCATTACTAATTTTACCAATATTGTATCTAGATATAACTATATGGATTGAGNTATTTTTTATTCTAGGAACNTTTCTTTTTTCATTTAGTATTTTCTTCCTTTCTATCCAGAGNATTATTAAANTCAATTTAAAATGGTTGGGCCCTATAACTCCAATTGGTGGAACTATTTTAATTATAGGGTGGNNACTTCTTTTATTTGAGTTTATTAGTCCATATTTATCATGAATTTTGANTTTGAATTTATTATAGCTTAGTCNAAATGGAAAAAAATNTTTTTGGTGAGCCTCTAGAAATTTGCTGTTTAAAACCTATGACGGGATATTTTAGGGATGGTTTNTGTCGAACAATNTACGAGGATACGGGCACACATACTGTTTGTGCAATTATGACAGATGATTTTTTAAAGTTTTCTGCATCGCAAGGAAACGATTTAATTACACCAATTCCTTANTATCAATTCCCAGGTCTAAAAAACGGTGACAGATGGTGTCTTTGTGTTACAAGATGGATTCAAGCTGAAAAAGCTGGAAAAGCTCCCAAACTAATTTTAGAGGCAACACACGAGAAAACTTTAGAATATGCTTCNCTCGATTTACTGATTAGATATGCATTCAAGAGGAATTCTTTATGATTAGAGTTTNTCGAATATCAAAAAATAATTTTTCAAACTTGTTTAGTTTTCTNCTAATTAAAAACAAAAGCCAGCCTANGTTCAAATTTAAAATATAATAANTTAACTTTTCTNAGGATTATTTATTTTTTTTAATCCAAGACCATTTTTTGTAGCTTAGAGCTATGAAAAGAAATTTTTTACTGTTAGCAATTTTAAATTTCAGTTTTGGATTCTCCCAACCANATATTCCAGTTGAAAAGTGGAAAGACAAAACCATCCTNCTTATTGGTGCTCATCCAGATGATGATTATCAATCTCATGGAACATTAGCACTCTTAAACAAAAATTCAAATAANATTTATATACTCACACTAACTACTGGAAACGTAGGAACTAAAGATCTNAGCATAAGTAAAAACGACTTATCTAAGATTAGAAAAAAAGAGCAAATTNAGGCAATGAAAGTTTTAGGTTTAAATCAAAGCCAATATATAAACTTAGGTTATGATGATGGAAGATTAGAATTTGCTGATAGGGAAGAGGTTATTGGTAAAATTGTATATCATATTAGAAAAATAAGGCCAGATATATTAATGTCTTTTGATCCAGGTTTTAATTATCAGCTTTGGCATAAAAGTGATCATAGAGCTTCTGCATATTTAGCNGCTGATGCTGTAAGGGCTGCTGAATGGCATCTGATGTATNAGGGTCAAATTATACATCAAAANTTAAAAGCTTACGCNATNCCTGAGTTTTTATTTTATGGAGGTAATATTGAAGATAAAAATACAACAGTTGATATTTCGGGATTTTCTGAATTAAAAATCATGTCTGGTTCAAAATATATAAGTCAATGGTCGAGTGGTTGGGAAAAATACCTTGGATCTGATTTAGATAAATATCCAANTGGTGAAAAAGAAAGAGTTTTTGANAGGTTAAAAAAAAGAATAAAATATGAANATGGCAAACCAATCGAAAGATTCAGACATTATAAAGGNATACCTGATGGAATGGGAAGAAAAAAAAGATACTGAATATTATTATACTTTATTTTAATAATTTTCCATTTTCAACCCAAGTATCTTCACCTGCTTTAACTGTAGCATCAATAAAGAAATTCCATCTAACATAACCACCACCAACTTTGCCACCCAGCTCAGTATTGTCACCTAAGGATAGTCTAATTACACCTGCACCATAACCATAATATGGAATCCATGGTTCTTTATCTGGTATTGCCAGCATTGGATTAAAGCCTAANGCAAATTCTCTAAAAGAATATCCTGAATCACCTGCTGCATCTAATTCTTTCCTAACTGCTTCTTCACCAATTTCAGCTATTATTTTAGTTACTTTTCCTTTTTTAAAGTTAAGNACAAGACCTTCNACTTTCTTATTGTTCCATATTGAGTTTGGAAATGCAATTGTTCCTTCAACTGAATCTTCAATAGGAGCCACACGTATAGCACCAGCGGGTAATTCAATTTCTCTATCAATTAAGTTAAGTTGTTTTTCCCTCTTGGAAGAAGCATTTCCATCCTGTTTTGTTACTGGACGGTCACCAATTTTGAATTTAATATTAGTTCCAAGGGGTGTAGTTACAGTAATTAATTTATTTCTAATAGCTTGCTCAAAATCCCTTTGTATTTTTTCGAGTTTTTGGTAATCAGTTTCAAGAAGAACATTTTGATAGAATTGGTTCATTTTAGGATCAATTTCTATTGGTTCCCCAGATAAATTATATGCTCCTGACCAGTGAAAATGAATTGTTCTACCCTTTTTTCTTTTTAAAACATTTTGCATAGCTGCATATTCAATGTCAGAAGGAGTTGCTCCAGGAAGCATTATACCTAGATCAACTCCCATTAGGAGATTTGTCAAATCTTTTTTTGATTTCCCTTTTGCTTTATTAATAAACTCTGTTTCCCACTGAATTCTATTTTCTGAAGAATTAACAGAAAAAGTTCCCAGATAGACAGCACCTGTTTTATTTATTTTTTCCGANAATATTGAAACTAGCGGATCGAATTTACCTGGTTTTGAAATAAGTAATACTTTTTCACCTTTAACTAAATCACTTTTTTCNATTAGTTTATTTGAAATAGCATNCCAATCAGGAAAAGATTTGATTTGATTTTTTGAGAATTCTTTCTTTTTACATCCTACAAAACAAANACTTAANAATAGAGCAAAAGAAGATAAAATTAGCTTTACCATTGAACTATGTTTTATTTAGATTCAANGTATAAAAAACTTAAGAATTATAAATATTTATATTCAATAAANNATTATNTAGNNTNCATTTGCAGATTTTTTTAAGTGGGTAGACTCAACACGATTATAGTTATATTCAAAGGAATCATGTTTTCCATATGTGTTTTGTGATGTCTGATCAGAAAATTTTTCATTCTAATTTCCTTTTTTCTTTATCAGCGTATTCACTCATATATCTATTGTCTTTAAATAAGAGTCTTCACTAATTGTTTTGAGATCCTGGAGTTGGGTTCTCAAAAAATATCCACTGTGAAACGTTATTTGGATCTCTACCCATAGATACATCTGTTGTTTGTTCAGAAAATGTTAGTGAATCAATAACAGACTGATTTTCTTTTGAAAGTAAAACTATTGATTCGCCTCCTTTACTTAATTTATTACTAACGTGAAGAGGTCCTTGCTCTTGGTCATCATCACACCATATCAAAATATAACTATTTGGTTGAACTGTAGTAATTGAAGGGTCTGTTTCTGGAATTTGATATGGGTCATCGTCTCCAATTGTATCAGTAAAATACATTCCACCAATATCTATAGGGTCCTGAGAATCATTGTATAATTCTACCCAATCGTCATAATCACCTGAAGGATCTGGACAACAATTATCATTACTTGCTAAAAATTCATTAATAATCAAGCCCATACCTATGTTCTCGATGTTATTTTCATCATTTGTGGTTTCATCAGTATTTTCTGAATCGCATGAAAATAGTAAAATACAAATTAAAATTGACGTGAATTGTTTCATTAAAATTATGTTTATGGTTAATACATCTAAATTACAAAATCAGATCAACTTAAAAGAGAAGAATTTATAGAATTGCCATCTTTTGCAGATACAGCAATATCTTTATTACCATCTCCATCAATATCAAAAATAAATGCATCTCTAGCATTATCGATGGAGAAGTCAACGCTATTAACAGATTTAACTAAATAGTTTTTTTGTCCTAATAGTAAGATGGGAAATAGCAAGAAAAACTGGAATAACTTCAAATTGGATTATTAATTTTACAAATGATAAATTTCGAATTTTTATTTATAAAACTATTTGATAATCAAATAAATATTTAAACCTTTACATAGCAATTTATTTATTTAAAATGTCAACATTTTAAGAAATAAACAGTTATTGAAGAAAAATTTTATAACCATGAATCAAAAAATATTATTCATTCTGCTCGGATTGATTTTTTCAATTAATATCTATTCTCAAAAAGAAACGGTTTTTTTAAGTTATACTTCTGATATTCCTTTTCAAACTTCTAATGAATCGGAATATTATCATTTAGAGGCTACACTTATGATTAGAGAAATTATTACAGATGTAGTTAAAGTTCTTGAAAAAAACGAAAATGATACGAGAGACTTTGAGTTTACCGTGATAATTAAAAATGAAAGTGGTGCTGTTTTTCCAATTAACTATCTTGTTAATTCCACTCCATATTCCTCAGAACAAACAAAGCAAATTTTTATGGAACGGACATATGATTGGTTTAATAGATCTTTTAGGTCTAACATTCCCTATAGTGATTAAAAATACAATTCAAGATTTAATATTTTTTGCATTGCTAAATAAATATTAGCTATATTTAATTTATGCGAAAAAAGTCTAAATCCTATTGGAAGGTTAATCTCAAATATTTAGCAATTTTACTTACAATTTGGTTTTCAGTCTCTTTTCTTTTTGGAATAATCTTAGCAGAAACGTTAAATCAATTTCATTTAGGGGGCTTCCCATTAGGCTTTTGGTTTGCACAGCAGGGATCTATTTATATTTTTGTAGTACTAATTTTTGTATACGTTTATTTGATGAACAAACTCGACAAAAGATTCGATGTCGATGAAATTTAAGACTTCAATAAATTTATGAGTGGACAAATTTGGACCTATCTTCTGGTAGGCTTGACTTTTTTTATATATATAGTAATTGCAATAATTTCAAGAGCAGGTTCAACAAAAGAATTCTATGTTGCTGGAGGAGGTGTAAATCCAATTGCAAATGGTATGGCGACAGCAGCAGATTGGATGTCAGCAGCTTCTTTTTTATCCATGGCTGGTCTAATTGCGTTTATGGGTTTTTCTGGTGGACAGTATTTGATGGGTTGGACAGGAGGTTATGTATTGCTAGCGCTTTTACTTGCACCATATCTAAGAAAGTTCGGAAAATTTACTGTTCCTGATTTTATAGGNGAACGCTATTATTCTAAAAATGCTCGTCTAGTGGCTTTAATCTGCGCCTTATTTNTCTCCTTCACTTATGTAGTAGGTCAAATGAAAGGAGTTGGAGTTGCTTTTGCTCGTTTCTTGAATGTACCATTTGATACAGGTGTTTTAATTGGAATTGGAATAGTCTTTTTTTATGCAGTTTTAGGTGGGATGAAAGGTATAACCTACACTCAGGTAGCACAATTTTGTGTTTTGATTTTTGCCTTTACAGTTCCTGCAATATTTATTTCTTTACAAATGACGGGAAATCCTATCCCTCAAATTGGATTTGGATCTAGAGGAACTGATGGNATATACCTCTTGGAAAAACTCAATCAACTTTCGGTAGATTTAGGATTTGACNCTTACACATCTATACGTGAAGAAAACTTAATTAACATGTTTTTTATAACNGGNGCACTAATGTTNGGAACAGCTGGNTTACCTCACGTAATAGTACGTTTTTTTACTGTACCTAGAGTCAAAGATGCACGTATTTCTGCTGGCTGGGCTTTATTATTTATAGCAATTCTTTATACTACCGCCCCTGCAGTTGCAGTATTTGCTAGAACAAACCTAATCAATACCTTGTCAAATACATATTATGAAGAAGCACCAAGCTGGTTCACAAACTGGGAAAAAACAGGTCTCTTAACTTTCAATGATAAAAATAACGATGGTAAAATTCAATATGTTGCCGATAAGAATATTAATGAATTAAATNTTGATCAAGATATAATTGTACTTGCCAATCCTGAGATAGCCAATCTCCCACCTTGGGTAATCGGTCTTGTTGTAGCAGGAGGTTTAGCAGCTGCACTATCAACTGCCGCTGGATTATTACTTGTAATTTCGACCTCNATCTCACATGATCTACTAAAAAACTATTTAAGACCTGATATTAGCGAAAAAGGTGAACTCTATGCCGCTCGAATTGCAATTGCAGTGGCAGTTTTAGCAGCAGGATTGGCAGGAATGAATCCACCAGGATTTGTTGCTCAGGTTGTTGCCTTAGCTTTTGGATTGGCTGCTTCATCTTTTTTTCCAGCNATTATTCTNGGAATCTTTGACAAGCGTATGAATAGGGAAGGAGCTATTTCAGGAATGATTGTTGGAATCGTATTTACAGCCTCATACATTGTTCATTTCAAGCCTCAGCTTGGCGGTTCTGGTATTCCAGAAGACTTTTTGTGGGGAATATCCCCCGAAGGAATAGGAACTCTAGGTATGTTTATTAATTTNGCAGTAGCACTTTCAGTATCCCGATTTACCTCTCAACCACCTCAAGAAGTTCGGCAATTAACAGAAAGTATTAGAACACCTAGGGGATCANCTACCCCAAAAAATTCATTACATTAATATATTTTTAAGCAGATCCTAAAATCATGGAAAAAATAAATTCTCTTTCAAGCTATTTCAAAGAATATGAGAACAGNATAGAAAATCCTGAAAAGTTTTGGAGTAAAGTTGCAGAAACTTTTAAATGGCAAAAGCCCTGGGACAATTTATTTTCATGGGATTTTGACAGGCCCGATGTAAAGTGGTTTGAAAACGCAAAACTGAATATTACTGAAAACATTTTTGAACGTCTCATTGATACCCACAGTGAAAAAACAGCTATTATATGGGAGCCCAACGATCCAAAAGAAAAAGCAATAAATATCACCTATCGAGAATTGTTTGACAAAACTTGCCAATTTTCTAATGCTCTTGAATCTGAAGGGATAAAGAAGGGAGATAGAGTTATCATATATATGCCTATGATACCTGAGGCAGCTATAGCTATCCTTGCTTGTGCTAGAATTGGAGCTGTGCACTCTGTAGTTTTTGCAGGGTTTTCTTCTTCTGCACTAGCAGACAGAATTAATGATTGTGAGGCTAAAATGGTACTCACTTCTGATGGTAATTTTAGGGGAGCTAAAAACATTAAAGTGAAAGCTGTTGTAGATGAAGCTCTAGAAAAAACAAAAACAGTTAAAAAAGTCATTGTTTGTGAGAGAACAAAAACAGAAGTCGAAATGAAACCTGGTAGAGATTTTTGGTGGCAAGATGTTTTGAAAAACCAAAGTAAAAAACATAAAGCTGCTATATTGGATTCTGAAGATTTACTTTTTATCCTTTATACATCTGGATCTACTGGAAAACCAAAAGGAGTTGTTCACACTACTGGTGGATACATGGTTTATGCACAATATTCTTTTTTAAATGTTTTTCAATATGAACAAAATGACACCTATTGGTGTACGGCAGATATAGGCTGGATTACTGGACACTCTTATATCATCTACGGCCCTTTATTAAGTGGAGCAACAACTCTTATGTTTGAAGGGGTTCCTACTTATCCGCATCCTGGACGTTTTTGGGAAATTATAGATAAATACCAAGTCAATCAATTTTATACTGCTCCTACAGCTATAAGGGCCTTGCAAGCTCATGGACTTGAGCCTATTGAACCTTATAAATTGGATTCTTTAAAGGTTATTGGATCTGTTGGAGAACCAATTAATGAAGAAGCATGGCATTGGTATCACGATAATATCGGTAAAGGAAACTGTCCTTTAGTTGATACTTGGTGGCAAACCGAAACAGGTGGCATTATGATCTCCCCCTTAGCTGGAATTACACCTAATAAACCTGCACATGCATCATTACCACTACCTGGAATTCAACCTATAATAGTTGATTCTGAGGGAAATGAACTCAAAGGGAATAATGTTGAAGGAAACCTATGTATTAAATTTCCTTGGCCATCGATGATTAGAACCACATATGGTGATCACAAGCGTTGTAAAGACACCTATTTTTCAACTTATCCAGGAATGTATTTTACTGGAGATGGGGTCAAGCGAGATCATGATGGTTATTTGAGAATACTTGGACGTGTAGATGACGTGATGAATGTATCAGGTCACAGAATGGGAACAGCTGAGGTTGAAAATGCAATTAATGAACACCCAAAGGTAATTGAATCAGCTGTTGTAGGATTTCCTCACGAAATAAAAGGACAGGGAATTTATGCTTACGTAATTTGTGAAACAGGAAATACTAGTGAAGCAAATTTAATTGATGAAATCAAAGAGACGGTAAGAAAAATAATAGGCCCTATAGCTAAACCAGATCAAGTTCAAATTGTATCAGGACTACCAAAAACAAGATCAGGAAAAATAATGCGCCGAATTTTAAGAAAAGCAGCCAGTAAAGATGTTTCAAATTTAGGCGACACCTCAACACTTTTAAATCCTGAAGTTGTAGACGAAATTATAAAAGGCGCAAAAGCATAAAAATTTAAACTTCCGAACAGTACTCTTCACCTACATTAAAGTTTTCATAAATTTCTTTTGAAACTTTTCCTTGACGAACACCATCATCAGGAAGATTTGGTTGGTTTGGGTTATTTAAATAGTTGATATATTCATCTGTTTGTAAAACAAAGTAGTAATTGCTGTCAATAATTGACTTTTGAATAATAGTTCCGCAGCGCTCATCTGGTAATTGACATTTAGAAAAAAAAATTAATACTGATACTATTAAAAATCTTTCGATAAGCTTCATAGGGATTCAAAAAAGGGGATTAAATTTTCTAATCGCATTGAACGGGATCCCTTAATCAAAACTCCATTAAAAGGGATTTTATTTTTTTCAAAAGCTTTAGTAAATTCTTCTAAGGACTCAAATTTTTGAATAGTATCATCTTCAATACAAGTCTGAGCAAATCTAATTCCAATGGTATAAATTCTATCAATTTCAAGTTCAAGAGATAAGTTGAGTATGTTTTCGTGTTCTTTCTGAGTTTGTGATCCTAATTCTAACATATCACCTAATACAACTAATTTGTTTTGGATTTTTTTTTCACTAAATGCTTTAATGGCAACTTCCATACTACTCGGATTAGCATTATATGCGTCTAAAATAAAGGGTATATTTTGGATACTTAATTTCTGAGAACGATTATTTTTGGATTGATAAGAGGAAACAGCCTTTTGAATTTCGTTTAAGGGTACTTTAAATAATAAACCAAATGCTATACCAGCTGCGAAATTAGTATAATTGTATTTCCCATGTAAAGTGCTTTTAAATTCTTCGTCTTCATAGCGCAGTACTATCTCATCTGAATTTGAATCTATGGATTCGATTTTTAAGTCAACAGAATCATTTTGACCAAACAGAATTCTATTATTATTTTTACTTAATGCTAGCTGATTGTAGTCGTCCCCATTCACAAGAATTTTACCTTTATTTTGAATTAAATGTTGGTATAATTCTGATTTACCTTCGATTACTGCCTCTTCACTTCCAAATCCTTCTAGATGGGCTTTTCCAAAATTAGTAATGTACCCCCATTCGGGTAAAGCAATTAAGCATAATTTCCGAATTTCTTTTAAGTGATTTGCNCCCATCTCAANAANTCCTATNTCGTGATTTTTTGATAANTGNAGAAGAGTTAAAGGGACTCCTATTTGGTTATTCAGATTTCCTTCAGTAGCATGGACATTATATTTTTTTGAAAGTATACTCTTAATGATTTCTTTAGTTGTAGTCTTTCCATTGCTTCCCGTTATTGCAATAATCGGCAGGTTAAGTTTTTTCCTATGATGAGTAGCCAATTCTTGAAGANTAACTAGGGTGTTTTTTACCAAAATAATCNTTTCATTGGCTTGAANATTATAAGCATCATCTATAACAACAAAATTTGCTCCGTTATCTAGAGCAANATTGANAAATTNATTACCATCAAAATTAGGTCCTTTAAGCGCAAAAAAAATAGCCCCATTCTTCATGGTGCGAGTATCCGTACTTACCTCTGAAGCCTTTAGGAATGCATTATAAAGTTGATCAATATCTTTCATGGTAAAAAAAAAGCATCTTAAAAGAAGATGCTTTTTTTTATTAGTTATCCTTTTCTTTTGTGTCGAGCTCTTTTCTTTGCTTGGCTTTTAGATCCAAGTCTAGACATAGCACATCTAAACCCGATATAATCTGTAGCTATGTATTGAGGCAAATAACGTCTTTGTGCAGGATCTAACCAGTATGCACGATCTTTCCAAGATCCTCCCTTATATACACGAACTTCATCAGTAATTAGAGTTGTTCTATTTGGATTTTTATCATATTCACGAATTAATTCTCCATCTTCTCCTTTCTGTAATTTAGGTTGNGTGGGAGCATCATACATTTGAGTAGTTTCAGGACGTNGANTCTCTCCCGGTTCAGATTTACCAGCAGNAAAATTTCTAGANGATTCNGTGTCTCCNTCTCTNAAATTTCNATTATCACTTTCTGAAAAGTTTTGACGTAAGAAAGTTTCATTTTCGTCAATTGCCACATTNTCGAGTTCTCCAGGTAGTCTTTTGAGTAGTACTTTNCCNTTAGGCAAGGTGTCAAAAACTAATTGATCAGCAGCAATAATTTCTGCTTTTCCGTCTTCTCCGATTACAGACTTGGTATATACATTTCCTCGGTAATAATTAAAGTCATTTGCTTCATCGTCAACAATTGGACGGTATACATCAGAAACCCACTCAGCAACATTTCCTGCCATATCATAAACACCAAAGTCATTAGGAGGATATTGTTTTACTTGTATTGTAATGTCTGCACCGTCATCTGACCAGCCTGCTATTCCACCATAATCTCCTTTTCCAAGTTTGAAGTTAGCTAATTGATCTCCTTCAGTTCTTCGATCTTCTGAACGTGTGTACTCTCCTGACCAAGGATATTTTTTCTTTCCTCTATAATTATTGTATTCCCGGTCNCCAACAAGAGCAAGTGCAGCATATTCCCATTCTGTTTCTGTNGGNAGTCNATAAGANGGTAGCANTATNCCTTTTTCAACTCCTGCATAAACTTTTACAATGGAATCACCTTTTTTCTGTTCTGCTTTCTTTCCAGCTATGCTATCCATTTTACCATTATATGCGGTTTCAGGTCTTTTAAGATATGCTTTTGTGTTGAAAGTACTATTTGTTCCAACCTCATTATATCTCACNTCTTTTTGAACATAGGCTTCCCTTTCCAAAATNAATTCGTTGACTCGATCAGTTCTCCATTCTGCATACTGAACNGCTTGAAGCCAGTTAACACCNACTACNGGATATTCAGCNTAAGCCGGATGCCGAAGGTAGTTTGTAGTAAGTTCTTCAACATATCCTAATTGGTTTCTCCAGACTAGAGTGTCGGGAAGTGCACCTTCATATATTTGTCTATATCTTTGTTCGTTAGTTGGGAAAACGAATTCAAGCCAATCGAGGTACTCCATATACATTAAATTAGTGACCTCAGTTTCATCAATATAGAATGACATTACGTGCTGTTTATTTGGAGTGTTGTTCCAGTCGTGCATAACATCATCTTGAACCTGTCCTTTAGTGAAAGTGCCTCCCTCAATAAATACTAATCCAGGTCCAGTTTCTTGATCATCAAATTCTATGTTATATTGAAATCCACCTTTTTTGGAATTAATATCCCATCCAGTTCCACGTGAAGTATTTCCGCCTCCACAGCCTATTAGAACTAGCATTCCAAGACATGCGATTGAGAATTGTTTTAAATTACTCACTTTCATATATTTCAAAATTAGTTTTAAAACATTATGCAATATACAAATTAATCAAACTTAGCTGTAATTGCATAAATGACTTAAATTCATTAATTATATACAATAACGTGTGTATTATATAAATATTGCTCGAAAAATTTAAGAGAAACTATTTTTTACTTCATTGCACAAGAATTCTTAAAAAGAAACGTTTAAAGTCATGAAATAATAATTCATGAAAACCCCTGCTTTATTAGTGTTTGCTCATTTACTTGGAATATTTTTAAGTTTTTCGCAAAATTCTAATCGAGTCATCACAACTGGTGTTCCTTTTTTGATGATTACGACTGATGCACGTGCTGCTGGCATGGGTGAATTGGGAGTTGCAACATCAGCTGATAATTACTCACAGCACTGGAATCCTGCTAAATATGCTTTTGCATCCAATGAAAAGGGTGTTGGATTAAGTTACACTCCATATTTGAGTAAGTTAGTTGATGACATATTTTTGGGGAATATAATTTATTTTAAAAAGATTGATGACCGAAGTTCTTGGGCAACTAGTTTAAGGTATTTCAGTCTTGGTGAAATTCAATTTAATGAATTAATTGCTGGATCTATTGTAGATCAAGGTATTCAAAGACCTACAGAGCTAACTCTAGACTTATCTTACGCACTAAAATTGAGTTCAGTCTTTTCAATGGCTGTTGCCGGACGTTTTATCTATTCAGATTTAAAAATTGCAATGGATGCTGATACTTCATCAGCAAGTTCACTTGGAGTTGATATAGCTGCTTTTTATGAGAGTGAACTTATTAAAATTAAATCAAACTCAGCAGTAGTTCGTTCAGGAATCAATATTTCTAATATTGGTCCAAGGTTGAACTATGATTCTGGCTCTCAAAAAAGTTTTATTCCAACAAACTTGAGATTGGGCGCAGGGCTAGACTTAATTTTTGACGATAATAACACTATAGGTTTTTATACAGAATTTAGTAAGCTTCTTGTTCCAACTCCAGTCGCTATATATGATTCAAGTCAAAACTTTCTAGGCTACAGACAACCAGATATTGATTTTATCAATGGAATATTCACCTCATTTACTGATGCTCCAGATGGGTTATCGGAAGAACTAAGTGAAATAACAGTAGCAATGGGTATAGAATATAGCTTCCAGGATTCTTTTTCAATCAGAACGGGCTTTTTTAATGAGAGCCAGGTCAAAGGTTCTAGACAATATTTAACTATGGGTGCTGGCTTTAATTTAAATTTTATTGATATTGACCTCTCATACCTGTTTTCAACTTCTCGTGTAAGGAATCCCTTAGAAAATACAATTCGTTTTTCTTTGTCAATTAATTTGGATCAATCTCCATCACAACTACAAAGTGATGATAAAAACATCAATACGTTATGATAAGATTAAGAATTAGGTTAATAGATTCTAAATTTAAGAGAGAATTAAGTAATTTTACATATAGTTATTGGATTTGATTATTAGGATTTTATGAAGAAAATTACAAAACAAACTTATTTAGATTGGTATCAAAACATGCTTTTCTGGAGAAAGTTTGAAGACAAACTTGCAGCAGTATATATTCAACAAAAAGTACGTGGTTTTCTTCACTTATACAACGGACAAGAAGCAGTATTGGCAGGATCACTACATGCCATGGAAATTGGCAAGGATAGAATGATTACAGCTTACAGAAATCATGTTCAACCCATTGGAATGGGAGTTGACCCTAGACGAGTTATGGCAGAATTATATGGAAAAGCAACTGGAACTTCTCAAGGTTTAGGGGGATCAATGCATATTTTTTCAAAGGAACATAAATTTCATGGAGGTCATGGNATTGTTGGAGGTCAAATCCCATTAGGAGCTGGAATGGCTTTTGGAGATAAATATTTTGAGCGTGATAACGTAACTTTATGTTTTATGGGAGATGGAGCGGTTCGNCAGGGATGTCTTCATGAAACACTAAACTTANCCACACTTTGGCAACTNCCAGTTGTTTTTGTGGTAGAAAACAATGGTTATGCAATGGGNACTTCAGTTGCCAGAACAGCTTCACATGATGAGATTTGGAAGCTNGGCTTAGGTTATGATATGCCATGTGANCCTTGTGATGGAATGGATCCTGTAGCTGTCGCAAAGACAATAGATAAGGCAATNAGCCTTGCAAGAAAAANAGGGGGACCTTCCTTTATTGAAATGAAAACTTATAGATACCGTGGGCATTCAATGTCNGACGCACAACATTACAGAACNAAAGAGGAGGTNGAAGANTACAAAAAAATTGATCCGATTACNCAAGTAAAAGATATTATTTTANCCAAAAAATATGCAACACAAAANCAACTAGATTTAATCGATTCTTCTGTAAAAGAACGTGTGAGNGAATGTGAAAAATTTGCAGAATCTTCTCCTTATCCAGATAAGAGTTTGTTATATGAAGCNGTTTACGAACAAAANGATTATCCATTCATAAAACATAAATTATAGCAGATGGCTGAAATAATAAACATGCCTAGANTAAGTGATACTATGGAGGAAGGTACCGTNGCAAAATGGTTTAAAAAAGTTGGAGATCAAGTTGGTGAAGGAGACATTTTNGCTGAGATTGAGACAGATAAGGCCACAATGGAATTTGAATCCTTTAATGAAGGGGAGTTATTGTATATTGGTATCNAAGAAGGAGGNACTGCTCCTGTAGATACCTTACTTGCAATNATTGGNGAAAAAGGAGAAGATATTTCAAGTTTATTNNAAGATGGCNCTNCTNANACTCCTGNTGAAGTTCNTAATTCAAAAAACAATAAAGTAAATTCTGAAGAGAAAGAATCTNTTGAANNANCTGATGGAGTAGAAATTATNAGTATGCCTAGGTTAAGTGATACTATGGAGGAAGGTACNGTGGCAAAATGGTTTAAAAAAGTTGGAGATAAAGTAAGTGAGGGAGATATTTTAGCTGAAATCGAAACAGATAAAGCCACAATGGAATTTGAATCTTTTTATGAAGGTGAGTTGTTACATATAGGCTTAAATGAAGGAGAATCTGCAGCTGTAGATAGTTTACTTGCCCTTATAGGAAAACCTGGAACCGATGTTAAATCAGTACTTTCTACATTGGAGAGAAATACATCTTCAACGAACACTCCCAAAGGGATAGTTGTTCCGGAGGAAACAGTCCCTTCAGAAAAAAATGAAGTATTTGAAGTTAATACTGAGTCATCTAAAGCTGTGTCTCTTTCCAGCCCAAGTGGACGTATTATTGCCTCTCCGTTAGCTAAGAAATTAGCTGCTGAAAAAGGAATTAATTTAAGTCGTATAAAAGGGACAGGAGATGCTGGAAGAATTATCAAAAGGGATATTGACAATTACCAATCTCAATCAGATAGAACTAATCAAACTTTTGCCCAAAAAGGAACAGAATCTATAACCCAGATTGCAAATTCACAAATGCGTAAGACCATTGCAAAGCGGTTGTCAGCTTCTAAATTTTCCGCACCCCATTATTATCTTGGAGTCGAATTTAATATGGAAAATGCAATTGCCTTCAGAAATCAATATAATTCTATTCCTGACACAAAAATATCCTTCAATGATATAGTTGTTAAAGCAGTTGCATTGGCATTAAAAGAGCATCCTAAAGTTAATGCAAAATGGGAAGATGATCAAATTACACTTCATCACCACGTTCATATTGGTGTTGCAGTAGCTGTAGAAGACGGCTTGGTTGTTCCGGTTATTAAATTTACTGACGAATTGACTCTTCCCCAAATTGGTGTCGCAGTAAAAGATTTTGCATTACGTGCTAGAGATAAAAAATTGAACCCTAATGAAATGGATAGTAGTACATTCACTATTTCTAATCTTGGAATGTTTGGTGTCCAAGAATTTACATCTATAATAAATCAACCAAATGGAGCTATTTTATCAGTAGGAGCCATTGTCCAAAAACCAATTGTAAAGGAAGGTGCTATTTCAGTGGGGAATACAATGAAGCTTACTTTAGCTTGTGACCATCGTGTTGTTGATGGTGCAACCGGGGCACATTTTTTACAAACTCTACGAGAGTTTGTAGAAAATCCTTTGAAGATGATATTGTAAGGAATTACAAGGAGATTTTCATTACCTTTAATAAATGTCAAAAACAATTGTAGTCACTGGTGCAAGCCGTGGGATTGGTTACGCTTTAGTGCAACTTGCAGCGCAGGCTGGACATAATGTTTATGCTCTTTCACGTAAAATAAAAACAATTGCTGCTACTAAGTTGATTAATCCAATAAGTATTGATCTTTCGAATGACAAATCACTAACTGATTTTGCAACTTTTCTTGAGAGGGAGGAGATTGTTGTAGATGCTTTAATTAATAATGCAGGTGCTTTTTTAAATAAGCCTTTTTCAGAAACTTCTAAAGAAGATTTTGAAAATATTTATCAAGTCAATGTTTTTGGTTTGGCTTCAATTACTCGAAAACTATTACCTCAAATTACANCTAANGGTCATATAGTAAATATTAGCAGTATGGGNGGGGTTGANGGAAGTGCTAAATTTCCAGGACTAGCAGCCTACAGTAGTAGTAAAGGGGCTTTAAANATTTTAACAGAATTATTAGCTGAGGAATACAANGANAANGGCCCATCTTTTAATGCTCTTGCNCTTGGNGCAGTACAAACAGAAATGTTAGAAGAAGCNTTTCCAGGAATGAAAGCACCTNTTTCAGCTAAGGAAATTGCTANATATATTTTNCAATTCGCATTGACGGGGCAAAAATATTNTAATGGTAAGATCTTACCTATTTCTTCTTCAACNCCATAACCTCAATATGGAAGATATTTTACAATTCGTTCCTGAANATGCNCATNCTCAATTAGAAAAGCTTTTATTATNAAGTACTGTTGAGATAAAGATTACCAAAANAAGANTTTCAAAACANGGAGATTTTAGAAAACAAGCTAATGGTTCTTTACTGATTACAATAAACCAAACCTCTAATAGATATAGGTTCTTGATAACATTACTCCACGAGATTGCTCATTTTGAAGTTTTTAAAACAAAACCCTACAAAGTTATGCCTCACGGAAAGGAATGGAAAATTGCTTTTAAGCAAATTTTACTTCCATTTTTAAATCCTCAAATTTTCCCTGAACCCTTGTTAAGTTTATTGGCAAGTCATATGAAAAATCCGAAAGCTAGTACCGATCGAGATTTTAAATTAGTTATGGCGTTGAGGGAGTATGATCCTTCAAACTCAAAAACACCTGTTTTTGAACTAGAGGAAGGTCAACACTTTGAGCTCGATAATGGAAAGGTATTTGTTAAATCAACTAGGCGAAGAAAGCGTTTCGAATGCAAAGAATTAGATTCAGGAAGGATATATCTTTTTAGTCCTAATGCGGAGGTAATTCCAGTTTAATTATTTGTTTAAGTACATTTCTCTTACTTTTTTAAAGAGATCAGAGGAGTAAACAAAGTTTGATACAGCCTCATTATCTGTATCAAAAATATCTTTTTTGGTACCTTCCCAAGCTTTTTTTCCGTTCAGTAGAAAAACAATTTTTTCACCAATTTCCATAACTGAATTCATGTCGTGTGTATTTACAACAGTTGTGATATTATATTCAACAGTAATTTCTTGAATCAAATTATCGATTAGAATAGCTGTTTTGGGGTCTAAACCGGAGTTTGGTTCATCACAAAAAAGATATTTGGGATTCATTACAATAGCTCGGGCAATTGCAACTCGCTTTTTCATCCCTCCAGATATTTCATCTGGATATTTTTCGTTGGCATTTAATAAGTTAACCCTTTTAATAACTTGATTGGCCCTTTCACGAACTTCTTCATCTTCCTTTTTAGTGAACATTTGCATTGGGAACATAATATTTTCTTCAACTGTCATAGAATCAAATAGTGCACTACCTTGAAAAACCATTCCAATTTCTTGTCTTAGTATCGTACGTTCTTTAATCCCCATTTCACTTATGGGATTATCTTCAAATAGTATTTGACCTGAATTGGTTTCAAAAAGACCGAGTAAACATTTTAAAAAAACAGTTTTTCCTGAGCCGCTTTGACCGATTATTAAGTTAGTTTTTCCTTTTTCGAAAACTGTTGATATGCCTCTAAGAACGGGGCTTTCTTCAAATTCTTTGGTAATATTTTTGACCTGTATCATTTATGTTAATAAAAGTTGAGTAATAAGATAATTGAGCAAAATAATAACAACACTTGTCCAAACAAACGACACAGTACTTGCTTTTCCAACCTCTAATGCACCACCGGTCATGAAATATCCATGGAAAGATGGTACTGTAGCAAGAATAAAAGAAAAGAAAGCAGTTTTGATAAAAGCATAAGTGACATGGAAAGGAGTAAAATCAAGTTGAATTCCTTGAATGAATTCTCCACTAGTTGAAAAACCACCATAAACACAAGCAATATAGCCACCAAAAATACCTAAGAACATGGAAATACAAATGACTAAAGGATAAAGTAAGAGAGCAATTATTTTTGGAAAAATAAGATAATTATAAGTNTTGATNCCCATTACTTCAAGAGCATCGATTTGTTCTGTAACTCTCATTGTTCCGATGCTTGAAGTTATNTAAGATCCTACTTTTCCNGCCATAATAATTGAAATAAAGGTAGGNGCAAATTCTAAAATAATAGATTGTCGAGTAGCAAAACCAATTAAGTCTTTTGGTAAAAATGGATTCTCAAGATTTAATGCTGTTTGAATTGACACTACTCCTCCAACAAAGAAGGAAATAAANGACACAATTCCTAAAGAACCAATAATTAGNGAGTCGATATCCTTAAAAATAAGTTGTTTAAGGATTTTCCATTTGTTAAACTTTCCAAACACATTTTGGAGCATTAAGAAATATTTTCCTATGTTTGAAAGGATTTTCATACCCCTTCAAAGGTAGCAATTTTACCTAATAAATATTTTAATTAAAAAATAGAATTTTATTAAAATTTTTCAAACTCTATAAGAGATGGCGTTGATATTCATGCCAGCACCTACAGAGGCAAAAATTATTAGATCTCCACTATTTAACTTGTGCCCACCATAGTTTTCTTTTCTAACCAGGTCAAATAGTGTTGGGATTGTAGCTACGGAACTATTTCCAAATTCTTGAATATTCATTGGTAAAATAGTTTCTGGCATTTCTCTTTTATAAAGTCTGTAAAAGCGCTTAACTATTGCATCATCCATTTTAAGATTAGCTTGATGGATAAATATTTTTTTTACCTCATCTATTGTATTGCCTGAGGCTTCTAAACAAGATTTTAAAGCCAAGGGGACTTTACTTAAAGCAAATTCATAAACTTTTCTCCCAAACATCTTTATATACTTTGTTCCTTTACCCTTATCATTTGCATGACCATAAAAAATAAAATCTGCCTCNCCNTCTGATGTATAAGTTACTGTTTTGTGNGATAAAATTCCTCCATTTTCTTTTCTTGCTTCAATCAATGTTGCTCCAGCACCATCTGCATAGATCATTGAATCTCTGTCACTAGGATCTAAAACTCTTGATAAGGTGTCAGCTCCAATAACTAGACATTTTTTAGCCATCCCAGACTTAATAAAAGCCTTTGCTTGAATAACTCCTTCGATCCAACCAGGACANCCGAATAAAAGATCATATGCCACNCAGCTTGGATTTTGGATTTTAAGACCAGCTTTAATCTTTGAAGCAATACTTGGTAATGTATCTACTTGATTAGAATTTAGTGAAATATCTCCTACATTATGAGCTACGATAAGATAATCAATTGTTTCAGGATCTACCTTTGCATCATTAATTGTTTTTACTGCTGCTTCAATAGCTATATCAGTAACTGTTTGATCATCTTTAATGTACCTTCGTTGTTCAATACCAGTAATCGCTTTAAATTTTTCAATAATTATATCATTAGGATTGTCAATTGGGTTGCCATTAGCATCATAAAAGGAGTGCTCAGAAAAGCTTGAATTTTGTTCAACTTTTTGAGGAATGCTACTTCCAGTACCAGTAATTTTAATATTCATAAGAGGAGCCTAAAAGTAGTTTAATAATGAATCTTATTTTAAGATTATACCAAAAGTGCTACGAAGTCTAAACATATAAATCATTTTTTTTTATTTTTTAAAAAAAGAATTAAATAACTTGTTGTCAACTATTTACATAAGACTCAATTGGATTACAGCTGCAAACTAAATTACGATCTCCATAAGCTTCATCTACACGCCNAACTGTAGGCCAGAATTTATTTTCAGAAACAAACTCCAAAGGGAATGCAGCTTTTTGCCGTGAATATGGAAAATCCCAACGGTCTGAAGTTATCATCTCAAGTGTATGTGGAGCNTTTTTTAAAAGAGCATGGTCGTTTTTATTATCAGAAGCTATTTCCATTCTTATGGAAATCATTGCCTCACAGAATCGATCCATTTCAGCTAAATTTTCGCTCTCTGTTGGTTCAATCATCATTGTACCTGAAACAGGAAAAGAAACCGTAGGTGCATGGAATCCATAATCCATTAGACGCTTTGCAATATCAACAACTTCAATACCTTGTTCCTTGAAAGGTCTACAGTCAATAATGAGTTCGTGAGCTGAACGCCCTTTTTCACCTGAATACAAAATATCATAGGCCCCTTTTAAGCGGATTTGAATATAATTTGCATTTAAGATAGCTATTTCAGTGGCTTTTTGAAGACCTGTCCCTCCAAGCATTTTAATGTATCCATATGAAATAAGACAAGCAAGTGCGGATCCAAATGGAGCACCAGAGATTGAGAAAATAGCACTAGAGTCTCTTGTATCCAACAAAGGGTTTACTGGTAAAAAAGGAGCTAGGTGTGCTGCAACGCAAATAGGTCCTACNCCTGGACCTCCNCCTCCATGGGGTATAGCAAAGGTTTTATGTAAATTTAAATGACANACATCAGCTCCNATAGCTGCTGGACTAGTTAATCCAACTTGTGCATTCATATTTGCACCATCCATATAAACTTGACCTCCACAGTCATGAATTAGTTGAGTTATTTCTTTAATTTTTGTTTCAAAAACTCCATGAGTACTTGGATACGTAATCATTAAAGCAGCCAAATGCTCTTTGTGAAGTTGAGCCTTTTCATAAATATCTTCCCAATCAATATTTCCATTTTCATCTGTTCCTATTACAACAACTTTCATTCCAGCCATGACAGCAGAGGCTGGATTTGTTCCATGTGCTGAGGAAGGGATTAGACAGANATTTCGTTTGGAATCATTATTATTTTCATGAAAAGCTCTAATGACCATTAATCCAGCATATTCTCCTTGGGCTCCAGAATTTGGCTGTAGAGAGGTAGCTGCAAAACCAGTAACTTGATTTAATTGTTGAGTTAANTCAGAAAGCATTTTATGATAGCCATTAGCCTGTTTGATTGGGACAAAAGGATGAAGCCCACTCCAATTAGGGTTACTTAAGGGCAGCATTTCTACAGCAGCATTTAATTTCATAGTACATGAACCTAATGAAATCATTGAATGATTTAAAGCCAAGTCTTTTCGTTCTAGATTTTTTATGTATCTCATTAAAGCTGTTTCTGAGTGATAACTATTAAAAACTTTATGTGTCAAAAAAGGACTCGTTCGCACTAATTCCTTAGGTAAATAATTCTTTTTTGAACATGAAATTTTGGGAAATTGTTGAGTTTTGGCTACCATTTCAAATACTGAAGTGATTAGAACAATATCTTCCTCCGTTGTACTTTCATTTAATGCTATGCAAACTGTCTTCTCATTGGAATAGTAAAAGTTAATTTCTTTTTCTTCTGCTAAAGGTTTTACTATGGATACATCTATTTCAATTTGAAGTGTATCGAAGTATTGAGCATTTTTTTGAACAAAATTTAGAGCTTCAAGATTTTTATGAAGTTTTGTGGTTTTTTGATGAATTGATTCTGCAATATGTTTTAATCCTTCAGGACCGTGATAAACGGCATACATACCTGCCATAACCGCAAGTAAAACTTGTGCAGTACAAATATTTGAAGTAGCACGATCTCTTTTTATGTGTTGTTCCCTAGTTTGTAATGCCATTCGAAGGGCGGGATTTTCACTCAAGTCTTTTGTTTGTCCAATGATTCTTCCTGGAATGTTGCGTTTATATTTTTTACGAGTAGCGAAAAAAGCAGCATGAGGCCCTCCGTAACCCAGAGGAATTCCAAACCTTTGGGTAGTTCCTACAACAACATCTGCACCGAATTTTCCTGGACTTTCTAAAAGTACCAAACTCATAATATCAGCAGCAACTACTGTACATACTCCTTTATTTATTGCCTTTTCAATCCAGGATTTCAGATTAGGGACATTACCTTTTCTTCCTGGATATTGAAAGATTGCTCCAAAAAAATTAAAATTATATTCAAATTGGTTAGGATCTCCAATTACAAGATCTATTCCAAGNGGGTTAGCTCGAGTCTTAAGNAATGAAAATGTTTGGGGAAAAATATTTTCATCCACAAAAAANTGAAAGGCATTGTGTTTTTTTTGTTCTTTAGTTCTAGATCCAAAAAGCATTGTCATAGCTTCTGCTGCTGCAGTGCTTTCGTCTAGTAGGGAAGCATTGGNTAATTCCATTCCTGTCAGGTCACAGATAACAGTTTGAAAATTGAANAATGCTTCTAACCTGCCTTGAGCAATTTCTGCTTGGTATGGAGTATATGCTGTATACCAGCTTGGATTTTCTAATATGTTTCTTTGAATTACCGCTGGAGTTATTGTTTGATTATATCCTAGACCAATGTATGTATTAAATAGTTNATTTTCNTTTCCAAGGGAATNTANATGTTTTGTAAANGCATNTTCACTNATACCCTCTGGGANGTNTAANNTTTTATTTAGGCGAATAGATTCTGGAATAGTTTCCTCTATTAACTGACATAAAGAGTCAACACCAATTTTTTTCAACATTACTTTAATTTCTCCTTCATTTGGACCTAAATGTCTGTTTAAAAACATTTCCGTTCTCATATTTAAATTTTAATAAACAAAATTACATTTTCCATGGCATTTTTTTATTANGCTTTATTCCTATTTNAAAATTTTTTATGAAAAACATTATGACTTATGGAAAACTTTCGATATTTACGTGTGATAAAGTGGTCAAAAAGTATATTTGATTTTTATATTAATTCTAGTATTCATGTAGCTTTAGCTGTAGTTTGCTTAGCAAATGTATCAGCTACAGTTAGCTCCAAGTCACTCCCATCATCATTGTTAATATTTATTTTTTGCAGCGCTCTTTTTGCTTATAATTTTATCAAATTTTTTCCTTTTATTATNAATAAAAAAAAAAACAAATTATCCAGATTTATATTAATAATTACTTTGTTATGTTTTTTAGTAAGTATCTTTCTTTTTTTTAAATTAAAATTATTAACTCAAATTTTTGTTCTTATTGGTGGAATTTTAGTATTTCTATACAGTACTCCTTTTAAACAAGAGAAAGATAATTTGAGAAATATAAAAGGCTGGAAAGTTTATCTAGTAGTAATTACATGGGTATTGCTTACTGTCGGTGTTCCTTTTTCAATGACTCCAGCTTTTAGTTTAAACTTATTTTTTAACCTTTTGATTATTGAGGGAATTTATATTTTTGTTTCCATTCTTCCTTTTGAAATAAGAGATNTGGCAATAGATGCCCCAGGTCTTCATACTTTTCCTCAGCGTCTNGGTATTTTTAAAACAAAAATTTTGGGNTCTATTCTATTATTTATAATTCTTATTTANACATTTTTGAAATTTGGATTTNATTCTCCCTTTAGTTTGAGTACTGGTTTATGNCTAATANTNCTAACAATTTTATTAAATAGATCAAGCCCAAANCGATCTAAATACTTTTCGAGTTTTTGGGTGGAGTCTATACCTNTTTTTTGGGNTNTAAGTTTNCATTTATTTACTTATATTTAAATNACTNCAAAAAAATAAATATAAAATGAAATTTTTATTNCTAATTTTTTTATTTTTCTCGTGNGCTGAAACAANCAGAGANATTCAGATTGTTGAAAAAGAAATTTTCCAATCACTAATTAATCAAAATGTTCANTTNATAGATGTTCGAACTCCGGAAGAATANAATNGTGGACATATTANATCATCTCAAAATATAAATTACAATTCAACAGNTTTTGAAACANAGATTTTAAAGCTNGATAAAAACANACCTATACTNGTATATTGTTCAGCAGGNGNNAGAAGCGCAAAAGCTTCAAAAATATTCTACTCACTCGGTTTTAAAAAAATATATGATCTTAAGGGNGGATATAGATCATGGGANAAATAATTAATANAATTGTTAGGCNAGACCAGATCTTCTNAACAAAGCTGAANTGTNCGGGGTCTTACCCCGAAATTTTTTATAAAGTGTCATAGGGTGNTCCGTACCTCCTCTNGAAAGAATNTTTTCCAACAATCNNGTTGCTGTTTTTTTATCAAAAATNCCATTTTCTAAAAAGAGCTCAAAGGCATCTGCGTCNAATACTTCAGCCCATTTATANCTATAATACCCCGCNGCGTAACCTCCTTGAAAGATATGNGAAAAAGCNGTACTNATACAATTTTCAGGAACNTCTTTAGTAAATTGNANGGNTCCTATATGAGACTTTTCGTGTGCTTTTATATTGATAATTTGAATAGCTTTTGAGTTATGAAANGATAGATCTAAGTAAGCAAAGCTTAATTGTCTAATAGTTTGAAGGCCCTTTTGGAANNGNGCTGANTTTTTTATTTTTTCAACTAAATNTTTAGGTATAGTATTCTTTGTCTTGTAATGTTTTGCAAAAAGCTGAAGTGCTTCTGCNTCATAACACCAGTTTTCCATAATTTGACTNGGAAGCTCAACAAAGTCCCAATAAACATTNGTTCCACTTAATTGACNATATTTTGTATTTGCAAGAATTCCATGAAGGGCATGTCCAAACTCATGGAATAATGTGGTTACCTCTTGGAAGGTTAATAAAGAAGGCTGAGTTTCGGTAGGTCTTGAAAAATTACAGACTATTGAAATATGNGGTCTTTGATTTTTTTTCTGAGATCGATAACTGGTCATCCAAGCACCATCTCTCTTGCCTGGTCTTGGGAAAAAATCAGTATAAAGTAGAGCATAAAAAACCCCTTTTCTATTTACTTCAAATATTTTTACTTCCTCATGATAAGTATCTAAATATTTGTTTTCTTTGAATTCTAGATCATAAAGTTTATTAACAACTTCAAATAAACCTTCAAGTACTGAGTTTAAAGGGAAATAGGGCTTAAGTTCCTGCTCATTCAATTGAAGTTTAGTCTCTTTTAGNTTTTCTGCAACAAATGCGGTATCCCATTTTTCTANCTTTTTAAGATTTAANTTTTTTTTGGCAAAAGACTTCATAGTTTCCCATTCCTTTTGGGCTGNGGGTTTTGCTTTAGAANTCAAGTCGTCTAANAANTTTTGAACTGTTTTTACTGAGGTGGCCATGCGTTCTTCCAAAACAAAATCTGCATGAGATTTATATCCCAAAAGTTCTGCTCTTTGCTGACGTAACGAAACAATTTTAAGTATTATTTCAGTATTATTATTNTCATTTTTTTGNAAACCCCTTTTTCCAAAGGCAATACTCATTTNTTTTCTCAGCCTTCGATCTTCTGNATANGTCATAAAAGGGACATAGCTAGGATAGTCTAAAGTAAAAACCCATCCATTTTTTTCTTTTTGTTTAGCAACAGATTTTGCCATTTCAATTACAGCATTTGGAAGTCCTTTTAGATCCTCTTTATTTTCAACATGTAATTCATAAGCTTGAGAATCTGCTAAAACGTGTTCCCCAAAGGTCAGGCTCAATTTTGCTAAATGGGAATCGAGTTCTCTAAGTTTTTCTTTAGCAACTTTATCTAGCAAGGCCCCATTTCTCACAAAACCTTTATATTCTTTTTCTAAAAGAGTTACCTGTTCAGGATTTAGAGTTTTTCTATCCTCGTTTTCATAGACAAAGCGAATGCGTTCAAACAAATCCTGATTTAGCCTAACGTCATTTTGAAATTTTGTAAGTAAAGGTGCTGCCTCTTGAGTAATTGCTTGAATAGCTTCACTCGTTTCTGCACTGTTGAGATTGAATAGTAAGGAGAAATTTCTGCCTANTAGTGATCCAGAAGCCTCCAAAGCTTCAATAGTATTTTTAAAGGTAGGAGTTTTTTTCTGTTTACAGATCGTTTTAATTTCATTTATTGTGGTTGTAATAGTCTTTTTGATTGAAGGGATAAAATGCTCTGTTTTTATCTGTGAAAAAGGTGTAGCCTCAAAATCAGTTTTGAAAGGNGATAGGAGTGGATTAATCAATTTTTTATTTTTTAATTTGCTTGCTACTTAGAATTACTTTTTCCTTAAGACTACTTTTGTAGTCTATTACTTTTTTTTGAATTTCATCATCTTGACTTCCTATGATTTGAGCAGCAAGTATCCCTGCATTTTTAGCTCCATTAAGAGCTACTGTAGCAACTGGTACACCTTCAGGCATTTGAAGAATTGAAAGTATCGAGTCCCACCCGTCTATTGAATTTGCCGATTTTACAGGAACACCAATTATTGGAAGAGGGCTTATGGAAGCTATCATTCCAGGCAAATGAGCGGCCCCTCCTGCACCTGCAATTATAACTTTAATACCCCTAATATGGGCCTCACTAGCATATGCGACCATTTTTTCTGGAGTTCGATGTGCTGAAACAATATCAACTTCTATTTCGATTCCAAGAGCTTTTAGAATTTCTATTGCTTCTTTCATAACGGATAGGTCAGATTGACTCCCCATAATTATACCTACTTGTGCCATGTCATTTTGTAATTACTTCGATAGTTTCTTTTACTTCCTCAGCTATTTTTCTAGCTATATTTAAATTTTTATTTACAACTGTAATGTGACCCATTTTTCGAAAAGGACGTGTTTCTTTCTTTCCGTAAAGGTGAGGGTTTACTCCCTCAATTGCTAAAATATGTTCAATATTTTTATAGTAAACAGGCCCAGAGTTTCCATCTTTACCTACCAAATTGACCATCACACCTGCTACTTTATTTGAAGTATTCCCCAAAGGTAAATCTAAAATTGCTCTTGTATGCTGTTCAAATTGAGAAGTATATGCTGCTTCTATAGTATAATGACCACTATTGTGAGGTCTAGGAGCAACTTCATTTACCCAAATGTCACCTTCTAGAGTTAAAAATAATTCAACAGCTAGTAAACCTACATGCTGAAATGAACTAGAAACAGCTAGAGCAATTTTCTCTGCTTTTTGAGCAACTCTTTTTGAAATTCTAGCTGGACTCAAAACATATTCCACTTGATTTGCTTCGGGATGAAATTCCATTTCAACACAAGGATAACATTTAGTTTCTCCTTTGGGACTTCTACATACAATAACCCCAATTTCTTTATCTATATTGGCCAACTCTTCAGCCATACAAGCTCCAGTATTTACTTCCTCCAAATCTTGATTAGAGCGAACTATTTTAACTCCGTATCCGTCGTATCCCATTAACTCTGATTTCCATACAAAAGGGAAAGAAATAAATCCTCTAACTATAGCATCCTTTAATTCTTCTTTTGAACTAAAAAGTTGGAATGGAGCTGTAGGAATTTTANTTTTTTTATAAAATTGCTTTTGGNNACANTTATTTTGGATTANTTTNAGCACCTCTGCTTGGGGNTACACTTTTACTCCTCTCTGTTCTAAAGTAGATAAAGCATCAACATTTACATTTTCAATTTCTATTGTAAGAATATCGACATCTTTNCCAAAATCAANNACNGTTTGGTANTCCATCAAATCGCCTTTAACAAATTTATTGCAAGCGATCCTTGAGGGAGCTTCTGCGCTGGNGTCCATCACCTTAGTTTTAATGTCCCATTGTCTCATGGTTGTTAGCAACATTTTACCCAACTGCCCTCCACCGAGTATCCCAATTGTTTGACTTCCTAAAAAAAATCCCATGATGAGTTTTAGCAAAAATACGTATAACTTTTTTGGATAGGAAAAAAGCCGTCGAAAAAGGGTATCTTTAAATCAAAATTGTAAAAATGATTAACCTTGTTTTATTTGGAAAACCAGGAGCAGGTAAGGGAACACAAGCAGTTTTTCTAAAAAAAAGATACAATTTATTACACATATCAACTGGGGATCTATTTCGATATAATATTAAAAATGAAACAGCACTTGGTATTTTGGCGAAGTCTTACATGGATAATGGTGATTTGGTACCAGATCAAGTCACAATTGATATGTTGGAGGCAGAAGTAGATAGGTATCCCAAAGCAAAAGGATTTATTTTTGATGGTTTTCCTAGAACAGAGTCTCAAGCAGAGGCTTTAGATATTTTTTTAGAAGGAAAAAAAATGAAAATAACAATTACTATTGCTTTAGAAGCTGATGATAATATCTTAGTTAAAAGACTATTGGAACGGGGTAAGTCAAGTGGACGAACTGATGATCAGGATGAATTAAAAATAAGAAATCGTTTTGAGGAATACAATCAAAAAACTGCTCCATTAAAATTATACTATCAAGACCAAAATAAATTTCACAGTATAAGTGGAATAGGAAGTATTGAGGAAATTGCTGAGCGATTGGCACAACTCTTAGATAGATTCTAAAATCTCATGACCGAAGGAAATTTTGTTGATTATGTGAAACTTCTTGTCAGTTCTGGAAATGGTGGAAGGGGGTCAATTCATTTACATAGAGAAAAGTTTATTTCAAAAGGAGGTCCAGATGGGGGAGATGGGGGTCGCGGAGGACATATAATTATTCGTGCAAAAAAACAATTATGGACTTTATACACATTTAAATTTAAAAAACATTTTTCTGCAGGTAATGGTGGAGATGGTGGAAAGAATCGAAGTAGTGGTGCAAACGGAAAAGACTGTTTCGTTGATGTTCCTCTGGGAACTGTTATAAGAAATACAGATACCAATGAAATAATTTTTGAAATCACAGAAGATAAGGAAGAAGTTATCCTTTTAGAAGGTGGATTAGGTGGCCGTGGGAATTGGCATTTTAGGTCTTCCATACGTCAAACTCCTCGTTATGCCCAACCTGGAAAAGAGGGAGTTTCCTTAAGGATTACAGTAGAACTTAAAGTATTGGCAGACGTTGGTCTTGTTGGCTTTCCCAATGCAGGAAAATCAACACTTCTGGCTGCTTTAACATCTGCAAAACCCAAGATTGCAGATTACGAGTTTACCACATTAAAACCCAATCTGGGAATAGTTGTACATCGAGATTATAACTCATTTGTGATGGCAGACATCCCAGGAATTATTGAAGGTGCTGCTGAAGGAAAAGGTTTAGGGCATTATTTTTTAAGGCATATTGAAAGAAATTCTATTTTACTTTTTGTTATCCCTGCAAATACAAATGACCTAAAANGAGAATTTCAGATACTTTTTAATGAACTTAAAAAATACAATCCNGAATTATTAGATAAAGAGTATATGGTTATCCTGACTAAAGCAGATTTACTTGATNAAGAATTAAAANAGGANTATTCAAANGAAATGAAATTTATATTTAANAGTATCCCTCACCTTATTATTTCNAGTGTTACAAAATATCAATTGATCGAACTCAAAGATNTNCTTTGGANGCTTNTAAACAAAAAAGATGNNTAAAATAATAANCCTCTTTTTCTTCCNTTTGTTATCNATTTTTNGNNAAGCTCAAGATNANACACCTATTGCTTCATATCCNTATGAAACAGAATTATTTTATCAACGCCAATTAAAAAGNTTAGAAAAAAACTATAAAGAATCAAATAACATATANATCCTTGATTCTNTAGCTAATCTTGCCTTTNTATACAAAGACTGGGAAACTTCTATTCATTTCGCTCAAAAAGCAGTGGAATTTAAGCCNAANGCTAAACGATATTTTCTTTTGGGNGGTNCTGCAGGTTTTAGAGCGTTGCAAGGTTCAATGTTATCTTCTTTAAAATATGTCAACATTATGAAACCTGCTTTTGAAGANGCTGTTAAATTAGAACCAAATAACACNCTTTATCTNAGAGCTAAAGTTGATGTTTTAGTATCCTTGCCTTCTCTTCTNGGGGGAAGTNTANAAGAAGCTATTAAGAATATTGAAAAAATAAAGTCACTTAATACTTTAGAAGGACTAATTGCCGAGGGTTATTTAAATGAAAAGATAGGATATAAAGAAATTGCAAAAAAAGTTTACNAACGCGCGTTCGAGTATTTGGANGAAAACTACNCCAATTGTTCNGAATCTTTTNTAGAATATCTAAAAAAAAATAGAAGAAACTTNGCTTANGATTTAGGGCGAATAGCATCNGATTATAATTTAAACTTTAAATGGTCACAGTGTGCCCTNAATTATTTTGAAAAGACTTATCGACTTAATGANACGGTTCCTTTAGCCTGGGTATATTTAAATCGTGNACGTTTAGCCAAAATAGAAANCAATAAGCCACTAATGAAAGACTATATTGAAAAGACTTTGTTATTCAAAAAAGAATATCCTAAACTTGAAAAGTTAATAAGTTCATTANAATTATGAAANGACTTCATTTTATTGCTGTAGGTGGAATTACTATGCACAGTTTGGCTATCNCNATGCACCGTCTTGGCTATCANGTAACTGGAAGTGACGATGCAATTTNTGATCCTTCAAAAAGGAATTTAGAAGCAGCCGGATTGTATCCNGATAATATTGGTTGGTTCCCAGAAAAAATAAATGAAGAAATAGAAGTTATCATCTTGGGAATGCATGCAAAAAATGACAATCCTGAATTGCTGAAAGCAGAAGAGCTAGGACTAAAAATACAATCTTATCCAGAATTTATAGCNGAGCTATCAAAAGAAAAATCAAGAGTTGTTGTTGCAGGAAGTCATGGAAAAACCACCATCACCTCAATGATTCTTCATGTATTACAGTATAATAATATCCAAACGGATTTTATGTTAGGAGCACCATTAAAANAAANAAATGAAACTCTATACATTTCTGATGAAAACGATTTTATNATATTGGANGGNGATGAGTATTTGTCCTCTCCTATCGACTTGAAATCAAAGTTTTTATGGTATAAACCTGAAATCGCATTAATNAGTGGTATAGCATGGGATCATGTAAATGTNTTTCCCACTTTTGAAACTTATNTTCAACAGTTTNAATCNTTTATTNACTCCATTCAAGCTGGTGGAGTATTAATATACAACCAAGANGATAAGGTGTTGAAGAAATTGGTAGAAGAAAATTCTCATCCCATCAAAAAAATTCCTTATCAAACTCCGGAACATTTCATTGAAAACGGAACAACCTATCTCAAAACAATTGAAGGTAATTTACCTTTGTTGGTTTTTGGCATGCATAATCTTTTAAACCTTGCTGGAGCTCAATGGGTTTCTCAACTTATGGGTGTAAATACATCCAGTTTTTACGAGGCTATACCTAGTTTTTCTGGCGCTTCTAAACGTTTAGAACAATTAGTTAAGGGTCATACTTCAATCTTATTTAAAGATTTTGCCCACGCACCCAGTAAGGTGAAGGCTACAGCAGAAGCTGTAAAAAAACAATTTTTAAATTATAAGATCACTCTTTGTCTGGAGTTGCATACATACAGCAGTTTGAATCCTAAATTTATCAAGCAATATGCCCACACTTTAAATGAAGCTGATGAAGCTCTCATTTTTTATGACCTGGAAGCGTTAAAAATTAAAAATAGAGAACCTCTAGCTCATANNATAATCCAAGATGCTTTCGCTTTTCCTTCCCTTAGGATATTTTCAGAAGAGNCTGTTTTATTGGATTATTTATTGAAAAAAGATTATTCAAAACATGTTTTGGTAATGATGAGTTCTGGAACTTTTGGAGGCTTGGATTGGAAATCTTTAAAAAGTCGCATTTTAAAATTTTAATCAAGGTTTTCGTTACAAAAGATGATTTTACTTAAAAAAAGCTTGAGGACTGCAATTAATTCGATAAATATTTGAACCTGATGACAAATCATTTTTTGAGAAAAAGGTTACTTTAGTTTAGAAGACATAAACCGTTNATAATGNTTTTAATCTATACTCATAAAATTACACCTAGAGTAACTTATATTTTTAAGCACATATTTGAAAATATGTTAGGAAAAGAGGTAGACTTTACTTCTACTGTAGAATCATTTGTAGCTCACTCTGGCCCTAAATTTAGCTATACGGAAAAACCATTGGGAGATGAGGTTTTTGTTGCTTCATACTCTTTACTATTTGAGCAGGGTTTGTTTTCCCAAAAAATTGAAGTAGGGCTTTGGGATGAATTACCAGTTTTTTTTAAAACAAATTCAAATAGCATTTGCCCTTATGATATTTTTGCTGCAAGTTTTTTTCTTTTAAGTCGTTATGAAGAAGCATTACCACATATCAAAACTGCAGCTGGTCATTTTGACCCTTCAGAAAGCATAGCCAGCCAAAACAATTTTTTAGAAAAACCAATTATCGATTTGTGGGTTGCAAAATTTCAAAATATTTTGGGAATTCATTTTGAAGAATTAAATAACAAAAAAGAAGGAAAACCTTATAAGGAATTACTTATTGAAGTTCCCCTAGCTTTTCGATACCAATATCGATCTCCCTTGGTTTGCTTGAGAGATTTTTTTACTTCTGTTTGGCAATTAAAGTTTAAAAGGTTGATTGCCCAAATCTTAGTTTTAAGCCGTTTAGAAAAGGATCCCTATGACAGTTATGATTCTTGGAAAGAATGGTTTNAATATAGTTCTNTTTGCCCAAAAGTATTTTTCCTTTTTTCCAAAAGTTCACAATTCCAATCAACTATTTCAATTTTTAATTTAAAATACAGAAAAACAATCAAATANATTAATGATTTTTTTCCATTAGGTNTATTAGTTTCTATAAAAGGGCAACTCTTCCCAAAACAGCAGTTGACAAGAGAAAAAAAAGACTTTCAAAACTTAACTCATCGGATTTTGTCTGAGGTCCGTTTGAGTAATGGAATTAGAGAAGTCACACTAGATTATACAAATCTAGCAAATCACGAATTTATGAACGATTACAGTATGGGTTATGAAGATCGTATAGGTTTTCGTGCTGGGACTGCTTCTCCATTTTATTTTTATGATGTTTCTAATGAATTTCAACTTCCACTTAAAGTAAATCCAATATTTGCAACTGAAAAAGGAATTAAAAATATGAAAGAACCATACCCATTTCAATTCCTTGAAGAACTTTTCGATAAGCTGCCTTTACCTAGTTCAAACATGACTTTAGTTTTAACAAATGGTTTTTTGAATCCTAGTTTGAAAAATGAATCTCTCCAAAAAGACTTTCAAGACTATATACATGATTAACAAACAACTTGTTACAGATATTTTTTTTGATTTAGACCATACTCTATGGGATTTTGAAAAAAACTCTGCCTTAACTTTCGAATTGATTTTTAACCAACTGGGCTATTCTATAAAAATAGATGATTTTCTTTATCATTACACACCNATAAATCATAATTATTGGAAGCTATATAGAGAAAANAAAATCAGTCAAATAGAATTGCGATCTCAGCGNTTAATAAAGACTTTTAATGCATTGAGTTATGAAATACAATCTGATCAAATTGAAAAAATCTCAAATCTGTACATTTCTCATCTTAGTTCATTTCCACACCTTTTTAAAGGGACTCATCAGCTTTTACAACACTTAAAAAAAGACTTTAGATTACATATTATTACNAATGGTTTNGAAGAGGTTCAGCNATTAAAAATTGCCAACTCTGGTCTAAAATCTTATTTTGACTTNACCTTTTCAGCAGAGAGAGTAGGATTTAAAAAACCACATCCTCAAATTTTTAAGACAGCAATTGAAACTGTAAATACGACTCCCAAAGCTTCCTTNATGATAGGGGATAATTACGAGGCTGATATTAAAGGAGCTTTNCAGTTAGGAATGCAGGCTATTCATTTTAACTCACATAATGAAGCAGAACATGAGAGTTGNCCCATTTTTTATTCGCTTTCTGANATTCAACAATTATTTATATAAGATTATAATGAATATGTAATGCCAACATTAATCCTTATTTTTGAGAATGGAATTAACCCAAGCTCAAAAAGCTGTAGATGACTGGATCAAAGAACACGGTGTCCGTTACTTTAGTGAATTAACAAATATGGCACAGCTCACAGAGGAAGTTGGAGAAGTAGCTCGTATTATATCTAGGCGATATGGAGAACAGTCAGAAAAGGAAAATGATNAAGACAAAGATCTNGGGGAAGAGTTAGCCGATGTTATTTTTGTTGCCTTGTGTTTGGCTAATCAAACAGGAGTAGATTTAAATGCGGCTTTTAAAAAAAAATTAAAGAAAAAAACAAAACGTGATCATTATCGACATCATAATAATCCTAAGTTAAAATCATAGAATATAAATGTATCTTAGACTTTCACATGATACTAGAAAATGCAATGGAAAATTAAGGATTACTGGCTCTAAGAGCGAAACAAACAGATTACTTCTTCTTCAAGCTCTTTTCTCCGGTTTTGTGATTGAAAATAAGTCTAACTCTGATGATACTAAGGTTATGGAAGCTGCCTTGAACTCTGATGCCAAATTGATCGATATACATCATGCGGGAACTGCTATGCGCTTTTTGACCGCCTATTTTTCTCAACTTGAAGGAAGAGAAGTTGTTTTGACAGGTTCTTCAAGAATTCAAGAGAGGCCTATTAAAATTCTTGTAGACGGACTACGTTCATTAGGAGCAAAGATATTTTACGAAAAAAAAGATGGTTATCCACCCTTAAGAATTAAAGGAAGAAAATTAATTGGAGGATCAGTTGTTCTACCGGCAGATGTCAGCAGTCAGTATGTTTCAGCTTTGTTGATGTTGGGTNCTGTTTTAGAAAAGGGAATTGAACTTAAACTTTTGGGTGAAATAACCTCCTTTCCATACATAAAAATGACTCTTGATCTACTTCATAATTTTGGTGTTTCATTCAAATTAAATAGTNATAATATAAAAGTTAACTTTCTNCAAANGCCGAAAAAAAATCNCCAACTGGTTGAATCAGATTGGAGCTCAGCTTCATATTTTTTTAGTATTGTTGCTCTTTCTGAAGAAGCAGAGATTCACTTGAAAAGTTATAAACCAGAAAGTTTNCAAGGAGATGCAGTTTTAAAGTCTATTTATAAAGANTTAGGAGTGAATTCAAGATTTGTGGAACAAAGTTTAATCTTAACAAAAGAAAAAAGAAAACTTCCGGAATATATTAAATTGAATCTCTCAAAATCTCCAGATATNGCACAAACTATTGCAGTAACCTGTTTTGGACTTGGTATTGGTTGTGATCTGGAAGGCTTGAGTACCCTAAAAATAAAAGAGACTGATAGATTNGTAGCTCTTNAAAATGAGCTAAGCAAGCTTGGGGCTATNATTTCAATAACAGACAAAAGTTTACACCTTTCACCAGGGAATGATTTTGTTCAAGATTGCTCAATACTTACCTACGAAGATCACCGAATGGCAATGTCTTTTGCCCCCTTGGCACTTAAAACCTCNCTATNCATAGAAGAAGCTAGTGTGGTTTCNAAGTCCTATCCTGANTTTTGGAGGGATTTGACAGAACTGAATTTTAAAATAGAGGAGAGATAATTGTTATTTTACTTGACATCCCCTTGTTCAAGATGGTATATTTGCAGATTAAAAATTTATTAATGAAACTCTCTGATTTCCAATTTGAACTTCCTAATATATTACTTGCACAAAGACCTGCAGCAGACAGAGATGAATCTCGGCTGATGGTTTTAAATAGAAAGGATGAAACTATAGAGCACCATACTTTCAAAGATGTAATTAATTTTTTTGATGAAGGAGATGTTATGGTGCTCAACAATACTAAAGTTTTTCCTGCTCGTCTTTTTGGAAATAAAGAAAAAACAGGNGCGCGTATTGAAGTTTTCCTTCTNCGTGAACTTAATCANGAGCAAAGGCTTTGGGATGTTTTGGTGGACCCAGCACGNAAAATAAGAATAGGGAATAAACTTTATTTTGGTGATGATGACAGTCTGGTTGCAGAAGTTATAGATAACACAACCTCAAGAGGGCGGACGCTTCGCTTTCTTTTTGATGGAAGTTACAAAGAATTTAGATCCAAGCTCAAAGAACTTGGACAAACCCCNTTACCTAAATACATTAAACGCCCTTTAGAAGATGATGACCAGGAGCGATATCAAACAATTTATGCTAAACATGAAGGAGCAGTCGCAGCACCTACTGCTGGTCTTCATTTCTCAAAACATTTGCTGAAACGATTGGAAATTAAAGGAGTTAATTTGGCAGAACTTACATTACATGTGGGTCTTGGCACATTCAGCCCTGTTGAAGTAGAAGATCTATCAAAGCATAAAATGGACTCCGAAGAATTGATTATCGATTCAATTGCTGTTGAAAAAGTTAATCGAGCTAAAGAACATCGTAAAAGAATATGTGCAGTAGGTACAACAGTAATGAGGGGGCTTGAAAGTTCTGTTTCTTCCTCAGGAATGCTTAATCAATATANNGGATGGACTCACAAATTCATCTTCCCTCCCTATGATTTTTCAATAGCAAACTGTATGATTACTAATTTTCATACTCCTAAATCTACATTACTTATGATGGTTTCTGCTTTTGCTGATCCTAATTTTATNAAAAANGCCTACAGTGTNGCAGTTAAAGAAAAATANAATTTTTACTCTTATGGAGANGCAATGCTNATTATATAACAGATAAAATCTGTTTTACATAGTTTTTTATTATTTGTGAAAGATTCAAAAAAAGATATTCGCGCTTTGAGTAAAGAAGAATTACAAGAGTTTTTTCTTTCACACAATTTTTCAAAGTTTAGAGGGAGCCAAGTATATCANTGGCTTTGGCAAAAAGGAGTAAAAGATTTTGNATTGATGTCNAATTTATCTCATNCACATAGGTCATTATTGAAGAAATATTTTGAAATCAAACACATAAATATTAATCAACAACAAAATAGTAAAGATGGAACTATAAAAATTGCNGTAAAACTATATGATGGTTTCATAGTTGAGTCTGTTTTGATTCCTACCTCAAAAAGAACAACAGCTTGCGTTTCTTCGCAAGTTGGATGTAGTTTAAACTGTAAATTTTGTGCTACTTCAAGTCTAAAGCGAATGCGTAATTTAAATTCAGATGAAATATTCGATCAGGTGGTTATAATGAATCAACAGAGCAAGTTGAATTTTCAAAGACCTTTGTCTAATATTGTATTTATGGGCATGGGCGAGCCATTGATGAATTATAAAAATGTCTCAGCTGCAATTATTAAAATAACAGACACAGAATCATTAGGTATTTCACCAAAAAGAATTACACTTTCCACGGCAGGTATACCAAAAATGATTCGTAAAATGGCAAATGAAAAAGTGAAATTTAACCTTGCTGTTTCCTTGCATAGTGCACGACAAGAAATTAGGGAAAAAATTATGCCTTTTACAAAAAAATTCACTCTAATTGAACTGATAAGTGCATTGAAATATTGGTATATTAAAACAAAAATTAAAATTACTTTTGAATATGTTGTTTGGGATGGTATTAATGATCAAACAGAAGATATAGATGCCTTAGTAAAGTTATGCAAAGATGTTCCTTCGAAAGTTAATATTATTCAATACAATCCTATTGACAACCCCTTAATTAAAGAAGCTTCAAAAGAGGTGATTAGAGCATATATTGATGCCTTAAATCAAAACAGAATCAAGGTAACTTATAGACGATCAAGAGGTGAAGATATCGATGCAGCTTGTGGACAACTTGCTAATAAATTGGATGCAAGTGGAAAGAATGCAATTAATGCCTAGAGTGTCCTAGAATCTATATATTTATATCCCTTATGAAAATTGTTGAGCAAATTAAGAAGCCTATTTATCAAGAAATGGAAATCTTTGAAGATAAATTCACCAAGTCAATGTCTTCTAAAGTAGCACTACTTAATAGAATTACTCATTTCATCGTTAATAGAAAGGGTAAACAAATGCGGCCAATGTTTGTTTTTCTTGTTACTAANTTACTTGGNAAAGGTAAGGTAAATGAACGTGCTTACCGGGGTGCTGCTGTAATCGAATTGATTCACACAGCCACCTTAGTCCATGACGATGTAGTTGATGAGAGTTTNGAAAGAAGAGGTTTTTTTTCAATTAATGCCCTTTGGAAAAATAAAATTGCAATTTTAGTTGGAGATTACCTTTTGTCAAAAGGAATGCTTTTATCCATTGAAAATGAAGATTTTGATTTGTTAAAAATCATCTCTGTAGCTGTTCGNGAAATGAGTCAAGGAGAATTATTACAAATTGAAAANGCCCGTGGATTNGACATAACAGAGGAAGTNTACTATGAGATTATACGCAAAAAAACAGCAACGTTACTTGCTTCATGTTGTGCAATTGGTGCTCAAGCTGTAAACAGCAATAAAAATAAGGTCGACAAAATGCACAAATTTGGCGAATTACTNGGAATGGCTTTTCAAATTAAAGANGACCTTTTCGANTATGGTGACCAAAAAATTGGGAAACCTTTGGGAATAGATATTAAAGAGAAAAAGATAACACTTCCTCTTATTTATACCTTAAATGTAGCTAATCCTTCAGAAAAACGTCAAATTATTAATATTATTAAAAATCACAATAAAAATAAAGCTAAGATTAAAGAATTAATAAAATTGGTCAAAGACAAAGGAGGTTTAAGTTTTGCGGTGGATAAGATGGAGGCATATCGCCAAGAGGCAATGAAAATACTGCTTGAATTTCCTAAAAATCAATATAGAGATGCGCTTGAGTTAATGCTAAATTATGTTATTGAACGAAAAATATAACCCAATAATTCTTCTTTAGGATTGCATAGAAAGTTATAAATTTATCAAAAAACCAATTTGATAACTAGAGACACCATAGATCAAGTATACGAAGCCGCTCGNGTAGAGGAGGTTATTGGAGATTTTATTGTTTTAAAAAAAGCAGGTTCAAATTTTAAAGGACTTAGTCCCTTTTCTCAAGAACGAACTCCAAGTTTTATGGTTTCTCCTGTAAAGCAAATTTGGAAGGATTTTAGTAGTGGAAAAGGAGGAAATGTTGTTGCATTTTTAATGGAACACGAACATTTCACATATCCTGAAGCCATAAAATTTTTAGCAAAAAAATACAACATTGAAATTCAGGAGACTCAACAAAGTATAGAGGAAAAAGAAAAACAAAACCAAAGAGAAAGCCTTTACTTGGNAAATAACTTTGCTAAAGAGCAATTTTCAAAAGACTTGTGGGAATCATCTGAAGGATTATCAATTGGATTAAGTTATTTGAGAGAAAGAGGGTTTACTGATGANACGATAAGGTTTTTTGGTTTGGGATATGCAACAAAAAAAAAGAATCATTTTTATGATACAGCTTTAAAGTCTGGTTATTTAGATAAGTATCTTATAGAAACAGGTTTGGTAATAAAAAACGATCAGGGAACTATAGATCGTTTTCGGTCTAGAATAATTTTNCCAATAAGAAGTCTTGCTGGTAGAGTACAGGGATTTGGAGGAAGAATTCTTTCCACGGATTCTAAAACAGCTAAATATCTCAATTCTCCCGAAAGTAAAATATATTATAAAAGCAAGGTTTTGTATGGGATTTATGAAGCAAAAAAAGCTGTAGCTAGAGAAGACCTTTGCTTTATAGTAGAAGGTTATACCGATGTAATTCAATTATANCAAAAGGGGATTGAAAACGTGGTTTCTTCCTCTGGNACATCNTTAACTNCTGATCAAATTCGATTGATTCGAAGACTGACCTCTAATATTGTGCTATTGTTTGATGCTGATGCAGCTGGATTAAGTGCTGCCCTAAGAGGTGTTGATTTAATATTAGAGGAGGGAATGAATGTNCGGATCTGTTCTTTTCCGAAAGGAGAAGATCCCGATAGTTTTGCGAAGTCGCAAAATCTTGAAGAAATCAAAAACTATCTATCTGAGCATGCTGAAGATTTTATTCAATTTAAAACAAATTTGTTGCTCCAAGAGGTTAAAAATGATCCTGTTAAAAAAGCTACAACGGTACGTGAAATTGTTCAAACTATATCGAAGATTCCAGATACCATTAAACAAGAAATTTATCTAAGAGAATGTGCTGTTGAAATGGAGGTTTCTGAGGAAGTCCTCTTCAACGCTTTAGCTCAAGAGAAAAATAAAAAACCTTCTCATATTCGAAAAATAAATAGAAATGAAGCTTTAAAGGAATTACCAAAAAAACATAATGAAATTGAATCAAATACGGAAAATCCTCTTTTAAATTTAGAGAAGCAAATTGTGAGTATTCTATTACATTATGGAAATGATGAAGCTTTTTTTGATGAAATTTTAATCTCTTCCGATGCTGAAGGAAATTTGATAGAAGAGTCTAAGATAGTTAAATCTAAGGTTTATGAAAAAGTGTTTTTAGACCTACAGCAAGATGAGGTTGAAATGATTCAACCTGAATTTCAATCTTTGTATAATCAATTGATTGATACTTTCCAAAGAGAGGGAAAGCTGCGACCTGAAAAAATGATTCAACAAGAGAATCCTAATATTGGTAAATTACTTGCAAATATTCTATTAGAAGAAGAGGAATATCAACTACATGATTGGAGAAAGAAAAATATCTTTGTAAAAGACAGAAAGAGCGTTGTGGGGCAGCTTGTAAGCGAGACAATTTTAACTTTTCGCAGACACCTTGTAGATCAAAAAATTCAAAATTTAATGACTTCTGCCCAGGATGAATTGCCAGAAACTAACGAGCTTGAGTTTTTAGAAGAAGTTATGCAATATCAGAATCTCAAAAAGTTACTTTCACGAAAGTTAAATAGAGTTCTTTAATAATATTCAGGCTTAGTTATGAATTAATCAAATTATAATATTTTAAATATAATCTTCTGGAATCTTACAAATTGGAATCGGATTCATTTTATGTTTATTTTTTTTATGTAATTTCATGTAGAGATTAAAAATTGTTTTTTGTCTTTCTGAAAACTGTGCTTGATCACTTTTCTTTTCATGAACTTCCATTGCCCACTCTAGCTCTGGATAAGTAGCTCCTAATTGATCTTCATCTGTTCGATTGTCACTCCATAAACCATCTGTGGGCTCAGCATTTTGAATTGAATTGATAACGCCCAAATGCTTTGCCATGGTAAACACTTGTGNTTTANTTAGATCTGCAATTGGACTTAAATCTACTCCACCATCTCCATATTTTGTGTAAAAACCTACCCCAAAATCTTCAACTTTATTCCCTGTTCCCGCAACTAAATATTGATATAAAGCAGCAAAATAGTATAAACTAGTCATGCGTAATCGAGCACGAGTGTTTGCAAGGCTCAGAAATTGAGAATCCTTNTCCTCTGNGGGGGGAATTATATCTTTAAATGATGAAAATAACTGATCTAATGGTAATCTAACGGATGACACATTCGAATATTTNCTTTTTAACCAATTTATATGATTTGAGGCACGANTCATTTGCCCAGAGTCCTGCTGTATAGGCATTTCTAANCAAATTAAATTNTANCCTGTCTTGGCACAAAGAGTTGAGGTAACTGCGGAGTCTATTCCTCCTGAGACACCTACTATAAACCCTNCCATATTTGCTTCATTTGCNTAATTTTTTAGCCAATTTGTGATATGGTTTTCTACTTTTTTAATGGATTTCATCATTTAATCATTTATAGGAACTAAATTTGTTCAAAATTAATGTTTTTGTGTGCATGATAGCAAATCATATGTTGAGACTTAACACTTTTTTTTCTAATCCACATCAATACCTTCTTTTCATTATTATTTTCATTTTTTTTTCATCCTGTAAAAATGAAAATAATAATGAAAGTGTTACTAATCAAACTCAAGTCTCAATTAGTTTCGAACGATTTGATTTAAAATTTTACAATCAATCTCCAGAAGTTATTCCTCAATTAAAAAAAGAATACCCTTTCTTGTTTCCTAAACAATTTTCAGATAGTGTTTGGATTAATAGACAAAGTGATAGTTTGCAATTGTTACTTCAGGATGCTGTAATAAGAGAGTATCCTGATCTCAGCAATATGGAACAAAAAGTTTCTGATTTATTTAGACATATCAAATATTATTTTCCTAAAACTAAGATTCCAAGGGTAATCACATTAACAAATAATGTTGATTATCAGATCAAAACAATTTACTCAGATAGTTTGTTGCTAATTTCTTTAGATACATTTCTAGGAGAAGACCATCCATTTTATGATGGTATACCTGCTTATATTAGAAAAGAATTAGATAGAAAGTATTTGCTTTCTCAAATAGTTGAAAAATTTGCTAGCTATATAATCCCGCCTAATGAAGATAGAACCTTTTTGGCAGAAATGTTATTTGAGGGCAAAAAGTTGTATTTACAAGATTTATTATTACCCGACCAAAGTGATGAAATTAAAATTGCTTATACTAAAGAAGAATTGGAATGGGTAAGTAAAAATGAAATTTATATTTGGCAATATTTTATTGAGAAGCAAGTGCTTTACCAAACTGATCCAGATTGGGTAGAGCGGTTTTTAGAACCTGCCCCTTTTTCAAAATTTTATCTAGATCTTGACAATGAAACTCCAGGGAAAATAGGTCGATGGATCGGATGGCAAATAGTAAGAAGTTATTGCAAAAAGCATCCTCATACATCTTTAATTGATCTAATCAAGATTCCTGCTCAAAAACTATTCAACCTTTCAAAATACAAACCTAAGCGCTAATGGCAATTAATAAAAAAACAAAAATTATAATTGATGTTAATTTAGATAAAAATAAAATACCTGAACAAATTAAATGGACTGCTGAAGATGGAGGTGTTTATAATATGGATGCCAAAGCAATTTTACTTTCGTTTTGGGATTCTAAAAACCAAGAAACTTTAAAAATGGATTTATGGGTAAAGGAAATGCCCTTGGATCAAATGAAATTATTTTTTCATCAAACCCTAGTGTCTCTATGCGATACATTTTATAAGGCAACCCAGGATGAGAAGATGACCGATACGATGAAAGACTTTTGTGATTACTTTGCAGAAAAGTTGGAATTAAAGAGGCCTTAATTATTTGTCTTTTGTTTTACTTGATTGTTTAGATTCTCAATGTATTTTAAAAGCTCATCACTTCCAGTTTTTTTTAATGATGAAGTTACAAAAATAGGAGGAAGTGATTCCCAAATTGAAGCCAATATTTCTTCTTTATAATACATTAAGTTTGATTCTACAGTTTTAGTTTTCAATTTATCTGCTTTTGTAAATATTAGTGAAAACGGTATTTGATTTTCTCCAAGCCAAAACATAAAGTCAAGATCTATATCTTGAGGTTTGTGACGTAAATCGACAAGCAGAAATGCAGTTACTAATTGTTTGCGATTTTTAAAATAGGCTTTAATAAAAGTTTGAAAAACTTTTTTTTTGCTTTTAGATACTCTAGCATATCCATATCCCGGTAAATCAACTAAGTGCCAATTTTCATTTATTAGAAAGTGATTAATTAGGATGGTTTTGCCTGGTCTTGATGAAGTTTTTGCAAGATTTTTTTTATTGCAAATTGAGTTAATTAANGAAGATTTACCCACATTAGACCTTCCAATAAAAGCATACTCNGGAATTGCNGCTTGTGGACACTTNCNNACATCAGTGTTGCTAATNATAAAACGGGCAGATTTGATATNCATGATTNCTAGAAATTNCTAGTATNNAGCCATTTTTCAAGAATGGTATTAAATTCATTTGGATGTTCCATCATCGGAGCATGTCCACATTTGTCAATCCAGAATAAATTTGAGTTGGGAAGTAACTCATTAAATTCTTCTGCAACATTAGGAGGAGTAACGCTGTCTTGTTTTCCCCAGATTATGGCTGTAGGGGTATCCATTTTTGGAAGTTCTTTAGCCATATTGTGACGGATAGCACTTTTGGCTAATGCAAGCGTACGAACCAATTTATTTCGATCATTCACCGATTCAAATACTTCATCTACAATTTCTTTAGTAGCAATTTTTGGATTATAGAATACAGCTTCGCTTTTTTTCTTAATATACTCATAATTTCCTCGTTTGGGGTAGCCATCACCCATATTGTTTTCATATAGGCCTGAACTTCCAGTAAGCACTAGTCCTTTCACTAATTCTGGATAGTTTTTAGTAAAAAGTAAGCCCACATGACCCCCTAGTGAGTTACCCATTAAAATAACATTTTTTAAATCTTTGTAGACAATGAATTTGTAAAGATATTCTGATAGTGATTTTACTGAAGTATTTATAATTGGAAGATTATAAATAGGTAGTTCGGGGATAATTATTTGATAGTTTTTTTTGGGGAAATAGTCCATCATTCCCTTGAAATTACTTAATCCCCCCATTAGACCATGTAGAATTATTATTGGTTGACCTTCGCCTAACTCTAAATAGCGAAATTCTTCTTTTTGAATGATCTTATTCATTATCACCGTTTCCAACGAAATTTATGTCCAAATATAGACAATTACAATTTAGCCGATGTTTTTTATTTTCATCTAGTTCCATTAAAAAATCACCCAATAAGTGGTAAAACTTATTAACAATGTGGTAAAATGTGGTAAAATGTGGTAAATATAATTTATATTTGATATAAATCTAAAATTCAGTGCAGCACCTTATTGGTACATATGAATGTAAAGTAGATGCTAAAGGGCGAGTAATGATGCCAATTGCTATAAAAAAGCAACTGGCGAAATTAGTTTCTGACGGCTTTGTATTAAAACGTGCAGTTTTCAACCCTTGTTTAGAATTGTATCCTATTCAAGAATGGACACAACTTATGGAAAAGGTTAATGGATTAAATAGATTTAACAAAAAAAACAACGATTTTATTAGACGTTTTACTGCTGGGGTAAAGACTGTTGAAATGGATGTTGCAGGACGTTTATTGATTCCTAAAAATTTAATAAATCATGCACAGATCTCTAAAGAAATTGTAGTCTCTTCTGCAATTAATATTCTTGAAATCTGGGACAAATCGTTATATGAGAAAGCGATAGATCAAGCAGCGCTCGATTTTGGAGCCTTGGCAGAAGAAGTGATGGGAGACAAAAATGATGACAAAATATCATAAACCAGTTTTACTTGAAGAAGCACTTGAAGGGCTTGACATCCGCCCTGAAGGAATATATGTTGATGTTACTTTTGGGGGCGGAAGTCATTCTAGAGCTATTTTAGATATATTGAACTCTAATGGTCGATTATTTGGTTTTGACCAAGATTCTGATGCTTTCGAAAACAAGATAGATGATGACCGTTTCGAATTTATCAATGCTAATTTTTGTCATCTTACTCAATATTTAAAATATCATAGTGTCAACTGCGTAGATGGAATTCTTGCTGACTTGGGTGTTTCTTCACATCAATTTGATGTTGGTTCAAGGGGATTTTCTATTCGTAAAAGCGGAAGACTGGACATGCGAATGAATCAATCACAACATTTGGATGCTTACTATGTTATCAATAATTACGATGAGGATGCTTTATATAAAATGTTTATTAATTACGGTGAATTACGAAATGCTAAAAAAATTACTCAACAGATATTACATTATAGGGAAGAAGCCGAGATTGAAACAACAGTTGACCTTATTCAAATTGTCAAACCATTAATCTCAAAAAGATTTGAAAATAAGGTTCTAGCAAAGATTTTTCAATCCATCCGAATTGAAGTAAATGATGAATTAGTTGTATTAAAAACTTTCTTACAGCAAGCAGCAGTATTATTAAAACCTGGAGGCCGACTAGTCTGCATATCATATCATTCATTGGAAGACCGCTACATAAAACGTTTCATTAAAAATGGAAATTTTGGTGAACTTCAGGAAAAAGATTTTTATGGAAACCCATTAAGCGAACTTCATAAAGTAGGAAAGTTAATNNTTCCNTCTAAAAAAGAGCTTGAAGNAAATTCAAGAGCTAGNAGTGCTAAGTTAAGAATTGCNGAAAAGAAATGAATAATTTAAGATCTNTTTTGAATATTGANTTTTTAGTAAAGGAGAATGCTTTAAAAAATTGGCGTATGATAATTTATTTNTCAATGTTAGCNNTAATAATGATTTCNAGNGGGCATAGTACNGACAAAAAAATTTTNAAAATANCATNACTAAANACAGAAATAAAAGNGTTAAAAAGNGATTTNATTGAAGCNAAAAAACAACTTNTGATTCTAAAAAAAGAATCTANTGTAACTNAGATTCTTTCTAAAAAAGACCTTGGCCCGGCATCTAGCCCTCCCATTAAAATTNTTTTATTAAATGAATAGTGAGCAAAAATTTTTTAAACGNTTAATGCTNNGGTTTTATCTTATAGNAANCCTGCTTTTAATTTTCTCATTTTNATTGATTGGAAAATTAATTTATATTCAATTTTATGAAAATAAAAAAGGTTTAAGNCTTCNNTCAGAAACTATTGTTAAAAATGTAGTTTTAGAACCAAGNAGGGGTAATATTTACTCAGNTGANGGNAATATTTTAGCAANTTCAATCCCACGTTTTGAATTACATTGGGATGCTATTATTCCNTCNGATTATTTNTTTAATNNTAANAAAAAANCNCTNGCAGACTCTATTTCTTNNCTAATTAANATTCCNTCNAATCGNNTNTTGAGAAGCCTTGAAAAAGCAAGNGATCAAAACAATNGATATTGGCTTNTAGATAAAGACNTATCCTANTCNGAGTATAAGNGNTTTAAATCNTTTCCAATTTTCAATCAAAACATTTACCGTGGAGGATTGATTGTAGAGCANCATATTAAANGNGAACATCCACTNGGAAAAATAGCNGANAGAACTATAGGCTATGAAATTCAAGANAAAAANGGATCATATTANAGAGTNGGTCTTGAAGGGGCGTTTTCGGAATATCTTCGTGGAGACTCGGGTCTTAGNCTAAAGCAAAAAATTGCCAANGGANAATGGAAACCNATTAGTGATTCTAANGAAAAAGAACCTACTGAAGGATTNGACTTACACACTACTNTGGATNTTAATATACAAGANATTTCACANAATGCACTTCTTGCNCAACTTGAAAAATATGAAGCAGAGCACGGCACTGTAGTTGTAATGGAAGTGAAAACAGGNGCGATAAAAGCTATTGTNAATTTAGGAAGAACGANGGANGGAAAATACTTTGAAAAATTAAACTATGCAGTAGGNGAGGCTCACGAACCTGGTTCAACCTTNAAATTAATGGGAATGATTGCTGCTTTAGANGATAANGTAATCAATGAAAAGTCACTTNTAGATACNGGAAATGGNGAATTGATTTTNTTTGATAAATATANGGTGANTGATTCCAAAAAAGGNGGTCATGGAATCTTAACTGCTGCAAAAGCATTTGAAGTATCTTCNAATGTAGGATTGGTCAANATGGTTTATGAAAANTATAAANACAATCCTCAAAAATTTGTTGATCGTCTTTATAATATGGGATTAAANAAACCTTTGGGGCTTCCAATTCGCGGAGAAGCTATTCCNAAAATTCCATATCCATCNGATTCTGATTGGGATGGCTTGGATTTACCNTGGATGGCATATGGTTATGGNGTGAGTTTGACACCTTTNCAGACTTTNGCATTNTACAATGCTATTGCTAANNATGGNGANATGGTAAAACCNCGTTTTTTAAGTAAAATAAGCAATTTTGGAACTACTCCCNCCAAAGTATTTTNTAAACAAATTTTAAATCCATCAATCTGCTCTAAAGGAACATTAAAAAAAGTTCAGTCTATGTTGTATAATGTAGTTGATAAAGAGTGGGGAACAGCCAACAGAATTAAGGACCCTACTCTTAAAATGGCAGGAAAAACCGGCACTTGTCAGGTAGATTATACCTCTGAAGAGGTAGAGTATATATCTAGTTTTGTAGGTTATTATCCTGTAGAAAAACCCATATATTCTTGTATAGTAGTTATTCATAGGCCTAATAAATCTAGAGGTTATTATGGAGCTACAGTTGCAGCACCTGTTTTCAAGAAAATTGCAAAAAAAATAGTAAATAATATTCCGCACGAAGTCAAATTAAGTTATAAGGCTCTTGCAAATTTAGATAAAGATATTTCTCTTCAACCTTTAGAAAAAAATACTGTTCCAAATGTTGCGGGTCTTTTAGAGGAGGATGCAATTAAGAAATTACAAAAAAAAGGTTTGAAGGTAAAAATTAAAGGTAAAGGTAAAGGAATTGTTAAATCACAATCGTTAAGGCCTGGGACTAAAATAAAAAAAGAACAAAAAATTATTATTGAAATATCTTGAAGATACTACAGGACATATTATATAAAGTTAATATTGAGGGAATTTTCGGTAATCCTTTAACGAAAGTTTCTTCAATAAGTTTTGATAGCAGGACAACTAAAAAAGGTGCTTTGTACGTTGCTAAAAAAGGGGTTCAGGTGGATGGACACGATTACATCTTTGAAGCCATTGAAAATGGAGCTGAAGCTATAGTTTGTGAGTCATTTCCAAAAGTTAAGGCTAAGGGTGTGATTTATGTTATTGTTAAAAATTCTTCAAAAGCACTTGGAATAATATCTTCAAATTATTATGATAATCCTTCAGAAAAACTTTGCTTGGTTGGGATAACTGGGACTAACGGTAAAACCTCTACTTCCTCTTTATTATATGATTTATTTTCAGAAAAAGGCTCATTAACTGGCTTAATTTCTAGTGTAAAAATAAAATTTGNNNANAANGAGTTCCANAATAANCATACAACTCCAGATGCCATAACAATAAATNATTTTTTGAGGGAAATGGTTGATTTGGGTGTNGATTATTGTTTTATGGAAGTATCCTCTCANGCNATAGCACAATATCGTACNGCNGGACTGTTATTTTCAGGAGGAGTATTTACCAATATCAGTCATGAACATTTNGATTATCATGGNAATTTTAAAAANTATAGAGATACNAAAAAAATNTTNTTTGATGANCTTCCAAAAACTGCCTTTGCTTTAACNAATATTGATGATAAAAATGGTCTTTTTATGTTGCAAAATACTAAAGCAAAAAAATACACTTACGCAATTAAAAANAATGCTGATTACAAAGCACAAATTTTAGAATGTCAATTTTCNGGGATGCTNTTAAAAATACAAAATAAGGAGGTCTGGACNAGTTTAATTGGACATTTTAATTCCCAAAATCTNNTGGCTGTTTTCGCAGTNGCAGATCTGTTTGAGATATCACAATTAACNATANTNAANCGTATNAGTAAATTAAAGNGTGTNGATGGACGGTTTCAGNTTTTTCAGACTAAAGAAAATATTACTGTAATTNTNGATTATGCNCATACACCAGATGCNCTAAANNATGTTTTGAAAACNATAAATNTGATTCGTACACAAAATGAAACNTTTTTTGCTCTGGTCGGTTGTGGAGGAAANAGAGATAAAGATAAACGNCCAAAAATGGGANAAATTGCATCTGAGTTATGNGATAAAGTTATTTTCACATCTGACAATCCTCGNGACGAAGCACCTGCTCAAATAATTTCAGAAATGATGTTAGGAGTAGANGCCCAAAATTTCAAAAAAATATCAAAAATAACNNTAAGAGAAGANGCAATTNCAACNGCAGNAAAGTTANCGAAAAAGGGAGATATAGTTCTTATCGCNGGNAAAGGNCACGAGACTTATCANGAAATAAAAGGGAAGCGTTATCATTTCAATGATCTTGAANTAGCANAGNAAATNTTTTTAAAAACAAATTANCATGCTNTACTATTTATTTGAATTTTTAGAAAAAAAATATCAACTCATNGGNGCTAGTGTNTTTCAATATATATCNTTTAGAGCTTCNTTNGCTGTGATTTTTTCTATGAGTTTTTCAATGCTTTTTGGTAAACGAATTATCAATTTNCTAAAAAGNCAACANATTGGAGAAACTATNAGAGATTTAGGACTTCATGGNCAGAAGCAAAAAGAAGGAACTCCAACAATGGGAGGGATGATTATAATATTTAGCACCCTATTACCAGTTTTATTATTGGCACGGCTTAATAATATTTATGTTCTCTTACTGGTGACAACAATATTGTGGATGGGCTTTATTGGATGGCTTGATGATTATATCAAAATTTTTAAAAAAAACAAAAAAGGTCTTAAGGGAAAATTTAAAATAGTTGGGCAAGTTTTATTAGGAGTATTTGTGGGTGCTGTTATGTTTTTTCATCCAGAGGTAAAAGTCAGGACAGAAGTTGTACCTATTTCGAATATCATAGAAAATAATTTAATAAGTAATAAAAGCAAAAAGGATATAAAAGCTAGTTTAACCACCATTCCACTCCTAAAAAATAATGAATTTGATTATTATAATTTAATTGGTTGGTTAGGAATAAATTCAAAATATACTTGGCTAGTTTTTATTCCTATTGTAATATTTATTATCACAGCAGTCTCTAATGGAGCTAATCTTACAGATGGGATCGATGGTTTGGCTGCGGGAATTTCGGCCATTATTGTATTTACTTTAGCAGTTTTTTCCTTTGTTTCTGGGAATGTAAATTTTGCTTCTTATTTAAATATTATGTATATCCCAAATGTAGGTGAAATTGTTGTTTTTATATCAGCTTTTTTAGGTTCTCTAATAGGTTTTTTATGGTTCAATGCATATCCTGCAGAAATCTTTATGGGCGATACTGGCAGTTTGACTATAGGAGCAGTGATTTCTGTAATTTCAGTAATAATAAGAAAAGAATTACTTATTCCACTTCTTTGCGGAGTATTCTTTATTGAAACCCTCTCAGTTATTTTACAAGTTAGTTATTTTAAATACACCCGTGCTAAAAATGGAATTGGAGATCGTATTTTCAAAATGGCACCATTACACCACCATTATCAGAAATTAGGTTTTCACGAGAGTAAGATTGTCGCAAGATTTTGGATTACAGGTATTGTACTTGCGGTACTAACTGTTGTAACACTAAAACTAAGATAATGGAAAAGAAGTTAGTCATATTGGGTGCGGGCAAAAGTGGAGTAGGTGCAGCTCTTTTAGGAAAAAAGAAAGGCTATGAGGTCCTTGTTTCAGANAAAAAAGAAATTGGCATGGAAAGCCAAAAGTTATTCAATAAGGAAGGGATTAAATGGGAAGCAGGGAAACATTCACTTAATGCTATGGAGTCGGCAGATTATGTTGTTAAAAGCCCAGGAATACCCTCAGATATTCCGTTGATTAAATCTTTAAAAAAACAAGGAAAAATTATTTTTTCAGAAATTGAATTTGCAGCTCAAAATACATCTGCAACTTTAATAGGGATTACTGGAACTAATGGAAAAACAACTACTACATTATTAACATATCANATTTTAAGAGATGCAGGACTTCATGTTGGTATTGCTGGAAATATAGGAAGTAGTTTTGCTCTTCAAGTAGCTCAAGCAGATTTTGATTTTTATGTTCTTGAGGTTAGTAGTTTTCAGCTAGAAGACATTCTTCATTTTTCACCTCATATAGCTGTAATTACAAATATTACTCCAGATCATCTCGATCGTTACAATTATAATTTCGAAAAATATATTCAAGCAAAATTTAAAATTTCAAAAAACCAATCTGAAAATGATTTTTTACTGTTTAATGCTGAAGATCCAGTATTAAATGTTGCTTTAGAAAAAGCAAAAATAAAAGCTCAAAAAATTCCCTTAGCATCTTTTCTGAATTCTGAAGGAGTATATGCTGAAAATGAACATATAATAATAAAACAGAAAAATAAAAAGACTATGATACATACTGCAAATTTTCCATTATCAGGGAGGCATAACTTGCTCAATGCAATGGCTGCTTCAACAATAGCGAGTCTATTGGAAATTAGTAAGGATTCAATAAGAGAGAGTTTATCGCATTTTAAAGGTGCTCCTCATAGAATGGAAAAAGTCCTTACCATACAAAAAGTAGATTATATCAATGATTCAAAAGCAACTAACATCAATGCGACTTTTTTTGCAATTGAAAGTATAGACACTCCACTTGTTTGGATTGTTGGAGGGGTAGATAAAGGTAATGATTATAAAATCCTATTACCATTGGTTCGAAAAAAGGTAAAAGCTATTATATGTTTGGGCATTGATAATGAAAAGATAAGAAACACTTTTGAGAATGTTAGTGAAATTTTTATTGAGACTCAATCAATGAGTGAGGCTGTAAAAATTGCCCATAAAGTTACAGTACCTAAAGACACTGTTTTACTTTCACCTTCTTGTTCAAGTTTTGATTTGTTTAAAAACTATGAAGATCGAGGAAATCAATTTAAGAACTCAGTTAGGAATCTATAATCTATGTTTCAATCACTAAAAGGAGATAAAGTACTTTGGGGGATATTAGCTTTGTTAGCTGTATTTTCTTTTTTACCAATTTTTAGTGCTAGCTCAAACTTGGTTTATGTAGTTGGTAAAGGTTCTCCTTGGGGTTATTTGATTAAACATTTTGTGATAATAACTATTGGTTTTGTGCTAATGTTTTCTGTTCATAAAATCCCCTTTAATTATTTTAAGGGTATTTCTATTCTTATGCTCCCTATTGTGGTATTATTACTTTTTTACACTGCATCTCAAGGAACTATTATTTCGGGAGCAAATGCTAGTCGATGGATTCATATTCCTATTATAGGATTAAGTTTTCAGACTTCTACTTTGGCATTAGTTGTACTTATGATTTATACGGCTATGTATCTNTCAAAGCCAAATTATGATAATACTTTTAAAAACTCATTGTTGCGTTTATGGTTTCCTGTATTTGTAATTGTTCTCTTAATTTTTCCTTCAAATTTGTCAACGGCTGCNCTTTTATTCTGTATGGTTTTGATNTTAGCTTTTATGGCTGGNTANCCAATCCGNTATCTATTTATTATTGTTGGTACTGGAGTTATGACAATAATGTTTTTCTTTTTGATGATCAAGTCTTTCCCTGATATTTTTCCCAATAGAGTCGATACTTGGAAGAATCGAATTGAAAATTTTAGGACAGGTCAAAGTGAAGATGGAAATTATCAATTAGAAAGAGCAAAAACTGCTATTGTAACAGGTAAAATTTTTGGATTGGGTGCTGGAAAGAGTAGAATGAAAAATTTTTTACCCCAAAGCTCATCTGATTTTATTTACGCAATTATTGTAGAAGAATTTGGTCTTGTAGGAGGAGTGGGACTAATCTTATTATATCTTTTACTGCTATTTAGAATCGTAGTTATTTCCTACAAAGCTTCAAGCACTTTTGGAAAATTAACGGTCATTGGATTGGGACTTCCGATTATATTTCAAGCTTTTATAAATATTGGAGTAGCGTTACAGGTTTTACCCGTTACAGGTCAAAATTTACCTATGATTAGTAGTGGTGGAACATCAGCATGGATGACATGTATAGCTATGGGTATTATTTTAAGTGTAAGTGCAAAAGATGACACAAAAAAAGAATTTTATGAAGATGAAAATAACCCTTTAAATGTAATAAGTGAAACCCTTTAAGCTCATAATATCAGGTGGAGGTACAGGAGGACATATTTATCCNGCCTTAGCNATNGCTATGGGTGTTAAAGATAATTTTTTTCAGCCNGAAATATTATTTGTTGGAGCAAAAGGNAAAATGGAAATGGAGAAAATACCTAAAGCTGGTTTTTCTATAAAAGGTCTTTGGATTACTGGTTTTCAAAGGACACTTTCCTTTCATAATTTATTATTTCCTTTTAAATTAATAATAAGTATTATTCATTCATTTCAAATACTGAAGCGATTTAAACCCGATATTGTTGTAGGCACAGGAGGATTTGCTAGTGGGCCTTTACTACAGGTAGCACAATGGTTGGGATTGCCTACTCTCATTCAAGAGCAAAACTCATATCCAGGATTTACAAATCGAATTTTAAGCAAAAAAGCAGATCGAATCTGTGTAGCCTATAATGGAATGGAACGTTTTTTCCCAAAGGAAAAACTTCGCTTGACCGGAAATCCTGTTAGGAATGAATTGATTCAATTTAGATCTAATAAAAAATCTAATGCTTTTTTTGGATTAGATACTAAAAAGAAAACTTTAGTAATTATCGGGGGGAGTCTAGGAGCTAAACGGATAAATGAATTAATTGGTTCAAAAGTTGAATTCATTCTAAGCCTTGGACTTCAGATTCTTTGGCAATGTGGACCATTGTATTACGATAGCTATAAAGAGTTAGAGTCAAATAATGTAATGATTAAACCTTTTGTATATGAAATGGAACATTTGTATGCTTTAGCAGATTTTATTATTTCAAGGGCAGGTGCAGGAAGTATTTCTGAGTTGAGTTGCATAGGGAAGCCCTTGTTGCTAATTCCTTCACCAAATGTAACAGCTAATCATCAACTACATAATGCAAGAGCTTTAGCAAAGCAAGANGCTGCGATTTTGATTGAAGAGAAAGAATTAGACCAGAAATTTGAGGAGTATTTTACATTATTAGTTTCAAATGTTTCAAAACAAAAGATATTACAAGCTAATTTAAAACGTTTAGCGAAACCCAATGCTACTCAGGCAATAATTAACGAAATTCAAGATCTGCGATGAATAAAGAGAGTAAAAATATCTATTTCTTCATCGGTATAGGAGGTGTAGGCATGTCTGCACTAGCGAGTTTGTGTCTAGATAACGGATATCAGGTTTATGGATATGATAAAACATCTTCGGAGGTTACTCAAAAACTTATTCAAAAAGGGATAGAAATAAAATATGATTCTTCAATAAAGGCATTACCAAAAAAGTTACTTTCTAAAGATGTTGAAGTTATATACTCATCTGCTATTAGCCAAAGTCACCCGCAATTAGCTTATTACTTAAAACAAGGAAATAAAGTGTCTAAGCGTGCAGAATTTCTTTCAGAAATTTGTAATAATAAGAAAACTTTGGCAGTTGCAGGTACACATGGAAAAACAACCACATTATCTTTTTTAACTCATATATATTTAGCAACAAAACAGTCTTTTACTTCTATAATGGGAGGCTTTTTTAATAATGATTTAACAAATTTAGTAAATACAGGTTCTGATACTTTCATCGTTGAAGCAGATGAATACGACCGCTCTTTTTTACAGCTACATCCCTCCTTGGCTTGTATCACTTCATTAGAACCAGACCATCTAGATATTTATGGTACAGAGGATAATTTTATAAAAGCATTTCTCCAATTTTCAAATCAAGTTGACCAAGAATTGATTGTTGCATATGGTCTTCCAATTAAAGGTGTAACATATGGAATTGAAGTTTCTGCTAACTACAGAGCATCAAATNTACAGATTAAAGAAAAAGGCTATCAATTTGATTTAATTACACCTAGTGGAAACTATAAAGGAGTTTACATAAATCTAATTGGTAGTCATAATATTTCAAATGCTTTAGCTGCTATAGCTATGGCAGATCAAGCGGGTATTGATATATATGGAATTATTGGAGCATTAAGATCTTTTCCTGGTGTTTACAGGAGAATGAATGTTTATGAATGGAATAATTCAGTTGTTATTGATGATTATGCACATCATCCTACTGAAATTCAAAGTGTATTCGAAACACTAAAATGTTTTTATCCTTCACAAAAGAACTGTGTTGTCTTTCAACCACACCTATTCTCTCGTACAAGAGATTTTATGAAGGAATTTTCTTCTGTTTTAAGTCAATTTGATGAAGTCGTATTAATGGATATATATCCAGCTAGAGAGAAGCCAATAAAAGGTATAAATTCACAAATTTTACTTGAATGTATTACTCACAAAAACAAAAAAATTATTCATAAAACTAAAATCAAGTCGATACTTGAGACCAGTGAAGCAAGTGTTTTTGCCCTCCTTGGAGCAGGAGATATCGGAGTAGAGATTAATAAATTAAAACCTGAATTCAAAAGTATATGAAACCTTATAAATCAATTTTGTTTTTAATTTTTGTTTGCGTTGTTTTTGCTGGATGTTTTTGGTTTTCAAANTATCNCTATAAAAAGAAAACCANTTTAGATATTGANGTAAATTTTACACATCAACCAATATTTTNAAATGACTCATTGGTTAATAAATTGTTAACACAAAACTTTCTCCATAAGTCAAGCCTGAATAAAGATAGTTTAGATTTGAATATGCTTGAAAANCAAATGAGTAGTACNNCTGAGCTTGAAAANGTAGAGATTTTTATTGAACCAGAGGGGAANTTNTCGTTTNTAATTACAGAGCGAAAACCCTTATTTAAGTTAGCTTCAACCCCTCCGTTTTTTTCAGATTCAAAAGGGATTTTATTTAAATANAAAGCAATNGATTCTTTAAATATTCCTGTTTTTAAAACTANTTCTTCAACACTTTCTTTGAAGTCAACTGCAAAATTAATTAGAAGGCTAAAAGCTGATCCCTTTTTGGGTAAAGAATTAAAAACAATCACTTTAGAAGAGAATCAATATTTATTAGAATTAAAATCTTATGATTTTCAAATAATTTTTGGAAAATCAAAACGCATAGATGAAAAGATNAAAAAATTAAAAGTTTTTTGTGCTTTTCAAAATGNTCAAGATAGTTTAGGTAGATATGAAAAAATTAATTTAAGTTACAAAAAACAAGTTGTGGCTTCAACATTTTAATATTATGAAACAGATAAATTTTTCAGTTGGACTCGATATTGGGACAACNAAGATCGTAGCTCTAGTAGGCAAAAAAAATGAATTTAATAAGGTTGAGATTCTTGGTGTAGGNAAATCCAAAAGNCTTGGTGTACACCGNGGTGTAGTAAACAATATTACTCAAACCATTCAGTCTATTCAGCAAGCCGTTGATGATGCTAATACGAATTCGGGNCATCAAATTGAAGATGTNGTAGTAGGGATAGCTGGGCAACACATTCGTAGTATTCAGCATAGTGANTATATTACCCGTGAGAATCCAGAATCTGTNATNGATGAANNNGACATTCAAAGACTAATCCAACAAGTATATAAACTTGTAATGTTACCTGGAGAGGAAATTATNCATGTATTACCACAAGAATATAAAGTTGATGGNCAAGGAGAAATAAAGGAGCCAATTGGTATGCATGGAGGTAGATTGGAAGCTAATTTTCATGTTGTTGTAGGCCAGGTAACTTCTATAAAAAATATTGGTAGATGNATCAAAAGTGCTGGATTAAATATGGCTAAAATAACACTCGAGCCNTTAGCTTCTTCAGAAGCNGTTTTGAGTTTTGAGGAGAAAGAAGCAGGAGTTGCTCTTATTGATATAGGAGGTGGNACAACTGATTTAGCCATNTTCAAAGATGGCATAATTCGNCATACAGCTGTTATTCCTTTTGGNGGAAATGTAATTACAGAAGATATAAAAGAAGGTTGCTCGATCATAGAAAAACAATCTGAGCTTTTAAAAATTAAGTTTGGTTCAGCTTGGCCAGGTGAAAATCGTGATACAGAAATTGTTTCTATTCCAGGACTCCGCGGCAGAGATCCTAAAGAGATTTCTTTAAAAACCCTTTCCAAAATTATAAATGCCCGNGTTGTTGAAATTATTGAACAAGTATTTTTAGAAATNAAAAATTACGGNCANAACGANCAAAAGAAAAAACTAATAGCTGGAATTGTATTGACAGGAGGAGGTAGTCAGCTNAAACACCTAAAACAGTTGGTNGAATACATTACTGGAATGGATACTCGTGTAGGATACCCNAGCGAACATTTAGCTGGTAATACTCTTGAGTCTGTCTCAAGTCCNCTTTTTGCAACTTCTGTTGGATTGTTAATGAGTGCATTAGAAGAACTGCCATCAAAAGAAAAAGAGGAAATACCTGAAACTGGAGAAATATCTAGTGAAGAGATTGAACAAACATCAGTTGATTTTTCACAACAGCGAAAATCAATTTTAGATCGTTTCGGAGAGAAATTAAAAGAATTTTTAGATAACGCTTAATCATGATATAATGGATCAAGAAGAAACTAAAGGGATCAATTTTGACTTGCCAAAAAATCGAAGTAACGTCATTAAAGTAATTGGCGTTGGAGGAGGAGGTAGTAATGCAATTAATTACATGTTCCAGCAAGGGATTAATGGGGTAGATTTTGTAATAACAAATACAGATGCCCAAGCACTTTCAGAGAGTGGNGTTCCTACAAAAATTCAATTGGGTGCAAGTCTAACAGAGGGCCTAGGTGCAGGTGCTAACCCTGAAATTGGAGCTAAAGCTGCAAGGGAAAGTAAAGATCAAATTCAAAATATTTTATCTACTCAGACCAAAATGATTTTCATTACAGCTGGAATGGGCGGTGGAACTGGAACTGGAGCAGCTCCTGTAATTGCTCAAATGGCTAAGACGATGGATATACTTACTGTTGGTATTGTTACTATGCCTTTTCAGTTTGAAGGACGNTTACGATTAGAGCAAGCACAAAAAGGTCTTGAGAAAATAAGAGAAACTGTAGATGCACTGATTGTTATTAATAATAATAAATTACGTGAGGTTTATGGTAATTTGGGCTTTAAAGCTGGATTTGCNAAAGCAGATGAAGTCCTAGCAACTGCTGCTCGTGGTATTGCAGAAGTGATTACCCATCATTACACACAAAATATAGATTTAAAAGATGCTAAAACAGTTCTAACCAATTCAGGGACAGCCATAATGGGTTCTGCCTCAGCTTCTGGTAGTAATAGAGCACAAGAAGCCATAGTTAAAGCATTAGATTCTCCACTTTTAAATGACAATAAAATTGCTGGATGTAAAAACGTCTTATTATTGATTGTCTCTGGTTCTGATGAAATAACTATTGATGAAATTGGTGAAATAAACGATTACATACAAACTGAAGCAGGAAATCATACCAATATAATTATGGGTGTTGGAGAAGATGAAAGTTTAGGCAATGAAGTTTCAGTTACGGTAATTGCCACTGGTTTTGGAAAGGAACAACAAAATGAAATCTCAAATACTGAGGCCAAAAAAATTATTCATTCCTTAGAAGAAGAACAAAAATTAGTACACGATCTAAGTAAAGAAAAGGAAATAAATATTTCTCAAAATAATTTTGAAGAATCAATTCCCTTTGTTGATGAGATTTCAAAACAAAAAATGGAACTAGAAAATGAGCCTTTGATTCAAATGAATTCCATTTTATATAATATCGAAGTAGATGAAGAAATTATTGAAAATGGTAAAGTTCAAGATAGTTTCGATGAAGTTAACAAAATCGATTCAGAACCTTTTTCAATTTTAGATGATAATTTTGAGGCAAAAACACTAGAACAGGTTGATGACAAAAACGAAACCTCTGAAATATCAACTCTAGAAATTGATGAAGAGGTGATTTTTGAACCACAACTTCATAAAGTCTCAAAAAATCAGGACGAAGTAGAAATAGAAAAACAAACCAAAAATAANGATCTAAANGAGGTTAATTCTGAAGATAAGGAATTTGTTTTCAACGAAGTGAATAAATCTGTTTTTGAAATTAATGTCATTGATCCTGAGGTGGTTGAGNGTGAAAATCAAATGCTAATGGATTTTGAAATACCTATTTCGGAGAAAANTTCANATAAAAACACTTCAATAAGATAANATAAATGAAAACAAAAACTTNGAAGAAGCGGCCATAGAGAAGGATTTTGAGGACACTCCTTTNGATNTAAAGTTTGAATTAAAAAATGAAAAAGAAACTTTAGTTTCAAAAGATCATAAACGAAATATCGACAATTTAGAATCTGAGAATNGATCCAATCCTTTTGAACAAAGAATNAACCAAACTATTGCCTCACAATCTGAAACNCGAAAATCACAATTAAAGTCGTTCAACCATAAATTNTCACANCAGTATCANAAAGTGGAGGAAATGGAAAAAGAGCCTGCCTATAAAAGAAAGGGTTTAGAGATAGATAGTGATTTGCCTGAAGCCCCTTCTCGGCTTTCTCTGGATAATGANAGTAATGATGACTTACAATTACGGTCAAATAATTCTTTTTTACATGATAATGTTGATTAGCTATGGAAGTATTAGGTAATCTTAGCGAGGAAATGAAGAACGCAATGAAAGCGAAAGACTCTTTAAAACTAGAGTCTCTANGAGCTATAAAATCTGCAGTTTTACTAGCTAAAACTTCATCATCAGGAGGGAAANAACTNACTGATGAAGATTTAATTAAGTTACTACAAAGATTGGTGAAGCAACGTAAGGACAGTGCAGCTATATTTTATAAACAGGGGCGCGATGATTTAGCTAAAACAGAAGAAGCACAATCAGCTATAATTGCCTCTTTTCTTCCAGAGCAATTATCAAAAGAAGAAGTATTTAAAATTGTAGATGATATAATATTAAAAACTGAAGCTAAAGGAATGAAAGATATGGGGAAAGTAATGGGTTTAGCTACTAAAAAATTAGGAGGTAAAGCAGAAGGAAAACTCATTGCTACTTTAGTTAAACAACTACTTTCTTCATAGATACGCATTCATTTTAAAAAGTATTGATTATCTAAATCATTAATTCTATTTTTTATTTAAATATTTTAAATATTCATTTAAAATCATTGATGTAACTTAGGCTTTATTAAAAATGAGTTTAATCAAAAAATTATTTATATGAATTTAAAAGGCTTGTTTTCTCATTGTTTTTTTTGCTGTACTCTACAATTTTCAATTGCACAATACGAAGGTTATTCTCAAAAAAATTGGGAAAATCAACTTAAAATTGAAGATGAATTCCTAAAACTAATTGATCATTCATCTTTTAAAAAACATTTAGAAAAACTAACTAAAAGACCCCATGTTGTTGGAAGCATGGCTAATACTGAGTTACAAAAGTACATGGGAGAGGTAATGCAAAATGCAGGTTTTAAGGTACAAAATTATCCTTATGATGTTTATTTACCAAACAAACCTGGGACTTCACTTATTGAAATTGTAACACCTAATAGATACATACTTAATCAAAAAGAAAATATTATCCCCACAGATCCATTTTCCAAGGATCCTCTATTATGGAAAGGATGGAATGCNTTTTCCGGTAGTGGAGATGTTATTTCCCAAGTGGTTTATGCAAACTATGGCCGAAAGGAGGACTTCGAAAAATTGAAGCATTTAGGAATTAATGTAAAAGGAAAAATTGTAATTGCTCGATATGGTGGAAATTTTAGAGGATTCAAAGCCAAATTTGCCCAAGAAAATGGAGCTGCAGGTTTAATAATCTATACCGATCCAAAGGACAGTGGTTTTACAAAAGGACTTGTATACCCTGAAGGGCCATATTATAACGAATCAACAATTCAAAGAGGATCACTTCTGACTACAGACTTTACTGGAGATCCTCTGACCCCTTTTGAGCCTGCATTACCTTTAGAAGGAAAGCAAAAAGTTAAGCGTATTGATCCTAAAAAAGCTCAATTACACAAAATACCGGTCACACCTATTTCTTATGGTGAAGCTCAAAAAATTTTGGAGCAGATGAAAGGAAAACCAGTTCCACAATCTTGGCAGGGTGGTCTTCCTTTTACTTATAGATTAGAAGGAGGNGATTTATTAACTNTTCGCTTGAAAGTAGATCAAAAAATTGATTTTGTTCGTGCTGCCAANGTTGTAGGTATACTTAAAGGGNATGAATCACCNGACGAATGGATTATTTTAGGATGCCATTATGATGCTTGGGGTTTTGGNGCTACTGATCCTAACAGTGGTACAGCTATGTTACTTAGTTTAAGCGAAACTCTTGGAAAGTTAAAAAGAAAAGGATATGCACCAAAAAGATCTATTTTAATTGCTCATTGGGATGCTGAAGAACATGGTGTAATTGGTTCTAGTGAGTGGGTAGAGCAAATGAGAGATCAATTGAATNCAAAAGGAGTAGTTTATATGAATTATGATGGTGGAGTTTCAGGCATGAATTTTGGTGCATCTGCAGCACCTACGCTTAAAAAGCTACTTATAGAGACCTCCAAAAAAGTAGATTATCCTTANTCAGACCAGAGTTTATTTGAATTTTGGAAAAATGNNAATCAAANNGAACCTAATATTGGAAATTTNGGAGGAGGTTCAGACCATATTGCTTTTTATATGCATGTNGGTGTTCCTTCTTTAAGNGCTGGTGCAAGTGGACCAAATTTGTATCATTCCAACTATGACAGCTTTCATTTTTATCAGAAATTTGTGGATCCTGATTTTCAAATGGGACCAATGGTTGAGCATATGGCTGGTNTATTAGCACTCCGTATGGCTAATGGAGAATTAATTTCCTATAATTTAAATAGGTATGCTTCTGATTTAAAGCTACATGTTAACAATGCAACCAAAAAAATTATTGAATATGATAATGATTTTAAAGGACTTTTNAAAACAGAAGAAGAAATAGAAAATCTNAAACAAACTTCAAAAGAGCTTACNAAGACAATATCTTCTTATTTGAAACAAGGTAATATCGAAAGAAAGGAATTACGATTATTAAACCAAAAATTAATTGCNTTTGAAAAAAGTTTTATTCTAGAGAAAGGNATGTATTTTGGCGCCTGGTATAAATCACTTTATGCTTCATCCGACCCTTTCAGTGGATATGCTGCTTGGATTCTTCCTGGTTTAGAATATGAAATTGCATTAAAATCATCTAATAGATTTTTGGAATGGGACTATCAATATGCTATGGCAGTAAAATCTCTAAATGATAAAATGAAAGAACTCTCTGAAATTATAAAGCAATAGGTTGCTTTAAATGCCTAATAAAAAAAACCCTCGATTTTACGAGGGCTTTTATTTGAATAAATTACTAACTATTACTAGTTAATATTCTCATTTGCCTGAATTTCAGAAATAGTAATTGGGAAAAAACTACCTGGAGAGTTTATCGCAGGAGAAGTATTTATCCAATATTCTGATGGATTTCCAAATCTGTAGTGATCTGAAATTCTTCTTCCTTGCAAAAATAGATTAACTCTTCTTGAATGTTCTAGCATATCTTGGGCATCAATTTGACCAGAGTAATCTGTTAAACCATCCAAAGCNCTTATTTTATTTATGTGAGCNGTGAAAGTTGCATTATCTCCAGTAGCTANTGCATTTTCTGCAATTATCAAGTGCATTTCTCTACCAGAAACCACAGGATATTTTGGGTATAGTTGTGCTGTTGTAAAACTAGCAACATGCTTGTAAAGTGCAGGGTCNGGAATATTGTCTACAGGATCTAAAAGTGAAATTGTAGTCGCTGGATTACCATCCGTATATGCATCAGGTCTTTTTGCATCGGACGAAATCACATAAGTATCAGACAGTCTCATCTCCAAACGATCGTTAACCTCACCAGCAATATCAAGCCCTCCTACAGTATCTGGAGCAGATCCTGCAGTATTCAAAGTTACTGAGAAATCATCACCAAGCGCTGCAAGAGCTTCTGCTGCTAAACTAGCTGCTGAAGCAGAGCTAACAAGAGGAGCTGAAGTATTTACAGGATTAGTTTTAGACCAAATACCTTTAGAAAATTCAGCTCTTGCCTTTGTAGCTTTAAGTTCTGATGTAAGNCCTGCATTTAGAGCTAAAGCTTTGTTTAANTANCCTATTGCTATATCGTACAGAGANGCCATATTTCCAGNTCCAACTGNNGGAGCAGCTTCNGTTTTNGCAGAACCAANAACAAAGTCATCAAACATATCGGCAATAACTATGTAGGTTATTGCTCCATACCAATAAGCTCTTGCTAAATCAGTCCTATTTTGTGAGGAGAATGCATTAGAAGTACTAAATTCTTCACCTCTAGTAATTACATCATCAGCCCAGTAACGCGCTTCAGCTACATAGAAAAATGCAGCATCTACAAATTCATTATTTATATTGTCAACATTTCCAAAATTTAATTGTTGCCATGCATCACGTGAACCAATCCATATCATTTCATCACTTGCAACTGAGTAAGGAGCAAGAATATTTCCATAGGCTCTTACAGTTACACCTTCAAGTCCATTTACCATTGGGGTAAATGCACTTACACCTAGTTGTTCTTCCAATAAGTTATTTGGGTTATTAGCATCCAAGCTACACCCAAGGAACACAATTATGGAAGTCAAAAGAATAAATGTTTTTTTCATTGTATTTAAATTTTTCATTTTTTCCATTATTTAAAATCCTACTTTAAGAGTAATTATAGCTTGTCTTGGAATTGGCCAACCAAAGGCTGCAATACCTTGTCCAAAATTCTGATCGAGAGTACTACCACTTCCTCTACCCACGTAGTTAATTCGAGGATCAACACCTGTGTAACCGGTAAAGAGAGCTATATTTCTTCCAGATACTCCTAGAGATGCAGTTTCAAATCCAAAGGTATCTAAGATACTACCAGTAAACTGATAATTTAAACTTAATTCATTCCAACTAATAAAATCTGCTTTTTCAAGTGTGTTTAATCCCGAGAAAGGAGCTAAAGCTAATGTTTGATTTAACCAATCGTCTAGAGCATCAACTCTGACGTTAGGGTCATTTTGAGGATTAAACCCTGAGTCAACTCCTCCAGTAACATAATCTCTAACAACACGAGCTGAAGTTGGCAAGTTACGACCAATTGCTCCATTTGCTTGACGGAAGGCATCAGTTAGGTTATTAATCACAAAATTACCAGCTTTATACTCGAATGTAGTACTAAGTGTAAAGTTTTTGTAACTCAATGAGCCTCCAAAAGAACCTGTCCAATCAGGAGTTGCTTTTCCTAAGTAGTGATCTAAATAATCTCCATCGCCATCCTCATCTCTAAGAAGAACTTTTCCTGTTCCAATTGATGTTGGAACACTCCCAACATCATCAGTAGTTTTTCCTGTAAAATATGAAATCAACTGATCTCTTGTGTCAGGAAGTCCATCAGAGTTAGCAATGTCAACTGGGAGTTGGTTATCTCCAACCTCCAATAGTTGGGCTCCGAAGTTAGCTCCAGGAGCAAATCCTTCTTTTAAAAAGTTACGGTATCTTGGGTATGAACCACCAACTTTTAAAGGAGGTGCTCCACCTAAACTAACTACTTGGTCTCTGTAGTATGCACCATTTACAAATAAGTTTAACGATAAATCTTGAGTTCGAATAACATTTCCACTAAGATTAATCTCCATTCCATATGCTGATAACTCTCCAATATTTGTCAACTGAGTGTTTCTAAATCCTCCTGAAAGAGGGAATTGGCGTGCGTATAATGCATCTTCTGTAACTCTATCAAAATATGTAAACTCTAAGCTTAACTTATCATCGATTAAACCAGCAGTAAATCCAACTTCCCACTCTTTTGATATTTCAGGGGAAAGTTCAGGATTTCCTAAGTTATTAGGTGCAATACCAGCTCCACTTGCTGAAGAAAATGCTAAGTAAGATGTTAATGCGCTAAAGGCTGCAGGTTGAAGCCCAGACCATCCATAAGAACCTCTTAATTGTAAAGAGCTAATTGGTCCAACATCGTTCCAATTTTCAGAATCTGAAGGAATAAAAGAAGCAGATACCTTAGGATAAAAAGCAGCATTAAATTCACTACCAAAAGCTGAATTTGCATCTAATCTTGCACCAAGAGTTACAAACATAATGTCATTAATTCCAATTTGTTCCTGAGCAAATATACCTGCCGTAATAACTTCTGTAAAAAATTCTGTTACATCTAATATACCGGCTGCAGAAGTTACCTCAAACCCAGGACCTGGAAACTCAGTACCCTGAGCACCTAAAACTTTAGTTTCCTGAGAAACATATTGTCCCCCAAGAATAAAATTAGATGTTAGGTTACTTCCAATATCATTATTTAAAGATATTTTTACTTCACCAGTTTGCGCCAAAAAGTTTCTTGTATCAGCACTTAGTTGTCCTAAAGGACGACTCCCTGAGAAACCATCAATATTCCATGCAAAAGGCCAAAAGTTAGTACTTGATTGACTTGAGTAGTTAAGGCCAAANGTTCCNTCAATTTTCATCCAATCAGTTGGATAATAATTCAATCCCAAGCTACCATTGTAATTATTTACTTTGGAATCAATCGAAACTTGTAAAGTTTCATCAACNGTAGCAAATGCAATAGTTCCTGTTGTATTATTTTCAGAAACAAGTTCAGGTTTACTAAACTGTGCCAAAGATCCAACTCCATAGATATTNTTGTTGTTTTCAGCAGTAGTGCTANATCTTGANGTGAATCCTTGAGTAAGTCTTATGCTCACTTTATCAGATGGATTAACATTNAGNTTNATATTAAACTGAGCAAGCCTATCTATATCAGTTGCATTAGTTTGTTGTCCCTCAAGATAACCTTCTCTTTCTTGACCACCAAAGGGACCATCGGTATAAGAATATCTGGCAGAAGTAAAATAGGTTATTTTTTCGCTACCTCCGGAAACATTTGCATTAACAGTATTTTGAACTCCTGTTTCATAAAGATCCTCAAGTGCGTTAAAACTTATAAGCTCATAAGGTCTTACAGTATAACCATAAAATTGAGATAATTCTGCTGCCTTTGTTGCACTTCCTGTCCATCCTGTATTATCAGGAACAGCACCTATAGGATAATTNATAAACCCTTGGGTAGCCTTAAAACTGAATCGAGGTGCACCAGTTTGACCTTTTTTTGTAAAGATTTGAATTACCCCATTACTTGCTTCAGTTCCAAATAATGTTGCTGCAGAAGCACCTTTAAGAATTTCAACTCTTTCAATTGATTCTGGATTGATGTCATCTAGACGAGATGTTGAGCCACCTCCNCCAGATCCAACAAAACCTCCACCGAATCCNCCACCACGGTCAATACGAATACCGTCAACAATAACGATAGGCTCATTTAACTGTGATAGTGAAGCATTNCCACGAATTCGAATTTGAGCACCCTCACCTGTTAGTCCACCAGAAGGAAATGCTACAATACCTGGTTCACGTCCTGCTAATAGATCTGAAAAAGAATTTATTGGTAGTTGTTCTAGGCTTGCTGTTGTAATTGATCCTATACTATTTCCTAGTTGTTTTTTCGCAACAGGGGCACCAGTACCAGTAACAACAATCTCATCTAATTCAGAAGCTGAAAAAGTCATTTGAAGATCTTGACTAATATCTGAGGATCCAACACTAACATTTTGAGAAAGTTTTGAATATCCTGTATATGAAACTTCTAAAACATAGTCTCCTGCATCTATATTATTTATTAAATAATTTCCATCAAAGTCAGATACAGTTCCCTTGTTCGTTCCTTGAACAAGAACAGTTACCCCTAAAAGAGGCTCACCTGTGTCAGCATCAGTNATCGTTCCNGANATCGANTGCTGAGCAAAGGTAATTACTGGAATTAAAAATGTCCATAANAAGACTTTTAATTTCAGTTTTTTAGATTTGAATTTCATCATATATTTTATTTTGTTAAAAAAATGTTAANNAATTTAAGACTTTTTTTGNTTGNGTTTAACAAAATCATAATTTATTTTGAGAGTATNTTANANAGNCGAAATTTAAATTTANATTTTTATAAATATANTANGGGTAAAACATATTTTGTAATTTTATGAATAGGCCCAGTAGTTCAACTGGATAGAATATCAGATTTCGGCTCTGGNGGTTGGGGGTTCGAATCCTCCCTGGGTCACTTATAAATATTTTAAAAACTCCTAAAGCNAGNANTAANAATATNTATTAATTTTTAATTTNTAGGTTTTATTATCTTNANCCTTTATACAATTATATTCATTGAATCCAAAAGANACCTANTGGGATATAGATACAGAGAAAGCAACTNAATTACTTAACANTCATTACAAAATAAAGGGAAAANTATACCCACTNCCTGGTGAAATAGATCAAAATTTTAAAGTAATAGCTGAAAAAGGAAATAAATATGTTTTCAAAATAACTCCAGAAAATATTGAATTAGATTTCCTTGATTTTCAAAAAAAACTTCTTTTACATCTAAATGGACAAAAAGCTCCAAAAGAAATATGTGATAAAAAAGGAAATTCAATAGTTTTAATTCAACACAAAAGTGGTAAAAAAAAGTATTTGCGTTTGCTTACATGGACCTCTGGAAGGTTATGGAGTCATGTAAATCCTCATTCTGAGCAATTGTTATTAAGTCTAGGTAAAAGTTGTGGAAATGTTACTAAAACATTACAAACTTTTAACCATGCTTATGCGATTAGGAAATTTGATTGGGACTTGTCTCAAAGTCTTTGGGTCGAGAAACATTTTGAACTTTTTAATCTCGATCAAAGAAATTTAATAGTGGGTTTCACAAATGCATTTAAAAAAAAACACAAGGCTTATAATAGTTTAAGAAAAAGTATAGTGCATAACGACGCCAATAATAATAATATTATTGTTTCAGATAATATTTTAAATCCAGAAGTTATTTCATTGATTGATTATGGTGATGCTATCCATACGCAAATTATCAATGACCTTGCAATTACATGCGCATATGCCATTATGGAGGTTCCAGATCCACTAGAAGCATCACTTGCAGTAGTTAGTGGATACCACCATTCTTTTCCACTTAATGAAAATGAACTTGAATTTTTATATAATCTTATTGCTATCCGACTTATTGTTTCAGTAACTAAATCTGCTATAAACAAAATTGAAAATCCTTTAAATGAGTATTTATGGATAAGTGAACAACCTGCTTGGGAACTTCTACAAAAGTGGGTAAAGGTGAATGAGGAATTTGCTCATTATCGATTTCGTGAAGTTTGTGGATTTGAACCCCACCCAAATTATTCAGAATTTATAAAATGGACTAAAACCAAAAAGATCAATTTTAGTTCTCTTTTTCCCACTCTGAAAAAAGAAAAAATCTATTTCTTAGATTTAAGTGTTAGTAGTAATTGGCTAGGTACAAAAGAAGAGTATAATGATCTAGATTACTTTCAATATAAAATTAAAGCCCTTCAAAAAGAAAATTTAGACAAACTCATTGCTGGAGGATATCTAGAATCTCGAGTATTTTATAGTTCAAAAACCTATGACAACGAGGGAACCCAAGGCCTAGAAAAAAGATGTCTTCATTTAGGAGTGGATTTTTGGATTCCTGCAGGAACTCCTATTAATGCGATTTTTAAAGGTAAAGTCGTAATGATTACTAATGATAAGGGTGAAAAAACTTTTGGTGGATTGATTGTTTTAGAGCATAAAATAAACCATCTAACTTTTTACACCCTATATGGACACTTATCAAAAAAAACATTATCTAAAACACAGATTGGAGATAAAATTAATAAAGGAGATTTTATAGGCTGGATTGGTGATTGTAATGAGAATGGCAATTGGGCTCCCCATCTTCATTTTCAAGTTTTACTTTCGTTGTTGGACTATAAAAATGATTTTCCTGGAGTTGGTTACCAAAAAGAATTAGCAACTTGGAAATCCCTTTGTCCTAACCCGAACCTGTTTTTTAAATCATCTTATTTAAATTTATCTAAAAAAAAGGATTCAAAGTTGATTATTAAAGATCGAAAACACAACCTAGGTAGGGGTATGAAACTTCAATATAAACAACCGATTCAAATTGTACGTGGCGAAGGTATTTTTTTAGTAGATCAAGATGGCCGACATTATATGGATATGGTTAATAATGTTGCACATGTGGGCCATGAACATCCAAAAGTTGTAAAAGTAGGACAGATGCAAATGGCTCAACTCAATACCAACTCTCGTTATTTACATAAAAGTATTACCCAATTAGCTAAACGTTTGATTTCTACATTACCTCCTTCATTAAGTGTTGTTCATTTTGTAAATTCAGGGAGTGAGGCGAATGAGCTTGCTTTACGAATGATTAAAACATTCACAGGATCAAATCAAATTCTTGCTTGCGAATATGGTTATCATGGAAACACTAATGGTTGTGTAGATGTGAGTTCCTATAAGTTTGATGGTAAAGGAGGAAATGGAAGGCCAGAAAACACCCATATTTTTCCTATTCCAGATTCTTTTAGAGGTAAGTATCGCGGAAATGATACAACTTCGAGTTACGTAGGAGAAGTAATTAAACTTATTGAAAAGTTGCAAAAACAAAAAAAGCATTTGGGAGGAATCATTATTGAACCAATTATAAGTTGTGGCGGACAAATTGAATTGCCTAAAAGATTTTTGGCTAAAGTCTTTAAAGAGGTTAGGAAATCAGGAGGACTTTGTGTAGTCGATGAGGTTCAAACTGGTTGTGGAAGAATGGGATCTCATTTTTGGGGATTCCAGTTACATAATGTTATTCCTGATATTGTTACAATTGGAAAACCTCTGGGTAATGGACATCCTGTAGCAGCTGTTGTATGTACACCTGAAATTGCAGATACATTTAATAATGGTATGGAGTTTTTTAATACATTCGGAGGAAACCCAGTATCCTGTGTAATTGCTGATAAAGTTTTGCAAATAGTTTTGGAAGAAAATCTTCAAGAAAATGCATTCAAGGTAGGAGGATATTTAAAAAAGGCACTCAAACAGTTGGCTAAAAGCTATTCTTTTATTGGATCAGTTCGTGGCCAAGGTTTGTTTCTTGGAGTTGAATTCGTAGATAGACAGAACAATCCCATGAGAGAAAAAGCAGAATATTTTATTAACAGAATGAAATTCTTTGGAATACTTTTGAGTACTGACGGTCCCTGTAAGAATGTTATTAAAATAAAACCACCTATTATATTTTCGTATAAAAATGCTCAAGATTTTCTAAAATATTTCTCAATGGTTATAGAAGAAGATTTTATGAAATTATAAGCAGACAATAATTTTTTTAGGGAATAGATTTTTTTTTGTAAATTCGATTATAGTTTAATATTAAACCAATGAATGAACTCATAATTGTAATTATTGGAGCTGTCATAATTGTAGGTGGTGTAATTTTATATGCAGTTATCTCAACGGCTACAGGATTGGAGGAAGATGAAAACCAAAATTATATTCCTGATTGGATTGAAAGAAAGTTCCCTAAGATTTTTAAGGGTAGCAAAGATTTAGAAGACAANTGAAAAATTTTCTTTTTNATTCNNAAANGCAATAAACATAACATTTTGNTGTTATTGGTNTAGACACTATTNATAAACTATGAAATCATTTTTATATTACGTATNCTCCTNAGTANTAATTTTTTTCTTNTTTTCTANAATTGANGCACAAAATCAAGATAACCCATGGTTATTATCTTTAAATTCTAATTTAATAAACNTACAGGGNGAAAACATTGAATCAGGTATAAATTTTGGTGCTCCAGCTATAAGCTTAAGTCGTCATTTAGGAGCAGGAGTATCAATTGGTGCACAAACATCACTTGGAAATGTCAATAACTTTATCGAATCATACACATACAATTCATTAGACGGGTTTTTAAAAATTAATCTTATAAATGGTAAAGTGGTACCTAATCTAATTGGAGGATATGGTTTTTCTCAATTTGCAGATGGTCAAGATAGGCCTGGAATTTTTCCATCATCTGAAACAAGCAGAACCTTTTTTGGNGGAATTGGTTTGTNATTTAATTTGAATGATAAGTTAGCNATCAANCTCCAATCTACNTANCGATCTATGAACGAAAACGANGGGTTTGATCACTTACAGCATTTCTTAGGATTNAGCCTTGGGTTTGGNTCTGGTGATGCTGATAANGATGGNGTTTCTGATAAAAAAGATAAGTGTCCTAATGAACCNGGTCTAAAAGAATTTGAGGGNTGCCCAGATTCAGATGGNGATACAATTATTGATAAGGANGATAAGTGTCCTGAAATTCCTGGANNANTAGAATTTAATGGTTGCATTGATACNGATNGAGATGGNATTGCTGATCCTGATGANTCTTGNCCTGANNAGGNAGGAACNATANAAATGAATGGTTGTCCTGATACTGANGGNGANGGATTNATTGANAATCTTGATGAATGTCAAGATCAAGTTGGNCCTTTAGAAAANAATGGTTGTCCTTGGCCTGATACNGATGGAGATGGAGTTACTGANAACGAAGATCTTTGTATTGANGAANCNGGNTCNNAAGANAANAACGGTTGTCCNGAATTGTCAGGCGAAATTGTAAAAACATTAAATGANTTCGGATCACGGATTAATTTCCCAGCAAATAGTNACCAGATTTTNGGACGTAAGNCAATTGAAAATTTACAAAAAATNAAAACACTTCTAGATGAAAATCCTGATGGGAAACTGTTGATAGAAGGTTATGCTTCATCAGANGGAGATGAAAAATACAATACTGATTTATCAGTAAAAAGAGCTNAAGCTGTTCGTCAATATTTGATTAATANAGGTGTACCAGAAAAACGTTTAGAAGTTATAGGTTTTGGAGAAGNAGANCCTATTGGAGACAATGAAAGTCTTCAAGGAAGAGCTATCAATCGNAGGGTTCAATTTAAGTCAAAACGNAACTAAANTTCTTTTAAAAGTTGAATATTTNCGGAAGGNTTTTGGGCTTTAAAAATATAACTTCCTGCAACAAGAACATCTGCACCACAAGAAATTAATTTTACTATATTTTTATCTGTTACACCACCGTCTATTTCAATGAGACATGTCCCTTTTTTCTTTTCCACTAAAGATTTAAGTTTTTTTACTTTCTCATATGTATTTTCTATNAATGATTGTCCCCCAAACCCAGGATTTACACTCATCAAACATACTAGATCAATATCCTGTATTATATCTACCAAATTACTTACNGGTGTATGAGGGTTTAAGGCTACTCCAACTTTCATTCCACAATCTTTAATCATTTGAATNCTTCGGTGTAAATGAATGCATGCTTCAAAATGTACAGTAAGGATTTTAGACCCTAATTCTGCAAANGTTTCAATGTAACGATCAGGATCTACAATCATTANATGAACATCTAATGGTTTTTTTGCCAGTTTTTGNATAACNTTTAGTANAGGCATCCCAAATGAAATGTTTGGAACAAAAACACCATCCATNATATCAACATGAAACCAATCAGCTTGACTTTCATTTANCATTTTTATATCACGTTTTANGTTGGCGAAATCAGCAGCAAGAATAGAAGGTGCAATTATTTTAGACATGTAAATTATTTAAATGTTAAAGATNCCAAAAAAGGCAACCNGATGGCTGCCTTTAAGTTTACCCTAAATAGGTTTTAAGAATTTTACTTCTNGAGGTGTGTTTCAGTCTGCGAATAGCTTTTTCTTTGATTTGGCGAACACGTTCTCTTGTAAGATCAAAAGTTTCTCCAATTTCTTCTAANGTCATTGCNTGTTGATTACCNAAACCAAAGTATAAACGAACAACATCGGCNTCTCTTGGTGTAAGTGTTTCAAGNGCTCTTTCGATTTCAGTTCGAAGTGANTCGTGGAGTANTGACTTATCAGGGTTTGGAGATTCTCCACTATTCAATACATCGTATAAGTTGGAATCTTCTCCTTCAACTAAAGGTGCATCCATTGAAACATGTCTTCCAGAATTTTTAAGAGATTCNTTTACNTCATTNATAGTCATATCNAANTCTTTTGCAATCTCTTCTGCAGANGGNGCACGTTCATGNGCTTGTTCTAAAAAAGCATAAGTCTTATTAATTTTATTTATTGAACCAATCTTATTAAGTGGAAGTCTTACAATNCGAGATTGTTCTGCTAAAGCTTGTAAAATTGANTGACGAATCCACCAAACGGCATAAGAGATAAACTTAAATCCACGAGTCTCATCGAAACGNTGTGCAGCTTTAATTAAACCTAAGTTTCCTTCATTAATTAAATCAGGAAGAGTTAAACCTTGATTTTGGTATTGTTTTGCNACAGAGACAACAAAACGTAAGTTTGCNTTAGTCAATTTTTCCAGTGCTATCTGATCACCAGCTTTAATCCTCTGCGCTAATTCTACTTCTTCCTCTGCAGTAATCAGATCTACNTTACCTATTTCTTGAAGGTATTTGTCTAAGGAAGCTGTTTCACGATTAGTAACCTGTTTGGTTATTTTAAGTTGTCTCATTATCTNATATTAATTCAAAGTATNANTAGTAATACGTACAAAACGATGTAATGTTTCAAAAAGTGTNCATAAATTAATCTTTTTTATTTGGGCGAGGCAGTAATGCTTTACGAGANACTTTTTCTTTNCGNGTACGTGAATCAATACCAAAATATTTNACTTCTAGTATATCTCCCATATTAACTACATCACTTACATTTTCTGTTCTTTGCCATGCCAGCTCACTAATATGNAGNAANACTTCATTACCTGGAGCCTCNGTATATTCAACTACAGCTCCAAAATCAAGCATCTTTATTACTTTCACTTCATAGGTTTTTCCNACTTCNGGCTTGAAAATTATNGAATCAATTTTAGCNTCTACCATAGCAATACCTTGAGGAGAAGTTCCCAAAATTTCAATAATTCCTTCTTCAGTAACAGGATCTTCGTTAATTACAATAGTGCAATCAGATTCTTTCTGAAGCTCCTGTATAACTTTTCCTCCAGGTCCAATTAGTGCACCAATATACTCATTATTAATTCGACGATAAATCATCTTAGGTGCATGTTCTTTCACCTTCTTATTTGGAACAGCAATCGTATCTGTTAGATGATTTAAAATATGTAATCTTCCCTCTCTGGCTTGGTCTAAAGCTTGTTTCATTATATCAAAGCTCAACCCTTTTATTTTAATGTCCATTTGACATGCTGTAATTCCGTCAGCTGTCCCAGTCACTTTAAAATCCATATCACCTAGGTGATCTTCATCACCTAGAATATCAGATAAAACGGCAAACTTATCACCTTCAGTGATTAGACCCATGGCAATTCCAGAAACAGGTTTTTCAATTTGCACCCCTGCATCCATAAGGGCCATGGTTCCTGCACATACAGTTGCCATTGATGAAGAGCCATTTGATTCCAGAACTTCAGATACTATACGAATCGTATATGGACAATCTTCAGGAACAACTTTTTTCAAAGCTCTCTGAGCTAAATTTCCATGACCTACTTCACGTCTTGATGTACCTCTTAAAGGTCTAGCTTCTCCTGTTGAAAAGGGAGGAAAATTATAGTGTAAGTAAAATCGTTCTTCTCCTTGATCAGTTGGCAAATCAATAACATTAGCCTCCCTTGAGGTTCCAAGAGTTGCTGTAGCTAATGCCTGGGTTTCTCCCCGAGTAAAAATTGAAGAGCCATGTGCTGAAGGCAGATAATCTACCTCACACCAAATAGAGCGTATTTCAGTTGTTTTTCTTCCGTCTAAACGGATACCTTCATTCAATACAAGGTCTCGAACAGCTTTCTTTTGCGATTCTTTAATATATCGAGAAATCAAATCCATTTTTTCCTCAAACTCCTCCTCAGAAATTTTTTCAATGTAATTTTCTTTAATTTGTAAGAATTCCTCAGACCGCTCTCCTTTTGAAAGTCCTTTTTTTGCTATATCATAAAATTCTTGATATGTAGCTTTTATAATTTCTTTTTGTAGATCAACATCTTTCTCTTCTTCTTCATAGACTCTAGTTTCTTTTTTACCAACAGCTTCAGCTAAAGAGACCTGAACTTTAATTTGATCTTTTATTGCATTATGTCCAAAGTAAATAGCATCAAGCATTTCTTCCTCAGAAATTTCATCAAATTCACCTTCCACCATTGCAACAGAATGTTCACTTGCACCAATCATGATGTCAATATCGGATTCTGCAAGTTGCTTCTTACTTGGGTTTATCACAAACATTCCATCAACACGTGCAACTCGCACCTCTGAAATTGGGTATTCAAAAGGAATATCTGAGAGTTGAATTGCGGTTGAAGCTGCTAATCCAGCTAGTGCATCAGGCATGACTTCATCATCATGAGACATCAGTTGAATCATTATTTGTGTTTCAGCATGGTANTCACTTGGAAANAAAGGACGTAATACNCTATCNACTAGTCGCATAGTAAGCACTTCNTGATCACTTGGNCGNGCTTCACGCTTGAAGAAGCCTCCAGGAAATCTTCCTGCTGCAGCAAATTTTTCTCNATAGTCNACAGTTAGNGGTAAAAAGTCAACTGGACTAGCANTTCTTGAAGAAACNACAGTTGCTAAAAGCATNCAATNNCCCATCCTAACNACNACAGATCCNTCNGCTTGTTTNGCTAATTTCCCAGTTTCTAAGGAAATNGTCCTACCGTCCTCAAGACGAATTTCTTGTTTAAAAATTTTTGGAATCATTTTTCATTTTTTGGTTATTATTATCGTTGTGTGTTGAAGCAACCAATGAAAAACTACGATTCAGTAAAAAATTTTATTTTTGTTACTTACGTAAACCTAATTCTTTTACAATATTTCGGTATCTCTCTATATCTTTGGATTTCAAATAGTCTAAAAGGCTTCTTCTCTTACCNACCAATCGAACAAGAGAACGTTCTGTNTTGTAATCTTTACGATTTATTTTGAGATGTNCAGATAAATGTTCNATGCGATGTGTGAAGAGAGCTATTTGACCTTCTGGTGATCCCGTATCTTTTTTAGAATTTGCATATTTTTTAAAGATACCTTCTTTTATTTCTTTTGAATTATACATGCCAACATTAATTTTAATAATTTTTATGTAAATAGTTTTCTAATTAAATTCAAAGATACAANTTAAGATACCTAAAACAANATATTTCACTATAATTNAGNAAACTATAAGAATNGTGTCAGTTTCTAATGGGCAGATTTAAAATCAAATCGATGTATAAATTTATCTTGTCTTTTAGATCATTTCGATGAGAAATAAAATCTAAAAAACCTTTTTCTAGTTGGAATTCACTTGTTTGNAAGCCTTCTGGCAGCTCTTTGCCAGTTGTATCCTTTACTACTCTTGGACCAGCAAAGGCAATTAAAGCTTTAGGNTCAGCAATGTTAATATCACCTAACATTGCATAAGATGCAGTAATTCCTCCGGTTGTAGGGTCCGTACANAAAGAAATATAAGGTAGTTTTGATTCTGAAAACTGAGCTAATTTTGCNGATGTTTTTGCCATTTGCATCAAAGAAGTTGCTGATTCCATCATGCGAGCTCCTCCAGATTTAGAAATTATAAGTAAAGGTAGTTTGTGTTTGATAGCATAGTCAGTTGCACGTATAATTTTCTCGCCTACAACAGAACCCATTGATCCTCCAATAAATCTGAAGTCCATACAAGCAATTACAAGTTTTCTTCCTTTTGACATTCCAACAGCAGTCCTAATTGCATCATANAGACCTGTTTTTTTGTGAGCTTCCTTAAGACGATTAATATATTTTTTAGAATCCTCAAATTTTAAAAAATCTTTTGATTTGAGTTTTTTATCAAATTCTTCAAATTCATTNTTNTCAAATAGGATTTCAAAATATTCTTTACTACCAATATGTACATGATAGTCATCTTCTGGACTAACGTATTTGTTATTAGCAAGTTCTTTGGCTTCAATAATTTTTCCTGTGGGACTTTGATACCATAAACCTTTAGGAGTATCTTTTTTTTCTTCTGTTTTGGTGTGAATTCCCTTTTCACTTCTTTTAAACCAACTCATATGTTCGTTTTAATCAAATATATAAATAATANAAANTTATAGAGTATTAATGTTATTTAAGTCTTCAAATGCTTTTATCAATCGNTCTTTGAAAGTGTCTTCTCCCAACCTCAACCATTTTCTTGGATCATAATATTTTTTATTAGGCTGATCAGAACTCTCAGGGTTTCCAATTTGATTTCTTAGGTACTCTACTTTATNGTTCATATAATTACGAATACCTTGAGTAAAAGCAAACTGAAGGTCAGTGTCTATATTCATTTTAATTACTCCATAGCCTATGGATTCTTCTATTTCGGCTTGTGAGGATCCTGAACCACCATGNAATACAAAATCAACTGAGTTTTTTGGCATNCTATATTTTTTTGAAATAAATTCTTGAGAGTTTTTTAAAATTTTAGGGGTAAGTTTAACATTTCCTGGTTTATATACACCATGAACATTTCCAAAAGCTGCAGCNACAGTAAATTGAGGACTNACCTTNCTTAACTCCTCAAAAGCATAAGCAACTTCATTTGGCTGAGTATAAAGTTTAGATGCATCTACACTAGTATTGTCAACTCCGTCTTCTTCACCACCAGTAACACCTAGTTCAACTTCAAGAGTCATATTCATTTTTGACATTCGCCCCAGGTATTCTTTACAAATATTGATATTTTCTTCTAAGGGTTCTTCTGAAAGATCGATCATATGTGAGCTAAATAANGATTTACCATNTTGTTTNTAGTATANTTCACTAGCATCCAAAAGGCCATCAATCCAAGGTAATAATTTCTTAGCACAATGATCTGTATGAAGAATNACNGAAGCTCCATATAATTCAGCTAATTCATGAACGTGTTTTGCACCTGCAATAGCACCAGCAATTGCTGCTTTCTGATTTTCGTTAGATANACCTTTTCCAGCATTGAATTGTGCACCTCCATTAGAGAATTGAATAATCACAGGACTTTTNAGTTCTGATGCAGTTTCAAGAACAGAATTGATACTGTTACTNCCAATAACATTTACAGCAGGTAAAGCAAATGCTTTTTCTTTAGCTAGTTTAAAAACTTCTTGGACTTTANTTCCAGTAATAACACCAGAAGGAATAGAATTGTTCATCAATTTTGGTTTGCTGTAAAAGTAAAAACTTATTTGGTTTTAGAATGGATAATTAATGCCGATATTGAAAACAGCATTTTTTAAATTGTATTCAGACCACCAGCGCTGGTTAATTGGAAGNGNNGGATTNTATGTTTTAAATCCTGTATCAAAACGAAAAACAAAAAAATCAAAGTCATAGCGAAGTCCAAAACCAGATCCCACAGCAATTTCAGATAGGTCTTCTAAGTTTTCAAAACGCATANTTNANTCCTTTACATCATCCCAAAGATTCCATACATTTCCTAAGTCTACAAAAAGCCCTCCTTTAAGATCTCCAGTAATTGGAAAACGGTATTCAAGATTAAATGCCAATTTAAAATTAGCTTCATTAAATTCATTAATGTTACTACTACTACCAGGACCAAGTTTATATGCCTTCCAAGCTCTGTTGTCATTCGCTCCTCCTGAAAAATAAGAACGAGCAAAAGGCATATTAGATGAATTACCGTATGGTATGGCAATACCTGTAAAAGCATGGAATGCAAAAACCCTCTCTCTTCCAAAAGACCAGTGTTTTATATAATCAATTTCTGTTTTGATATATTGTGAGGGACTTACCCCTCCTAAGGTATTTTGTTGTAATTCATTTTGATTTGCTTTAGTGATTTTTAAAAATTGATTTAAAAGATTTCCTACCCAATCTACTTTCCAACGAAGTTGAAAAAAGTTGTTATCGAAAATACTTTTTTGATTATTGAGATTTAAGCTAAAAGAAGACCCTAAAATCAAGTTATTTGCTGTTAATCTATCCAAACGTTCTTTAACAGTATTCACAGTTTTATAATCATCATTGTCAATAGTTAGAGTAGTTTCTTTGTTTAGGACTGCATTAATAAACTCTGACGAGCCATTTGGGATCAATAGATTTCCCGATGAGTCTGTAATGTCATTATCGGTATTATAGTCTTTTGCAATTCGATTTAATCTATCATACGAGTTTCGGTAAACATTAAAGTAATTGTCAAGGTTTCTGTTATTAACAAATTCAAGATCAATCAATTTTAATTGAATTCTTTTTTTGGAATTAGGTTGCCAGTCAAATTGATATGTACCTTTAAAAAATTGTTTATCAAGACCAATATTTTTTTGAAGACTAGTTCCTAAAATAATTTCAGTCTTTGGTGACATTGTTACAGGAACTAAGTCTTTTTTTATAAATGGAATTAGCAATCTAGGTATACCTAGTTTTAAATCAGCACCCAACTCAAAAAGATTAAAAAATTGATCTCCACTTTGTGCAATATCTCTTGAAGCACCTAGTGTGTTTTTAAGATTTAATTCTAATAACTCTGCACCTTGAAAGAGATTTCGTATTCCCAGACCTCCTCCAAGACCAATACCAAAATCTTGTATATTAGAATGAGATAGATCGAAATCAAACCCTAATGAAAAACGCTCTTTGGGAATTAAGAATATAGATGCTTTAAGGGCTTCTATTTGTCCTGGAATTAATTTGTAATTGATGCTTGGGTATTTAAAGTTTTTTAGATTAGTAAAATATCTATATGTCAAATTACGATCATAATCACTATAAAGTTTTTCTTTTTTAACGGAAATTCCTGAAGTAATAGCTTTA
>PAYI01000008.1 GCA_002714815.1 Flavobacteriaceae bacterium | reverse complement strand
TTAATTCAATCTAAATTACATTAAACAAGATTAGATATTAAAAAAAAACCTCATCGAAAACGAAGAGGTTTTTAAATTTGGATATAAATTTTTATTTTATTTTTGAATCAAATTTATTTGAGCACTTCGGTTGATTTGGACACGCCTGTTAGCAGCTCTTCCTTTAGCTGTTTTGTTTGGCTGTATCGGTTTCGATTCACCATATCCGATAGTGGATAATCTTTCTTCGGAAACACCTTTTTCAACTAGATATGCTTTTACAGCTGCAGCTCGACGTTCAGATAATTTTTGGTTATATTTCTCACTACCATCACTTGAGGCATGCCCCTCTATTGTAACAGATATTGTAGGATATTGGTCGAGTAAATCTTTGATTTTATCAATTTTTTCTAAATAAGACTTACTTAGATTACTACTACTAGCCTTGAATAGAATTCTATTATCTTCACTATTAATAAATTTGTTTAAATCTGTAGGTTCATCAGGACAGCCATCATTGGCTTTCGTACCTGCTGTATCAGGACATTTATCATTTTTATCTGGCACACCGTCTCCATCACTATCAGTTAAAGGACAACCATCGTTTGAAATATCACCTGCAACATCTGGACAACGATCCGTATTATCAGCAACACCATCACCATCACTATCTGGACACCCATTCATCTCGATAGCACCAGGTTTCTCTGGACATGAATCATCAATATCAGCAACACCATCGCCATCACTATCTGGACATCCTTGAAGATTTTCAGAACCAGCTTCTTCTGGACAGCGATCTTTTGTATCAGGAATGCCGTCACCATCTGTATCAGGACAACCGTTAAATTCTTTAAGTCCAGGGACATCTGGGCATTCATCTTTTTTATCTGACACCCCATCTCCATCAGCATCACCTGCTCCGAAGTTGTAACTTAAACCAACAATATGCTGTAAATGATTATAAGAGTCATTTGTTTCTTGAGTTCCTCTATATGAAGTACTAACATTTATATTAAGTTGATCTCCAATAGGAATATCTACACCAATACCTCCGAAAATGGTTCTTCCACTTTCACCAGATGGAAACATACCGTCTTTATCCATACCGTCAGCAAATCTGCTTAAACCATATCCACCAAATAAATAAGGAATGACATTTTCTTCACTAAAATTGAACCTTAGTACTCCATCTAAATAAGAATAATCAAGATTTCCATTATTTTCAGCATTACCTATTCCATATCTAACACCAACTGAGAGGCCAGATGAAATATATCTTGATAAACTCAATGCCGGAGCACCAAAGTTTAAACCAGATTCAACATTTTCACCTTGTAGGTTAATTAAATCTGCTCCCACTGCAATAGCCCAAGGGTTTTCACTTGTCTGGGCATTCAAACCGACAACTAGGAGAAACATTAATATTAAGGATCTTTGTAAATTCATTTTTTTTAAGTCTTTGTTAATCAAATATAATACTTTTCCTTATTTTTCGAAATTATATTTATCAATAAATATTGTTTTTTTGCATTATTTCCTTAGATAAATTTAAAAATTTAATGTCAGATGGATAAAAATAAAGTTTACATTATTTTAATATTATCAAGTTTAATTTTTTCAAAATGTAGTGATATCAAAAGTTCAAAGTCAGATTGGATCCATCTATTTGATGGTTCTTCCATTAAAGGATGGCGTGCTTACAATGGTTCAAGGATGCCACCAGGTTGGAAAAATATAGATGGAGTTTTAACATTTAAGACAGAACAAATACTAGAACAAGATTATAATTACGAGGGAAGTAGAGATATTATATATGGTGCAGAAATGTTTGATAATTTTGAACTTTATGTAGAATGGAAAATACCTGTTGGTGGCAATAGTGGAATTTTTTATCATATTCAAGAGGGTTATGGGGGACCTCCCGAAGTGGCCCCTGAATATCAACTTATTGATGATGAAAATTATGCTTCTATTCATGATATAAAAGAATACAATATTAGCGTTGGGTTTGAAAATCCTTCTAAATTACATCCTCTACAGCAAACAGCTTCAGATTATGCAATGCATGCAGCTAATCCCAAAATGAAAATTTTAAATCCGTCNGGAGAATGGAATAGTTCAAGAATTATATTTACAGAGTCAAATGTTGAACATTGGTTAAATGGAAAAAAGGTCTTGTCTTTTGTTCCATGGTCAGAGGAGTGGTATGAAAAGAAAAATTCAGGAAAATGGGATAATACTCCAGATTATGGTAAATTTAAGACCGGATATATTGGATTTCAAGATCATGGTAGTGATTTATGGTTTAAAAGCATAAAAATCAAAAAATTTTAATAAAACTTAAGGATATGAATAAAAGAGATTTTTTAAAAACATCAGTAGCTTTAGCATCTACAACTATAATTCCATCTCCACTTTTAGCATCAATTTCGNGTAATAAAACAACCCTAAGAACAGCTCATATTGGTGTTGGAGGAATGGGTGCATCAGATTTAGAGTCAATTGCTTCACATAAAGCNGTGGAGGTTANAGCCATATGTGATGTTGATTCCGATAATTTGGAAAAAGCAAATAAACTCTACCCAAATGCAAAAGTATTNAAGGATTATCGTCTNATGTTAAAAGAGATGACAAACAATATTGATGCAGTTATTGTCTCAACTCCTGACCATACACACGCCCCAGCATCTATAATGGCTATGGAGATGGATAAACCGGTGTATTGTCAGAAACCTTTGACTCATTTTGTCTCTGAGGCAAGAGAAATGAAAAAAATTGCTGAAGAAAAAAATTTAATTACCCAGATGGGAATACAAGTTCATTCTTTTTATGATTATAAACTTGCAACTGTACTGATTCAGTCAGGAATTATAGGAAAAGTTCATACTGTTCGAGCNTGGTCTCCNAAAAATTGGGGCTACGATGGACCTGAACCAAAAGGTAAAGATCCTATCCCAAATACNCTAGATTGGAATTTATGGCTAGGAACATCACCAGAACGTCCCTTTAAAGAAAAATATTATCATCCGGGAAACTGGAGAAAGTTAGTAGATTATGGTTGTGGAACATTAGGAGATATGGGTGTTCATATTTTTGANACTCCATATAATGCTTTAGCATTAGACGTTCCNCTTACAATAAAAAATAAATGTAGAAAACCTAATGGTTATGGTTTCCCTGAAAATAATAGTGTGACATATACATTTCCTTCTACACCNTATACAGCGGATACACTAACATGGATATGGTCTGATGGACCAGGAGCTCCATTTATTCATAAAGATTTAAAGCTTCCAAACAGGGATAAACTTCCACTACAAGGTGCAATGTTTATGGGTGAAAAAGGAAGATTATTATTACCTCATTTTATGGAGAGACCAAGACATATAGTTGATAACAAATATGTAGAAATAGATGTTAAGAAATATGACCCTAATGATGAATTAGGGAATAATCAAAACGATTATGAAAGAGACGCACCCAAACATTATCATCAATTTGTTGATACTTGCTTAGGAAAAGACAAAGTTTCAGCTCCATTTTCTTACGCTTCAAGACTTACNGAGACTATTCTTTTGGGAGTAATAGCTGGACGCTTTCCAAATAAGACATTACATTGGGATAGTGAAAATGCTAAATTTAAAGAAAAAGAAGCTAATAAATATCTTTCAGGAACTTATCGTGATTTTTGAATTTTATTAAACTTTAAATAAATTGATTAGAAGAGAAGCTCTAAAAAATATAGCCACTATAACAGGGGGTGTTTTCTTTCTCCCTTTTTCTTGTGATTTAGATCTAGAAATTAGTTATTCAAATTTCCCTAGACTNAAAAAAGACCAAATTAATTTAATAAGTTCAGTAAGTAACTTGATTTTACCAATAGATATTGAAAATTTTCCAACTCCAGAGAAACGTATACATTTTATAATGACGATGGCTAATGATTGCTTAGAAAAAAAAGAAATAGAATTATTCAAGAAAGGATTTGAGCTTTTTCAATTATCTCTTTCTCCNGTCAANAATGAAAGTTTTGATACAGTTCNAATAAATGAAAAAAAAGGATTTATTTTAAAAAGTTTANAAGAAAGGTCNGAGATNNAAATATTTCTAAATCATTTAAAAGATTTTTCTTTATTACACTTTGAAACTTCTGAAAATTACATGAAAAACTATTTGAATTTTGAATTCATGCCAGGTCGTTANCTTGGTAAAGTTAAAGTTTAAAATATTAAATTGAAAAATACATTTGANACTATAGTAATAGGAGCAGGTATGTCTGGAGGATGGGCAGCTAAAGAATTTACNGAAAATGGATTCAAGACCTTACTTTTGGAAAGAGGTCCAGATNTTAAACATATTTNAGATTATCCTACTTCAAATATGCAGCCCTGGAATTTTAAACATCGNGGNAGATTAACTGCTCAGGAAATCGAAGAAAACCCTGTGGCCAGTAGTTGTTATGCATTTAGAGAAGATGCAAAACATTTTTTTGTAAAAGATAAAGACCATCCNTATAACCAAATAAAACCTTTCGATTGGATTCGTGGTTATCAAGTAGGAGGAAAGTCAATTATGTGGGCGAGGCAAGTTCAACGTTGGAGTCCATATGACTTTAAAGGACCAGCAAGGGATGGTTTTGCAGTTGATTGGCCTATTCGTTACAAGGATTTAGCAGATTGGTATTCCTACGTTGAACGTTTTGTAGGTGTTAGTGGAAATAAAGATGGATTAGACATTTTNCCTGATGGTGACTTTCTAAAACCATGGGAATCAAACATAGTTGAAGAGTATTTTAGTCAACAAGTAAAGAAGCACTACAAAGATCGTCATGTAATTTATGGACGTTGTGCACATCTTACAGAGAGCCGACCAATTTATATAAAGCAGGGACGTGGTTTATGCATGAGTCGACGAGTTTGNCAAAGAGGATGTTCTCTTGGNGGATATTTTAATGCAAATTCGACTCTTATTCCTTGGGCATTAAGAACAGGTAACCTTACTTTAAAACCAAACTCCGTAGTTCATTCTGTNTTGTATGATGAAGCTCAGCAAAAAGCTGTTGGAGTAAGAGTTATTGATTCCTTTACAAAGGAAAGTCAAGATTATTTTGCTAAAGTAGTNTTTGTAAACGCTTCAACTTTAAATACAAATTTAATTCTATTAAATTCAAAATCTAACCGTTTTCCAAATGGATTGGGAAATGATAATGGCTTATTAGGAAAATATGTTGCCTTTCATAATTACAGGGCGACAATAAGTGCTGAGTATGAAGGTTTCCCAAATCACACTATTCAAGGAGCCAAACCTACAACACATTATATTCCACGTTTTAGAAATGTCTACAGACAAGAAACGGATTTCTTGCGAGGCTATGCTGCTGGTTTTCAAGCCTCTCCTATACGAGAAACTATTAGAGATGGAATAGCAGGCGATTTGAAAAAACAACTTTTAGAAACAAAAGAAACAGGAGTTTGGAGTGTTGGNTCTCACATGATGGGAGAGACTATTCCAAAAGAATCCAATCAAGTCAAATTAGATTTAGAGAAAAGAGATAATTGGGGAATACCACTTTTAAATATCGATGTTAATTATGACGAAAATGATGAAAAGATGATTCAAGATTTCTATNAACAATTTTCTGAAATGTATTTGAAGGCCGGTTTTGTNAATNTAAAAACTAATGATAACAAACGTCGTCCAGGTAATGACATTCATGAGATGGGTGGTGTTAGGATGGGTAAAGATCCTAAAACATCTTTACTAAATGCTTGGAATCAAATGCATCATTGCAAAAATGTATTTGTTACCGATGGAGCCTGTATGACTTCTACTTCAACTCAAAATCCATCTTTGACATTTATGGCTATTACCGCTAGAGCTGCTAATTATGCTATAATGCAATTAAAAAAAGGAAATATCTAATTTCTAAGGTGCTTTTTAAATGTATTTCCTTAAGTTTAAATATTAAATTTGAACATGAATAAAGTAGTAACCTTTGGTGAAATCATGTTGCGGTTATCTCCACCTGGATTTTTACGTTTTTCTCAAACGAATAGTTTTGACGTTGTTTATGGGGGAGGAGAATCAAATGTAGCAGTTTCTCTAGCAAATTATAATATACCAGTAGAATTTGTGACTCGGCTTCCAAAAAATGATATTGGAAAATGTGCACTTATGGAGTTACGTAAACGAAATGTCGGAACAAAATATATCATAGAGGGNGGAGATCGTTTAGGAATCTATTTTCTAGAGACCGGTGCAGTAAATAGAGGTAGTAATGTAATTTATGATAGAGCCTATTCTTCTATGTCTGAAATTCAACCAGGGATGCTGAATTGGAAAGAAGTATTTGAAAATGCAAAGTGGTTTCATTGGACTGGGATTACACCTGCAATTTCAAAAAGTGCCGCAGAGGTTTGTTTAGAAGCAGTAAAAGCAGCGACTAATATGGGAGTTATAGTTTCTACAGATTTAAACTATCGCGATAAATTATGGAAATANGGGGGNGATCGTGAANAAATAATGACTGAGCTAACCTCNTATTGTGATATTATATTAGGAAANGAAGAAGACGCAGAAATGCATTTTGGAATAAAGCCTNAAGGACTAAATGTTGTTAAAGATGGCAATAAGGTAAAAGCTGAAGCATATCTNTCAGTATGCNAACAAATGCAAANAAAATTTCCTCGTGCAAAAAAAGTTATAACTACATTACGTGGATCAATATCAGCATCTCATAATAAATGGTCTGGCATTTTATATGATGGCAAATCTTTATATAAGAGTAGAGAATATGAAATTNCTCACATAGTGGATAGAGTAGGTGGTGGTGATTCTTTTATGGGAGCTTTGATCTACGCTCTTATAAATTATCCAAATGATAACCAAAAGGCATTAGATTTTGCTGTAGCAGCTTCATGNTTAAAGCATACTATTAAAGGAGATGTTAATTTAGCATCATTACAAGAAATTGAAAAGTTAATGAGTGGAGATGCATCTGGTCGAGTTTCAAGNTAATAAAAACATATGGCACAACATACAAGAATAGAAGTGATTAATAAAATGATGGAATCAAGGATGGTCCCTTTNTTTTATCATTCTGATTTTCTGGTTGCAAAAAATATTTTACTAGCATGTTACAATGGTGGCGCTCGTATAATAGAATTTACAAATAGAGGTGATTTTGCNATAGAAGTTTTTACTAAACTGATTAAATTTGCNTCAAATGAGCTNCCAGGAATGATTATNGGAATTGGTTCTGTTACANATGCAGCTGCAGCATCTCAATATATGCTTTTNGGAGCNAACTTNATAGTTACTCCTGTATTAAGAGAAGATATTGCAGTTGTATGTAATCGAAAAAAAGTATTGTGGATTCCAGGNTGTGGATCACTTACTGAAATAGCTAAGGCAGAAGAAATGGGATGTGAATTTGTAAAACTTTTTCCAGGGAATATATACGGCCCTGATTTTATTAAATCTGTCAAAGGCCCGCAACCCTGGACCTGTATTATGCCAACAGGNGGTGTCTCAACTGATGAGTCTAATCTCTTAGATTGGTTTGAAGCTGGTGCTGATTGTGTTGGATTAGGATCTAAACTAATTTCTAACAAAATATTAAAAAATCAAGACTTTAAAACATTGGAAAAAAATGTATCAGATACTCTTAAATTTATTCGAACAATAAAATGATCTTTTCTGATTCTGTTTGACTGTAATTTTTCAAAAGTTGCCATTAAATGTTAACAAAAAACCCCTCATTAATGAGGGGTTTTTTTGAATATTTTATAAGGCTATTCTGCTTTTTTCATTGCAGCAGCCATAACCCCCGAAGCATCAAAGTAATCTTGTGCTATATGAATTTGGCCTTTGCCGTTAAAATCAAATGAATGGTAGGCATTAGTTTTAATTACATTACCGGTCATAGTATTTTTTGCAGTCCAAACACCATAAGTCCTAACACTGCCATTCATAACTCCCAAAGAATCAGTTCCTGGAAGCCACACGTTGGCTTCATATGTAATATCATCAAAATTATCCATCCAAGCTTTGTTATTAGCTATAAACCCTTCATATTTAACTGGGCTAGCGCCATGGAAAGGAGGATAATGTGTTATTCCAGGACATATAAGAGGTTTTTGAGCCTCTGTATCCTCTGTTAAGAATAGTTCAAAAAACTTTTGAGCTGTTGCGAGGTTTTTAGAATAAACTTCACTTACATCAGAAGTTGATTTTTCAACAGGCTGATTACAAGAAATAGAAATTATTAAAATACTTAGTAATAAAGTTAGTTTTTTCATATTGAGTTGTTTTAAGAAGTTTTATATAAGCAATTTAAGCTTTTTATATAAAACTATAATTTATAAATTATAGTTNTATAAGGATTTTAGCAATCCACCATCAATTGGGATATTAGTACCTGTGATATAACTGGCTTGATCTGAAGCAAGGAAACATGCTAAATTTGCAAGTTCTTCTGGATTACCAATACGCTTCATTGGGACTGACGCTTCCATTTCAGCTCTAACCATTGATACCTCAACTCCCGCTTTTTCTGCCTTTTTTGCATTTAATTGTTTGATCCGTTCAGTATCAAAGTATCCAGTAAGTATATTATTGATTGAAATATTATCCATAGCGATATCAACAGATAAACTTTTTGCCCAAGTAACTAAAGCAGCACGTAAAGTATTTGAAAGTGCCAAATAATTTAGCGGTTCTTTTACTGAAATAGATGCCACATTGATAATTCTTCCCCAATTTTGATTTTGCATATGAGGNAGTGCTAGAGATGTACTTTGAACAGCACATTTAAAAAGTAAATCAAAGGCTGACTGATAATCTTCAATNCTTTTTTCAATTGCACCTCCGGCTGATGGCCCTTGAGTATTGTTAATTAAAATATCAATTTCATTATATTCAAAAAATGATTTTATTTTNCGCGAAAATGTATCATAATTAGAAAAATCGACTAATAAATATTGGTGTTTTTGACCTTTAGACCCATCAAGTTCACTAACTACTTTTTTGAGTTGTATTTCATTCCTTGCCATTAGACAGACATTCGCACCAGAAGCTGCTAGCCTTCTAGCAATAGCCTTACCGATACCTTTGCTACTTCCACCTACTAAGGCATATCTTCCTGTTAGATCAATTTTCATTATCTATTTGTATTCTTCTCTTGCAGGACTAAAAACATCCATTAATGAACAAGGGGTTAATGCTTTTCCTGAGTGACTACAATTGGANGGAATGTAAACAATATCTCCAGACCTGTAAATTTTGGATTCACCCTCTATTGTAAACTCAAATTCTCCATTTTGCACATGCATTATTTGTTCATGTGGATGTTGATGTTCTTTAACAACAGCTCCTTTTTCTACTGTCCAAAATGCCCAAGTAATGTTATTGCCATGAAACATTTTACCATGATAACCAGGCATAAGCTCTTTACTAGTTAAGTCTTTAAGATTCATTTTTCCTCAATTTAAATTCGATAAACAAAAAAAGTCATTTTAACATTAAAAATTTCATAGATTTTTATAATATTTTAATTTAAAAATAATTGTAAAAACTACATCTTAATNTAAACATCACCATCAAGAATAAATTCTGTGAAATTTGAATTAAATCTTAAAATTTCAATATTTGTTCTTGAGTCGATGGGTTTTTCAGAAAGATCTATTGACGAGCAAGTATTATAATTATTTACAAATTTATATGTCTGTTTTGGAGCTATAAAATCAGTAGATAAATTTGACCAGTCAAAACCTGTCTCAGAATTTAAATAACAAGGGTTTTCGACAATCTCATAATCGTTCGAAACTTCCTCAATATCGGATTCTCTGTAAACAGCTGTTCCACTTCCATCAGTCTTAAACGTTAAAATTATTGAATTATACCAAAATTGATCACCTATNGTAGTTGTTAATCTAAATTGCCATTTTCCAAGAATGGGATCTTTAAGAATCTCTTCTTTAGAACAGCTTATAAATAAAAGAATAGCCAATAATAAAAGAATATTAATTTTCACTTCAATTTTTTTAGTGACCTCGGCAGGATTCAAACCTGCAACCTCTTGAGCCGTAATCAAGTGCACTATTCAGTTATGCTACGAGGCCAATATNTTTACTATCAATAAGTTAGACCGAAAATTTAGTTAGCTATTGTGATTTAGTATTTTGTTTTTCAGCATATAAGGCTGCTTCTTTTTGTAAATCTGCGGTTTCAAAATAACATTGTGTTTGTACAATTTTATCTCCTTCCCATTTCCACCAGCAATGGAAAGTTAATTTTAACTCTTCTCCAGTAATTTTAGAAGTACCACTCCAATTTGCCCATTGGTTTGTGAATATGCTATCATTATTATATTTAGTTGTATGTACAACTGGGTCAATGTGTTTAATTTTGTCATAGAGTACCGAATGGAAATTATAACCATCGATAATTTGGTCTACATTAAATACTTGCATATTGACCATATGCTTACTGTCTGGAGAAAAATATTCTCTGGCAATTTCAAATTCACCTCTCTCATATCCCTTTGCAAGTTTTTCAACAATTTTTGTTTTTTCATCATTTTGTGTTGAAAAACCAGCCCAATCAGAATTATCAGTTAATTTATTGTTCTGGCAAGAGNTTAATGCTAATAATACATAGGAAAGTATAATTTTTTTCATACTAATGAATTATGGTTAATAATCTGCAATATACAAATTAGTCCTTGAACTAAATGAAGAGAATTTGTCAATGATTTAGATAATCNTGATTATAAAAANAGACANCCTTCTTGTTCAATTATTTCATCTGTGTCGATTAATNCTTTTGAATAATTTTTATCTGATNNATGGAAAATAAATGATTGANNTTCAGAGTTTGAAAAATGGAGTAAACCATNAATTACTTCATATTTATANGTTATGGTNTATTCAATTTCTTGNCNTNTNCCATAATANTCNNAATCAAACCANAAAACATCNTCTTCATNNCTTTTNAATGTTATATTCCATTTTATTCCATCATATATATTTTCATCTTTTTTCCACCCTTTACAATATGAAACNTCNTTATCAATNTTAAAGAAGGATATAAANACTGGNCCATNNCNTTCAAATTTTATATCTGAAAAGTCACTGTAATAATTTTCAGTATCTGCCCACATTGTATCATCATATTTGCNTAAAAACCTNGCTCCGCCAAATACATTATATTGCCTTGATAANCNAGTAACTTGATAACCACTTGCTTTNGTNNNAGGATCTTGATTCCAAGACTCATATTGCNTTACGTTTGTTTTGTAACAAGAAAATAATATTAAGCCCAAGGGCACAATAAAAAACCGTGGCATCAATTTATTAATAAAAAGCNGTAAATATAAAAAACTCTAAATACTTAACTGTAAGTGTAATCCATTAATTTGAATATAAGTTTCAAATATATTATTCAGGCGGATTGTTAGAACTTAAAGTACTTATTTTTTTCACCTTCCATTTACCTACATTTTTACTTGAATAAATCCTATCTGCCTCCGCATTAAATGCATCGTGCGAGTGCATTGGAATAGCAGAAAATAATTCCATACAAAAAGGACCTAAATTTTCCCCATAATAAAAATCAAATGAAGCTTTATCTCCCTTCGATGAAAAATCATTTATATGTACAAGTTTATCTCCAATAGTTATAAGTCCATTAATTATATTATATTTTTCAAGTACAGTGAAAAATTTTGTCTCCCCTTCTAGAGAAACAGCAAATACAACTTCAACCTCATCTGATTTTCCTTTTGTGGAATCAGATAAAAATGAAATTGTGTCTACTTTACACTCATATTGAGTATTGTCAACTTCCTCTTCAGCATCATTAGAACAACTATTAAAAGATAAAATTATAATAAAGCATACCAACATTTTAAATAATCGGTAAATTGTCATAACTATGTATTTGTCCTAATCTACTAAAAATTCCTTAATCTTTTATAGGTGCAGTATGTTTGCAGTATTTGATTTTACTGAAACGTCAGAATATTAAATGTAAATCCCTTTTTATTTTCAGAACATTTGTTATCGTGTGCATCAACTGTATGAAATTTGACTTTCACATTTCAATATTACTTTTTTTAATAAAAATAAAATACTTCTGAAACTTCGGTGTAAATTGCAATAATTTTATATATGGAATTTTTAGCGATAATTCTTGGATTATTCTTTCTTATAAAAGGGGGAGAATTTTTATTTAATGGTTCACTTTCTATTTCAATGAAATTAGAAATCCCAAGATTTATTGTTGGATTAACTATAGTTTCTTTTGCAACTTCTGCTCCTGAATTAGTCGTAAGCATTCAATCTGCATTTAAGGGATACCCAGATTTGGCACTTGGTAATATAGTAGGTTCCAATATCGCAAATCTTGCACTTGTAATGGGAATTGTAGCAATTATATCACCAATAAAAATTGACAAAGAATTTTACAAATATGATTGGCCAATTATGATCTTTGTTACCCTATTATTTTATTTATTAATCGAAACTAATGATAATTTATCTCGAATTGAAGGTACTGTTTTCATTATTTTTCTTCTAGCCTATCTTATTTTTTTAGTGTTCTATCAAAAAAGTAGAATTACTCCAGATGAAATTTTTGATGAGGAAAAAACTACAAGTTATTTTAGAATTTTTTATTTGATTGTTGTGGGGGGATTTTTATTGTGGCTAGGTTCGGAAGTCTTAATTAAAGGAGCAATAAGCTTAGCTTCAAAACTAGGAGTAAGTGAAAGGATTATTAGTGTTTCGATAATTGCATTTGGTACAAGTATTCCAGAATTATCTACTTCTATTATTGCAATTTTAAATAAAGAACATAATATATCAGTTGGAAATTTAATTGGCTCAAATATATTTGATATGTTAGGTGTTATAGGCTTAACAAGTATACTTTCACCTATAATTATCTCAGATAAAGGGCTAATAAATAGTGATCTAGTATGGATGGTTTCACTGGCCTTTTTAATATTACCTCTTGTTTTTTTTCCAAATAAAATGAAATTTGGAAAAGCAGAGGGACTGATACTAATTATATTTTATTTTTTATTTATAAGTAGGTTATTTTAATAAAAAACCCTCTGTACAGAGGGTTTTTTGTTTAAGCAGACTTGACTGTTTTTATGATCCTTGCTGCAATTTTATATGGATCTCCGTTTGACGCTGGTCTTCTATCCTCTAGCCATCCTTTCCAACCGTTTTCTACAGTCATTATAGGTATTCTGATCGATGCACCGCGATCAGAAACACCATAACTAAATTCATCTATCGACTGTGTTTCGTGTTCACCAGTCAAACGCAGGTCATTAAAAGCCCCATATACATCAATATGCTCTTTTATAACAGGTCTGAAGGCCTCACAAATTTTATCGTATGTTTCTTTTGATCCACATGTTCTTAGGGTTTCATTAGAAAAGTTTGCATGCATTCCAGAACCATTCCAATCTGTATCTCCGAGTGGCTTTGGATGATACTCTATTGCTAATCCATAATTTTCAGCTGTTCTTTCTAATAAATATCTAGCAATCCACATTTCATCCCCTGCTTGTTTTGCACCTTTTGCAAATGTTTGGAATTCCCATTGACCTGCTGCTACTTCAGCATTAGTTCCCTCAACATTTATTCCAGCCTCAAGACATATATCTAGGTGTTCATCCATGATTTCTCTACCAAAAGTATTTTTACCTCCAACAGAACAATAAAATTGCCCTTGAGGTGTCTGATCTTTTGGGAAACCAAGAGGAAGATTTGTTTCAGGATCCCACAGAAAATATTCCTGTTCAAAACCGAACCAAAAGTCATTATCATCATCGTCTATAGTAGCTCTTCCATTTGAATTATGAGGAGTTCCATCTGCATTAAGAACCTCTGTCATAACAAGAAAAGCGTTTTTTCTTACAGGGTCAGGATAAACCGCAACTGGCTTCAAAAGGCAGTCCGATGACCCTCCTTCAGCTTGTCTAGTTGAGCTACCATCGAAAGACCACATTGGACAATCTTTAAGTTTTCCACCAAAATTATCAACGACTTTCGTTTTGCTTCTAAGATTTGCTGTAGGTAAATATCCGTCTAACCAGATATATTCTAATTTAGTTTTACTCATGATTTTAAATTTTAACCTAAAATAACTTATTCTTTCGAGCCCTATAAAAATAATAATGTAAAGAAATTAACAATGCTAAATTTTTATTAACCCACTATTTTTTTTTGGAAAAAATTTAATTTTCTTCATTTAATTTTAAAATCATAGAAAAAAATTCAAATTCTGACATTTAAAAATTAATTAATTAAAATATTTGAATCAAGAAATTTCCAAAAACATCATATTTTAAATAATTTAATCAATATTTATAATATTTAAGTGATCAACATTAAATCGGTGTATTTTTTTTCATTCAGTTAATAATTATTATTTCAGATAACAATAAACTCTAAACAAAAACTTACTTTTATAAAAAATTTCTATGTCAAGTCGCTATTTCCAGCGTGGTGTCTCTGCACAAAAAGAAGATGTACATAATGCTATTAAAAACATTGATAAGGGATTGTTTCCCAAAGCTTTCTGTAAAATTATACCAGATGTAATTACATTAAGTGATGATCATGCGCTTGTAATGCATGCTGACGGTGCTGGAACTAAGTCATCTCTAGCATATATTTACTGGAAAGAAACAGGTGATGTCTCAGTTTGGAGAGGAATTGCGCAAGACGCACTTATCATGAATTTAGATGATCTACTTTGCGTTGGAGTTACTAATAATATTTTACTCTCCTCGACTATTGGAAGAAACAAAAATCATATACCCGGTCAAGTTATTTCTGCCATAATTGAAGGGACACAACTATTAATTGAGGAATTAAAAGATTTTGGAATAACTATTCATAGTACCGGAGGTGAGACAGCAGATGTTGGTGATTTGGTTAGGACAATAATTGTAGATTCAACAGTTACTGCTCGAATTCCTAAAAAAGATGTAATCGATAACGGAAATATTAAAGCAGGAAATGTAATAGTTGGACTTTCATCTTCAGGACAAGCTTCTTATGAAAAGTTTTATAATGGAGGTATAGGAAGTAATGGACTGACCTCTGCTCGTCACGACATTTTTTCTAAAGATTTAGCTAAAAAATATCCTGAAAGTTTTGATCCTCTTATAAAAGATGATTTGATATATACAGGAACTAATTTACTTACCGACTCCATGGATGGATTACAATTTGACATAGGAAAACTTCTATTATCCCCTACTCGAACATACGCACCAATTATTCAAAAAGTATTTGATGAAATAGGAAGATCTAAAATATATGGTATGATACATTGCAGTGGAGGGGCACAAACTAAAATTTTACATTTTATAGAAAACTTGCATGTCATAAAAGATAATCTTTTTGAAATTCCGCCGCTTTTCGATTTAATTAAAAATGAATCTGATGTTTCACCAATGGAAATGTATCAAGTGTTTAATATGGGGCATAGAATGGAATTGTATGTTGATCATTCAATTGCTGAAGAAATCATAAGTATTTCAAAATCATTTTCTGTAGATGCTCAGATTGTTGGGCATGTAGAAGATAGTTCAGATAAAAAGCTGACCTTAAAAACTGTTTATGGCACTCTTAAATACACTTGATAAATCTTTAATTATTCAAGGATTTCTATTTTTTTTATTGTTGANAACATCTTTTAATGTNNTGGGTCAAGNNGAAGATTTATTCAGTTCATTGCGAGAAGAGACTCAACAAGATGATTCACTTTTACCTGATAGAATGGTTTTTACACAAAGTTTACTTTGGGGAAAAAATGGTTTATTCCGGAAAATTAATTTATCTCCATTAAATACTGAACAACGTGAAAAAGAATTAAAATTGAGGCGTTCAATGTTAAAGATTCATCAAATTATTGGTTATTTGACCTTGGCAGGAATGTTAACACAAGGTGTGATTGGATCTCAGCTATATACTGGTAATTATAGTTTATACGAAACTCACAAACTCATAGGAAATCTTACCTCTTTAAGTTATTTTACAGGAGCAGGACTTTCCCTTTTTTCTCCTCCACCATTAACAAATAAAAAACATAAAGGTTTAAGTTCAATTAAAGCACATAAATATTTGGCTTCAATCCATTTTTCTGCTATGTTGGCAACTAATATTTATAAAAATAAGAACAGAAAAATTCACAAATATTCAGCATATACTGCTGTTGGAAGTTTTGCTGCAGCTATTCTAGTATTCAAATTTTAATTAATGAAAGCCAAACTATTTTCTTGGATATTTTTATTTTGTTTAATAATATCATATGGACAAACAGAGCAACTAAAAGTTGACACAAAAGCCTCTAAAATTAAATATAAGGGGGATCACTTACTTCATTCATGGGAAGGTGTAAACAAAAAGGTATACGGATTGGCAGTCTATAATATTGAAGACAAAATAATAAATAAATTGGCTATATTAGTATATGTTAGAGATTTTGACAGTAAAAATTCTGGAAGAGATGCACATTCTTTAGAGGTATTAGAAGCATTGAAATATCCTGAAGTNAGATTTTATTCCGAAAAAATAGAAATTGAAGAAAATCAATTAATTATTACAGGTAATTTTAATTTTCATGGTATCCAAGTTGAAAAACAATTGATAGCACAACTTAATTTTGAAGAAAAAAAGTGGGAACTTTTTGGNAGTTTTCAGCTAACTCCAACTGATTTCAATATAGATTTACCTTCATTTTTGTCTGTAAAAATGGAAGATTTATTAGANATTGAATATCATATAGTCTTNAAAAATTAATCTTATTTTAANTTTTACAATTTGTAAATTTGTTCAGTATGTTAGAAAAACTAAAAATTGTNCAGCAACGCTTTGATGAAGTTTCAGACTTGATTATACAGCCAGAAGTTATATCTGACCAAAAACGTTATATTCAATTAAATAAAGAATATAAAGACCTTTCTTTNCTGGTCGAAAAGATCAAAGTTTATAAAACATTTCTTTCTAATCTTGAAGAAGCCGAATACTTAATAAAAAATGAATCAGACATAGAAATGATTTCTATGGCAAAAATGGAAATTGAATCTACAAAAGAAAAGTTACCACAGTTAGAGGAAGAAATAAAACTTTTGCTTATTCCTAAAGACCCAGAAGATTTAAAAAATGTTGTGATTGAAATCCGTGCAGGTACTGGTGGAGATGAGGCGAGTATTTTTGCAGGGGATTTGTACAGAATGTATACCAAGTTTTGTCAATCAAATAATTGGAGTGTAAGTTTGGTAGATTTTAGTGAAGGAACTGCTGGTGGATTTAAAGAAGTAATTTTTGAGGTTTCTGGAGAAGAGGTATATGGAACTTTAAAGTATGAATCTGGTGTTCATAGGGTTCAACGTGTACCACAGACCGAAACACAGGGACGAGTACATACCTCAGCAGCAACTGTAATGGTTTTACCAGAGGCTGAAGAATTTGATATAGAAATAGATATGAATGATGTCCGAATAGATTATTTTTGTTCTTCAGGACCTGGAGGACAATCAGTAAATACTACATATTCAGCAGTAAGATTAACTCATGAACCGACAGGGATCGTAGCCCAGTGTCAAGATCAAAAATCACAACATAAAAATAAGGATAAAGCACTAAAAGTATTACGTTCTAGACTTTATGAGCTTGAATTATCAAAAAAACTAGCATCAGACTCAGAAAAACGAAATTCTCTTGTATCATCTGGTGATAGATCTGCAAAAATAAGGACCTATAATTATCCCCAAGGTAGAATTACTGATCACCGAATAGGGGTAACACTTTATGATCTTACTAATTTTGTAAATGGTGATATTCAAAAAATCATTGACGAACTTAAGCTATATCGAAATACAGAAAAACTAAAAGAAGCTGGTGAGGTAATATGACCGATAAATTTCTTTTTCAACAAATCCAAAAAAAAGCTTCTTTTCTTTGCGTAGGTCTAGATATTGATCTAGAGAAAATACCACATCACCTTAGTAAAGAAGAAGATCCTATTTTTGTGTTTGCAAAAGCTATAATTGATGCTACAAATCAATTTTCTGTAGCATACAAACTTAACTTAGCTTTTTTTGAAGCATATGGTATTAAGGGTTGGCAGGCTTTTAAAAAAGTAATAAATTATTTAAACAGTCAATATCCAAACCATTTCACAATAGCNGACGCTAAGCGTGGNGATATTGGGAATACATCTCAGCGTTATGCAAATTCCTTTTTTCAAGTTTANGGATTTGACGCTGTTACTGTTTCACCTTANATGGGAAAAGATGCAGTAACACCTTTTTTATCTTATAAAGAAAAGTATGCAATACTTTTGGCATTAACATCAAACAGTGGAGCACAAGATTTTCAATATACTAAAGAAAATGATAAATATCTTTATGAAAAAGTATTACAATCTAGCTTAGAATGGGAAAATTCTGATAGACTCATGTATGTAGTTGGCGCTACAAAATCAGAATCATTAATTTCTATTCGTAAATTAGTGCCAAATTCTTTTTTATTGATACCTGGTATTGGTGCACAAGGGGGTAGTCTTTCAGAAGTAGCCCAAAACGGAATGAATCATCAATGTGGATTATTAGTCAATTCTTCTAGAGGTATCATTTATGCATCAGAAAATAATGACTTTGCTGAAGCAGCGGCATCTCAATCAAAAANTTTACAAACAGAAATGGCTGCGCATTTAAAATCATTNNGTCTAATTTGATGTTACATCATACTGTATATTCTTCNATTAACAAAAGCNTGAAATGGATTACCTTTATTCATGGTGCAGGAGGGAGTTCTTCAATTTGGTTTAACCAAGTACGTTTCTTTAAAAGTTATTTCAATGTATTATTAATAGATTTAAAGGGACATGGTAGATCTCCTGCAGCAGATGATGGAACCGTATACACATTTGATCAAATAATTAATGACCTAATTGAAGTCCTTGATTACAATAAGGTTGAAAAATCACATTTTGTGGGAATTTCATTAGGTAGTATTTTAATTCAAAAAATGCTTTTTAATCATGAAAAGCGAATAGAAAAAATTGGTTTAGGTGGCGCGATTTTAAATTTAAATTTTCAATCAAAATGCTTAATGTACTTGGGGAATTTGACCCAAAGTATATTGCCTTTTATATGGATTTATACATTCTTTGCCTATGTAGTTATGCCTTACAAAAATCATAGGAAATCGAGAGTACTATTTATTAGAGAAGCAAAAAAAATTTCTCAAAATGAGTTTAAGCGATGGTATAAATTGACCAAAAAAATCTTACCTCTTCTTGATAAAATCAGAAATTATGAAGTATCAACAACCCAAGTATTATATATTATGGGAAAACAAGACTATATGTTTTTACCTTTTGTAAAAAAAATTGTAAAAGTTCACAATTCATCCACACTAATAACCCTTCCAAATTCAGGGCATGTTGTAAATATTGATCAGCCAGATCAGTTTAATAATAAACTATTATCTTTTCTTTTAAATGATTAGTCTCTTTTCTAAAGATTTAATTTCCTGGTTGCATAATTTTAAATCCTTCTTCTTTTTTGGCTTTATCTACCATGGTTTTCACCTCTGACAAAAGCATTTTTGAGTCATAAACTACTCCTTGTCGGATAGTATATTTTACACCCCCAACACGAACTACATCATTATCTTTTGTGAGTTTAATTGCTCCTGTACCATAAAGAACTTTGAAATTTTCTAATGGGTTTTCCTCTACAATAACAAAATCAGCACTTTTACCAATTTCTATAGAACCTGTTTGATGATCTATTCCCAAAGCTTCAGCTCCATTTAGTGTTGCAGATCGAATCACTTCAAGTGGATGAAAGCCAGCTTCTCTTAACATTTCCATTTCTCNTATATATGCAAAACCATATAACTGNAAAATAAAACCNGAATCAGAACCTGTNCATACTCTTCCNCCTCTATTTTTGTATTCATTNACAAATGTCATCCATAGTTTATAGTTTTCTTTCCAAGNCACCTCNTCTTCAGTTCCCCAATAATGCCAGTANGANCCATGAGAAATTTTACTTGGTTGATAAAAACGCCAGAGAGAAGGAAGTGTGTAGTCCTCATGCCATTCAGCTCTTCTAGCTCTATGTAAGTCTCTACTTGCCTCATAAATATTAAAGGTNGGTACAAGCGTAAAATCTAAATCAATCAATTCATTCATAACATCATTCCAATGATCTGAATANGGAGCTGCTGCTTGTGCCCACAATTTTCCAGCTTCTCCGAAACGATGTTGTTCGTTTTGATAATTATAGTCTAAAGGGTAATCTTGGACCGTACGNTCANCAAAAAGTGCTTCGGGGAGTCCATACCAATGTTCCATACTTGTGAGACCNGCTCTNGCNGAATTCANNACGTTCCATCTGGCAACTCTTGTTTGAGCATGGTGACAAGCAGACCTTAATCCTAANTTTTTATTTTCATCCAATGCAGCTTTCATTATTTCAGGTTCTGCTCCAAAAAANTTAATTCCATCAGCCCCGTTCTTAGCATTTTCACGAACCCATTCCCNGGCTTCTTCAGTTGTACTTATAGGTTTTTTAAGTCCTTGACCAAAGCCAGTATAAGCAAGAACTCTTGGAGCCACAATTTCGTTCTTTTCACTACGCTTTTTAAGGTCAACAGCATATTNAATTCCACGNCCACTTGGTTCGCGAATTGTAGTAATNCCNTGAGCTAACCATAGTCTAAAAACATAATTCCAATCTGCCCCCTGGNCTTCCCCTCCTATATGACCNTGCATATCTATAAATCCAGGAAGAACATACATATTTGTTGCATCAATCTCTTTTCCTCCTTTTTTGAGNTTGGGNCTTTTATTTTCATTTATAACTACACCTGGATATCCTACCACATCTATAGAAGTGATTTTNTCATTTTCAACGCTAATATCTACAGGACCCATGGGTGGGGCACCATTACCATTTATCAAAGTTGCNCCACGAATAATTAGCTGACTAAAAGGNCNTTCTGAAGCAANAGNATTTTCTTGACCTGAAATATTTATTGAAAAAATTACTAGTAAGAAAAATAAANTTCGCATAATATAAATTTTTCCTAAGATAATTAAAAAAACCTCCCAATTTNAAAGGGAGGTTTTCAATNAAACGAACTTCTTANAGTATNAAATTTTATTAGTGTTGATTTAAACGGAAATCGGCATAAGCATCCATTCCATGTTCTGATAAATCAAGACCNTTNAGCTCTTCTTCTTTATCTACTCGAAGGCCTAAGGTTTTTTTGATAATAATTAGAATTATAAAGGCAGAAATAGCAGAGAANGCTCCGATAATTCCAACGCCAATTAGTTGAANTATNAATTGCTCTGGACTTGACATAGNACCAAAAANTCCAACAGCGATAGTTCCCCAGATTCCACAAATTAAATGNACAGCTATAGCACCAACTGGNTCGTCTAATTTAAGACGATCAATAAAAGCAATCCCAAAGACTATAATTATTCCTGCAATAATTCCAATGAGTATAGCGTCAGTAGGACTCATTTGATCTGCGCCAGCTGTAATCCCAACGAGCCCTCCTAAGACGCCATTCATAAACATAGTAAGATCATAATTTTTATATAATAAATTNGAAACAACACTTGAACTAATTCCCCCAGCAGCAGCTGCTAGACAAGTTGTTACTAGTGTTAAAGANGTTAANTCTGGATCAGCAGATAAAACTGAACCTCCATTAAATCCAAACCAACCAAGCCAAAGAATTAATACTCCAGCAGCNGCAAGTGGNATNTTGTGTCCAGGNATNGCTCTAGGNTTTCCNTCAGGATCATATTTNCCTATACGNGCTCCAAGAAGNTATACAGAAATAAGNGCTGCCCATCCTCCAACAGAATGAACCAGTGTTGATCCTGCAAAATCATAAAAACCCAATTTATCCAAGAATCCACCNCCCCATTTCCAAGATCCAATGATAGGGTAAATAAGACCTACATAGAAAATAGTAAATAACATAAAGCTTTTCAACTTAATNCGTTCNGCAACAGCTCCTGAGACTATAGTTGCTGCAGTAGCTGCGAACATTCCTTGAAATAGGAAATCAGTCCACCAAGTATAGCCNCCGGAAGCNTATTCTGTAGACATNCCTCCTTCGGGAGCAGTAATTCCAAATCCAGNAAATTTGAAAANACCTGATGCTCCTTCCTCAAAGCCNGGATACATTAGNTTGAANCCTCCAATAGCATATANTAGAAGTCCAATAGTTATAACAAAGAAATTTTTAAACAAAATGTTTACTGTATTCTTTTGACGTGTTAGTCCAATCTCTAGAAAAGAAAATCCTAAATGCATAAAGAATACTAGCGCTGTACAGATCATCATCCATACATTNTTGGCAGTAAAAAGNGCAGTACTTTCCATTAGATATTTATNGTTAATTTATTAGTTAAGTGATTTCCCGCCTTTTTCTCCTGTTCTTATTCGGTAAGNTTCATNAACGGGAGTAATGAAAATTTTACCATCGCCTACTTTATCTGTTGCTGCAGATTTTAGTATTGCTTCAATTGTAGGTTGAACAAATTCGTCATTTACTACTACTGATANAAAACGCCTTTGAATTTCNGAAGTACTATANGAGATNCCACGATATACGTGGCCNTCTTTTTCATTTCCAACNCCAGTTACATCCCAATAACTAAAAAAGTTTACTTCAACATTGTGAAGCGCATCTTTAACATCTTCAAATTTTGATTTTCTAATAATTGCTTCTATTTTTTTCATNTATTTANTTTATNTAACAAATAAACTAAAATTTGTTTACTTGATATACTAAATAGCCCCCTAAACTTTAGNTTAAGNGGCTATTTATTTTAAAATAATANTCTTCTTNATTTATTCTCTTTCTCTTTTTCCAGCATANGCAATTTGTCCGTGCTCAGATATGTCAAGTCCTCCTAATTCTTCTTCTTCAGTAACTCTTAATCCCATTGTTTTCTTTANGATTCCAAATACTATAAAGGACATAACCATGGCCCATACCATATATGCAATAGCACCTATTAGTTGTGCAACGAATTGTGCTCCGCCACCNCCATTAAACANACCAATACCNGCGTCACCGTCTACTCCCCAAAGACCTATAACTATAGTCCCCCAGAATCCAGCAACACCATGAACAGAAACNGCNCCTATAGCGTCGTCTACTTTTAATTTTTTTTCTATCAACTCTATAGAAAAAACAACAATAATACCTCCAATTAAACCGGCCATCACAGCACCTCCAGCAGTCATGTTTCCACAACCAGCAGTAATACTTACTAAACCAGCAAGTGCNCCATTTAGTGTATGAGCAATATTTGGTTTACCTAAATAGATCCAAGTNGTAAATAATCCNCCTANNGCNCCTGCAGCAGCAGCNAAGTTTGTAACTAAAACAACAGTAGAAGCTCCAACAGCATCATCACCACCCCAAGCCAATTGAGAACCNCCATTNAAACCNTACCAACCNAGCCATAAAATGAAAACACCCANTGTAGCAGATATCATATTGTGTCCAGGAATAGGCATNACCTTTCCATCAACATATTTTCCGATTCTTGGTCCAACCATGTAAGCACCCACNAGGGCAGCAAAACCTCCTACACCNTGAACGATNGAAGAACCTGCAAAATCAATAAATCCTAATTCAGTTANCCAACCTGAACCTTGCCATTGCCATCCACCTGAAATAGGATAAATTATAGCNGTCATAACAAGTGTAAAAATCACNTAAGTTTCGAATTTAGTNCNACCAGCAATTGCACCAGAAACAATTGTAGCAGCNGTGGCCGCNAACATAGTTTGGAAAAACAAGTCAGCACCTTCTCCTTGGAAAAGNCCCCCCCAGAAAAAATAGCCATTAGTTGTATCTCCATACATCAAGGAGTANCCAACTAACCAATAAGTAATAGACCCAACACTAATATCGAGTAAATTTTTCATTGCGATATTNATTGCGTTNTTGGGTCTAGTCATACCTGCTTCNACAAGNGTAAATCCAGCTTGCATNAAGAAAACAAGAATACCNGATAATAACATCCATAGCATACCCATGTCACCTTCGACGGCAGCAGTATCTTGAATAATAAGGGGCAAATTTATAATTGAATTNAGCATAATTATTATGTTTTAANATTAAAATTGGTAAATNGCTGCAACAACAAAAGATGAAAGACTATCAGCAGTTGATGTTGGAGAAATAGCAAAAATGCTAGAAGAACAAGAATCTAATCTGAACTCAGGCTTTAAAATAAANTTTCCNGAAGTAATACTTCCAGTGAGCGTNAATGAAAANTTATCGGCATCACCAGTATCTACAAGAGCACCAAAGCCATCAGTTTCNGAGAAGAATTCACCCCTAAGACCAATAGCAAAGCTGTCGCTTGCAGTTAGTTGTGGGTAAAGAGCAACACCTGAAAAACCAGTNTCACCTTCTAAAGATGCAGTAGTAGCATTTATTCCTAAAAAGAAACTATCAGACAAATCAANTCCTCCAGTAAAATCTATTTGTGAATANCCATCNCCACCAAGNTAATTTAAGTACTGACCATATAAACCNAACTGGGCACCAAAGGCAGTATATCNATCATANTTNGCTTCTGTTTGATCTGTTTGATTAAAAACACCTAACATCAAAGAAACNTCATCTGANATAGAGAAGTCCAATTTAGCACCAGTGTGCGAAAATGGNCCATAGGAAAACATGTAGGAAGTAGAATAGTTAAAATTTGCTACNGGAGAAATTACTTCATATCCTAAAAAGGTATTAAANTTACCTAAAGTAAATGTCACNCCATCTGANATATTGTANTAAGCATANAGCTGATTAACCATNTCTGAAGAGTTACCAACAGAACCAAATACAGCATCAGATCCTCTTGGACCAAAGACAACATCGGCAACAAAACCAGATTTTTCTCCTTCATAAGAGACGATAAAGTTTGCCATACCGAGGGCGAATCCATTTAAATTTGCAAATGAAGTTCCAGGAGCTACTGGATCNTCGGAGAAACTTGCACGAAAATATGTATCTACACTGCCGCTAAAATTAAAAGTTGGTTCCGGTGTAGCATCATCTGAATCTTGTGCTTGNATTGAGGTGGAAAAACTCAAAACAANAACAAGACCTAAAAAGAATAGNATTTTTTTGATTTTCATAATAATGATTGTTTTAAAATTGAAATCAAACTTAGGCAAGTAAAAATTTTACCCCCAAAAAAAAAATGATCATGTTTTGCATTTTTGTNTATATACAAATTTTGACCTGTAAATAATTTGGGTATGTTAAAATATCAGATGTATTTTTAGGATATTATAAAAAAAGANGTTTTTATTANGAGGTTACTAATTTAAAAATNTAATAACCTAACANTACTAAAANTATGCCTCCTATAACNCTGCTCAANATGTAACTAAAAAAGTTANTAAGATCTCCTGATCTNATTAAAGAAAGACTTTCAAGNCTNAAGGATGAAAATGTAGTTAGTCCTCCACAAAANCCTACTACTAGAAATAAATAAAAATCACTTCTCTGNCTNTTGTTTTTTATAGCCCATGACAAAAGCATTCCTATNAGAAAACAACCAATAAAATTTACAAATAGNGTATTCCAAGGAAAACTATTTTTTGAAACAGTAACTAATTTTGATATNANAAAACGAAATATACTTCCTATTCCCCCACCCAAAAAAACATAAAAAANACTTTTCATTGTTGNGTAAGGAATTTTACAAGAACTAAAAAACNAAAAGCAANAANAAAGCCTATTAATATTTTATAGCTCCCTTTGAAATATAATGGTTGTTTTTTTTTATCACTTCTGTAAGAAAAAATGANTANAACTGNAAAAGTAAAAAAAAACAAGANTGCNAAAATCATTTGACCATAAGAAAACATCTCAATTTTTTTTGACTAATTTAGAAATAATATTTCCATTAACANATTTAANAAAATGATTAAAAAACCAATTCNAGCTGTCACAAAATTTCATAAAGCNTTTGGTCTAGGATTAGAATTTANGCCTAATGCNAATTTACCCTCNGAAATAACNGAATTACGATATAAATTNATGAAAGAAGAAAATGAAGAATATTTGGAAGCTGTGAAATCTAATGATTTGATTGAAATAGCAGATGCTTTGGGNGATATGCTTTATATTTTATGTGGGACNATTATATCCCATGGTTTTCAAAATAAGATAGAGGCACTTTTTGATGAAATACAAAGAAGTAATATGAGTAAATTAGGTTCAGATGGAAAGCCAATATATCGTGAGGACGGTAAAGTNTTGAAAGGACCACACTACTTTAAACCTAATATTGAAAAAATATTAAAAGAAAATTAATCAATAGATAATGTCCAATTTAAAGGATCTTCTATTTGATTATATTGAATACCTATCAATTCTTCCTTTAAATTTTTAGCTAAATTATTTTTCTTAGGGAGAGTGTAAGAAATACCCTTATAGGAAAAACTGTTTATAGGTAGAATAACTACAGCAGTTCCCGTGCCAAATATTTCACTAAGCTCTCCTTGTATGTGGGCATCTATGATTTCACTAACACGGATAGGTCTTTCTTCAACTTTGACACCTTTCCTTTTGGCAAGCGCAATGACACTTTTACGTGTGACACCATCAAGTATTCTATCATTAGTAGGAGAAGTTATTAGTGTGTCATTTATTTTAAAGAAAATATTCATTGTTCCAGCCTCTTCAAGATATTCATGTTTATCTGCGTCAGTCCAAATAATTTGTTGGAATCCTTTTTTTAATGCTTCAGAAGTTGGATAAAACTGGGCGGCATAGTTTCCAGCTGCTTTTGCGAAGCCGATACCTCCATTTGCAGCTCTACTATATTCCTCCGCAATCAAGACATTTATTTCTACTCCATCATAATATGATTTTACAGGAGAACATATAATCATAAAAATATATTCTAAAGATGCAGTTGCTTGAACTGTTGGCTGACTAGCAAATACGAAAGGTCTTATGTAAAGAGAATTCCCTACTCCGGGTCTTATCCACTCACTATCTAGTTGAATTAGTTTTTTTAGTCCTTCATAAAAATAATTTTCTGGAAGTTCAGGAATTTGAAGGCGATGTGCTGAACGATTAAATCTTTTAAAATTTTCATCTGGACGAAAAAGCCATATTTTTCCTTTATCATCTTTGAATGCTTTTGTGCCTTCAAAGACAGCTTGCCCATAATGAAGCACACTAGCAGAAGGATCAAGAGTTATGGGTTGAAAGGGTTTAATTTTAGGCGCTGTCCATTCTTCATTTTTGTAATGACAAATAAACATATGATCCGTGAAAGTTTTTCCAAAATCGAGCTTTTCAAAGCTAACATTATCTAACTTAGATTTTGAAACTTTTTGTATGTCAATCACTTTTCGTAAAGTTAATGAGTAAAATTAGTTTTTTTTGCTTCATTACAAAAAGCTTAGATTGAGAATTGTTGATTTTTTTCAATTTTAAATATTTTGAAAACAAATGTATCATTTAATAATTTTAAGCNTATAAAATCTTNAGTTAAAATTANTGATTTGCGTAAACTAGGAAAAAAAAATATTAGGACTGCTGATGGCTCCAGAACATTTTATATTGAGGAATTAAAAGAAACTTATCATTCNAGACANGGNGCTTTNACTGAATCTNGCATGGTTTATTTAAAAGAAGGTCTAAANTATTGGATTAANAAAAATCAAAAAATTAATTGTCAGATTTTAGAATTAGGTTATGGTACTGGTTTAATTGCTTATTTAACTTTCTTAGAATCAGAAAAAAAACAAAATACTATAGAATATACTTCTTTGGAAGCNTACCCTTTATTAANAGATGAATTAGTTGATTTANAATATAATTATCTTTTTGNAAAATATAATTATTCAAAAACTTTTGATGATTTTTCAAAATTAGANTGGGANATAAAACAGAAATTAACTTCNAATTTTAGTTTAATAAAAAAAGAAATTNNNTTTGAAGNGTTTAATACANAAAAATCATTTGATATAATTTTTTATGATGCATTTGGAGCTCATGCTCAACCAGAANTNTGGGAAAGTAAATNGATGAAAAAATGTTTTGAATTGNTNAATNCAGGTGGTGTTTGGGTAAGTTATTGNTCCAAAGGNNTTGTTAGAAGAAGTTTAGAAGNAGCTGGATTTAATGTTAGTAGAATACCTGGTCCTCCTGGAAAAAGGGAAATGTTAAGAGGTGTCAAATCTTAATTGTTTAAATTTGAAAAGAAAATTNAAACTNCCTTTGANTAAAGNACTNTAGAACATTTTATATCTNCAAAAATGAATACTANAANATGAAGGTTCTCATTACTGGTGCAACTGGTTTAATTGGAACAGCNTTGGTTAAAAAAGCTATATCTGAAGGNATCAAAATACATTATTTAACCACAAAAAAATCTAAAATAAATAGTNTTAAAGGAGCTGNTGGTTTNNATTGGAATCCCTCCCTTAANATAATAGACNATAATTGTTTTAAGGGAGTNCAATCAATAATCCANTTGGCNGGTTCCAGTATTTCAAAACCNTGGACCTCTAATTATAAAAGGATTATTTTATCTAGTAGAATTGATTCCACTCGTTTATTGATTTCAAGTATTAAAAAACTAAAACCACATTGTAGCATAAAAAATATAGTTTCAGCCTCAGCTATTGGTATNTATCCATCTCAATTTGGAGAAATTCAAACTGAAAAAACACATNTAAGNCCGAATTCTTTNATGGAANAAGTTGTAATTTCTTGGGAAAAAGAATTGGAAGGTTTNAATAAATTAAACATAAAAGTTTCAAAACTACGTATAGGATTAGTTTTATCATTTTCAGGGGGTATTCTAAAAACTTTAAAAATTCCAACNTTATTTGGTCTTGGAACTGCATTNGGAAATGGNAAACAAGGACAGTCATGGATTCACATTGATGATCTNGTAGAAATTTTCATAAAATCTACCAGGGAANCATGGGAAGGAGTATACAATGCAGCTGCACCAAATCCTGTTTCTCAAANGNATTTTCTAAAGGCNTTGGCAAAAGCCTTAAATANNCCATATTTTTTACCTCCAATCCCAAAATTTNTTTTAAAACTTCTAATTGGTGAAATGAGTAGTTTAATATTGGACAGTCATTGGGTAAGTTCACAAAGGTTNATTGAAAAAGGTTTCAACTTTTCNTTTAAAGATATNGACANGGCNATGCAAGANATAATAGACAAATCNAAATNGTGACATTTTGNCATTAAATNAATATGGCAATAATTTTGTAATTNTTAAANTNAAATANAAGNCTGATGAAAAAAAAAGCAGCTCCGAGAAAGGATANTANATCAGTTAAAGAAACAAAAAAAAAGCAAACAAAATCAAAATCTGAAAATCAACTTAATGAATTAAAGATTGAAATTGNGAAAGAAAAAGAAAAATACTTGAGACTCTTTGCAGAATTTGAAAACTATAAAAAAAGGACAGCTAAAGANCGTNTTGATTTATTCAAAACAGCTAACCAAGAGGTAATTCAAGCGCTTATTCCNGTTCTTGATGATTTTAATAGAGCCAATCAGCAAATGAAAAAAGAAAAAGNNACAATAGATCAANAGGGAATATTTTTAGTNTATAACAAATTTTTCGAAGTNTTAAAGNCNAATGGTTTGACTCAAACTGAGGTAAAAATTGGNGATANTTTTGATGCTGATCTTCATGAAGCAATTACTCAGATTTCGNCNCCTGNANAAGANGATAAAGGTAAGNTAATTGANATAGTGGAAGTAGGTTATCAATTAGGNGATAGAATNATNCGTTACCCAAAAGTGGTTGTAGGACAATAAAGATGAAATGAAAGAAGATTATTACGATATATTAGGTATTTCAAAAAACTCNACTGCGGCTGAAATAAAAAAAGCTTACAGAAAAAAAGCAATTGAATTCCANCCTGATAAAAATCCAGNNGANAAAGTAGCAGAGTCTAATTTTAAAAAAGCNGCTGAGGCTTATGAAGTTCTTGGAGACCAAGAAAAACGAAGTAAATATGATCAGTTTGGNCATGCTGCATTTGAAGGNGGCCANGGGTTTGGNCAGGGAATGAACATGGATGATATTTTTAGTCAGTTTGGNGATATTTTTGGCAGTGCTTTNGGCGGAGGTTTTGGCGGTTCATCCCAGAGACGTTCNAAAGGTTCTGANATGCGTATCAGAGTNAAATTAACCCTTGAGGAAATTGCTGGTGGNGTTGAAAAGAAAATTAAAGTCCCGAGAAAAGTTCAAGCGCCAGGAGTTAAATATGGTATTTGTTCCAACTGTAATGGAACAGGACAGGTAATTAAAATTGCAAATACNATTTTAGGCAGGATGCAAACCTCTTCTATTTGTNCTAGCTGTAGTGGNAGNGGTAAAATAATTCTGAATAGACCTCCAGGATCAGATGCNTTAGGAATGATTACAAAAGAAGAGACAGTTTCTATTAAAATTCCCGCCGGTGTAGAAGAAGGAATGCAGCTTAAAGTTTCTGGAAAAGGTAATGATGCATCTGCTGATGGAGTTTCAGGTGATCTTTTGGTACTTATTGAAGAACATGGGCATGAAAAATTTGTTCGTGAAGGAAATCATTTACATTTTGATTTGTATATAAGTATTTCAGAAGCTGCGTTGGGAGTCTCTAAGGAATTGGAATTACTCGAAGGGAAAGCAAGAATTAAATTAGAGTCGGGTATACAATCAGGTAAAACACTTCGTTTAAGAGGAAAAGGAATTCCAAGCATTAATAGTTATGGCAATGGAGATTTATTAGTTCATATAAATGTTTGGACCCCTAAAATGTTAAATAAAGAACAACGTCAATTTTTTGAAAAAATGCAGGGAGACACTAATTTCAGTCCACATCCTGAGAAATCTGATAAGTCTTTTTTTGAGAAAGTCAAAGATATGTTTGCATAAAACAATGGGTTTTTAAAAAAAAATAATATATTTGAAATAATACTAGCATTTATTGTTGGTATTTATTTTTCTTTTTCATAGCAATTTTTTCCCATCCTCTCTTGAGGATGGGTTTTGTTTTTATATTAAATTTAACCTTAAATGAGGTTTATTAATAAAATACTTGACTTCTTTAATCATCAATTCAACATTGGAGAAACTGTTTACTTTACCCCTAAGTCTATATTGATTGTAATTTTTGTTTTTGTTCTCACTTCATTCTTACTTAAGCTTTTTAGAAAAATTATTTACCGTACACTGTCTAATGATGCTAAAATAAAATTTAAAAGTGTTTTTTCTTTCATTAATTATTTTATTTACATTATTGTAATTTTGATTACATTTCAAAATATTGGATTTGATGTAACTGCTTTTTTTGCAGCCTCTGCGGCACTTTTAGTAGGGGTTGGCTTAGCCTTACAAACCTTTATTCAAGATATAATTTCAGGAATTTTTATACTTGTTGATCAATCGGTACATGTCGGTGATATTATTGAAGTTGAAGGGCAAATAGGAAAAGTAGAAAACATTAAACTAAGAACGACTCGGGCTGTTACAAGAGAAAACAAAGTACTTATTATTCCTAATCACAAGTTTTTAATTTCAACTCTTTTTAATTGGACAGAAAATGGTGTAATTACTAAAGAGTCCGTTACTGTAGGGGTAGGCTATAATAGCGATATTGATTTAGTAAAAGAAATTTTATTGAATTTGGCTAAAGCAAATAAGGCAGTACTAATTAAACCAGCTCCTTTTGTTGTTTTTGACAATTTTGGTAAGAATGCCCTCCAGTTTCAAATCTTTTTTGCTTTAAAAAGTAGTTTTNAATCAAANATAGTAAAAAGTGAAATNCGCTTTGCTATTTTTAAAACCTTTAAAAAAGAGGGAATTAAAATTCCTTTTCCGCAACGNACNCTCACTTTCTCCAATTCCCCTAAATTATCAGGATGACAAGAATTTTAATTATAGAAGATGAAGAACCAATTCGNAGAGTATTGGTTCGTATTTTAAGCGANGAGAACCAAAGTTTTGAAATTGTTGAAGCTTCAGATGGNAAAGAGGGGTTATCTNTAATAAAAAAAGAAAAATTTGATCTAGTANTATGTGACATAAAAATGCCNAAAATGGATGGGATTGAAGTGCTACAAGAGTCAAGCAAAATTAAATNTCGAGCNCCATTTATAATGCTTACTGGACATGGTAATGTNGAAACTGCCGTTGAAGCTATGAAATTGGGAGCATATGATTTCATTNCAAAACCACCAGATTTAAATAGATTATTAAATGCAGTACGTATAGCATTAGAAAATAAAAATCTACGGATTGAAAACAGAAAGTTAAAACGTAAAGTAGCTCAGAAATANCAAATTATAGGAGAAAGTAAAGCTATAATCGCTGTAACAAATATGATCAAAAAAGTAGCAAANACAGATGCTCGAGTTCTCATAGTAGGGGAGAATGGNACTGGAAAAGAGTTGGTTGCGCACCAATTNCACCAACAAAGCAATCGAAAATCTGAAAGTTTTATAGAAGTAAATTGTGCTGCGATACCATCCGAATTAATAGAAAGTGANCTTTTTGGACATGTNAAAGGTGCATTTACTTCAGCATTAAAAGATCGTTCAGGAAAATTTGAAGCTGCAAATAACGGAACNCTTTTCTTAGATGAAATAGCNGATATGAGTTTAGCTGCACAGGCTAAAGTTTTAAGGGCACTCCAAGAGGGAAAAATTCANCGAGTTGGAAATGAAAAAGATATACGGGTTGATGTTCGTATAGTAGCTGCAACAAATAAAGATTTAAAAAAGGAAATTGTCAATGGNAGATTCCGTGAAGATCTTTACCATCGTTTGGCTGTTATTATGATTGAAGTACCATCACTAATTCAGAGAAAAGACGATATNCCTATATTGACAGAACATTTTCTTGAATTACTTTCNAAAGAACAAGGATTNGAAAGAAAAACTTTTACAAAAGAAGCTCTAGAAANATTANATAAATATNAATGGACAGGAAATGTCAGGGAATTACGTAATGTTGTAGAGCGTTTAATNATATTAGGAGATAATCCTGTAACAGCTGAGAATATTGTTCACTTTGCACCAAAATGATAANATGAGANTNATTATTTATAACTTTTTGTTGATTTTATTTTTTCAGTCACTTTTAGGACAAGAATTAAAACACAAAAATCAAATAAATGAAATTTACAATCAAGCCCTTACAGATGGGAATTCCTATGATTGGTTGGATTTTTTGTCTAATCAAATAGGAGGAAGGCTTTCTGGCTCACTTAATGCAGAACGTGCTGTTAATTGGGGGCAAAAGGAACTTAAAGCTTTAGATTTAGATAGAGTTTATTTAGAAGATGTGATGGTTCCTAAATGGGTTCGTGGCACTTTTGAATACGCGAGTATCATAACTGGCCCAGGAATGAGTATTAACGTTCCAGTTTGTGCATTGGGAGGTTCAATTTCTACGCCGTCCGCTGGCTTAAGAGCTCAAGTTGTTGAGGTTAAGGATTTTAAAGAGCTTGAAGCCTTAGGAAAAGAAAGTGTAAAAGGGAAATTTGTATTTTTTAATAGATCTATGCCAGCTAATCTTGTTGATACTTTCGAATCATATAGACAAACTGTTGACCAGAGATCTGATGGTGCAAAGATGGCTTCTCTAATGGGCGCTGTTGGAGTAATTATTCGTTCTATAAACCTAAGGTTAGATGACTACCCCCATACAGGTAATATGCGTTATGGGAATTTGCCAAACAAAATGAGAATTCCAGCAGCAGCAATTAGCACAAATGGTGCTCAACTACTTAGCTCAATGCTTTCCCTGAATAAAAATCTATTTTTTTATTTAAAACAAGATTGTAAAAATTATCCAGATGTCCTTTCACATAANGTGATTGGAGAAATTATAGGAAGTGAATTTCCCAANGAAATTATAGTTGTAGGTGGTCACCTAGACTCATGGGATTTAGGAGATGGTTCNCATGATGATGGTGCTGGTATNGTTCAGTCAATGGAGGTGNTAAATATTTTTAAAAANATTAATTATATTCCNAAAAGNACTATTCGNGTAGTTTTATATATGAATGAAGAAAATGGTGTAAGGGGTGGAAATAAATATGCTGAAAATTCAAGGNAAAAAAGAGAAAATCATATTTTTGCTTTAGAATCAGATGCAGGTGGTTTTACNCCAAGAGGATTTTCATTTGAAGCAAATGAGCAACAATTCAAAGTAATTAANTCATGGAAAGTTTATCTTGAGCCTTATATGGCAGATCGTTTNACTCTTGGAAGTAGTGGAGTTGATATTGGTCCTTTGAGAAATGGTAAAACTGTACTCTCGGGTTTAAGGCCAGATTCTCAAAGATATTTTGATTATCATCATGCAGCTACAGATACTTTTGATGCGATTAACAAAAGAGAACTTGAGCTTGGTGCAGCTGCAATGNCAAGTTTAATATATTTGGTAGANCAATACGGATTGTAAACATCAATATTTATTTAATGNTAAGAAGATANACTCAAGAGTTTAGTTATAATCTAAATCTTTCTTATCCAGTAATTATTGGACTTTTGGGTCANACTATAGTTCAATTTGTTGATAATATTATGGTAGGACANTTGGGTACCGCAGAACTAGCNGCGGTATCTTTAGGTAANAGCTTTTTCTTTNTTGCNATGTCTCTTGGTATNGGATTTTCAACTGCAATAACNCCACTTATAGCTGAAACAGATGGAATGGGTGATATTTTAGAAGGGAGAAATGTNTTTATTCACGGTTTAATTCTTTGNACTATNATTGGAATTTTTCTTNCCCTAGCAGTATTATTAAGCAAACCTCTNTTATATCAAATGGGNCAACCTAATGAGGTAGTATTTCATGCATTTCCTTATTTAAAATGGGTTGCTATTTCTTTANTACCTTTAATTTGTTTTCAAGGATTCAAACAATTCTCTGAAGGNTTGTCTCATACTCGACCAACGATGTATGCAACTTTACTGGGAAACATAATAAATATTATTTTAAANTATTTCTTGATTTTTGGTATTTGGATTTTTCCAAAAATGGGTGTGGAAGGCGCTGCTATAGGGACACTATTTTCTCGTTTTTTTATGTTATTATTTATAAGTATTTATGTTAAATATAACAAAAGGTTTATTAATTATGTAAACAACCTAAAATATAAAACTCCAAATTGGAAAGTATTCAAAAAAATTATTTATTTAGGATTTCCTTCAGCTTTACAGATGTTTTTTGAGGTCCTTTTTTTTACAGTGGCAATTTGGCTTTCAGGATTTTTAGGCAAAAATCCTCAAGCTGCAAATCAGATTGCTCTTAATCTTTCAACAATGACTTTTATGTTTGCTATGGGACTAGGAGTAACTGCAATGATTCGTGTGGGAAATCAAAAGGGAAGAAAAGATTTCATATCACTCAAGCGAATTGCCTATTCTATCTTTTTATTAATTTTTATTTTTGACATTATTTTTTGTTTTTTATTTCTTTTAAGTAATGAATACCTGCCATGGCTTTATCTAGACGGTAATAACTTTTCACAATATTCCGATGTAATTGAAGTTGTAAATATTGCATCTACTTTGCTAATAGTTTCTGCTTTTTTTCAGATTTCAGATGGAATCCAAGCTGTAGTACTAGGTGCTCTTCGTGGATTACAGGATGTTAAAATTCCTGCTTGGATAACTTTTTTTGCTTATGGAATTTTTGGTATTCCAATTTCATATTTTTTGGGTTTGAAAACTGAATTAGGAGCAATTGGAATCTGGATAGGATTGTTCTCAGGACTAACTTTCTCTGCATTACTTCTTTTTTTCAGATTTCATTATTTGACTGAAAAACTAATTTTAAATTCAAAATATGAAACTGCCTAAATTTCTCATCGCAGATAATTCTTCAATCAATGATGCACTATTTATTATTCACACTGAATATCCTAGATTTGCACTTAATGCCTATAATGATTATATATATTGGCTTGAAGAATTTGATAATGATGATGAAATTATTTTAGAAACTGAATTGGAGTCATTAATTGATGATGCATTTGCTTTTTATGATTCAGAAATGAAGTCTTTGGACTAAATATCATGGAACAACTTTTGAAATGGGATAAAGAATTATTTTTATGGCTTAATAGTCTTGGATCTCCAGCTTTTGATTCCTTTTGGATAATGATTACAAATCGAGGCTCTAATGTATTGATCTATCTAATACTAACTATATATTTGGGATACAAAAAGTCATGGAAACAAACAGCTTATCTATTGTTTTTTATTGGACTTTTGATTTTATTTACGGATCAGCTGACCAACTTATTTAAATTTCAAGTAGCCCGTTTGCGACCTTGTTATAATTTTGAAATTCAAACTTTAGTACGGTTAGTAATACCTAATTGCGGAGGAAAGTATAGCTTCTTTTCTGGGCATGCTTCCAATTCTTTCGCTTTGGCTTTATTTTTTGGTAGAATTCTAAGATCTTATAACGATATAATACCATATATTTTAATTTTAATAGCATCAATAATTGCATATAGTAGAGTTTATATTGGCGTGCATTATCCCTTGGATTTATTTTGCGGTGCTCTAGTAGGAAGTTTTATAGGATGGTTATTTCACAAAGGATGGGAAAAAATAATTAATCTGCGGATATGCTAAACTTAAATCTCGTATTATGATCATAGACTTCATCTGGCTTTAAAAGAGTTGAAGGAAAAGATTGAATGTTTGGTGTATTGGAGAACTTTTGAGTTTCAAAGCAAATGCCTTCAAAATGAGGTGGAGTAAAAACAACGATACCCGGTTGGCTAGTATATNTTTGCATTTCNATTCCGCTATGGGGGTTATATAAAGATGCTATTTTATCTTCTGAATGATTTAAAATAAAATAATCGTCTAGAAGTTTTTTACCAATAATTCTAGGGCTTCTAAAATCAAAAGGAGTGTTTGTCACTTCCAATATTTTTCCTGTAGGAACTAAATTTTCTTTTAGCTCAAGGTATTGATTTGCTNTAATTTGTAACCGATGAGTATCTATNGAACTTTCTCTACTAAGATTAAAATACGAATGATTTGTTAAATTAATNTGAGTGGAAGCATCAGTNGTAGCTCGATAGTTAATGAATAATTCATTTTCTATTAATGAATANGAAACACTTGCCTTAACATTTCCAGGAAAACCTCCAGCACCTTCCTTGCAGTAGTATTCAAAACTGATACAATTTATTTTATTATTTTCAACATNACTCCAATCTCTTTTATTCCAACCTAGCGANCCACTGTGAAGCATTACACCTTCTTGATTTTCAATTGCAATTTGCTCTCCTTCAATTTGGATAGGATTTTCTAATCTACCTGCAAATCGACCTATAACTGCACCTCTTGACCAAGTATCTGACAAGTANTCCTTTAAGTTAGAAAGACCTTTTACCACATTGAGGTAAATTCCATATTTGTCTTTTACCCACAATTCGTGAATTATTGCTCCATAAGATAGAAAAGAGGCTTTTATAATACCATTGTCAAGGGTGTACTTCTTCAATGATTTTCTTTTAAAAGCTCGGGATATTGATTTTGGAATCTTTTGAGTCTCGGGATAGAAACGTTTTTAACATATGGATTGTTAGGATTGTTTTTTTCATAATCTTGATGATAGGCTTCAGCATAATAAAATTTTTCTATAGGTTTAATTTCAGTAACAATTTCTTTAGAGAAATATCCCTCTTCCTCTAGTTTTTGAATATAGTTTTGAATGATTTCCCTTTCTTTATCACTCATGTAAAATGCAATAGAACGATATTGGGAACCGTAATCAGGACCTTGCCTATTAGGAGTTGTAGGGTCATGAGAACCAAAAAACACCTGAACCAAAGTACCAAAATTAACTAATTTAGGGTCGTATATAATCTCTACGGTTTCTGCATGTCCTGTTCTACCTGTTCCAATTTGATTGTAATTAGGATTTTTTGTAAATCCTCCCGCATAGCCAGAATAAACTTCACTTACCCCTTTTACACTTTCATAAATTGCTTCAACGCACCAAAAACATCCAGAGGCAAAATATGCTTTTTTCATATTTTCTTGGTTGGTTTTTTCTGGTTTCCAAATAGCTTCCTTATTATTCAAAGGGGGTGAATTAGAAATACATGTTTGAAGAGTAATTATAGATAAAAGTGTAATTAAAATTTTCATAGAATTATATTATTTTATAAGGAAAGTATTTTTTTTGAGGTTTTCAACCTAATAAAGATAAATTTTACTTAATCAGTTGAACCAAATAATCTCCAACCTCAGAAGTTGACAAACTTAAATTTCCCTTTTCAACTAAATCCTCCGTAACTTTTCCATCTGCAAGGGATTCGTTTACGGCTTTTCGAATAGTAGCTCCTTCTTCTTTCATTTCAAAACTCATTTCAAACATCATTGCNGCTGACAGAACAGTTGCTAGGGGATTGGCTATTCCAAGACCTGCCGCCTGAGGAAAAGATCCATGTATCGGTTCGTAAAGTGCATTTTCTGAACCTATTGAAGCTGAAGGCATCAAACCCATAGATCCTGAAATAACTGAGGCTTCATCAGTTAGGATATCGCCAAAGAGGTTTTCAGTAATTAATACATCATAAGAATTCGGCCATTGTACCAAACGCATTGCAACTGCATCGACAAATTCATATGAAACCTCTACCTGAGGATATTCTTTTTCTAATTCTTGTACAGTCTCTCTCCACAAGCGTGAGCTTTCCAAAACATTAGCTTTATCTACACAACACAGTTTTCTAGAACGTTTCATAGACAATTCAAAACCTTTAACAGCTAAACGTTTGATTTCTTCACGGGTATAAGTACATGTGTCAAAAGCTGTATTTCCAGCATCTTTTCTTCCGCGTTCTCCAAAATAGATTCCTCCTGTTAACTCTCTGAGAAAAATTAAGTCAGTACCTTCAATACGTTCTTTCTTTAAAGGTGATTTATCCAAAAGAGAAGGAAAGGTAAACGTTGGTCTTACGTTAGCAAACAAACCTAATTTTTTACGCATTTTCAAAAGTCCTTGCTCTGGCCTTACTTTAGCAGAGGGATCATTATCAAAGCGAGGATGACCAATAGCTCCAAAAAGAACTGCATCTGCGGAAAGACATATTTCATGGGTTTCCTCCGGATAGGGATCTCCAACGGCATCAATTGCAGCTGCTCCTGTAAGTGCATGTATCCATTCAATCTTGTGGTTAAATTTTTCTGCGATCGCATCTGAAACTTTTACCGCTTGTTCGATTACTTCAGGCCCTATACCGTCTCCTGCTAGAAGGGCAATTTTTAAATGCATAAATTATTTTTTTAAGATTGAATGATATTTAACATTTTTTCGGTTGCTTTAATAGCCGAAACAGTTTGATCTGAATCTAAACCTCTTGTTTTAAATTTTGAGGTGGCTTTACTCCATGTTATAGTTGTTTCACAAAGTGCATCCGAATTACTTCCAGGTGGTATTCGAACAGCATAATCAACTAATTCTGGTAAANTTATTTTTTGTTTTTTGTANACTTTNTTGAGTGCGTTCCAAAAGGCGTCATATTGTCCATCACCNGATGCATTTTCTTCAAAAATTTTATTTTCTATTTGAAGTGAAATACTGGTAGTTGGTTTTAAACCTTTNGAATGTGTNAATACATATGAGTGTATCTTGACTTTATTAGGNATGTTATTCCCCANAACATCAGAAATAATAAAAGGTAAATCTTCTGCGGTTACTCTTTCTTTTCTATCTCCAAGCTCAATTATTCGTTGAGTCACCTTTTTTANATCNTCATTATTAAGAGTCAAACCTAGTTCTAGAAGATTCTTTTGGATGTTTGCTTTTCCAGAGGTTTTTCCCAATGCATATTTGCGCTTTCTACCAAAGCGCTCAGGAAGTAAATCATTGAAATAGAGGTTGTTTTTATGATCCCCATCAGCATGAATCCCAGCTGTCTGAGTAAATACGTTTTCTCCTACAATAGGCTTATTAGCTGGAATTCTAAACCCAGTTAATGTAGCCACTAACTCACTTACCTTGTGCAAAGAGCCTTCTTTAATATTTATTTTTATTTCAGGTAAAAAATCATTAATTACAGCTACTACACTGGCAAGTGGAGCATTTCCAGCGCGTTCTCCCATACCGTTTACAGTCAGATGAAGACCATTTACACCTACCTTTACAGCTTCCAATGCATTTGCAACACTCAAATCATAATCATTATGCCCATGAAAATCAAAACGTAAATGTGGATAGCGTTGTATGATTCTGTCTAAATAGGCAGATGTTCTTTCTGGGGTTAAGACTCCTAAAGTATCAGGGAGTAAAACTCTTGCAACAGGCTGTTTGGAGATAAAGTCCAAATACTGAAAAACATATTCTTCAGAATTTGACATTCCATTACTCCAATCTTCTAAATATACATTGGTAGTGAAACCTTGTTTACAAGCAAGATCGATACTCTCTTCAATATTTTTAAAATGTTCTTCAGGCTTTTGCTTAAGTTGGTATCTTAGGTGATTCAAAGAGCCTTTGGTTAGTAAATTTTGAACTTTAGCTCCTGCCTTTTTCATCCATTCTATTGATACACCGTTATCTACAAAAGTGAGAACTTCAATTCGGTTCAGATAACTATTTGATTGACCCCAAGAGGTAATGCCTCTAACTGCTTGTAACTCTCCTTTTGAAACACGAGCAGAAGCAATTTCAATACGGTCAATGTTCAACTCTTTAAGCAATAGTTTGGCAAGGGTGAGTTTTTCTGATACAGAAAAGGAAACCCCTGAAGTTTGTTCACCATCCCTTAGGGTGGTATCCATTATTTCAATAGTCTTGCTCATAAGCTTTTTTAAGAGTGATTTACAATGGAGTTTTTAGAGCAAAATTTTGGATTTCAGACTTCATATTATTAAGATAGTCTATATCATCATAACCATTCATCATGTTGTTTTTTTTATATGAATTGATATTAAAAGATTCTGAAGCCCCTATAGAATTAATTTGAATTTTCTGTTTGGGAAGATTTATAATTAATTGTGTATTGGAATTTTCATATACAGTTTCAAAAATAATATTCAGAAATTTTACTGAAACTTGAACAGGGAGTACTCCTATGTTTAAACAGTTATTTTTAAAAATATCAGCAAAAAAACTAGAAATGACACAACGGAATCCATAATCATAAATAGACCAAGCAGCATGTTCTCTTGAGGAACCTGAGCCAAAGTTATGCCCACCTACTAATATTTTACCTGAATAGGTTGCATTGTTTAGGACAAAGTCTTTTTTGGTGCTATTGTCTTGATTGTACCTCCAGTCTCGAAATAAATTATCACCAAACCCTTTGCGTTCTGTGGCTTTTAAAAAACGTGCAGGAATGATTTGGTCCGTATCAATATTCTCTATAGGTAATGGAACAGCAGTACTTTTTAAAATGTTAAATGAATCGTATGCCATGATTTCTTTATATTAAAGTTCTTGGATCAGTTATTTTTCCTGTAATTGCTGCAGCTGCTGCTACAAGGGGACTTGCTAGAAGAGTTCTTGCTCCAGGTCCTTGTCTCCCTTCAAAGTTTCTATTTGAAGTACTAACCGCATATTTTCCTGCAGGGATTTTATCCTCATTCATTGCCAAACAGGCAGAACATCCGGGTTCTCTAAGTTCGAATTCAGCTTCCTTAAAAATTTTTAATAAGCCTTCTTCTTTTATTGCATTAAGTACTTTATGTGATCCAGGAACAAGCCAAGCAGTTACATTATTAGCACGCTTACGACCTTTTACAATGTTTGCAAAAGCTCTGAAATCTTCTATGCGTCCATTTGTACAGCTTCCTATGAAAACATAATCAATAGGTTTACCAAGCATACTTTCACCTTCATTATAACCCATATAAGCCAAAGATTTTGCATAAGTGGAAGCACCTACATGTACTTCTTCAGCTTTTGGAATCACTTTGGTTATACTCATCCCCATTCCAGGATTTGTTCCAAAGGTAATCATAGGTTCTATTTCAGATCCATCGAAAAAATATTCCTTATCAAAAGTTGCATCATTGTCGGTGTAGAGGTTTTTCCAATATTTCATGGCTTTATTCCATTCATTATTTTTTGGGGTAAACTCTCTTTCTTTAATATATTTAAAAGTTTTTTTGTCTGGTGCAATCATTCCGCCTCGAGCACCCATTTCAATACTTAAATTACAGACGGTCATTCGACCCTCCATACTAAAATCTCTAAATACTTCACCGGCGTACTCTACAAAGTAGCCTGTTGCTCCTGAGGTAGTTAGTTTTGAAATTATAAACAATGCGACATCTTTTGGTGTGACTCCAAGGTTTAGTTTACCTCTAATAGTTATACGCATTTTCTTCGGTTTGGGTTGCATTATGCATTGAGTTGCAAGCACCATTTCAACCTCAGAAGTACCTATTCCGAATGCGATAGCTCCAAAAGCTCCATGTGTAGAAGTATGAGAATCTCCACAAACGATAGTAGCTCCTGGTAGTGTAATTCCATACTCGGGACCAACTACGTGAACAATCCCATTTTTTTTGTGACCGAGTCCCCAGTATGAAATTCCATGTTCTTTGGCATTTTCTTCTAGAGCCTTGAGTTGATTTCGTGATAATGGATCGTCAACTGGTAGGTGCTGATTCATTGTAGGTGTATTATGATCTGCAGTAGCAAAAGTTCGCTCAGGATATAGAACAGATACATCTCTATTTTTAAGGCCTAAAAATGCTACTGGACTTGTAACTTCATGAATCATATGGCGATCTATAAAAAGCACATCAGGCCCATCCTTTATGTTGCTTACCACATGTGAATCCCAGACTTTATCGAATAGGGTTTTTTTCATATAATCAATATAATTGTTAAATATTACTTGACTTAATAATTTTAGGTAAGTCTAAATCACTTATCTCTTTTTGCTGATCCGCTATAATCAAAAATTGTTGATATACTTTATATACTTTATCAAGTTGTAATTTATCTAATTCATATCCAATATTTTTTGCGCGATANGCTAATGCTGCTCTNCCTGAACGTGCAGTGAGAATAATTGAGGATTTATTTACGCCTACATCTTTCGGATCAATTATCTCATANGTTTCACGNTTTTTTATAACNCCGTCTTGGTGNATTCCAGAAGAATGCGCAAANGCATTGGCTCCAACAATTGCTTTNTTGGGTTGAACTGGCATNGCCATACTATCNGACACAAGCTGACTAATTCCATATAATTTATTTGATTGAATTTTTGTATCCAAATTCAATGTAGGATGTTGACGTAATATCATCACAACCTCTTCTAAAGATGTATTTCCNGCTCGTTCTCCAATTCCATTAATAGTACACTCAATTTGTCTTGCACCGTTTTGAACACCTGCAATAGAATTCGCAGTCGCAAGACCTAAATCGTTATGGCAGTGACAGGAAAGAGTAGCTTTGTCAATACCAGTAACATTTTCTTTGAGATATTTAATTTTGTCTCCATACTCTTCAGGTAGGCAATATCCTGTAGTGTCTGGAATATTTAATACGGTAGCACCAGCTTTGATAACAGCTTCACAGACTCTAGCAAGAAAATCATTCTCAGTTCTTCCAGCATCTTCTGCATAAAATTCAACATCTTCTACATAGCTTTTTGCATGAGTTACAGCTCCAACAGCAAGTTCTATTATTTTTTCTGGTGTAGCATTGAATTTATAGCGCATATGACTTTCAGAGGTACCTATTCCTGTGTGAATTCGAGTTTTTTTAGCAAATTTTAATGCTTGAGCAGCTACATCAATATCTTTCTTTAGAGCTCTAGTAAGTCCACAGACACGTGTATTTTTAACAAGCTTTGAAATATCCACAACAGCTTTAAAATCACCAGGACTTGAAATTGGAAATCCTGCCTCCAAAACATCTACACCTAATTGGTCTAACTGTTCAGCAATAATTAATTTTGTTTTAGAATCTAATTTGCAACCNGGTACTTGCTCACCATCTCGTAAAGTCGTATCAAATATTTCAACAAATTCCATATGCTATCATTAGTCAACATTTTATAGACATACTAAAATAAAATTTCCTTTTTAGTAAAATAAAATTAGCTATTTTTGTATTACAACATTCGATGAGAATAACTGTTACCTAACATGCTAGTTACTAGTATTTTGTATTAAAAAAGATTACAATGACAAGTGAGCAGAAAGATAATTTGTTTATTTTGATTAAGTCATTGACTAAATCAGAGAAAAGACAATTTACGCTATATGTCGGCCGTATGGATTCCAACGAAGACTCAAAGTTTCTAAACCTATTTCAGCTATTAGATAAAATGAATCGTTATGATGAAAAGATAATTTTAAAAAAAGGAATTGTAACTAAGCAACAATTATCTAATCTTAAGGCTCATTTATATAAGCAAATTCTGATCAGTTTACGGATGAATCCAATGCATAAAAACATTCGTATTCAAATTAGAGAACAACTTGATTTTGCAACTATTCTTTATCAAAAAGGACTATATAAACAAAGTTTGAAAGTTCTCGAGAAATCTAAATTATTGGCTAATAAACACGAGGAGAAATATGTTGCATATGAAATAGTAGAATTAGAAAAAGTAATTGAATCTCAATATATCACAAGAAGTTTAAGTAATCGAACTGAATCTTTAATTGCACAATCTGAGCAACTACGTACGCAAAATAATCTAACTTCAAAGCTTTCCAACCTCTCTTTACAGCTTTATGAACGATTAATCAAAGCAGGCTACGCTAAAAGTGATCAAGAGTTTAGAGAAATTACACAGTTTTTTTATGAGAACTTACCTAAATTTGATTATGAAAAACTTGGTTTTAGGGAGAAATTATGGTACTACAAAGCACATGTTTGGTATAGTTTTCTTACCCAAGATTTTTTGTCTACATACAGGTATGCTTCGAAGTGGGTAGAAATGTTCGATAAAGAACCAGCCATGATATCTATACACCCTGTTTTTTATCTTAAGGGGAATAATTATCTCCTGGAGAGCTTAGCATTAATAAAGTACCCTTCAAAATTTAAAGAAACACTCAGGCAAATGGTTTATTGGACTGCTCATAATTGTTTTCCGAAAAATGATAATCTCAAGGCGCTTAGTTTTCAATTTTATTATAGTAACAGATTGAACTTTCACTTTTTGGAGGGAAGTTTTGAAGAGGGACTAATTTTGATTCCTGAAATTAAGAAAGGAATTAGGGACTACAGTAATCGAATAGATCCTCATCATATTATGCTTTTTTATTATAAAATAGCTTGTGTCTACTTTGGAGCTGAGGATTATGAAAACTGCATCGTCTTTTTAGATAAAATAATTAGTAATAAAAGCCTTAAGATGCGTGAAGACTTACTNTGTTTTTCAAGANTACTTAATATATTTGCGCACTATGAAGCCGGTTTTGACTACCATCTTGAAACACACCTTCGTGAGACATACAAATTTTTAATTAAGATGAATGATCTTCACGAGGTACAAAAAGCAATGATTCGTTTTGTCAGNGGGCTTGGGGATATTTACCCTCATNAGCTTAAAACTNCATTTGAATCCCTTTACAATGAACTAAAACAATATGAAAATGATCCCTATGAGAGACGTTCATTTTTATATTTGGATGTTCTTTCTTGGTTAGAAAGTAAAATCAAAAACGTACCCATTGCATTTATCATTCGTGAAAAAGCTACAACGGTAAATCGTAAAGGACGCTCTTCCATATCCCCGCTTTCAAAGGAACTGCCTTAAAATTTAATAGTTTTTCAGTTACAGGATGCTTTAAAGACAATGAGTATCCATGAAGACCTATACTTCTATCTTTATTAGGCCTAGCGGCTCCATATTTTAAATCACCTTGTATGGGAAACCCCATACTGGTTAATTGTGCCCTTATTTGGTGATGACGTCCTGTTTCTAGATCTATTTCTAATAGACAATATTGATCAAAGTCTCTAATGCGTTTGAAATTTAATCTAGCTTTCTTACTATTTGGGACCTTATTTATATATGCTTTAGATTTATTTTGTTTTTCATTTCGTATTAGCCAGTGTGATAAATAACCTTCTTTTTCAGTAAAGTTTTTATCAACAAGTGCCCAATAAATTTTTTTTATTAAACGAGATTTGAATTGTTGATTTAGCCTCCTTAGAGCTTTTGAAGTTTTAGCAAAAATTAAAACTCCACTGGTCGGTCTATCCAATCGATGAACAACTCCTAAATAAGCTGCTCCAGGCTTATTATACTTCTTTTTAAGATAAGATTTTATTAAATCGCTTAAAGTTAAATCTTCAGTTTTGTCTCCTTGAACAAGTTCACCAGCCTTTTTATTAATTATAATTAGATGATTGTCTTCAAAAAGGATACGTCTCAATAATTCCAAAAGTTAGTATTGTTCTTTTTCGTTAGGGAAATCTTTTGACTTTACATCCTCACTGTATTTACTAATCGCTTGACAAATGATTTTGTCTAAATCTAAATACCTTCTAAGAAATCGTGGACTGAACTCCTTTATCATTCCGAGCATATCATGGAGAACAAGAACTTGGCCATCAACATTTCTACCTGCACCAATGCCGACAATTGGAATTTTTACAGATTTTGAAGCTTTTTCAGCTAGTGTGGCAGGTATTTTTTCTAAAACAATACCAAAGCATCCAATTTTTTCCAACATTACAGTCTCATTTAATAATTGATCAGCCTCATTATCTTCTTTAGCTCTAACAGTATATGAACCAAATTTATATATTGATTGAGGTGTAAGTCCTAGGTGTCCCATAACAGGGATTCCAGCTTGAATTATTCGTTCAATAGAATCTTTGGACTGTTTCCCTCCCTCAACTTTAACAGCATGAGCACCAGATTCTTTCATAATTCTTATCGCGGATCTTAGTGCTTGTTTAGAATCTGACTGATAAGTTCCAAAAGGCAAGTCCACAACAACTAAAGCACGACTAGCACCTCTGACAACACTGCTTGCGTGATATATCATCTGGTCTAAAGTAATTGGTAAGGTGGTCTCATGACCTGCCATTACATTAGAAGCGGAATCTCCAACTAAAATAATATCAATTCCCGACGCGTCTACCAATCCGGCAAAAGTATAATCATAGGCAGTTAGCATGGCAATTTTTTCACCATTTGATTTCATTTGTTGTAATGACTTGGTTGTTATGCGACTGTATGTTTGTGCTTCCATAATTATCAGTAATTAAGTAAAAATACTACGATTTATTTATTGTAATAGGTGTTAAATAATAAAAATTAAGTGTTTTGTACCAAACTGTCATGCTGTCAGTTTTCCTATTATGGCATAATGCTTGAATATTTTTTTTAAACATAAATTGAAATTATGAGTAAAATTATTGGAATTGATTTAGGAACAACCAATTCATGTGTTTCTGTCATGGAAGGAAATGAACCCGTTGTTATTCCAAATGCCGAAGGTAAACGAACAACTCCCTCTGTAATTGCTTTTGTAGAGGGTGGAGAAATAAAGGTTGGAGACCCAGCTAAACGCCAAGCCGTTACAAACCCAACAAAAACAATCGCTTCTATCAAGCGCTTTATGGGTAACAAGTTTTCCGATTCAAAGAATGATGTAAAAACTGTTGCCTACAAAGTTGTAAAGGGTGACAATGACACACCTCGAGTTGACATAGATGGCAGACTCTACAGTCCACAGGAACTCTCTGCGATGACACTTCAAAAAATGAAGAAAACAGCCGAAGATTATCTTGGTCAGGATGTAACAGAAGCCGTAATTACAGTTCCCGCTTATTTTAATGACTCCCAACGTCAAGCTACTAAAGAAGCAGGAGAAATTGCAGGTTTAAAAGTTCAAAGAATTATAAATGAACCAACTGCAGCGGCATTAGCTTATGGTCTTGACAAAGGGGGTTCAGACAAAAAAATTGCTGTTTATGACCTAGGAGGTGGTACTTTTGATATTTCAATTCTAGAACTAGGAGATGGAGTTTTTGAAGTACTTTCCACTAATGGAGACACACACCTTGGAGGAGACGACTTTGACCAAGTAATAATAGATTTCCTAGCCGAAACCTTTCAAAAAAATGAGTCCATTGATTTAAGAAAAGATCCAATGGCTTTACAACGTTTGAAAGAAGCAGCTGAAAAAGCAAAAATTGAATTATCTTCATCTACTCAAACTGAAATAAATTTACCATATGTTACAGCTACTGAATCTGGGCCAAAACACTTAGTAACCTCTCTAACTCGTTCCAATTTTGAGAAATTAGCAGATGAGTTAGTAAAACGTTCAATGACCCCAGTTAAGAAAGCATTAGAAGACGCAAATCTTTCTACAGGTGAAATCAATGAAGTTATTCTTGTTGGTGGTTCTACTAGAATTCCTATAATTCAAGAAGAGGTAGAGAAATTTTTTGGCAAAAAACCTTCTAAAGGAGTAAATCCAGATGAGGTAGTGGCTATTGGAGCAGCAATACAAGGAGGTGTACTTACAGGAGATGTTAAAGATGTTTTACTTTTAGATGTTACACCTCTATCGCTTGGAATTGAAACAATGGGGAGCGTTATGACTAAACTAATTGAGGCCAATACTACAATTCCTACCAAAAAGTCACAAATTTTTTCTACCGCTGCTGATAATCAACCATCAGTTGAGATTCATGTTCTTCAAGGAGAGCGCTCAATGGCAAATGATAATAAAACCATCGGACGTTTTCATCTTGATGGAATTCCCCCAGCTCAAAGAGGGACCCCTCAAATTGAAGTAACTTTCGATATTGATGCTAATGGAATAATTAAAGTGAGCGCTTTAGATAAGGCAACGAATAAGTCTCAAGACATACGTATTGAAGCTTCTTCAGGATTGACAGANGAAGAAATCGAAAAAATGAAAAAAGATGCTGAAGCCAATGCTGATGCTGATAANAAAGTAAAANAGNAAGCTGAAAAGTTAAATAGTGCNGATCANATGATTTTCCAGACTGAAAAACAANTGAAGGAATTTGGTGATAAACTTTCTGATGACAAAAAATCACCAATTGAAACNGCTNTGGAAGAATTAAAAAAAGTATATGAATCTAAAGATTTGGANGCAATTGATAANNCTTTAGAAACTATTAANGAAGCATGGAAAAATGCTTCAGAAGAAATGTANAAAGCTCAAGCTGAAGCAGGAACTGAAAATGCTGGGNCTCAGACATCNCAACCTGATANGGAAACAAAAAAAGGAGANGATGTACAAGANGTGGATTTTGAAGAGGTTAAAGAATGATTANTTAAATTATTTTAANANATNAGTTTTATCTAAAACCTACTNTNAAATTGATAGTAGGTTTTTTTTATTTTAGCAAAAATTTAAAAATGGAAAAGNAACAGATTTTAGCTCTTACTAATGGAATTTGTAAAAACACTNTAATGGAGACTCTGCAAATTGAATATACTGANGTAGGAGAAGANTTTTTANAAGCACGAATGCCNGTTACANAAANGGTTCANCAACCCGACGGAATACTTCATGGTGGAGCTACAGCCGCTTTAGCAGAGAGTGTTGGCAGCGCTGCCGTTTTTGTTTTGAATAAGGAGCCAAATNTAAAAGTACGNGGTATCGAAATCACNGCCAATCATTTAAAAAGTGTNACTAAAGGNTTCGTTTATGCAACCGCTAAACCAATACATCAAGGGAAAAGTATACAGTTTTGGCAAATTCGTATTGAAAATGAAGAAGGAAATTTAATTTCNATATGCAAGTTGACAACATTTACTAAAAGAGACTAAAAAACNTATAATTTTAGAATATATTTGTGATCAAATTTTGAAATTATGAAGAGTGTTATTATNTGTGATATGGAGGGTGTTATTCTAGANATGAATAAAGGAGCTCTTGAAATGTTTGGCTATGGCAAAGATGANCTAATTNGAAAAAAGAGAGTCTCATTATTTTCTCCNGGAGAAATTGTAATTCAAAATGTTTTAGGNTGGCTAGAAAAGGCNAATAAAGAGGGNGAATCTGTNGTTAAGACAAACTTTATTAGAAAGGATGGTTCNCAATTTAATGCTGAAATTNTAATTACTCCTAATTNTGCAAATGGAAAAGATAAAGCNCAAACNGGNTATTGCGGAATAACTAAGGAGATTTCGGAANAGGTGAATGTTNCAATTAATTTTNNAACAAAAATTTTTAAAGGNATTGCAATAACAAGAGGGGGTTTTACACTGGCATCAATTTTACCAATGGTCATTGTGTCTGTTATTTTAANTCAAANAAATTCTTTATCATTATTTAATGCTGTTGTTTCAATAATTGGTATTATTTGTGTTCATATTTTTGGAAATCTTTATAATGATTATTTTGATGTTAAGTCTGGAACAGATGAGATTAATAATGATTATTTTAATGTTGGGGATAAATCGTTAATCCTAAGAGGAGCTCAAATTTCTGGTGGCAGTAGGGCAATTGAATTGGGACTTACTACTTTAAAAAAAACTAAAAGCTTAGGAAATTTTATGATATTAACCGCCATAGCATGTATTTTATTTCTTTCAATAAACATATATATTCAAACGGAATCTTTCGTAAATATTTTTGCAATAATTATAATTGGTTTTATTGGATCATTTATGGCATATTTTTATACTGCTGAACCTTTAAGATTATCAGCAAGGAGAGGTTTAGGAGAATTCACCATTTTTTTAACTTTTGGACCATTACTAACATTAGGAAGTTTTTTTGCTATGTCTAGCACATCAGTGGATATTAATTTTAATACATTAAAAAACTTCCTAATTTTAGGTATTCCTTTGGGCTTACTAACAACAAATATTCTATTAATTAATCAATTTCCAGATTTAAATTCAGATAAAAATTCAAATAAATTAAACTTAGTTGTTTTGTTTGGAAAAAAACTCTCAAGATGGATATACCTTTTTAATCTTTTATTAATTTATTCTATAACTTTTTATTTTTTCAAAAATTTCTCTCAAACTTTCACCTCCTTTAAGTATAACATTTTAGTTATTATTTTTTCAGGAATTATTTTTTACGGCTTATATATTTTTAGAGGATTATTCAGACACTATNATTCGAGGGATTTNATTTATTATAATATTCATACTATATATTATCAAATTATATTTTGTTTAGGAATTATATTAGCTTTTTATTTATAGAATGACAATTATATGTTTCTAAGGCAAGCCTTGTTGAATAAAAATCCTTTTTGGATGTATTTACTTGGGTCGTTTATAATNATTATTTTTACACTCATAGGCCAGANTCCNCTTTCTTTTTTTATAACAAGAGAAGGTTTATTAGCTGCTGGAGGAGACCCTATNAATGCTTTGAGAAATCTAGATAAAAATTTGCAATTATTTTTATTATTGATTCCCTTTGCTTTTGGATTTTTCGGCTTATTGTTAGTAGTTTGGAAATTACATGAGCGAAGTTTAATTAGTATTTCTACTTCTAGATCAAGTATTGACNTGAACCGTGTCTTTTTTTCCTTTATTTTATGGGGATGTATAACTATATTATTAGTAATTGGCGACTACNTTTTTAANCCAGAAGACTACCAATGGAATTTTAATNTAAATGCTTTTGTGATTCTNGTATTAATTGCAGTTTGTCTAATNCCAATTCAGACTAGCTTAGAGGAATATATTTTTCGTGGATATTTAATGCAGGGTTTTGGATCTTATTTTAAGAGTCCTATGATAGCATTACTCATGACCTCTTTGATTTTTGGGGGCTTGCATATTTTCAATCCTGAAGTAGAAAAACTTGGAAACGGAATTTTAGTATATTACATTGGAACCGGACTATTCTTAGGNATTTTGACTCTTATGGATGAAGGNATTGAATTAGCCTTGGGATTCCACGCAGCAAATAATTTGTTTACCGCTTTATTAGTTACCTCTTCTTGGACAGCATTTCAAACAGAATCTCTTTTAAATGATGTTTCTGAACCATCTTTAGGTGGAGAAATAATTATTTCTCTTTTATTAATATACCCTCTTTTTCTTTTGTTAATGTCAAAAAAATATAAGTGGTCAGATTGGAAAAATAAACTTATAGAGCCNCTTTAATTATGCAAATACCTCATTATTCNAAAATCCACAACCGCTTTTTACTTAATGGTTACTATTATGATAAAAAATCTTTAAAGGAGGCAGCATATAACTTTATTAAAGAGGGAGATGAATATGAGTGTTTTATGGGAGACTTCCTTTTGGATTGGCTGGATGATTCTGAAATGATTTACCTTGAAAGTTTTGTAACTTCAGTAAAACAAAAAAAATTAATGTTCAGAAAACAATCTTTAGTCAATAGCGCTATAGCCACAGGAGACTTTTTTGGAGTGAGTGTCGGAGATACTGCATTACACTGTCTTCCAACAAATTATATTGCTGGGAAAATGATGTTGATNAGGGCTATGATTTTAGGTTTGGAAATTGACTTGATTTCTCCTTCAAAAAAACCTTTCTATAAAAATGAAAAAGCTTATGATTTTGTTGCTATGACTCCTGCACAAGCATTTAACTCACTCTCAGAATTATTCAAAGTAAAAAAACTCATTGTTGGTGGCTCCTATGTTTCATTAGCTCTTCAAAAAGCTTTGATTAAAGCTAAGGTAAATGCATTTGAAACTTATGGAATGATGGAGACTTTGTCGCATATTGCAGTTCGTACTATGTTTGATCCTGTTTCTGAATTTAAATGTCTGCCTGANGTGACTGTAGAACAAGATAATCGAAAATGTTTGGTAATAAATGCTCCNAAACTAGATATTAGAAAGTTAATTACTAATGATGAAGTAGAATTGTTCAGTAAAACCCACTTTCGTCTTATTGGTAGAAAAGATCATGTGATTAATTCTGGAGGAATGAAGCTTCATCCAGAGCAAATTGAACGCAAACTTTCCGAGAACTTAACCTTTCATTTTTTTATTGATAAGATTTATGATCCTAATTTAGGAGAAAAAGTGGTTTTGGTTATTAAAGATAATCCTGAGATAAGAGTAGAAAAATTACAACACCAAATTAAGGAGTGCATTTCTTTAGAAGCTTTTGAAATTCCAAAAGCTGTCGTATGCTTCAAAGAGTTTTCTCAAACCTACAGTGGAAAAATAAAGCGAAAGGAAACTATGGGTCAAGAACCTCATCGCATTTTAAACTTGTAATATTCCCATATTGAATTTTTCTTTACTTGGAGATTGATTTGCAATTTCAATCCCCATACTGATCCAAACACGAGTTTCANTAGGATCAATAACAGCATCTACCCATAATTGAGAAGCAGCGAATAGAATATCGGTTTTTTCTTTATAGTCTTTTTTTATCTTATTTCGTAGAGTTATCTCTTTTCCCTTTTCTATAGAGTCTCCTGACTTTTTAACAGCAGATTTTTCAATTTGAATTAATACATTGGCTGCTTGATCCCCACCCATTACGGCCATTTTTGCATTGGGCCAAGCTAAAATAAGACGNGGGTCATAAGCTTTACCACACATGGCATAGTTTCCCGCTCCAAAGGAGTTGCCTACAATNACTGTAAATTTTGGCACTACTGAATTAGCAACGGCATTGACCATTTTAGCTCCATCTTTTATAATACCTCCATGTTCTGCTTTGCTTCCAACCATAAAACCAGTAACGTCCTGAAGAAAAACCAAGGGAATATTTCGTTGATTGCAGTTAGCAATGAAACGAGTTGCTTTATCTGCAGCATCTCCATAAATAACACCGCCAAATTGCATTTCTCCTTTTCTGCTTTTCACAACTTTTCTCTGGTTGGCAACAATNCCAACAGACCAACCATCAATTTTAGCAAAAGAGGTTATCAAAGTTTGACCATATTCTTTTTTGTATTCATCCATAGAGTCTGCATCAATTAACATATCTATAAGTTCATATGAGTTATAGGGCTCTGTGCTCTTCTTGGGAATTATAGTATAGATTTTTTCTGATGATATAATTGGATTTTTNGCCANNGTTTTTTTAAAACCGGCTGTAGGANAGAATCCTATTTTNTCAACTAAGCTTTTAATNTTATCAAGAGCTGCGTNGTCATCNTTAGCTTTATAATCAGTTACACCACTAATCCCAGAATGTGTATCTGCTCCACCTAAAAATTCATTNTCAACNTCTTCACCAATAGCCGCTTTTACCAAATAGCTTCCTGCTAAAAAAATACTCCCTGTTTTTTCNACAATAAGCGCTTCGTCTGACATAATAGGAAGGTAGGCTCCTCCAGCNACNCAACTTCCCATTACTGCTGCAATTTGGACGATACCCATACTACTCATTTTAGCATTATTTCTAAAGATTCGGCCAAAATTTTCTTTGTCGGCAAANAGCTTGTCTTGNAGTGGAAGAAAGATTCCNGCGCTATCTACAAGATAAATAATAGGAATTTTATTTTCCATNGCAATTTCCTGAGCTCTAAGATTCTTTTTTGTAGTTATTGGAAACCACGCTCCTGATTTTACTGTAGCATCATTAGCTACTATAATACAGCGTTTACCTGCAATACTGCCAATTACTACTACAACACCTGCTGAAGGACAGCCTCCATATTTTTTATACATATTTTCTCCAGCTAAAACTCCAATTTCAAAAATATTTTCAGAATCGTCTACGAGATAATTTATTCGTTCTCTAGCAGAAAGTTTTCCTTGTTTCTTCAAATTTTCAAGTCGATCTTTTCCACCTCCTAATTTGATTTTTCGCATACGTGCCTGAAGTTGCGACCAGGCCATTTTAATTGCGTCTTTATTTTTTTCGTTTTCTAAATTCATATAAATCTATTGACATTGCTAAAGTACTAATTTCTATAGGTGTCGTTTTAAATAAATGTTCGATATTTGTTTTGATTATAAACAAATATGGCTTTAAACAAGAATAAAATTGTCGGGTATACAGCTCTAGTTATGGCAGTTATAGGAAGTGCTTTGATTTTAATAGGAGTATTAAAATATCCTGAATATGCCATAGGGTTTTCAATTGCTGGTGTNGGCTTTTATGCCATATCATGGGCCTTTAATGCCTTGAGAGGAAGAATTTAAGATGTCAGAGGATAAAAAAATAATTTTTTCGATGAATGGTGTCTCGAAAATATATCCTGACGATAACAAACCGGTCTTAAAAAATATTTATCTAAGTTTTTTCTATGGTGCTAAAATAGGAATATTAGGATTAAATGGGTCTGGAAAATCAACTCTTCTTAAAATTATCGCTGGTTTGGATATGAGCTTCCAGGGTGATGTTACTTTTTCAAATCAGTACCAAGTAGGTTATTTAGAACAGGAACCCCAATTAGATGAGAATAAAACAGTCCTAGAAATTGTCAAAGAAGGAGTAGCAGCTACTGTATCTATTTTGGAAGAATATAATGAAATAAACCATCAGTTTGGACTACCTGAAGTATATGAAAATAGTAATAAAATGGAAAAACTCATGGATCGTCAGGCACAATTACAAGACCAGATTGATGCTTCAAATGCATGGGAATTAGATACTCAACTTGAAATTGCTATGGACGCTTTACGCACACCTCCAGGTGATCAAAAAATACTTTCGCTATCAGGAGGTGAAAGAAGACGTGTAGCTTTGTGTCGTTTGTTATTACAAAAACCAGATATACTTTTATTAGATGAACCAACAAACCATCTCGATGCAGAATCTGTTCATTGGCTAGAACATCATTTAGCACAATACCAAGGAACAATTATCGCGGTTACTCACGATCGTTACTTTTTAGATAATGTAGCCGGTTGGATTTTAGAGTTAGATAGAGGAGAAGGAATTCCATGGAAAGGAAATTATTCTTCATGGTTGGATCAAAAATCAAAACGTTTGGCACAAGAAAAAAAACAATATTCGAAACGTCAAAAGACATTAGAACGCGAATTAGAATGGGTGCGAATGGATCTTAAAGGAAGACAGTCCAAACAAAAAGCTCGTTTGACAAACTATGAAAAGTTAATTAGTCAAGATCAAAAACAGGTTGACGAAAAACTAGAAATATTTATTCCCAATGGTCCCCGCCTAGGAACTAATGTTATTGAAGCTAGTCAGGTTTCAAAATCCTTTGGAGAAAAATTACTTTACGATGATCTTAACTTTAATTTACCACAAGCTGGTATTGTAGGGGTAATTGGGCCCAATGGAGCTGGAAAATCAACTGTTTTTAAAATGATTATGGGTGAAGAGATACCTGATGCAGGAAAATTTTCTATCGGAGAAACTGTCAAACTTGCTTATGTAGATCAATTACATTTTAATATTGATCCTGAAAAAACAATATGGCAAAATTTCAGTGAGGAGCAAGAGCTAATAATGCTCGGAGGAAGACAGATCAATTCTCGAGCTTTTTTAAGTCGTTTTAATTTTAGTGGTAATGAACAGAACAAGAAAGTAGCAAACCTTTCTGGAGGGGAGCGAAACCGCTTACATTTGGCAATGACATTAAAAGAAGAAGGTAATGTTTTGCTTTTAGATGAGCCTACCAATGACCTAGATGTTAATACTTTACGGGCATTAGAAGAGGGATTAGAAAATTTTGCAGGCTGTGCAGTAGTAATTTCTCATGATCGTTGGTTTCTTGACAGGATTTGCACCCACATACTATCTTTTGAAGGGGATTCTCAAGTTTATTTTTTTGAAGGCTCTTATTCAGATTATGAGGAAAATAAGAAAAAGCGTCTGGGTAAGGATATTATGCCTAAAAGAATACAATATCGAAGACTAACTAGGGATTAAATTAAATCCAACTCCATTTTTATATTCCCTCTAGAATAAATTAAATTGGATTCCATTTGAACTTCTGTAAAGCCATATTTACGGTATAGGTGAATAGAATTTTCTAAGATAGTATTGGAGTAGAGAACAATTTTCTCCCAGCAATGCTTTTCAGCAAATTCAATAGCAAATTGCATCATGATATTACCATATCCTAGTCCTCTGTAATTTGGGTCAATTGCCATTTTACTAAATTCATATAGACGGTGTTCTTTTTTGATATAAGCAAAAGTTCCGATAATTTCCTCTTTAAGTTCTGCCATAAAGATATAACCTCCAGGTTCTAATATTTCATTTTTAGGATTGTTTAGTACCCTTTTATCGATAGGTTCTACCTCAAAATACATTTCCAACCATTCAATATTTAGTGCTTTGAATATTTCAGCATCTTTAGAAGAATATTTTCTAAATCTAATTTTAGACATTTCCCGTCATGTCTTCTGGACGGACCCATTTGTTGAATTCTTCTTCAGTAAGATATCCAAGTGCCAAACTAGCTTCTTTAAGGGAAATATTTTCTTCATAAGCTTTATTTGCTATTTCTGCAGCTTTGTAATAACCTATTTTTGTATTTAGATTAGTAACTAGCATTAAGGAATTTTGGACAAGTTCATCAATTCTTTTGTGGTTTGGTTCAATGCCTACTATACAATTGTCTGTGAAACTCATACAAGCATCCCCAATGAGTTGTGCCGATTGAATAAGATTGGCTGCCATAACTGGTTTAAAGACATTTAGTTCAAAATGGCCTTGTGCACCACCCACTGAAATAGCTACATCATTTCCCATTACTTGAGCGCATACCATAGTTAAAGCTTCGCATTGAGTAGGATTTATCTTTCCAGGCATAATGGAACTTCCGGGTTCATTAGCAGGTATTTTTAGTTCACCGATTCCTGAACGTGGTCCAGAAGCCATTAAACGAATATCGTTAGCAATTTTATTTAAAGATATTGCAAGTTGTTTTAAAGCGCTGTGGGTACAAACTATTGCATCGTGAGCTGCAAGCGCTTCAAATTTATTTTTTGCACTCACAAAGGGTAATCCTGTAAATTCAGCAATGTAAGCTGCCACCTTATTTGAATAACCATTTGGTGTATTGATTCCGGTCCCAACAGCAGTTCCTCCAAGAGCAATTTCAGCAAGGTGTTTTAGACTAAATTCTAAAGCTTTTATTCCATGATCCAGTTGGGCCACATATCCTGAAAATTCTTGACCTAGAGTAAGGGGAGTCGCATCCATTAAATGGGTTCTTCCGATTTTAACTATCTTTTTAAATGTGTTTTCTTTTTCGCTTAACGCATTCTTTAAATGCTTTATACCTGGTAAGGTGATTTCTATAATTTTTTTATAACTAGCAATATGCATACCAGTGGGAAAGGTGTCATTTGAAGATTGTGATTTATTAACATCATCATTTTCAGCGAGGATTTTTTTTCCTTTTCCCAATGTTTTTCCAACNAGGACATGTGCACGGTTAGCAATAACTTCATTTACATTCATATTACTTTGGGTTCCAGAACCTGTTTGCCAAATTACCAAAGGAAATTGATCGTCAAGTTTTCCTTCCAAAATTTCGTCACAAACTCTTGATATAAGATCACGTTTTTTCATATCTAAGACACCCAAATCGTAATTGGTATAAGCAGCTGCCTTTTTAAGATAGGCAAAGCCATGTACTATTTCTAATGGCATTGAAGAGGCGGNGCCAATTTTAAAATTTTTCCTAGAACGTTCAGTCTGCGCTCCCCAATAAACCTCTTTAGGCACCTTCACTTCTCCAATAGTGTCTTTTTCTATACGATACTCCATACTTTTATATTTTATGTAAAAATAATAGCTTTAAAAGAAACCCCTATATCCAACTAGATTATTTTGTTGAAAACCCGTTTTTTTGAAAAAACTGACAAAGAAATATTGAAAAAACCATATTTTTGTTTTCAAGATATTTTATTTATGTTTGAATTTGATCAATATCTCGGATTCCTTTCTTTTTTAACCATTCTAACCATTGGTTTTTGGCTGATGATTTTACTTCTCACATTCATTATTCCTTACTGGTTGTTCGGGGCAATAATGGAATACATCAAATACGGTAAAAATAAAGAGAAAGTTGAAAAACAAAATAAATAGTCTAAAAAACTATTTTATTACTTTTTCTTCCATTAAAAATTCAATTAAATTTTCAATAGGCCTCGCTAAGACTCCTTTATTGTGGCTTAAAACAATAGGTCTTTCAATGAGTTTTGGAAAAGATACTAATGTATTTAAGATTTGATCTTCTAACATTTTTTCACGATTAGGTATATCTTTCCACTCTCTCTCATTTTTTCGGACAATTGCACTTGGTTCTAAATTTATTTTTTTCAAAATAGACTGAAGAATATTTTTNCTTAGGGGATTTTCAAGATACAAGACAATTTCGTAGTTAACTTTTTGCTCTTTAAGTAATTGAAGCGCTTCTCTAGACTTTCGGCAACGGGGATTATGATATATATAAAACAAAATAAGTAAAAATTATTTGAAGGAAATATTGTAATTATTTGATTTTATCTACTATAGCCTTAAAAGCATCAGGATGATTCATNGAAAGGTCGGCTAAAACTTTTCGATTTAAATTGATGTTATTAAGTTTTACTTTACTCATAAACTCACTGTAGGACATACCATTGATTCTAGCACCAGCATTTATTCGACTAACCCATAGCGACCTAAAGTTACGCTTTTTGACTCTTCGATCTCTATAGGAATAAAGCATAGCTTTTTCTATGGCATTTTTAGCTATAGTCCAAACATTTTTTCTTCGACCAAAATAACCTTTGGCTTGTTTAATGATTTTTTTTCTTCTAGCTCTAGAAGCTACTGAATTTAAAGATCTTGGCATTTTTAGTTGTTTTTAATAAAGCGACCATAATTTACTTTNAAGCCTAGCTTAATGTTAATATTNTTGGTAACTANGTTTTTNTTAGACAAGGCGTAATTGTTCTTTAATGTTCTGTGCATCACTTTCATGNACTANACCAGGATGGGTTAATCTCAATTTTCGTTTTTTTGATTTTTTTGTCAAAATGTGNCTCTTGAAGGCGTGTTTTCTTTTGATTTTGCCACTTCCTGTTAACTTGAAGCGTTTCTTAGCACTAGATTTAGTTTTCATTTTAGGCATGATATATCAGATTTATTTTTTCTTTGGAACGATGAACATAATCATCTTTTTTCCCTCCAGTTCAGGCATTTGTTCTACTTTTCCTATCTCCTCTAAATCTTGCGCCAAGCGCAGTAATAAGATTTGACCTTTTTCTTTAAAAATGATAGAACGACCTTTAAAAAACACAAATGCTTTCAATTTTGCTCCTTCTTTAAGAAACTTTTCAGCATGCTTCTTTTTAAATTCATAGTCGTGCTCATCAGTATTAGGCCCAAAACGAATTTCCTTTACAATAATTTTACTCGATTTCGCTTTCAGAGCTTTTTCACGTTTTTTCTGTTCGTACAAGAATTTCTTATACTCTANTATTTTACAAACCGGAGGAGAAGCTTTAGGTGAAATTTCAACAAGATCCAACTCTAAGTCTTGAGCAATCAACAAAGCTTTATTCAATGAATAAACCCCAACTTCCACGTTATCACCAACAAGGCGTACTTCGTGTGCTACAATTTTCTCATTGATTCTGTGCGGGTCTTCTTTAAACACTCTCCCCGGACTATTGGATCTTCGTCTTCGTATTGCTATGTCTTTTGCTTTTTAATTAAACTTCAAATGTAGGTTGACTCTCCTTTATTTCTTTATTTAGTTTCTTTAAAACTGACTCTAAATCATAAACTCCTAAATCTCCTTGTTGATGTTTTCGCAAGGAAACGGTTTGGTTTTTAGCTTCTTTCTCTCCTATGATAATCATATAAGGGATCTTTGAGATTTCTGATTCTCGTATTTTTTTTCCAATGGTCTCATTTCTATCATCTAGGAGGGCGCGAATTTCGTAATTTTCAAATAAATTTAAAACTTTTTGAGCGTAATTTTTGTGTTTTTCGCTGACACACAGAATATTTACTTGTTGAGGCATTAACCATAAAGGGAAATCACCACCTGTATGTTCTAAAAGAATTGCGACAAAGCGCTCCATACTTCCAAAGGGTGCTCGGTGTATCATTATTGGACGATGAAGCTCATTATCTTTGCCTTTATAAGTTAAATTAAAGCGTTCGGGAAGGTTATAATCTACTTGAATAGTACCAAGCTGCCATTTTCTTCCCAAGGCATCTTTAACCATAAAATCCAATTTTGGACCATAAAAAGCTGCTTCTCCTGTCTCTATAATGAAGTTGAGATTTTTTTCTTTNGCAGCATTAATAATTGCTTTTTCAGCTAGTTCCCAGTTCTTGATTTCTCCAATATACTTTTCAGGTGATTTAGGGTCACGAAGGGAAACTTGAGAAGTAAAGTTTTCAAATCCTAGTGAATTAAAAACAAACAAAACTAAATCAATTACTTTTTTAAACTCATCATTTAATTGATCTGGCATACAAAATATGTGCGCNTCGTCTTGAGTAAANCCTCNTACTCGNGTTAATCCNTGCAATTCNCCACTTTGCTCATATCGATAAACAGTTCCAAATTCAGCATAACGTTTTGGNAGATCTCTATAGCTCCANGGTTTCGCTTTGTATATNTCACAGTGGTGAGGGCAGTTCATAGGTTTAAGCATAAACTCCTCTCCATGAGCAGGTGTTTGTATTGTTTGAAAGCTATCTTCACCATATTTCTCAAAGTGGCCAGAGGTAATATACAATTCTTTATTACCAATGTGTGGAGATATTACTTGTTCATAACCTGCTTTTGTTTGAGCTTTTTTAAGAAAGTTTTCGAGGCGCTCGCGTACAGCTGTTCCTTTAGGTAACCATAAAGGCAAGCCTTGCCCNACTTTTTTTGAAAATGTAAAGAGTTCCAATTCTTTCCCTAGTTTTCTATGGTCTCTTTTTTTTGCTTCTTCTAATANATTTAGGTACTCTGTTAGTTCTTTTTGCTTAGGAAAAGAAATTCCATAAATCCGTGTTAACTGNGGTTTAGTTTCATCTCCTCTCCAGTAGGCTCCAGCAACGCTTAGTAATTTTATTGCTTTTACGAAACCTGTATGGGGAATATGACCTCCACGACAAAGATCAGTAAAGTTAGAATGATCGCAAAAACTTATGCTACCATCATCTAAATTATTTATAAGCTCAACCTTAAAAGGGTTATTTTCCTTTTGGTAAAAATTTAAAGCTTCTGCTTTAGAACAAATCCGCATTTTAAATTCAAAATTTTCTCGAGCAAATTTTAAAAATTGCTTTTCCAATGCAGGTAGGTCTTTCTCAGATAATGTTACTTCTCCAAAATCCACATCGTAATAAAAACCGTTTTCAATAGCTGGACCTATAGTGAGTTTAGCTTTTGGATACAATTCTAATATTGTTTGTGCTAAAATATGTGCAGAAGAATGCCAAAAGGCATTTTTTCCCTCTTGATCTTTCCAAGTAAATAATTGGATACTTCCATTATCCTCTAGAGGTGTAGTGGCTTCAACGGTATTTCCGTTGAATGATGCAGACAATACATTTCGCGCCAAGCTTTCACTGATGCCTTTGGCAATTTCAAATGGGGTAATCCCTTTTTTGTAGCTGCGAACCGATTGGTCAGGAAAACAAATTTCTATCATACTTTAGTATAAAATTTTCGCAAAGATAGTGGGTCTTTGGCAGGGATACAACGACTAGCTAAATAATCCTTTTTTTTCGTTCGCCCAATAGGGCAGATACCAGAGTTTTAATTCCAGTATAGCCGTAGAATAAAGCTAAAATCAATATGCACAAACCAACTATCAAAACTGTGTAATAAAAAGGATGCTCCTTGTTTTTAAAAGCTTGATGTATAATTACCGGGCCCATAAAACAAAAAAACAAACAAAAGACCATTCTTTTTAGTCCTTTTTTTAATAAGACTTTATTCATCTCAATGGTTTAAGTAAAGATATAGATGTTTGAGGAATAGTAAGTGTGATAGCATTGATGTTAGAGAATTTGAAAAAAATGTAAATCAAAGATTATATAAATTATATTCATAGAAAAAATAAAGACTAAGACTTCTGAAACTTAGCTATAGCTTGTCGAATGCTACCGTGAGTTTTTAGTAATTTTCTGACAACAGAAAGTTCAGCTCCGGTAGAATCCATAACTATCCTTTCGGCACGAGCTTGAAGTTTATCGTTAGAAAGTTGCATATCCACCATTTTATTGCCTTTAACATGGCCGAGTTTGATCATTGTGGCAGTGGAAATGCTATTCAAAATCAATTTTTGCGCTGTTCCTGCTTTCATTCGTGAGCTACCCGTGAGGAACTCTGGACCNACTACTACTTCAATAGGAAAGTCACTTACAGCTGCTAGCGGACTATTAATATTACAGGTAATACAACCTGTAATGATATTGTGTTTTTTTGCATTAGTAAGACCACCTAACACATATGGAGTTGTTCCTGAGGCTGCGATACCTACTAAGATATCTTTAGAATTAATTTGATAGGCTTCTAAATCTTTCCAGGCTTGTTGGAAATCGTCTTCTGCATTTTCAATAGAATTTCTCAAGGCATTGTCGCCACCTGCAATTAATCCAACTACCTTTTCAGGTTTAGTTCCAAAGGTCGGCGGACATTCAGAAGCGTCGAGAACTCCCATTCGGCCGCTAGTTCCCGCTCCAATGTAAAACAGTCTACCACCATTTTGCAAATGATCAACTACTTCAGCGATTAAGGATGCAGTTTGATTTTGAACAGCTGCAACTGCTTCAACTGCATTTTTATCTTCCGAACACATGCCTTTCAAAAGCTCGCTGATACTCTTATTTTCTAAATTGTTATGATGGGAATCTGCTTCCGTAATTTTTTTAAATNCCATATTTNAATACTAAGATACAATTAAGAATNATCAATAATGAATNAGGAAACANNAATTTAACNTTTAATTATTAGTAAATAAAGTATAAAAACTANANCGGTTCAAGCAGAGTTANCTTTTTTAAAANAAAACTCCTTAACTAATTTTTGTNTCTAGATTTTCTTTTAAAGCNGATAGAAATTGTTGAGTAGTNAAGTAATGAGAATTTTCAATTTNGTCGCCGTAAATTAAAATNGCTANGTCNTTAGTCATTTTCCCATTTTCAACTGTTTCAATACANACATTTTCTAANATTGNACAAAAATCGATTAATTCTTTGTTTTTGTCTAGTTTTCCTCTGTGAGCNAAGCCTCTAGTCCATGCAAAAATGGATGCAATAGGGTTGGTAGAAGTATCTTTTCCCTGNTGGTACTGTCTGTAGTGACGGGTTACNGTACCATGAGCAGCTTCAGCCTCCATGGTTTTCCCGTCAGGTGTTACTAAGGTNGAAGTCATTAATCCAAGGGAACCAAATCCCTGNGCTACNGTATCGGATTGTACATCTCCATCATAATTTTTACAAGCCCAAACAAAACCTCCATTCCANTTCATGGCAGCCGCTACCATATCATCTATTAATCGATGCTCATAAGTAATACCAGCATTTTTAAATAGGTTTTTAAATTCATTATCAAANACTTCTTGGAAAATATCTTTAAAACGGCCATCATATGCTTTTAGGATGGTNTTTTTGGTTGATAGATATAGAGGCCATCTTTTGTCTAAAGNTCGATTCATACAAGACCGTGCAAAGCCGTAAATGGAAGAATCAATATTATACATACTCATNGCAACACCATTTTCTTGAAAGTGATAGACTTCCCAAGTTCTAGGAGTCCCNCCNTCATCTGGAGTAAATGTCATAGTAAGCTTACCCTTACCAGTTGTNACTGTATCNGCAGCTTTGTACTGATCTCCAAAAGCATGACGTCCAATACAGATGGGTTTGGTCCATCCTTGAACGTAACGTGGTACATTTTTCATAATTATAGGTTCCCTAAATACAGTTCCTCCNACAATGTTACGGATNGTNCCGTTTGGAGAACGCCACATATTGGAAAGGTTAAATTCTTTCANTCTCCCTTCATCTGGNGTAATAGTAGCACATTTTATNCCNACNTTGTGTTTTTTCACTGCATGTGCAGCTTGGATAGTGATTTTNTCTTCAGTAGCATCACGAGANGTAACNGATAAATCGTAGTATTCTATTTTTAAATCTAAATATGGAAGTATAAGTTGGTCTTTGATGAATTTCCAAATAATTCTTGTCATTTCGTCTCCATCCATCTCCACTATTGGGTTTGAAACTTTAATTTTGGACATGTGTTTGAATTTAGGTTTCGGTTTGCAAATACCTCANAGTTATTTATCAGNAGANGTTNAACAAAATAAAAACAATTCTAAAGTTGCTTTTATTTGAATATTATGCTTCTTTAATTCTAGCTTTTTTACCTGTTAGCTTTTTGAAGTAGTAAATACGTGATTTACGGACTTTACCTTTTTTATTTACTTCAATTTTTTCTAGAGTAGGAAGGTTAATAGGAAAAATACGTTCTACACCTACAGTACCAGACATTTTTCTAATTGTAAAGGTTTTTCCTAAACCTTGGCCTTTAATTTGTATAACTGTCCCTTTAAAGAATTGAGTACGTACTTTTTCTCCCTCTCTAATTTGGTAGTAAACAGTGAGNGTATCACCTGAGCTAAACTCAGGAAATTCTTTTTTAGTAATAAATTCATTTTGTACGTAATTTACTAATGCTTCCATGACGGCANTTTTATAAAATTAAAAAATNNACTTTCACGAACATCNTCAGCGGNTAACCTTTCGCGTNGCAAAATTAAACTTTATTTTGATGTAAACAATATGGAATTATATTAATTCTNAAACAANNTATTTAGGAATTTTCACTTTAAAAGATCAGGACGTNTTACTTGTGTTCGCTCTAANGCCTTTTCATCACGCCATTCATTNATTTTATANGTATTTCCTGAAGTTAAAATTTCAGGGACTTTCCANCCATTGTAATCTGATGGGCGNGTATAAATNGGGGGTGCAAGTANGCCGTCTTGGAAACTATCTGAAAGGGCAGATGATTCNTCACCGAGNACTCCTGGAATAAGTCTTATAATNCTATCACATAATACGGCCGCAGCGAGTTCNCCNCCAGAAAGAACAAAATCTCCAACTGATATTTCATGTGTGATNAGNTGATCCCTNACTCGTTGATCTACTCCTTTATAATGACCACAAAGTATTATTANATTTTCAAATGTTGAGAAGTGATTAGCTNNTTTTTGATTAAGGGTTTCACCATCGGGTGTGAGATAAATNATTGCGTTGTAGTTTCTCTTTTCTTTAAGNTCTTTAATACAGCGATCNATAGGCTCTATCATCATNACCATTCCAGCCCCACCTCCAAATGGGTAGTCGTCAACTTNTTTTTGATTGTTTATACTGTAAGTTCGCAAATTGTGAAAATTTACTTCAGCTTTTCCAGAAATAATAGCCCTTTTGAGTATTGAAGTTTCAAATGGGCTTTTAAGGAGTTCAGGGAATAAAGTTATTATATCAATGCACATGGTTCAAGANTCTTGGTAATGTACAAAAATAAAAAAAAGTCACAGTGGGGCTGTGACTTTCTATTTAAAGATTTTAAATTTTAGTATCGCAAAATAATTTTTTCTTTTTCGCCATCTGGATTTAAAAACAGAATGTTTTCCAAGTCCGCCATGTCATATCCCTTAACATCTGATAATTTACTTACTCTTTGACCATTTATTTCTAAAATGATATATCCGTTGTCAATTCCATTTTGATAGAGTCTNCGATTATTCATATTGGAAATAAATAATCCGTCATTTGTACCGTATTCNTTTTTTTGNTCATTAGTGAGTTCTCGAACTTCCATAAAAAAGAAAATAGCACGATTGACNTTTTCTAAACGAACNTCTACTTTTTTCTCTTCTCCATTTCTNTTATATATAACGTCTACTTTTTCACCTGGACGTTTACTAGCTAAATAACCAGATAGGTCAGCAAATTTATTNATGGTAATACCATCNACACTTTTAATAATATCTCCAGGTTTTAAACCCGCAATGTCGGCACCTAGACCTTCCTCNAGATCAGTAATGTAAAAACCTTCTGTTTCNTCTACTTCAAACCTTTCAGCAAANTCNGCATCTAGAGCTTGTCCTATTACTCCTAGTAAACCTCTTTGAACATCCCCAAATTCGATTAAGTCTTCAAAAACCTTACGTGCTACATTGCTTGGGACCGCAAATGAATAACCAACAAAACCTCCCGATACTGAAGTTATAGCAGTATTAATTCCGATNAATTCTCCACGNGTATTAACTAAAGCCCCTCCGCTATTTCCTCTATTAACAGCAGCGTCNGTTTGAATGTAAGATTCGTTGACTCCATCCCTCTTATTTAGATCTCTCGACTTTGCNCTAATAATTCCTGCAGTTACTGTTGAGTTNAAGTTAAATGGATTTCCAACGGCCAAAACCCATTCACCTATTCTTGTAGCGTCTGAATTTCCAAAAAAGACNTANGGTAACTTTTTATCGGTATCAATTTTAAGTACTGCAATGTCAGTATCTGGATCTGTNCCAATTAATTTNGCTTCAAANGATTTGTTNTCATTGGTTGTTATTTCTATTTCATTACTATTTTCAATCACATGATTATTAGTTATGATGTATCCATCTGGAGAAACAATTACTCCGGAACCAGTTCCAATTCTCTCTGGAAGATCTTCTTTGTCGTAAAAGTAACGATAAAAAGAAGGAAGGTTTGAGGAAGAGGAGCTTGTATTTTTAACATGTACTACAGCATCTATAGTTTTTATNGCAGCNGTAGTAAAGTCNGTNCNCTCTGCAGNAAAACCNTCAGTATTNACTTTATAATTTGCAGGAATTAAATNTGGATTTTGTTGCTTNTCTATCAATTTTTCTTNAGGAATATTAATGTATTGATCATAAATAAAAAGACTAAAAATGGNACTTAAAAGTGCAANTGACAAATTTTTAATAAATGATTTCATTTTTNTAATTTTTATGCAAAAATAATAAATTTATATAAAAATGATTTTGGTTTAACGNCTNTTTAACACCCTCTAAAATNATTATCTTTANCCTCCATGAATATCAAATTTGATAAATATCAAGGAGCAGGNAATGACTTTATTATTATTGATAATAGAAAGGGTCATTACTCTAGTTTATCTAGAATTGAGTTAAATCGTCTTTGCAATCGAAATACAGGAATTGGNGCANACGGTGTTATTTTGGTTGAAGATTNTNNTGAGGCTGATTTTGAAATGCGTTATTTTAANTCAGANGGAAACCCTAGTTCATTATGTGGAAATGGAGGTCGCTGTTCTGTTGCTTTTGCANATCGNTACAACATCATTGGAGAACATANTTGCTTTAAGGCAATTGATGGTTTGCATCTAGCACAATTGCTNACACCTAGTGAAGTAAGACTTAAAATGCAGAAGGTCAACTTTTTTACAAAANATGGAGATGCAATAATNATTGATACAGGATCACCACATTATGTAAAAATTGTTAAAAATATTTCAGAAGTTAATGTAAAAACAGAAGGTGCTGCGATCCGATATTCAGACGAGTTTAAATCAAAAGGTATCAATGTAAATTTTGTACANAAGAAAANTGGNCATAGTTTTTTGATTAGGACATATGAGCGTGGAGTAGAAGATGAAACTTTAGCTTGTGGNACNGGNGCNGTTGCTGGGGCTTTNGTTATGCATTACCTAGGAGAAACAAAGGGAAATACNAAGATTGAATTACAGACTCTAGGTGGAATTCTTAAAGTAGACTTTGAAACAAATAATAATACATATCAAAATATCCATTTAGAAGGTCCTGCAAACTTTGTGTTTTCAGGAACTATTNAATTATGAGTTTAANAGGAATTTCTTTACGAGCNNTAGAACCNTCTGATATAGAAGTTTTAATTNAGNTAGAAAATAATCAAAACTATTGGAAGTACTCNAACAGAAATGAACCTTTTTCAAGAGCTNTAATGGAAAANTACATTCAGCAGCAAAGCCAAGATATTTTTGANGTAAAACAAAAGCGATTTGTTATTTCNAAAGAAGATAATACTGCCCAAGGTTTTATTGATATATTTAATTTTGAACCTATTCATCGGCGTGCAGGTATTGGTATTATATTAAAAGAAGAATACAGAGGAAAAGGNATTGGTAAGAAAGCGATTGATCTTGTTGGGGTTTATGCACAGAAGCATTTAAATCTTAATTCTATCTATGCTGATATTGCTAAGGAAAATAAAGTGTGTATCCATGCTTTTGAAGGCTGCGGTTTCATTAGAGTTGGATTAAAAAAATCATGGAATTTTTATGATGATAAGTTTCACGATGAATATCTTTATCAAAAGCTTTTATAATAATGCAAAAAAGAAAATTACTTATTCTTTTATTACTTTTTGGAACTGGGATAGGCCTTTTTTTTGTATTACGTTTTTATCAGATTTTTTTTTGGAAAAATACTAGTTTTAATAATGAATACTCATTTGTTTTTATAGATAGAGATGACAATATTGATTCTCTTGAATTACAATTAACACCTCTGCTTAGATCAGTTAATAGTTTTCGTATTGTAGCAGAAAAAAAAGGGTATGTTTCAAGAGTGCGTTCTGGTAAATATAGAATAGATAAAGGTATGGGCAATAATAAAATTGTTAACACTCTTCGTTCTGCCCCTCTAACGATAAGAGTTGTTTTTAATAGCCAAGATCGTTTAGAAAATTTAGCTGGACGTATTTCAGATCAAATAGAATCTGACAGCTTAGAATTATTGTTAGCATTTAAAGAAAAATCTTTTTTAATTTCTGCTGGATTTACAAAAGAAAACGCACTTGCAATGTACCTTCCTGATAGCTACGATTTCTTTTGGGACGTCAAACCTGAGGATTTTAGGAAAAGAATGCTTAATCACTACGAATCATTTTGGAATAAAAAAAGACGTCAAAAGGCTTCAGCCATAAAGTTGAAACCAGAAGAGGTTTATGTATTGGCTTCTATAATACAAAAAGAATCATTTAGAAAAGAAGAACAAAATCGAATTGCTGGGGTTTATATTAATCGCTTAAATCTTGGCATGAAACTTCAAGCTGATCCAACAATTATTTATGCATTGAAAAAGGAAGCAAAAAAATTTGATCAAATAATTAAAAGAGTTCTTTATAAAGATTTACAAATAAAGTCTCCATATAACACTTATCGATATAAAGGTTTACCTCCTGGACCGGTATGTATGCCAGAGCTTTCTGCTATTGAAGCTGTTTTGAATCCAGAAAAACATAAATACCTCTATTTTGTAGCCTCCCCTTTGAAGCCAGGCTTTCATTTATTTGCAAAAACTCTTAAGGAGCATAATAGAAATAAAAAAATCTACACGAGTTGGTTAGACAAAAATAGACTGTATCGTTAAATATTGTTAGAAAATAAAAATACAAGGGCGCTTATGGATATCAGGTTTGTTTTTTTTCCATTCTAAAATAGAATAAGTTTGGATGTATTCTGAAGTAAGAGTTAAATCACATGCAATACAAAGCCTGGTGCTGGGATATAAAACTTTTAACATTTCATCAAAGAGAGTGTAACTTCGATATGGCGTTTCTATAAAAAGTTGAGCCTGATTTTCTTTTATTGAAATTCGTTGAAATTTTAATAAGGCTTTTGATCGATGTTTTTTGTCAATTGGTAGGTAGCCATTAAAAGCAAAATTTTGACCATTCATTCCAGAGCTCATCATTGCCAAAATTATAGAAGAAGGTCCTACATATGGTTTGACTATAATTCCACTTTTATGTGCCTTAGAAACAATAACTGCTCCAGGATCTGCTATTCCAGGACAACCTGAATCAGATAAAAGACCCATTGAAATTCCTTCCAAACAAGGATCTAGGTAAGTAATAAGCTCTTCTTGCGAGGTAAATTTATTTAATGGGAATAAAATCAAACTTTCCTGACTTTTATTTGGAATAATTTTTTTAATAAAGCGTCGAGCATTTTTTTCGTTTTCTACTATAAAATGTGTTAAATCTTTAACACTTTTTTTTATTGAAATAGGTAAAACTTCATAGGGATAATTTTCTCCTAAAGGAGTTGGAATCAAATGCAGAATTCCTTTTTGGTTTTCTCTGTCTATCATTTTTTTAGATTTTGATAATATTTAGAATCCTCGAATGGATTATTTACCAAATGATAGTCTAGGGTTATAGTTGAATCTATATAGGTTTTTGAAATAACTTTTGATTTCAAAATTCCTTGTTCAAGTATAGGTCTACGAACATTACCCAGGCAAACCATGAGCATTTCTGTAGACTTCATATAATTTAAGTATTACAGGGTTAGTTTTTGACTTAAGTCTTCAACATATTTACGAAACTGTTTATCTGTAAAAGTTAAGTTNTCTACAGTTTTACATGCATGAAGTACTGTGGCGTGATCACGNTTGCCAATTTGATTACCAATACTNGCCAATGAGGCTTTAGTGAATTTTTTNGCAAAATACATAGCGAGTTGACGTGCTTGAACAATATGTCTTCTTCGGGTCTTGGACTGCAAAGTTTCAACGTCCATTTGGAAATAGTCTGAGACAACTTTCTGAATGTAATCTATAGAAACTTCTCTTTTTGTATTTTTCACAAATTTCATTACCACATCTTGAGCAAGTTCTTGGGTTATTTCAACTTTATTGAAGGAGGATTGTGCTATAAGTGAAATTATTGCGCCTTCAAGTTCTCTAACATTAGTTTTAATATTTTTGGCAACATACTCTATAATATCCTCACTAATTTTCACCCCGTCTCTGTAGAGTTTATTTTTTAATATAGAAATACGAGTTTCATAATTTGGTAATTGTAATTCTGCAGACAAACCCCACTTAAATCTAGAAAGTAGACGTTGCTCAATGTCTTGCATGTCAACTGGTGCCTTATCAGAAGTTAGTATGACTTGTTTTCCATTTTGGTGAAGATGATTGAAAATATGGAAAAATACATCTTGAGTTCCTGTTTTACCCGATAAGAATTGGACATCATCAATAATTAGAACATCTAATAGCTGATAAAAGTGAATGAAATCATTTCTTGTGTTTCTCTTAACGGCTTCAATATATTGTTGTGTGAATTTTTCTGCTGCAATATATAAGACTGTCTTATCTTGATGTTTTTCTTTAATTTCAACACCAATAGCATGAGCAAGATGTGTCTTACCTAATCCTACACCTCCAAAAATCAAAAGTGGATTGAAAGAAGTTCCTCCAGGTTTAGCTGAAACTGCTAGGGCAGCAGAACGGGCAAGACGATTTGAATCACCTTCTAAAAAGTTTTCAAAATTATAGCTTGGATTAAGTTGGGATTCGATTTGTAAATTTTTAATACCAGGAATTACGAAGGGATTTTTTAATTCTGTTGCTTGAGAATTTAAAGGAGCGTCTACATCTTGAGGCAGCATTCCAGCTCTATTATTACTTGGAATATTTTCTGTAAAAGCTATTTTATTTCCAAGGGCATTTTCCATCCTTATTGAATAAATCAATCTTGCATCATTACCTAACTCTTTCTGCAAAGCTGTTTTTAAAAGCTTTACATAATGTTCTTCAAGCCATTCGTAGAAAAATTTACTAGGTACTTCTATACTGAGTACGTTTTCGTTAAGCTTCACCGGTTTGATAGGTAAAAACCAAGTTTTATATGCTTGAGGTTGAATATTATCCTTTATAAAAGCAAGACATTTTTCCCAAACAGATGAGGCACTTAAGTTCATTTATTTGACGTTGTATTTGGTTTATTATTATGGTTTATTGGATCTAACATTGTGTTTAACAAATATTGATTAAAAAAACCAAAAAAAAAAATGAAATACCTATTGAATTTTAACTTTTTTTTTTAGATATTCTGACGTCAATTTTTTGAAGAAAAATTTATAAAGTTTCTACATGGTGTATTAATTTTAAATTTGTATGAAATACACTACAAAATCTATTACTGTTCGTTACGGAGAAACTGATCAAATGCGTTTTGTCCATCATAGCAATTATTTCAAATACTTTGAATTAGCAAGACTTGAATGGCTAAGTAAGATGAATATATCATATGCTCAAATGGAAAAAGAAGGTATTTTAATGCCCGTTGTTAAAGCATCGATTATCTATAAAACCCCATTATTTTTTGGAGATACTTTTCGAGTTGTAGTAACTTTAAATAGAGTTCCTAAAGCGACACTAGAGTTTAGTTATCAAATTATCAATCAAAACAATAAAATTATTTGTACTGGAAATACTGTTTTAGCTTTTTTATCTCAAAAGAAAAAACTCCCAATGCGTTGTCCAAATTTTTTACTTGAAAAATTTAATTAAAATAATAATTTAATTTATCGCCATTTAGGTTTTCATTAAACAATGGATTTTGATCAAAATTTGGGGCGGAAACACCTTTTTTAAGTTTTTTATTTGATGTAAAAACACGTGCTTCATCCCAATATCCAAAATCAATAAATTTTTGAAGTGTTTTTTTGCCACCTTCAATAATTACAGATTGAATATCATTTTTATAGCAGTAGGAAAAAAAAGCTTCTAATTCAAAGGGATTTAACAACACATGTTTTTTTATGGGATTTTTTTT
>PAYI01000007.1 GCA_002714815.1 Flavobacteriaceae bacterium | reverse complement strand
ACTTCCCCAAATCGGTCGATAACAGTATCCACCTGTTTTATGATTTCTTTTTGTACTGGTAAACCTGAACTTCTTTCAAATAAAAGAGGATAATAAGTTTTAAATTTTTTTAAAAATTTTAAAAGTATGTTACTAGTTTTGGTATTAACAGCAAGCGATCTAAACGTTTCAATATCCAAAACACTGTTTTCTATTTTAAGTAGCGAAAATGCATTTGTCATAGAATTAAATCCATGATTAGGAATAATGTTTTCACTGTCAAATGAAGCTCTGAATTCATTTACTGATTTTAGATCTTTCAAAATGATATCTGTTATTATTTCGGGTTCCAAAGCCATTATCACAGACTTTCCTAGAGGAGTGACTGCAAAATCAGCACACTGTTGCAGTACCTCATGATATTCGAGATCCTCAAGTGTTTTTTTAGGAATGTGCCCCATGGGTTTTTCTTAACTTAGCCATGTAAAAGTACATAATTCATGCGTGTTCAGATACATTCAAGTTGGGAAAAGCATTTGCAAGAGATATTTAGGAGTTCTAGTTTTAAAAATTTGACACATTTTGTTCGAAATGAGTANCAAACTTACAAATGTTTTCCTCCTGGAAAGNACATTTTCGAGGCCTTTGACCGNTGNCCACTCCATAAAATTAAGGCTGTCATACTTGGACAAGATCCCTATCANGGCCCCAATCAAGCTCATGGATTAGCTTTTTCGGTAGAGCAGGGNATAATGCATCCGCCTTCGTTAGTTAANATTTTTAAAGAAATTGAGNAAGATATTGGAGTGCCTTATCCTCAAAGNGGAAACTTGTATCGCTGGGCAGATCAAGGTGTTTTTTTGTTAAATTCTACGCTTAGTGTTCGTGCAAATCNAGCCGGCAGTCATCAAAATAGAGGTTGGGAAAAATTTACCNATGCAGTTATTCAAGTAATTTCAACTCAACAAGAGAATATTGTATTTATGTTATGGGGTAGTTATGCTAAAGAGAAAATCAAATTAATTGATTCTTCTAAACACTTGATTTTGAGTAGNGGACATCCGTCGCCTTTAAGTGCTAATAGAGGTTACTGGTTTGGGAACAAGCATTTTAGTAAATGTAACGAATATTTGACTTTAAANGAAAAGACACCTATTNAGTGGTAATTAACCGCCAATACGTTTGACTTTATGTCCCATTTCACGCAAAATTACCATTAATTCATTTCGATAATTTCCTTGTACAATAATTTCTCCATTTTTAATGGTTCCACCTACACTTAAATCACTTTTTAGTTTTTTTGCTAATATTTTTAATTCTTCCTTATCGCCCTNAAATCCCNTTATAATGGTAACTGTCTTCCCAGCACGACCCTTATTACTAAAATGAGCTTCNAGATTCTGTGAAATGAAGATAGGCTGATCTGATGGTGGCATATCCTTGTCAGAAGTGAGATTATCAAATTGAATTTTCGAAAGATCTTTTAAAGAGGATAGTTTTTTTGACATAAAAAAAATATAAGGCTAAAATAGTATTTTAGTAATTTAAAAAGCGTATTTATGCGTCNGTTACCATTATTTTTCTTTTTTTTAAATCTCCAGCTAATGGCACAAGAACTCCCTTTTTCTANAATCCCTAAACCTCCCCAAGACTACACTGCTGTNAATTCAATTAATAGAGTTATACAAGGATTGGGTTTTCGATTTTATTGGGCTACTGAAGGGCTTAGAAAAATAGACTTGAGCTATCGCCCTAGTAAAGATGCTAAAAACACTCTAGAAACGCTTCAGCACATTTATACTTTAAGTTCTACTGTTTTAAATGCAGTAAATAACAAAGCTTCATTAAGGCCTCCTCCAGAAACACTCAAAAATTTAAAAGAACTTAGAAGAGCTACTCTAAACAATTTAAAACAGGCAGCAGNTTTGTTTCAAAAATATAGTGATCCTCAATTAAATAATCTGAATATTATTTTTGAAAGAGAAGGGAAGCAGTATAAATTTCCCATTTGGAATCTATTGAATGGACCGATAGCAGATGCCTTATATCACACTGGGCAGATTGTTAGTTTCAGACGAACCTCTGGAAACCCTATTGCAAAAGGAGTAAATGTGTTTTTAGGGATTAAAAATTAATATTCTCGATCTTCGAATTTTTCCTCTTTTTTATCTTCAGTTCGTTTAAAAATCAAATATAGAAGCAGTACTCCACAAATAAGAAAAAAAAATAATTCTATTCTATTCAACCAGGACAGCAGTTCCATATGCGAGAATTTCAGAGCAACCTTGCATGACCATAGAAGTAGTAAGGCGAACGTTAACAATTGCATTAGCACCAATACGTTCAGCGTCATCTTGCATACGCTGAAGAGCTTGTTCACGTGATTGAGCTTGAAGTTTGGTATATTCAGATATTTCACCTCCAATAATATTTTTTAATCCTGCAAAAATATCTTGGCCTACATTACGTGCTCGAACTGTACTGCCTCTTGCAATACCAAGAGCTTCAATTATATTTTTATTTGGTATGTCAGGTGTATTAACTATTATCATACAAAAGAATTTAATATTATCACTATTAAAATATAAACAAAAAAATAAAATTAACTATAAAATTAAAAAGGGGGATACATGAATTCTATGTCACTATTATTTAAAATAATCTATTTTACATAACATAAATTATAGGTTAAACATAACTTTAGAATTATTTAATTCTTCAACCATGCTTCTCTTAATTTTAAAGAAACTTTATTAGCTTCTGGATCTTCTATTATTCCACTAACTTTAACTTTTGGACTACCTGTCACACCCTTTAATGTGAGCCTCTCAGAACCTCTTTTGACTGTAATGGTAAATTCTTTTTTTTCATCCCACATAAAGCTTGGAGTAAATACACTATTGATTTGTTCTGCATTTTCTTGCTTTATTTCAGGTAACATTTTTCCATCTAACCCAAGAAAAACATCCCCTTCTTTTACACCCATATTTTTAATTGTACTGTTTAATCCATTTACAACATATTCTACAACTCCATTATCATTAGCTTTTGGTGAAAAAAATGGATTTTGATTATCCTTAAAAAGTATNCTTTTCAACGGCACTTGAACATCTCCCATTTTTAATCCTACTTTAGAAAAATAATTCATATAGTTAATTGGTTTCGTGCCTTCAACATGAATCTTAAAAAAGTTTTGTACATCAGGGTAAGTCATAGACACAATTTCATCAAATAAATCATCATCCTTAAATGGCTTTTCAGTTCCATAGCGTTTAGCTAAGTTTTGCATAACCCAAAGAATTCCTTTCTCTCCGCCACTCTGCTCTCTAATTATTATGTCTAAACACATATTTATCAGTGCTCCTTTTTGATAAACATTACCATAGTTGGATTGATATGGTTCATNTACGATACCAGCGCTCATTTCCGTAAATGACATTTTGTCGTCATAACGTTTAGAGTAATTTAATTTTTCAAGGATTCTATTGTAAAAGTTTTGTTCATCAATTAATCCTTGATTTATTTGAAATAAATTGGCAAAATATTCCGTTGTACCTTCATACATCCATAAGTGCTTAGACATCAAAGGAGTATTATATTCAAAATTGTGGATTTCCTCTGAATGGATGTTTAAAGGTGTTANTGTGTGAAAAAATTCATGCGAAACAACATCAATAAGACTTTGTGTTAATTCTTGTGGTTGCATTTGATCAACAAAAACAACAGTAGTTGANGTATGATGCTCTAACGCTCCCATCATTCCTCCAAAATATTGTAAATCATCTATTCCCATTAAATGTAACAATATATCATAGGAATTTGTATTATTAGCTTCTCCTAAAAAATTCTTTTGTGCTATCATCATTTCTTCAATAGCTCCTTTATATGCTTTTGCTTTATGAATACCTGTTGGTGAATAAATAGCAAGTCCCACTTTTATATCCTCTAAATCAAAGGAAANTGAATTAGGTTGGGTATATAAAATTGGATTATCAATAATATGAAAGTATCTTTTGGCTGAAAACACATCAAGGCTATCACTTTTAGAAACTGATGTAAGTGATGTGAAAGCATCTAAATTTTTTGGTGAAGATATTTTTAAACTATAAGATTTATCTTTCATGCCCTCAAAATATCCAATCATACTATGTAAATTAAGTAAAAATGTTTCTCCCTCTTTGAAATTTGTTCCACCCATTGGGTAAATATCTTTACCTATAGGACCATCAAATGTATCATTTACCCAATATGTGATTTTATAAAGCTTTTTTGCATTAGAAATTTTCCAACTGTTTTCATCGATTGATGTAACATCTAAAGAATTATTTTTTGAATCAAAAGCTTTAATATTTTCTACAAAGCGACCGAAATTTGAATATTCATAGGTTCCAGGAACAATTTGAGGAATAAAAAAAATGATTTCATCCTCATCAATTACTGGAGGAATTAGGTTGATTTGAACTTTGTCATCAATAACTTTTACCAAGTCTATTGTAGCTTGAATCAAATTTAATTCAGNAGAACTTTTATTTTTTAGTGCAGCACATCCTATAAAAAGAAAGGATAAGATTAAACTCAATAATAAATTTGATTTTTTCATATTTAAAAGAATTAAGGCATTATATAAGTGAAACTCCGTTCAAATCTGTAGTTAAAACATTAGTCATATAGTCAAAAAAAGGTCTTACAGCAATAAAGTTTGCAATCACTTGTTTATAAAAATTAGGTGAAAATACTGCTTTATCGTTAAATTTTTTAANAAATATAAATTGTTTATGACGAATTAAATCAATATTTGGATGGTCTTTAGAAAATCCCTTAGGAGCTGTTTTAACCTTATCGCCTTGAACTCCTCCCCATACATTTTTAAACTCAGTTGCTGCAATTATATCACGTAATTCCTGAGCGTCAATTTCCAGCTCTTTTCGAATACGTAATAAATCTATTGGATTTGGGTNCCAGAAACCTGTTGCTATAAAACTATTTCTTGGAGTTAGATGTAAATAATACCCTCCTCGTAACTGAGGTTTTTTTCTGTGAAAGGCAACTCCAAAATGAGTTTTATATGGAGTTTTATTTTTTGAAAATCTAACATCTCTATAGATGCGAAAATTTTTTACTTTCTCTATTACATCAGTTTCTTCAAGACCAGATTTTATAATATCATTAAACATTATGACTTCAGCTTCTAAATCCTTAAATCGAGCTTTNTGAAGTTCAAACCAATCACGAAAATTATTATCTGACAAAGAGTTATAGAATTTAAATAAATCTGGGTTAATCTTGTTCATCGTAAGGTTATTTTAACTAAGTATGAATTCTTCAGCTAAAATAAGCAGTTGTTCCTTTTCATCAAGACTACGTTCTAAAGGAAGTTGTGCCAAACCTATCAAACGTCTCATAATTTCAATTCCACAGAAGTTTTGAACTTTTTTAACACTTTTTGTTCCAGGATAGGCATTACAAATTTGTTCTACTATATTTTTCTTTCCGTTAGATATAATTAGATGTGCTGCCATTACTCCCAAGTCAAACTCTTTAGGACCTACAAAACTAAATTCAGGATCAATAATATAGGAGCGATTACCATCTTGCATCCAGCTGCCCGGATAATAGTCTCCGTGTAATAGAGTATTTCCTTTTTCTAAATAAAGCTTTCCACTGTATTCTATTTTTTTCTTCAAAAAATTATTTTTTTTAATAGGAGTCGCTAAAGCCTCCAACCCATGTTGAAAGGTGTCAAGAGAAAAACTGTTATTTTTAATAAAAGGTAAGACAAAAATATGTTTGTGGTTTAATTTACGNAGGCNCATATTCGTTGGATAGTTTGACGGAGCTACTTGCTNNTGTATATGATGTAATCTTAANGTATAATTTTGAATCAAAAGATTAGGTATTTCACGAGTTTGATAAAGATAAGTCATGTTTTTGCAATCACCTAAGTCCTCAAGAATCAAAATGTGATCTAATGGAACATACTTTAAAACTTTTGGAAAAAAAGAAGATCCATTCATCAGTTTATAAAACTCGTTTTCTACCTCAATTCTCTTTATAGGTGCAGAAATATTAGGGAATTTATTTAAATAAGGACGAGTTTGTTTCAAAATTATTGACCTTAAATTGGTTTGAACACGTAATACGACATTCATGTTTCCTTCTCCAGGAATTTCAGTTCTTTCGACCACTTCATTATCTTCTAAAAATAAAACTTCATCCTTTAAATAAGTATATAATTTTTCTAAAGAAGTNTGTACGTCNAAAAAAGTCATNTAGGACTAATTAGTTAAAATTTTATAATGTCGCCAAAAATCTTTTTCCATTTGAAGTGTATCAATAGNTGTATAAATTTTTATGTNTCTTTGATGGTTTTCTTTTGGAGTTTTAAAGACTTTAATTACTGTAAACTCGGGATTTGCCAGAGCCTCGATAATTGCTAAATCCCACATAATCCAACGTTTTTTATTTGGATCTTTTAATGTCCACCATCGTTTGTAACTATTCCATCTTTTCCTTAAGTATTTTCCTAAGCCTATATTTTTTAAATGTTTAAAAGTATGTTCTTTGTCAAATACTAAATTTTGACTGGTACTGGCAGACATTACAATAAAATCTAAGCCTTTATGGTTTAAAAGAAAGTTTGTCGCCAGGATGTCGTTTGCTGTATTAAATTCAATTTTATTATAAGTATTATTTTCAGGGTTATGCCAAAAACCTACATAATATACTTTTAGCTTAGAAACAATTTCTGGCGACTCTAATAAAGCAGATGCTACATTGGTGCAGGAACCCAATATAACTACATGCAGTTTTGTGCCTTTAGCAAGCATTTTTGCTTGTGTAACAATAAACCTACTAGCATCAGAAGGTTGTGCTTCAGTATTGACATTAAGAGGCTTTGAACTCCCTAACTTTAGAGGGATTTTATACTTTGGCAACAAACTTATCAATTCTTGATTCATTTTCTGACTTTCCAAGGCACTATTCTTTGATGCATATGGCGAAGTATTGAACTGAGCAGCTGTAATTCCCAAAAGATTAAATCTAGGTTCTCCCACAGCACGAACAATGGCAAAAAAATCGTCTATCTCATTTGCAGTATCAGCATCAATGATAAGGGGTATTTTAATGTTTTTTTGTTGAACAAATCCTTTCTTCAAAATGAAGAAAAATANTAATAGGTAAAAAAGTGATTTGATTTTCATTTATTTCTTATTAAATCACTAAAAAAGAATACAAATTTTTCATGTATTTAAGGATATAATTTAGCTTTAGGACAACATATTTCTTTCTTTAAGAACTTTTTCTACGTCTTTCAAACTATAGCCTTTTGCTTGAAGTAAAATCAGGTAATGAAATAGCAAATCGGCACTTTCATTAAGAAAAAGTTCTGAATCTTGATCTTTAGCTTCAATTATAGTTTCAATAGCCTCCTCACCTACTTTTTGAGCTATTTTGTTAATACCTTTANCAAATAATGANGTTACATAGCTNTNATCGTTTTCTGAGACTTTTCGTAATGCGATAATCTCTTCTAGATAAGATAAAAAACCAAAATAACTTTTATTTTCTTCACCCCAACAGGTGTCAGAGCCCTCATGACAAGTTGGTCCTAATGGTTTGGCTTGGATTAAAAGTGAATCTTTATCGCAATCTGCTTTTATACTTACTAGTTTTAAATAGTTACCACTTTCCTCCCCTTTTGTCCATAAACGTTGCTTAGAACGACTATAGAAAGTTACCCTTCCTGTTTCTTTACTCTTTTTAACTGCATCTTCATTCATATAACCTAACATCAAAACAATTTTGGTTGATGCGTCTTGAATGATAGCAGGTATAAGGCCATCAGTATTTTTTAAANAATTAAGTTTCATATCNTTAGATTCTTATAGCAATCTGCTGTTTTTTAAGTTTTTGTTTTAAATCAGNTATACTGATCTCACCAAAATGAAATACGCTTGCTGCTAATGCAGCGTCAGCTTTCCCTAGAGTAAAGGTATCGATAAAATCATTTATTTTACCTGCTCCTCCTGAGGCGATAATTGGAATGTTAACAGTTTCTGAAAGTTTTGCTAAAGTCTTATTTGCAAAACCACTTTTGGTTCCATCATGATCCATTGAAGTGAAAAGAATTTCCCCTGCCCCNCGTGATTCNACTTCCCGTGCCCAATCAAATAATTTGATTTCGGTTGGGACTTTCCCCCCTACTAAGTGAACTTTCCATTCATCATANNTTTTTTTTGCATCAATAGCAACTACTAAACACTGACTTCCAAAGTGATTTGCTACATCATTTATTAAATCAGGACTCTTTATTGCTGCGGAATTTATAGAAACTTTATCTGCACCATTTTTTAAAAGAATTGAAACATCATTTAAAGAACTAATNCCGCCACCAACTGTAAAAGGTATGTCCAGTGCAGCTGCAACTTTCAAAACTAGTTTNGATAAAGTCTTCCTTTTTTGTTCAGTTGCAGAAATGTCTAAAAAAACAAGTTCATCGGCTTGTTCATTTGCATATCTTTTAGCAAGCTCTACAGGGTCCCCTGCGTCACGTAAATTGAGAAAATTTACTCCTTTTACTGTCCGTCCATCTTTGATATCTAAACAGGGAATTATGCGTTTGGTTAGCATATTAATTATTTAAATGGTTTAAATCGAAATTCTTGTAAAAGCCTAAATCTGATTGGGTGAGTTGTTTCACCCAAAAGGCTATTTGTCCAACATGATAAGAGAAGTGTTCTACNGCATGGAAGACAACCCCGATTCCAGAAAGTTCAAACCCTTGAACTTTATAAATTTTTTTATATTNNAGTTCTGATGCAGCTTCTATTATTTTTATAGAATCTGAAACAGTTTTATCTAATTTTTTTAACAATTCTACTNGATTGTAACCTTCTTTNGCTGAAAATTCCATATCCCTTTTNCGGTTGTCAGGTTTTGCCCCTAAGGAAGAAACAACATATTGATTCATATTTCCGCAGATGTGCAGTATTTGGTTACCCAGTGCCATTCCATTTTTTCCAGGTAATTCCCACAATTTCTCCTCTTGTACTTTAGCAAAAGCTATACGAATCATTCTCTGCCCCTCTTCTATNCGGAAGCAGGCATTTTTTTTGAATTCTTTTAGTGTATCATTTTCCATTAGCCTTTATTTAANATAAACTGAGTTAATTGATTTAAGGAAATTCTATTCTCATAGATTGCTTTTCCAATTATGGCACCTTTGCANCCAATTGCAGCTAAGCGTATTAGTTCATCATATTTAGAAATTCCCCCTGAAGCTATAAGTTGGATTTCGGTTTCTTTAATAATCTTCTCATATAACTTAAAAGAAGGNCCTTCAAGCATACCATCTTTATCAATGTCAGTACATATTGTCGTTTGTAAACCTTGTTCTTCATAAAAACTTAGAAANTCAAAAAGTGATTTATCAGAGGTCTCTAACCAACCATTGGTTGCTATATAATCGCCTTTTACATCAGCACCTAAAATAATTTTTGCAGGTCCNTAATTTGAAAGCCATTTGCTAAAAATATGGGGTTGCTTGACAGCTACGCTACCAATTACGATCTGATTTGCTCCACTTTCAAAAGCAATAAGTAAATCATTATTAGTNTTAAGTCCTCCTCCAAAATCAATTTTTAACTTTGTTTTTGTNGCGATTACTTCCAATACTTTGTGATTAACTATATGATTTGATTTAGCTCCATCTAAATCTACCAGATGTAAATAACATATTCCACTATCNTCAAAAGCCTTTGCAATTTCTAAAGGATNTTCATTGTAAATTTTTTGAGTATTGTAATCACCTTTTGAAAGNCGAACACATTTACCTTCAATTATGTCGATTGCGGGTATAATTTTCATAATGCAAAAAAATTCTTTAAAATTTGACTCCCAGCACTACTACTTTTCTCAGGATGAAATTGTACACCATAAAAATTATCCTTTCGCAAGGCAACAGTGTATGGGCCATCATAATAACTCTGGGCAATGGTTTCGGGTATTAGAGGAACATAATATGAATGAACTAAATACATGAAGTCATCTTCTTTAACATATTGAAACAAAGGGGTTTGTAATTTTGAAATATTGTTCCAACCTACCTGCGGCACCTTTACTTTATTAGAAAATCTTATAACTCTCCCAGGTATAACACCCAAACCTTTAACTGCTCCCTCTTCTGTAGCTTCACAAAGCAGTTGCATGCCAAGACAAATACCTAAAACAGGTTGCTTTAATTGAGGTATGAGTTGGTCTAAACCTGTAAGCTTAAGTTTTTGCATTGCGCTTTTTGCCTCTCCCTGACCGGGAAAGATAACTTTTTCAGAACTTTCAATAATTAACGGATCATTTGTCAAGACACTATTCACACCTAAACGCTCTAAAGCAAACTGTAAACTCCTTACATTACCAGCATTATAATCAATTATAGCTATCATTTATAAACTTCCTTTAGTAGAAGGTAAGATCATTTTTTCGGGATCACGTTTTAAAGCAGCCTTAATGGCCTTTGCAAAAGCTTTGAAAATTGCCTCTATCTTGTGGTGCTCATTAATCCCCTCTGCTTTAATATTTATATTAGCTTTAGCTCCATCACTAAAGGATTTAAAAAAGTGCATAAACATCTCGGTTGGCATTTGCCCAACCATTTCACGTTTGAATTCAGCTTCCCAAACCAACCAGTTGCGTCCACCAAAATCAATGGATACTTGCGCCAGACAATCGTCCATAGGTAAACAAAAGCCATACCTTTCAATACCAATTTTGTCACCAAGAGCTGCGGCAAAAGATTCACCTAAGATAATAGCTGTATCTTCGATGGTGTGATGTTCATCTATTTCCAAATCACCATTTACAAATAGCTCCAAGTCTATGTTTCCATGTTTTGACAATTGATCAAGCATGTGGTCAAAGAAGGAAATTCCAGTATTTATATTACTATCACCATTACCATCTAGATTTAAATTTACTATTATGTCGGTTTCGTGAGTCGTTCTCTTTCGAGTAACTGAACGTTTCTCAAGTTTTAAATAGGAATAGATTTCTTTCCATGAATTTGTTTTTAGAACAATAGTTGCATTTAGATCTCTACTTGTCACTTCCTTTACTCCTAGAGTTTCATTACCGTTAAGAAATAGTCCTTTTGCTCCTAAATTTGCTGCAAGTTCCATGTCAGTTAATCTGTCTCCAATAACAAAAGAATTTTTAAGATCATACTTTTCNGAATTTATATATTTAGTTAATAGTCCAGTTCTTGGTTTGCGTGTGATTTCTTTATCCTCTGCAAAACTCTTATCAATAAAAATTTCATCAAAGATTACTCCTTCATTTTGAAAACATTGCAGAAGGAATTTGTGTGTTGGCCAAAAAGTTTCTTCTGGGAAACTGTTTGTTCCTAAACCATCTTGATTGGTGACCATAACCAGCTCATAATCCAATTCTCTTACTATTTTTCCCAAATATGTAAAAACCCCAGGATAAAAAACAAGTTTTTCAAAAGAATCTAATTGATATCCTTCTGGCTCAAAAGCTAAAGTACCATCACGGTCGATAAAAAGAATTTTTTTCATAGTTTATCCATACTCATTAAAGCATTAATTAATTTATTATTTTCCTCTTTCAAACCTATAGATATTCGTAATGTATTTTGACAATTTAGATTATTAGAAGAATTNCTAACTACAATNCCATGTTTAATTAGTTGCTGGTAGCGATGGTGACTGTCGTCTAAACGAACCATAATAAAGTTAGCATCTGANGGNAAAACATNAGAAATAAAACTGATTTTTTTTAAACTCCTCTCTAAATGTTTACGCTCCTTGATCAAAAAATTGACTTGTTTTTGAACTTGATCTTGTTCCTTTAGGCGTTCAATTGCAGCATTAAGAGTTAAGGAATTTAAATTATAGGGAGCTTTAATTCGGTTTATATAAGCAATAAATTCTCTATGAGCAAAAGCCATTCCAAGCCTTGCTCCAGCCATTCCTTGTGCCTTTGAAAAGGTTTGACAGACTATTAAATTTGAAAATCTGTTAAGCGATTTTATAAAGGTAGTTGTGTTGGTAAATTCAATATAGGCNTCATCAACGACAACAAGTCCNGGAAATTCACGAATTATTGTTATAATATCTTTAAAATTAAAGCTATTAGCAGTTGGATTATTGGGTGTTGGTATAAAAATGATTTTTGATTTTTCATTGACAGCATTCAGAATAGCCTTAGTATCTAAATTAAAGTCTGCTTTAAGTGGAACTTCTTTCACTTCAATTCCTAGTGTCAGTGCTGAAACTTTATACATTCCAAATGTAGGTGGCAGAATAATAATATGATCTTCTCCAGGTTCACAACAAGCCATAATAACTTGAGATATGAACTCATCACTCCCATTACTTAAATATAATTGATCGGGGGTTATGTTTTTCCAAGAAGCTATTATGTTTTTTAATTTTAATTGCATTGGGTCTGGATAACGATTACAAGAAGATGCAAATGGATTTTCATTTGCATCTAAAAATATCATGTCAAGTCCTTCATTTACGTAATCTTCCCTTGCTGATTTATAAGGTCTTATTTTTAGAAGACTTTCTCTAAAAAAACGATTAATTTTAGATTCCATTANTTATTTTTTTTAATCTTATGCTTATTGCATTTTTATGGGCCTGAAGTCCTTCGGCCTCTGCCATTAATTCAATATTTGAACCCAAGTCTTTAATACCTTTTTCAGTGATTTTTTGAAAGGTTATGGNCTTGGTAAAACTATCTAAATTTACACCACTGTACTGTTTAGCATATCCATTGGTAGGTAATGTNTGATTCGTGCCTGAAGCATAATCTCCAGCAGTTTCTGGTGTATAATTACCAATAAAAACTGATCCTGCATTACGGACTTTATTAACATAAAATTCTTCATTTTCAACACAAATGATGTAATGTTCTGGACTATACGAATTAATAAATTCCACNGCTTCTTCATCACTTTTTAATAAAATCATTTTAGAGTTTTCCAAGACCTTTTTCACGATTTTTTTTCTTGGCAAATAATTTATTTGCCTCTGAATTGCTTCTATTACTTTTTTCAATAAACTTTCTTTAGTAGTTACTAAAATTACTTGACTATCAGGACCATGTTCTGCTTGTGATAACAAGTCAGATGCAACAAAGTCTGGGTCTGCAGTTTGATCAGCTACTACTAAAAGTTCACTTGGACCAGCGGGCATATCAATTGCTACATTGTATCGTGTTGCCCATTGTTTTGCTGTTGTTACAAATTGATTTCCAGGCCCAAATATTTTATATACATTAGGAATGCTTTCTGTTCCAAAAGTCATTCCTGCTATTGCCTGTATTCCACCTACTTTAAAAATTTTAGTTACACCACAGAGATCTGCGGTATATAAAACTTCATCTGGGAGTTTGCCATGATTATTTGGAGGTGAACACATGATAATCTCTTCGCAACCTGCAATTTTAGAAGGTATAGCGAGCATTAGTATGGAAGAAAATAATGGTGCAGAACCTCCAGGTATATACAAACCAACCTTTTGAATAGGATATTTTTTCTGCCAGCAAGTGACNCCTTCTTGTGTTTCAATTTGAACAGTTTCTGTTTTTTGTGCATTATGAAACTTCTCAATGTTTGACTTTGCATTTTGAATNGCCTTTTTAAGTTTTTCAGGAACAGCTATTATTCCCTCTCTAAGTTCGTTGGAAGAAACTTCAAGTTTTTGGAGTTGAATTTGATCAAATTGTTTTGTGTAGTCAAATATAGCTTCATCTCCAAGNACTTGAACTTTTTTAAANACTTCTGATACTAGACCTTCTAGGTCATTGTAAGATGCCGTTGGACGCTTGATAAGTGNTTCCCAATCGGATGGTAATGGGTAAATAAATTCTTGCATTACAAAACCATTTTTTCAATAGGACAAACTAATATATCTTCTGCACCAGCTTCCTTAAGTTGATCAATTACATCCCAAAAATCATCAGCATTAATAACAGAGTGTAAGGAACTCCATCCCTTTTGTGCTAAGGGTAATATGGTTGGACTCTTTAAAACAGGAAGAATTGAGCTAATAGCATCTATTTTATNATTAGGAGTGTTTAACAAAATATATTTTGATTTCTTAGCACGCAATACTGATTCTACTCTAAAGCGTAGTTTATTAATCAATTTGATTTTTTCAGAATTNAAAGAACTNCCCTGTACNAGTACNGCCTGNGAATTTGAAATTTTCACAACTTCTTTTAAATTATTTTTAAANAATGTNCTNCCGCTAGAAACAATATCACAAATCGCATCTGCAAGACCTATGTTTGGTGCAATTTCTACNGANCCGTTAATAATGTGTAGATCNGCTCTTATTTTATTTTTTTCTAAAAAGGCATTAACCGTATTGGGATAGGAAGTAGCAATTCTCTTATTATTCAAGTCTTCAATACCCCTAAAATCAATACCCTTAGGTATAGCTATGGATACACGACAATTTGAAAAGCCGAGTTCTTCCACCACTTTTAAATTTATTCCTTTTTCGACTAAAAGATTCTCTCCAATAATAGCTAAGTCCACTACTCCATCTCTAAGGTATTGTGGAATATCACTATTACGTAAAAAAAAGACTTCCACAGGAAAGTTACGTGAGGCAGCCTTTAGTTGATCTTTTCCATTGTCTATAGAAATTCCACAGTCTTTTAAAAGTTTAAGAGAATCTTGATTTAGTCTCCCTGATTTTTGTATGGCGAGTCGTATCATAATTTTTAATTAAAAAAACCCGTTTGATTTCTCAAACGGGTTTTAGAATATTGTTTATAGACATCTACTTACCTCTCGTTTGAGTAGTTTATATATAAATGAATATGGTGTAATATTAAATCCATTGCGGTACAAATATATTTAAAATATTTGATTTTCAAATTTATTGATTTCCTAAGATAATAGGAAGTCCGCCTTCACCACTACCTATAATTATAACTTTTGAGTTCGGAGATTCAGATAGTTTAGTGGTAGCTTCAATTCCTTTTTCTTGAAGAATTTTAGCAGTTAATGAAGCGCTCAGGATACGGTTAGCTGTCGCTTTACCTTCTGCGTCTATACGTTGGCGTTCTGCTTCTTGCTTTGCTTTTTCAATACGGAATTCGTATTCTAAGGCCTCTTGCTCTTGTCGTAACTTTCTTTCAATTGCTTCTTTTATAGCCATTGGGAGAGTAACATCACGAACCAAAACTGCATTGACTTGAATATGTTGGGATTCAACATTTTTTACTGTTTCTTCAAAAATTTCATTTTGAATAGCATCTCTTTTTGTAGAATACAATTGCTCAGGAGTGTAACGTCCTACTACTGATCGGGCTACTGCACGAATTTGAGGTATCAGAACAATATTAACATAGTTCTCACCTTTGGTTTTGTGCAACATTCCTAATTCACTGTATTTGGGTTGATATAAAACAGAAACATCCAAAGAGATCTCCAGACCATTTGAAGAAAGGACTTGCATATTTCCTTCAAAAAATTCTTGTTGCTTAACGTTATAGATAAACACTTTATTCCAAGGGGCAATAATATGAAATCCTTCTCCCAAGGGAGTCTTATCAGTAACAACACCTCCTCCAAATGTTTTAAATAATACTCCGGCTTCTCCATATCCTATATTAATTGAAGACTTTGATACAAAGATCAATACTACTATTACTAGTAAAATTACAGGTAATCCTATTTTGGGTAATTTTTGCATAATTAATTAATTTTAAGTTAACATTCCTCCATCTACATGGAGCACTTGTCCAGTTATATAATTTGCCAAATCTGAAGCTAAAAATACGCAAGCATTAGCAACATCTTCAGCACTTCCTCCTCTTTTAAGAGGAATTGCATTCCGCCATCCTTGGACTAAATCTTCAGAAAGCTTTTTTGTCATTTCTGTTTCTACAAAGCCAGGAGCAATAACATTTGAACGAATATTACGAGATCCTAATTCCAAAGCTATAGATTTTGAAAAACCAATAATTCCTGCTTTAGAAGCCGCATAATTAGCTTGACCAGCATTTCCTTTAACTCCTACAACTGAACTCATATGAATAAGAGAACCATTGCGTTGTTTTAAAAAAGTGCGTTGAACTGCTTTTGTCATATTAAAAACGGATTTCAAATTCACTTCAAGAACATGATCAAAATCGTCTTGTCCCATCCTCATTAACAAATTATCCTTTGTAATTCCGGCATTATTTATCAATATGTCAAGATTGCCAAAATCCTTAGTTACAATGTCCACTAACTTTTGCGCAGCATCAAAATCTGCAGCATTGCTTTTGTATGCTTTAACTTGAATTTCTTTATTTTTCAATTCATTTTCTAAAGATTTTGCTGCTTCTTTACTGTTGCTATAAGTAAATGCTACATTACACCCATGAGTTACGAAAGTTTTTACTATTCCTCTTCCAATACCTCTACTACCTCCTGTAATTATTGCAGTTTTATTCTCTAAAAGTTTCATTTTTGAAATTTAAGTAAGAACATCAGCTACTTTAGCTCCAATTTGAGCTGGTGAATCTACTACATGTATACCACATTCTCGCATGATACGCTTTTTAGCTTCGGCAGTATCTTCAGTTCCACCCACAATAGCTCCAGCATGTCCCATCGTTCGACCCTTTGGGGCTGTTTCACCTGCAATAAAGCCTACAACAGGCTTTTGATTACCAGTTGCTTTTATCCATTTAGCAGCATCAGCCTCTAGTTGACCTCCAATCTCACCAATCATAACAATACAATCAGTTTCTTGATCTTTCATAAATAATTCTACTGCATCCTTTGTTGTTGTTCCAATAATAGGATCACCTCCAATACCAATTGCAGTAGAAATTCCTAAACCCTCAGCTACTACTTGATCTGAAGCTTCATATGTAAGTGTTCCCGATTTAGAAACGATACCTACTTTTCCTTTTTTAAATACAAAGCCTGGCATAATACCTACTTTAGCCTCATCTGGCGTTATAACTCCAGGACAGTTGGGACCTACCAAGACAGCTTTCTTTTTATTTACATATTGATATGCTTTAGTCATATCATTTATAGGAATTCCTTCGGTAATTGTAATGATAACTTTAATACCTGCTTCTGTTGCTTCCATAATAGCATCCGCAGCAAAAGCTGGTGGAACGAAAATAATAGAGGTATCTGCTCCTACATTATTTACCGCATCAGCAACTGTGTTAAATACCGGTTTATCAAGATGGATTTGTCCTCCTTTACCTGGTGTTACNCCACCCACAATATTTGTTCCATATTCTATCATTTGAGTAGCGTGGAAGGTGCCCTCACTNCCTGTAAAACCTTGAACTATAATTTTGGAATCTTTATTTACAAGTACACTCATTGAATTTTATTTAATTGAGTTGATTTTATTCTTTTATTCTTTCAATATATTGACCTTTTTCAGTATCAATTTTGATTTTGTCTCCCTCATTTATAAATAAAGGAACATTAACTTTTGCACCAGTTTCTAGAGTTGCTGGTTTTGTTGCATTAGTTGCTGTATTACCCTTAACTCCTGGTTCGGTATGAATTACTTCTAAAATTACACTACTAGGCATATCTGCTGAAAGTGGCATATCATCTTCAGTATTAATGGAAATAGAAACCATTTCACCTTCTTTCATTAAATCAGGAGAATCAAGTATAGATTTTTCTACACTAATTTGATTGTAGTCATCAGAATTCATAAAGTGATATTGATTACCTTCATTATATAGATATTGGTATTTTTGTGTTTCTACACGGATGTCATCAATTTTATGCCCAGCTGAAAAGGTGTTATCAATTACTTTACCAGAGGTAATACTTTTAAGCTTTGTTCGAACAAAGGCAGGACCTTTACCTGGTTTTACATGCAGAAACTCTATGATTTTAAAAATATCATTGTTGTACTTAATACATAATCCCTTTCTAATGTCTGATGTTGTAGCCATAAGTTATCAAAAGTAGTTTATTTACGAATATCCTTTAACAATTCCGCGTTCAGATTTTTTTAAAAATTCAATAATTTTTATTTTTTCTGAGCTATATTTTATTTTGTGTTCAAGAATTTGAAGTGCTTGGGAAGTATTTTGTTTACTTTGAAAAATTACACGATAACATTCTTGAATAGTTTTGATTTGTTGATGATCAAATCCATTTCTACCCAAACCAATTGAATTCACCCCAATAAATGTTAGTGGTTCACGACCTACCTTTATATAGGGTGGAATATCTTTTCTAACCATGGAACCTCCTGCAACAAAAGCGTAATCCCCTATGCTGCAAAACTGTTGAACGGCTGAAAATCCTGATAGAATAACATTTTTACCAATATTAATATGCCCGGCTAATGTACTATTATTAGAAAAAATACAATTATCTCCAACACTACAATCGTGCGCTATATGAGAATAAGCCATAACAAGACAATTCTTGCCAATTTTAGTTATTCCTAGCGCAGCAGTTCCTCGGTTAATTGTAACACATTCTCTAATAGAAGTAAAATTTCCAATATGCACATAAGTTTTCTCTCCCTTAAACTTTAAGTCTTGAGGTATAGCNCTAATAACNGCNCCTGGAAAAATTTTGCAATATTTACCAATTCTAGCTCCTTCCATAATAGTAACATTGGATCCNATCCAAGTTCCNTCNCCTATTTCAACATTTTTTTGAATATTAGTAAANGGATCAACTATCACATTTTTNTCTAGTTTAGCTTCTGGATGAATTGNAGTAAATTTTTGTANAGAGATCATGGCNTTAAATACGTTTAGAAATTTGNGCCATTAGGTCTCCTTCACTTACAACTTGTCCATTTACATATGCTATTCCATGCATATTACAAATNCCTCNNCGAATTGGNGTTAACAANTCTAATTTAAAAATTANAGTATCTCCTGGGTACACTGGACGTTTAAATTTGAAATTATCTATTTTCATAAAAAAGGTCAAATAATTTTCAGGGTCTGGAACTGTACTAAGAACTAAAACGCCACCTGCTTGTGCCATTGATTCAATTTGTAATACTCCAGGCATTACGGGGGCTCCAGGAAAATGACCTTCAAAAAAAGTTTCGTTCATAGTGACATTTTTTAAACCCACAACATGGGTATCAGTAAGTTCTAAAATTTTATCTACCAATAAAAAAGGTGGGCGATGGGGNAGCATCGCCATTATTTGATTTGTGTTCATCACTGGAGCTTTCATCAAGTCTATAATGGGTGCATTAGTTTTTTTTATATTTTTTATCAAACCGTTAAGCTTCTTAGCAAAGCTTANATTTATTTTATGCCCAGGTTTTATTGCTATTACCCTNCCCTGTATNGGCATACCTATTAAAGCTAAATCTCCAACAACATCAAGCAATTTATGTCGAGCGGCTTCATTTGGATAATGAAGTGTAAGGTTGTCNAGAATTCCATTTTTTTTAACAGNAATNTCCTTTTTACCAAAAACCTTTTTGAGTTTGTCCATATTGACTTTAGCAAGAGGTCTATCNACATAAACAATTGCATTATTAATGTCTCCACCTTTAATNAGATCTTGTTCCAAAAGCATTTCTAACTCATGTAAAAAACTAAATGTTCTAGAAGAAGAAATTTCTTTNTTAAAATCTTCAATTGAGTTAAGAGTNGAGTTTTGAGTTCCCAATACTTTGGTCTCAAAATCAATCATAACTGNAAATGAAAGTNTATCATCTGGGATTATCATCAATTCACTATCCGATTCTTTATCAACNACTCGTATATTTTCTTGAACTACAAATACCTCTTGGAGGGNNTCTTGGTCTTGAANTCCTGCTTTNTGAATTGCTTCTACAAAGGCTTTGGATGAACCGTCCATAATTGGAACTTCCGGACCATCAATNTCTATTGTGCAATTATTTACTCCACACCCNACCANAGCAGCTAAAAGATGTTCNGTTGTTTGAACAAGAGCATTTTCTTTNCCTATAGTAGTTCCTCTATCAGTTTTAACNACAAAATTTGAAAGAGCAGGTATCTCCTCATTTGGAGTTAAATCTNTGCGAACAAANACTAAACCTTGATTNTCNTTTCCAGGTTTTAGNTTAAGTTTTGTAAGNNANCCAGAATGAAGTCCTTTGCCTTNAATTTGAACTTCTTTTGCTAAGGTTTTTTGGTGGGTATTTTTAACAATCATGAGTTAANTTTTTTTTCTAGTTTCCCAATTCGAGTTTGAAAATCTGGAAGATGCTTAAATATAGTGTAAGATTTATAAAATGAATTAAAATCTAGTGCCGGAGTTCCCTGAATAATTTTCCCATTTGGAATATTACTAATAACTCCNGTTTGTCCTTGTATTTTNACNTNATCACCTATTACTAAATGCCCAATAATNCCTACNTGACCTCCTATGGTACANCCAGCNCCAATTTTTGTTGACCCTGCAACACCAGATTGAGCTGCTATAACAGTGTTTGCTCCAATTTCAACATTATGAGCAATCTGNACTAAATTATCTAACTTCACACCTTTATGAATAATTGTAGCTCCCATTGTTGCGCGATCTATAGTAGTATTTGCTCCTATTTCAACTTCATCTTTTATAATTACTTTTCCTAAATGAGGAATTTTAATACGACTACCTTTTTCATTTATTACATAACCAAAACCATCAGAACCAATAATAGCCCCACTATGTATAGTNCAAAAGTTNCCAATTTCTGTTTCATCCATCAANCTTACATTTGACATAATAAGNGAGTTTTCTCCTAAAATTACNTCAGAACCTATNGTGCAATTTGCATGAATTCTAGCNCCATTATGAATTTTAGTTTTAGCTCCNATNACAACATAAGGNCCNATATAAACTTCTTTNGCAAGTGATGCTGTAGAATNAATAATTGCTGAAGGATGAATACCCTTATCATTTCTTTGTTTTGATTTGGAAAGTTCTATGAGTAATTTAGTGAAANCTGTATATGCATTTTCNACTCGAATNAGTGTGGTTTTTGTTGAAAATTTTAATTTTATTTTTTTTGAAACTAAAACAACACTAGCCTTAGTATCATTTAGNAAGGNAATATATTTTGGATTATCTAANAANGAAAGTGATCCCTTNGAGGCATCTTCTATTTTTGCAAGGTTAGTTACATGAGCATCTGCATTTCCTTCTATAGTTCCATTGAGTTTTTTNGCAATTTTTAAAGCAGTGAAATTCATAGGNNTAAAAGTAGTGATTTATAGAGAATTATGATTCTTTGGATAACATAAATAATAACGGGAAATTGGTTTTGAAAATTGATTAAAATCAAGATATTTAATTGTTTTTGATAAAGGAATGGGTTGTTCTTTTTTCTTTTTTATAAGAATTTGAGAGTGATCTGTTCTGTAAGTTTGATTCGAAATACTTCCTGAAAAAACAAAATAATTTTTGTNTTTATTATTAAACANGTAAGGATNTAACTTATTACTTATTTTATTAANTTNCTTTTTACTAAATTNCTTCTCCTGTATTATAATCTTAGGTAATTTTCTATCTATGATTTGTTTAGATAGATTACTCAAAANAAAATCTTTGTGATTNCGCCAGCTTTTTAACAAANTAAAAAGATCTGAGTCTTCTAATAAAAGGTAATTGNTCAAGATGGCATTAGAAATTGGTTGACCACTATTTAATTCAATGAANGGATAAAAAAAATGTTTTTTGTCAATGAGTTCTTGTTTATTAGCTATTAAATNGCGAAAACGCTCTAAGATTTTAACAAGCANTAATTCAGCTACTAGACTNGTTTTGTGNAAATATACTTGCCAGTACATCAAACGTCTTGCNAATAAGAATTTTTCTATNGAATGAANCCCTTTNTATTCAAATACAAGCTGTTCATCTTCTACATTCATCATGGCAATTATACGATCAGTATTTATATTNCCTTCTGTAACNCCAGTATAAAAACTGTCTCGTTTTAAATAATCCAATCGATCGACATCGATTTGACCTGAAACTAATTGATGCATAAACTTCCTTGGATATGAATTTGTAAAAATCTTTATGGCTAAATCAAGTCCCCCATTAAATTCTATATTTAGTAACTTGATTATTTTTAGTGACAATTCCTCATGATCTATGTCTTCTAAAAGTATTCTTTCAGAAGCGTGAGAAAAAGGTCCATGCCCAATATCATGTAATAAAATAGCGATTTGCATAGATTCATTCTCATCTTTAGAAATAATAACACCCTTTTTCTTTAGAACTCCTATAGATTTTTGCATAATGTGCATTGCACCAATAGCATGTTCAAAACGAGTGTGGTGAGCTCCAGGATACACCAAACTAGATAATCCCATTTGGGAAATTCTTCTTAATCGTTGGAAAAAAGGGTGATTTATTAGTTTTAAAATCAAATCACTTTCAATCGGAATAAATCCATAAATTGGATCATTAAATAATGTATTCTTATTATACACTTTTTGTAACATTTTTTAATCAAATATAAAAGAATGAGTCGGATTAAAATTTTATGGATTGATGATGAAATCGAAATACTTAAATCACATTTTCTTTTTTTATCAGATCGTGGTTATAATATAATGCCATGCAACAATGGACAAGATGCGATCGATATTATAGATACTCAAGACTTTGATGCAGTTCTTTTGGACGAAAATATGCCAGGACTTAGTGGTTTGGAGACTTTACAAGAAATTAAAAACAAAAAACCCTTACTTCCGGTAATAATGATAACAAAAAATGAAGAAGAAAGAATAATGGAAGATGCTATTGGAGGAAAAATATCTGACTATTTAATAAAACCAGTCAATCCCAATCAAATTCTTCTTTCACTAAAAAAAATATTAGACCACAAACATTTGATTGCTGAAAAAACAACTCAGAACTATCAAAGAGAATTTGGAAAATTAGCTATTGAGTTGAACAATTTAAACACTCATAAAGATTGGGTAAAACACTTTGAAAAATTAATATATTGGGAATTAGAACTTGAGTCATTAGACGATCCTAGTTTATTGGGAATTTTTGAATCACAAAAGAAAGAAGTAAATTATCTTTTTGCTAAGTTCATAAGAAAAAATTATGGTAATTGGATTAAAAAAGAAGATGGGCCACTTTTGTCTCATCGGCTTTTTCAAAAGCTTGTATTACCAGAATTAAAAGAAAATAAACCTACAATTTTATTAGTCATTGATAATTTGCGCTTTGATCAATGGAAAATTCTTCGCGAAGAAATTTTAGTTCCATACAATATTAGTAAAGAATTAACTCATTTTAGTATTCTGCCTACTGCTACTCAATACTCAAGAAATTCTTTTTTCGCAGGAATGACCCCCTTGAAAATTCAAAAGCAATTTCCTCATTGGTGGAAGTTTGATCACGAAGATGGAGGCAAAAATTTACACGAAGAAGATTTATTGAGAGCCCAGTGTGAACGTCTAGGTATGGATCGCCCTATTAGCTTTCATAAAATTATCCAAACGAATCAATGCAACCAGTTGATTAAGAACCTTCAAAATCATGTTCATGAAGGCCTGACTACAATTGTTTACAATTTTGTTGACATGATTTCTCATGCTAAAACTGAGATGGAGATCATTAAAGAATTAGCTCCAGATAATAAAGCATATCGTTCTCTCACATTAAGTTGGTTTAAAAATAGTCCACTTAAAAAGCTGTTGAAAAAATCTGCTGAGTTAGGTTTTAAGTTATTAATAACTACTGATCATGGAACTATAAATGTAAGTCAACCTAGTGCCGTGATAGGCAATAAAGAAACCAGTTTAAATCTTCGTTATAAAGCTGGGAGGAGCATAACTTTTGAAACAAAAGATGTTTTGTTTTGTGATAATCCTAATAATTTTGAACTTCCATCTTTTTCTTTAAATAGTCAATATATTTTTGCAATAAAAGATCATTATTTTGTTTATAAAAATAACTATAACAATTTTGTNAATTATTACAAAAACACCTTCCANCATGGTGGAATTTCTATGGAAGAAATGATTGTTCCTTTTATTGTTTTAACCCCTCGATAGTTTTACTTTTGATTTTATGGAGCACNTNTTTAANTTAAAAGATNTAGAGTCTCTTAGTGAGTCTTTAATTCTAAATATCAAAACCTCNATAGTACGNATTGACGGTCCNGTAGGAGCAGGAAAAACAACCNTAATNTCAAGTATGTGTAAGTTAATGGGAGTTNAAGAAATTCCCTCAAGTCCAACATTCTCNTTAGTAAACAATTATCANGGAAATGATGGGAGNATATATCATTTTGACTTNTACCGTTTAGAGCATCCTAATGANGCTCTTGATTTTGGTCTAGAAGAATATCTNCAATCAGGATGTCTCTGCTTTATGGAATGGGCCGATAAAATTAAACCTCACCTCCCATTANAATACGATCATTACTATCTGGAAATTNTTGATGAAACAACAAGAAAATTATACTCAAAATATTAAAAANNCAGCAAATGAAGTTNTTTTATCGTTTAAGCTATTACATTGCTGGNNTTTNTGNTGGNATNGTCATTTTAGTTTTTATTTTNANTGGNAAAAAAACAAGCTGTAATTATAGTCCTTCTTCTAGNGTAAAAAANGANTTATTACAAAAGCAAATTAAATTCAAGTCCAGATCNTCNAAATCANNTTTATGAATTAAATGATAGTNTATTAANATTTTACATTAATNNGGGNGAAATNAATTTTTCAAAGAGNAAGACNAAACTGGATTCTTGTCGTATTTATCATATCGAATTAAAANAAAGTANTTATATAGAAGTAGCAAATTGTTCAAAATATGTTGAAGTNATTAGANTTCAAATTCCATAAGTTTNCTCCTTTTTAATTCTTCTTTTAAAAGATGTAACTCTCGAGGTGANTGTCCTCTAACAGAAGTNTTTTCTTCNACTCGTCTAATTAAATAAGGAATAACTTCTTTAACAGGCCCGTATGGAACATATTTAACTACTTGATATCCAGATGAGGCCATGTTAAACGATATATGATCTGCCATACCATAAAGTTGAGAAAACCAAATTGTAGNGTGATTATTGGGTAAATTATTTTGTNTCATCCACTNCACTACTTTTAATATGCTCTTTTCACTATGNGAACCAATAAAGAGATTACATTGATTAAGTNTTGGGAGTATNNTATCTAGTGCTGTGTCAAAATTAATATCAGTTGCTTCTTTACTTTCACAAATNGGAGAGNTAACACCCAATTTATNAGCTCTTTGGTTTTCTTTTTCAATGTANGCTCCTCGCACTANCTTAATCCCAACCTTAAATTCTTTTTTATGAGATTTTTCTANAATTTTNTTCAAATAAGTGAGTCNNTCNTTTCTATACATTTGTAATGTNGTAAAAACAACTGCTTTTTTCTTNTTAAAGGTTTCCATTAAGTCCTCAGCAATATTATCAATAGCATCTTGAACCCATGATTCTTCNGCATCNATAAATATNNNCACNCCAAGTACATGAGCTTTTTCACAACATTCACGTATACGCTTTAAAGTCCTCTCCCATGAGGCNTTTTCTTCCTCATTTAATGNAAGTCCNCTACTTTTTTTTTGGAATAAAGCAAAAGGGCCTAAACTNGTTGCTTTAAAAACTGTAAAAGGTAATGCCGATCTTCCTNTAGAAAATGAAAGTNTNTCTAAAGTTTTTTTTAAACTTNGTTCCATNCCTNGTTCAGATTNATGGCCTTCTGATGCAAAATGCATGTATGANTTTACATTTTGGGNAGCTAAATTTTCTACTAGCTGAATAGAATCTTCTTTTGATGTNCCNGCNCAAAACTGTTTAAAAACAGTCTGCTTAAAAAGTCCTTCTATTGGTAATTTTAATTTNAATGCAAAAATAGCAAGTTTAGAANCTAANGAAACTAAAGTATTATTTGAAANAAGTCTGAATAAATAAAGGGCCCTGTAAAGCTCTCGATTTGTTTTCANTCGATAGGCCAACTCTGTATTATNAAAATTCATAAAACTTATTATANAATCTAAATTACAAGTATTACNAGAAATTAAATAGTTTAAATTTTAATTTTTATCACNTAAAAGAGGAACAAAACGAAATTTNCCGAAATACTCTTTATTAAANTTTTTTTCNGAAGTACGTGTTANCCTTACCATTTCNTGTTCTTTTAACCCTACAGGAATTATTAATTTTCCACCTATTTTTAGTTGCTGCAGTAAATCTATTGGAATTTTAGAAGCACCTGCAGTAACTAAAATACGATCGAAAGGAGCTGCTTCTAAAAGACCCTTATGTCCATCTCCAAAAACGAATTTTTTTGGTCTTAACCTTAACTTGTCAAATAAATGCTGGGTTTTTTTAAATAATTTTCTCTGGCGCTCAATTGTGTAGATATGAGGGCTTAACCCTAATAGAATAGCAGTTTGATATCCCGAACCTGTTCCTATCTCTAATACTTTATACACTGGTGTTAGTTCTAATAATTGAGTTTGAAAAGCAACAGTATAAGGTTGCGAAATTGTTTGATCTGCTGCAATTGGATAGGCTTGATCTTCATAAGCAAAATCGATAAGACTAGGGTCCATAAAATTATGTCTAGGTACCTTGGCCATAACCTTCAATACCTGACTTGAATTGATTCCTTTGTTTTTCAAGTTTTCAATTAATTGTCTTCTTAAACCTTTTTGTTTAGGTGTATCCTCCATAATGGGTAAAAATAAGTTAGATTCCTTAAAAATTGATAATATGATTGTATTTTTGATTTAAAGTATTAAGATAATGCTTAGAATAGGAATTTTAGGTGCAGGACATCTAGGTAAAACTCATTTACGTATAGTTGCAAAGTGTAATTTTTTTGAATTAGTTGGTTTTTATGATCCAAATAAAAAAAATGTTGACCAACTTTTAGAAGAACAAAAATATATAGCATTTGATAGTCCAAAAAAACTTATAGAGGCTGTTGATGTTGTAAGTATTATTACCCCTACAATAACGCATTTCGAAATGGCTAAATTAGCATTAGAAGCGAAAAAACATGTGTTCATAGAGAAACCTATTGCAATTACGAATCAAGAGTCAAATATTTTAATTAATCTTGCCTCCCAAAATGGATTATTAGGTCAGGTTGGACATGTTGAACGATTCAATCCCGCATTTGAAGCTGTTCGTACTTCAATAAAAGATCCTATGTTTATTGAAACAAATCGTCTATCTGAGTTTAATCCAAGAGGAACAGATGTTTCTGTAATTTTAGATTTGATGATACACGATATTGATATAATTCTAAGCATCGTGAAGTCTCCAATCAAAAGAATTGATGCTACAGGAGTAGCGGTAATTAGTGAAACATCAGATATTTGTAATGCACATATTTCTTTTGAGAATGGATGTGTAGCCAACCTGACTGCAAGTAGGATTTCCCTAAAAAAAGTTCGAAAGACGAGATTTTTTCAAAAAGATGGATACATATCTATTGACTACCTCACTCAAAAAGTAGAAGTAGTTAAAATAAAAGATGTAACAGATAATATAGATGATTTATCAGTTCTATTGACCAATGCGGAGGGTAAAAAGAAACAAATCTATTTTGAAAATCCTAAGATTAACAGCCATAATGCTATTGAAAAGGAATTGGATCACTTCTCAAAATGTATACTAACTAAGAAAAACCCGTTAATTTCTCTTAAAGATGGTGCCCGTGCATTAGAGGTAGCCAATCTAATAATTCAATGTATTATCAATAAGACCGGTTCCTAACTACAATTCTCTAACTCTTTTTTATAATAATCTCTTTGAATTGATTGGTTAAACAAATGCCAATAAAGAACGAATTTCTGAAAAAATAAAGCTTAGAGGTGCCTACTCTTATTTAACTCCTTTTATTCTTGCTAAATCTTTCAAACGCTCTTTTTGATTTGATAAACATCCTAAAGCATAAACAGTATCAGTTGGGAGTATAATCTTTCCACCTTCTTCCAAAACTACTACTGCTTCATTTATATATTTTTTATTTGGTATTTTAGTGTGAAATATTCTAAGCTTATTTGAAGACATTATTTGATCTTTAATTTTGCGAAACGTAAAAGAAGATTTTTGCTTCCAAAACCTTTAAAATTGATAATAGCCTTTCTATCATTTCCCTTCCCTTCAATACTTTCTACTTCTCCATATCCAAAACGATCGTGTTGAACTTTCATCCCTTTTTTTAAGTTTAAAACTTCATGATCAAATCTATTAGTTTTGTTATGCTGAATCTTTTGTAATTTCCTGAGCTCATTAGTTGTTGGCTTAGATATCATTTTCTCTTTCAGTCTATAATCGTTTTTTGAAATATTATTTCTATCAAAAATAGAAGTATTAATTAAGGGTTTAAATGTATAATCATCTTTGAGTTTAATGTGATTAACATATTGAGGGTCTATTTCCTCTATAAAGCGACTGGGTTCCGCATCAATTAGTTTTCCCCAACGATACCTTGAAATCGTGTAAGAAAGAAAAGCTCGTTCTTTGGCTCTGGTTAGAGCAACATAAAACAAACGACGCTCTTCTTCCAATTCACTACGTGTATTCATACTCATAGCAGAAGGGAATAAATCTTCTTCCAAGCCTACAATATAAACAAAGGGGAATTCTAAGCCTTTTGCAAGGTGAATTGTCATTAATGAAACTCTATCACTTTTGGGATCATTGTCTTTGTCTAAATCAGTCACCAAGGCTATATCTTCCAAAAAATCAGTAAGATTATCTGTTGCATCTGCAAGCTCCTTTTGTCCATCTGTAAAATCACGAATACCGTTGAGTAACTCCTCTATATTTTCAATACGAGCTATACCTTCTGGAGTCGCATCTTTTTTAAGTTCTTGAACCAATCCAATATTTTTAGTAATTAGATAAGAAATCTCAAAGGCATTTAATTTTTCATTTTCAATTTGAAAACGCTTAATTAAATTGGAAAAGTTGTTCAATTTTGAAAATGTCCCCGAGTTTAGTGATACTTGTAATTCAGATGCTCTTTCGACAGTCTCAAAAAGAGGAATGTTAAATTTCTTGGAGGCAACAACTAATTTATCTACTGTTGTCTGACCAATACCTCTTGGCGGATAATTGATAATCCGTTTTAAGCTTTCTTCATCTTTGGGGTTTACTACCAGTCTTAAATAAGCTAAAATATCTTTGATTTCTTTTCGATGGTAAAATGAAAGTCCACCATAAATACGGTATGGTATGTCACGTTTACGTAAAGCATCCTCAAAAGATCTAGATTGAGCATTGGTACGATACAAAACAGCAAAATCTCTATTTAATCTTTGTTCCTGCATCTTATACTCAAAAATACTAGAAGCCAAATAGCGCCCTTCTTCTGCATCGGTTNCCAGACGGTTAATTTGAATAGGGAAACCTTGATCATTAGCAGTCCAAACGACTTTTTCGATTTTGTTTTTATTATGACTGATGATTGAATTTGCAGCATTTACAATCGTTTTTGTCGAACGATAGTTTTGCTCTAAACGATACATTACAACATCAGGATAGTCTTTTTGAAAATTTAAAATATTTTTGATATTAGCNCCTCTAAAGGCATAAATACTTTGGGCATCGTCACCAACAACACAAATATTTTGATATCTATCAGCAAGAGCTCTGACAATNAGATATTGTGAATGGTTAGTATCCTGATACTCATCAACTAGTATATAGCGAAAACGGTCTTGATATTTAGCAAGTACATCAGGATAACGATTGAGCAATTCGTTAGTTCTTAATAACAAATCATCAAAATCCATNGCACCNGCCTTAAAGCAACGTGANACATATTCTTTATATATTGCTCCCATTTCAGGACGCCTAGACATACTATCAGCTTCTTGTAATTCNGGNTCATTAAAATAGGCATTTACAGTTATCAAACTGTTTTTAAANGCAGAGATNCGACTTCGAATTTGTTTATATTTATAAAGGTCTTTATCAAGACNNTNCTCTTTTATAATNGCTGCAATNAGTCTATCTGAATCNTGAGTATCATAAATCGTAAAATTTGAAGGAAAACCAAGTTTGTCTGCCTCAGATCTNAGTATACGTGCAAAAACAGAATGAAAAGTACCCATCCAAAGATTTTTTGATTCACTTTCTCCTACTAGCTCACCAATCCGTAATTTCATTTCTCGAGCTGCTTTGTTTGTAAAGGTCAGNGCTAAAATAGANAATGGATCAACTCCCTGNGACATNAAGTATGCAATGCGATAAGTTAATACTCTTGTCTTTCCAGANCCTGCACCTGCAATTACAATTAAAGGCCCATCTTTATGTAAAGTTGNTGCTTTTTGANCTTCGTTTAATGTNTTTAAATTAGTACTAAGTTCCTTTTTCATANAAAATATAAAATTAGCTATTTCTATTATAAGGANTGGTTTTTTAAACTTTTNTTATAAACATTNTNTCTTCACAATATTAGTTTNANAGCTGTATATAAAAAACAGATNNCATNGNTGTTTATNATNTANACTTTCGCANAAANAAATACTCAAANGATTAGACAAAAGNTTNANTCTAAGGNNATTCAATNGCGANATNANATTNATCAAAATNCAGAACTTTNNAATCAAGAATTTAATACANNAAAATNAGTTTTTNATGTGATGATGCAGGATTGATTTACGTCGTTAAAGGAATGGTTCAACTTACATTGGATTTTTTGAATTAAGCCGATTGGCAGCATAGGTTCTTCCTTCCTGCCACCAAGTTTCCATTTGATTTTGATTAAATATCAATGAATTTGTCGTCAATACACGCGGAGTGTAAAAAGTTTGAAGTTTAATATGTTTTTGAGAAGCCAAAAGCGTTCCAACTTTTATATTATCTTTTGTGATTTGATCTCCCATAAAATCCAAAATTGAAAGTAGTAAATCGAAAGTATTACGAGATCGCATCCGATTAACCAATTGCATCTCTGTATTCAGTAGTATAGCATCAATTTCCGTTGCACCTCTTTTAACAGCTTCCTCAATGGCTATTACACGTCCAAATCCTCCATCAGCATATTCATATCTATTTTTTACTACTAAACTCATAAAAGGGACATAATTACAAGAAATCCAAATCCAATCTAAAAAATCCTCATACTCACATTTGGAAAGTGACTTGTATTCAATTTTATTTAATGTAAAATTGGACACACAAATAATTACTTCTTTACGAAGTACTTTTATTTCATTAAAAAGTTTTCTTGAAATATTTTGCTCGATTAGTTTTCTCAGATTAGTACTTTCACCAAATGTTTTTCTTCCACGGATAAAATTCTTTAAAACATTCAAATGGTTTATTTTAATCCTATTGACTTTTCCTTTTTGCTTCACAATAAAAGGGTTGTTTGAAAAGATAGCATCATGAGTTACTTTGGTAAAAGCTTGCTTAATTTCATTGAGCTGCCCTTTGGCCAAGTGAGAAACTAGGAGACTTCCTGTAGAAGTTCCAAAAAAAAGATCATATTCTTTTTGTGCATCCTCAATTAAGTATTGTGCAATACCTCCAGCAAATGCTCCTTTACTACCACCTCCAGAAATTACGAGTGCTCTCATCAATTCTTATTTGTGATTACTTGTTAAATTTACATGCTTTATAATCTATAAAAAAATG
>PAYI01000006.1 GCA_002714815.1 Flavobacteriaceae bacterium | reverse complement strand
ATAATAGGGCTTATGGTATATCAACAATCACATTATTTCCTGGTTTAGAAAAAAAAGATTTATTACCAATAAAGCCTTTTCCATTTGAAAAAAAAAATATAATTATTGGCGCTATAGGCAGCATCAACTGTATGAAAAACTGGGAGTTATTAATAAAAGTTTGTGAAAAAATAAATAAAGTTATCGAGCATCGAAAAATAAAAATTATCCACGTTGGAGAGAAACCCCAATTAGCCCCAAAAAGTAATATTGTTAATTATTTAGGATTTATTAAAAATAGTAACTTCAAAGAAAAGTTGGCTATGATAGACATTGGTTTTTTAAATTGGGATTTTACAGCAAAAGCAAGGGTTACTGTTAAAACATCCTTGCCCTTAAAAATAAATTCTTATATTCAAGCTGGAGTACCAATGCTAGCCCTGGGTCCCGTTGAAAGTTCAATTGTTAAATTTGTTAAAGATAATAAATGTGGTTTTTACTGTATTGAAAGAAAAAAAGAATCACTCTATAATGTAATTATAAAATTTCTTAATAATATTGATATTGTAAATAATATGCACCATAGTATTGCAGATTTAAGGCAGGAATATTCTAGAGATAGATTTCATTCTCAATTTTTAAAAGTAATCAATCCTTAATGTATTTTATTTCAAAGATAAAATCATTTCTACTTTTTATCATAAAAATAATTAAAGGAATGATTTTTGGAAAAAATCAAATTCAATCATCAAAATATAAATGGGAAAAAATCGAGGAAGGATTATTCATTAAAAAAGAACTTATGCTACATAAGGAATGGGGTTATAAGGTAATTGATGGTCTCCATGAGTCTGAGATCTTTGATACAATAAAAAGATTAGCCCTTGAAAATGAAGTAATGTATGACATAGGTGCTCATTATGGGTGGTTTTCAGTTGCTTGGATTTGTGCCGGTGGGGAATATGTAGAAGCTTTCGAGCCTGCAAAAAAAAATGCTGACATAATGATGCAAACAATCTTGAAAAATAGATTAGATGATCATATAAAATTACATAGAGTTGCATTGAGCGGGAAAACTCAAGAGGAAGATCTTTACCTTTTTAAAAATGATTCGAGTAGAAATTTTATTAACCGTTCACATGAATTCAATAATTCTAAAAATTTTAATATTGAGCGTGTTCAGACATTTCAATTAGATGATTATAAAAACAAACTTAAAATACCTGATTTAATTAAAATTGATGTTGAAGGCCTAGAAATGGAAGTCTTAAAGGGTTCGAAAAATTTAATTATTGAAACATATCCAAGCATTGTTGTAGAAATACACGATGCCACTAATGCTTTAGAAGTTGCAAACTATCTTGGTAGCTTAGGATATGTTATGGAAATCTTAGGATACAAGGGTAGAAATAAATCATTACCTCTAGTTTTGTGGACAAAATAGAAGATGAGTGGCTTAGCTATAAAAAAATATTTCCCAATTAAATAGGTTATATATAAATCATCATGTGAAAAGATTATTTTGATAATTATCAAAATAGTTGTTCAATGATTTGGGGATTTCTATACTTTTAAAAACTGTTTATAATTTATTAAATAGTATAAATGTAAAAGTAAAATACTAAGAGTAGCATTTAAATTAATTTTAAAAAAAAATCAAAAAAAAAATCAAAAAAAAAGTAATTATTTATTCAAACGTAATCCCTTCAAATACTGGATCAGGTGCAGAGGTAAGAATTTTTTCAAATATAAGAGCCTATTTAGATTTGAATTTTCAGGTAGAGTTGGTGTTATTTGTTGATGAAAACTCAAACAGAAAGATAAATTTAATCTCAGATAATTTTAATTTTAACTTTATAAACTCAAAAAATAATTCAAACACAAATTTCAATTATTTTGACCTTCTTCTTAAACCATCAAAAAAAAACATCCTCAATAAAATTTTTCCTATTAGAATTGAAGTTGAAAAAGTCTTAAAGTTAAAACAAAGACTACATCCAGAAGCTATCCACCATTTTGAATATTTGAATACTGCTTCTGCATCTGTTGGGAATGAAGGAAATTTCATTTGGAGTAATCATGACCATGTTTCAAAAAGGTTTTTGATAATTTATAAACAAAGAATGAAACAAGGCATAAGAAGGAAATATTTTCAGCTATGGTTTAGATACTTTTGTCTAAAATTATCAGAATATTGGGTAGCAAAAAATTGTAGGATTGTATTAACTGTTTCAGATATTGAAACAGAAGATTATAAGGTTCAAATACCTAAAGCTAACTTTAAGCTATTACCTTGGAGCTGGGCAGAAGAATTTCCCATAATTGAAGAAAAAAAATGGTTTGATAAGGATAAACTAACAATGCTACATCTTGGTAGCTTAAACTCTATTGTGCCTTACTCATCACTATATTTTATTTTAAAGAAAGTTTTTCCACTAATAAATCCCGATAAACTTGAAAGAATAAGTTTATACATTGTTGGCGCAAATGATATTGGTACTTGTAGTAAAACCATAAAAAAATTATCCTCAAATTATAAAAACGTCCATATTACTGGATATGTTCAAGATTTGGATTCTTATTTTTTTAAATCAGATATACAACTAGTTGGATTACAATTCGCAACTGGATTGCGAACAAGAATAGTAGAATCCCTTGCTAGGGGATTGCCTGTCCTATCTACAAGAGAAGGCTCCAAAGGATTATATGGTCTAAAAAATAATGAAAACATTATCTTAGCTGATACTGCACAAGACTTTGCTAATAAAATTGAAAAAGTAATTGAGTACCCTGAAAAGTTAAAAAGAATTTCAACCAAAGGCCTTGAATTATACCATGAGCGTTATTCTAGGAAAATCCATTCCGGTGAATTAAGTAATTTATTGAGAAAACACATACCTTAAAGAAATATGAAAATTCTTAATACATATGAAGTTTTAAAATCTAATTACAAAATCAATTATACCCATAACAGAGGTCTAAGATCTATAAGCGAATGCCTATTAGGAACATTTAGATTGAAAATTGCAAATGAAAAGAAAATGGTAAAAGATCCAAATTCTATCGAATTCCTCACCTTTTCTGTGCTACCTGCGTTGACCTCATTGTGGGCTTGGAAATTAAAAAATATTGATGTTTTGGGACTAAATTCAATTATAGTTGGTGACTGTTCTGGAGGTTTATATAATTCAAACGTTATAAACAGTTCTGAGCGATTTCCATTTCTAAATTATCCTCATGGTGAAAAACTTGATTTCTTTTTGAAAAATGTCTGTTCATCAAGATACGTTGTTGTCTGTGATGATGACATAATTTGGACTTCTCAAGAGCCTCTAGATTATGCGCTTAATAAATTTAATTTAAATTCAAATTTAGCTGTAGTGTCCCTAGTGCCAAGTAATAAAAAATCATTTTGGCTATCTGAAAAAGTAAAAACAACTATGGGATCCTATTGCATTATAATTGATAGATATAAATGGCTAAGTGAAAATATGACATTCCAAGTAGTGAAGCCTCATGGATGGCGTAAAATTGGTTATTATTTTGATACAGCAGATTATGCNAACCTTAGATTACTTGAACTAGGATATGATATAAATATTGCACCAAAAAAACTACAGAAGATGTTAATTANATTTACAGGACTAAGTTTGNNGGGATTAAGAATTCAAAACTCTTTTGGAAANATAGATAAAATAATTAGANCAAGGCCAAACGAATATGAAAAAGTATATAGGGTTTCAAAAACTTTATATGAAATAANTATGCTTGGTTTAGAATTAAACATAATAAANAAGAATATGTTGATCAATAAAAAATACCTTTTGGAAGCAAAAAAAATATCAAAAAAACACATTTCAAATAAAGTATTGCAAAGGATTGATAATAAATTAGAAGAAGATATCTTTCTTTTAAATAGTTGATTTCCCAATTTTTTAGCTAAATGAACTAGCACAAATTTTAATCAAATAAACAAATATATATGGCGAGAGATGGACAAAATCCGCTAAAGTGGATTGATATAAAAGAAAAGCCAGCAAAAATTACAGTTACCTCAATTGTACACCTCCCAGAACTAGATGGGTTTTGGGAAAATGGTATGGAGGTATTAGATAAATTTTTCCATAGCATAAGGAATAATACAGAACAAAATTTTGATTTGATGATNTTGGATAATGGTAGTTGTAAAGAAGTAAGAGATTATNTANNTGATCTATATAACAAAAATCAAATTCAATTTTTAATTTATTCAAAATATAATTTAAGAAANCTTGGGGGGATGAACCTTTTATTCTCATACGCACAAGGAGAGATTATTTCTTTTACAGATAGCGATGTATATTTTTTACCAGGTTGGTTAGATGATACTTTAAATATTTTTAAAGAATTTCCACAAGCAGGGATGGTTTCTGCNATACCAACAATAGACCAATCAGAGAAAAGAATGGAAAGCACATTTCGTGGTATCAAGAATTCAAATGATATTATAATGCAAACAGGAAATAATCTTATTCCAGATAAGTTTATTGAAGCTCATCGAAGAAGNCTGGGAAAATCAAAGGAAGATTTTTANAACGGGATAAAGAATCGTAANGANAAAAAGATATCAAGAAATGGTATCAATGCTTATGTATCTGCTCAGGATTTTCAGTTTACAACTACCAAAAAGATAATCAATAAAATTACTCCCTTGGAAATGCGTTCAAATGATGAATTCTATGACCCCTTATACAGCCCTGTTTTCGAAACAAAATTAAACGAGCTAGGTTATTGGAGACTCTCAACATCAAGATATCTGATTCACCATATGGGTAATAATATTAGTCAATTAGATGAAGAAATCTCTTTTATTCTAGATGGACAAGAATCTTTCCCTGTTAATATCAAAAATTTAAGAGGCCAAAAACAAATTTCTTTAANTAAAAGAATTACTTTGAATAAGCATTTCAGAAAATTACTTAAATACATTTATTCAAAGATTTACAGGNTNCTNTACGAGATTTGAAAATAATTTTTGCAACATTGTATGATCTAAAAAATATCAACAAAGGGTCAGGAACATATCATCATATTTATAAAGAGTTACTAGTTCAAAACAATACGGTAACATTATTTGGTCCACCTAAAATAAAATTTCCATTATTATCAAGATTATTTAGGTATATAACTAAAAGGATTTTATCAAAAAGATATAGTTCATATATGGATCCATTTGTTGCGTCTGTAATTGGAAGTTGGTTCCAGAGGCGATTAAAAGACAAAGAGTATGACATTTTTTTAACAAATGATTATGCAATTGCTGGCTATACTAAGATTGAAAAGCCAGTAATTCTTTGGACTGATTCCATTTTCCCTTTTGATTATAGTAGCAATATACATCCTTGGTTAAAAGATATGCCTTGGTTCGTAGTAGTATTTTGTCAAACTGTAGTAAAAAAAGCACTAAAAAATACTAATATGTGCTTTGTCCCAGGTGAGTGGAATTTTTCAGAGATNAAAAAATACAAAATTTTGAATTCCAAAAGNATTCAAATTATACCCTTTGGATCTAATCTAGATGATCCTGGTCCTGNAATATCTGAAAAAAGAAGATTCCAACNCATTATTAAAAGGAATGAAATNAGGTTGTTATTTGTNGGAAAGGATTGGGAGNNNAAAGGTGGAGNAATAGCTATTGAAATAGTCAATNAATTAAATTNNANNGGATANNAAGCAATTCTTAATGTTGTGGGCTCTAATTGTAATACTAAAAATGATTTCGTCATAAATCATGGCTATCTTGATAAAGATAAAAATAGAGAATTGAAAAGATTAAAAACTATATATAACGAATCTGATGTATTTGTATTACCTAGTATTGCTGAGGGATTTGGAATTAGTTACATCGAGGCAGCATCATATGGATTACCTTCACTGGGATATTTTACTCAAGGAGTCACAACATCTGTTGAAGATANAGTGAGTGGGAGACTACTTCCGNTGAAAAGNANGGCNCTAGACTTTGTTAAAATAATTGAGTCATGGTACGTGTCACCACATATCTATGATGGTTTGGTTAAGGGTGCTAGAANCCACTTTCAACATAATTGTAATTGGGAAAACTCAATAAAAAATTTTACGGACTCAATAAAAGAAGTTAACTAAAATAGTGAAAATTTTATATGTTGCATATAAGCATGATCCAACACTTCCNAATCTAGGTAGTAGTAAGGATTATGAATTTTACAAATTGATCAACAGTATATGTGATGAAATTTTTATTTTTAAGCCATATAGAATGACTACGAATATTTTTTGGCCAAGGATAAAAAGACTTTATAGAAAAATAACTGGAAAGATTCTTCTTAAGTATAGTTTTTTTGATCCTTTNATANTATCAATACAATTAAACAGATTTTTAAAAAATAATCATTTTGATGCAATTTTTACTATTTATCCAACTTCAATGTGTTTTTATAAAAATGATACTCCTCTAATCATTAGTTTGGATACAACTTTTATTGGTCAACAATCATTTTGGGAGTTATATGGAAATTTTGGGATGAAAGTTTCGGTATGGCAGGAAAAAAGAACATTCAATTATGCCAAAAAAATTATNACTCAAAGCGAATGGTCNAANAGAGTGTTAAAAGAAAANTATGGGATCAACTCTGAAAAGGTNNTGTGCTTCCCAATGCCTGCGGCAATACCTGAAAAATATGGANTGAATTTTAAAGATTATGTACCCATTTCAGAACCTTTGAAGCTTTTATTAGTTGCAAGAGAATACTACAGAAAAGGAGTTGATATTGCTATTGATATTGTAAAAACTCTAAATAAATCAGGAATTNCTTCAGAATTGACTATCTGTGGACTTNCTGGATTAAATAAACCTTATGTTAAGTTTGTTGGTCCTTATGATAAATCAGTTGAATCACAATTATTAGAATATATCGGATTGTATAAATCCTCGCACTTATTAATACACCCTGCAAGATTTGAAGCTGCAGGTATAACTCCAAGTGAAGCGGCGGCATTTGGCACTCCTACAATTACCAATAATGTAGGTGGACTTGCAACAACTGTGGAAGATGGTATTTCTGGATATGTTTTACCAATGCAAAGTGATTCAATTGTTTATGTAAAAAAAATCATATTTTTAATTGAAAATCCAAAGATTTATTTAAAATTATGTAAGAGAACAAGACTGAGGTACGAAAAGATGTTGAAATGGTCTTCGAACAAAAAAAAAATTAAAAGAGAAATTAAAAATGCAATCGAATCTGAATAATCTAAATGGATCTTTAATGAAAATCATTGTTATTATTCCTGCAAGGGGAGGGTCAAAAGGAATACCAAACAAAAATTTAAGAGTGCTAAATGATAAACCTTTGATTGCCCATTCAATAATATCTGCATCTAATTCAAAATTAGTAAATAAAATTATTGTTAGCACTGACAGCCAAAGAATTGCAAAACAAGCAAAAGTATACGGTGCTGAACCTATAATGAGGCCTAACAAAATAAGTAAAGATACTACACAATCTGAAGATGCATTAATTCATTCTCTAGATTATTTAAANAANAATGATAACTATGTACCCGATTTAGTTGTATTTCTCCAACCTACATCACCTCTTAGAACGCACAAGGATATTGATGAGGCAATTGAAAAACTAATAGATACAAAAGCAGATAGTTTATTCTCAGCTAGNGTTGAACATTTTTGTGGAAGATGGCGAATGAACAAAGAAAAAATATTAAAACCACAAAACTATCAAATTAATGAAAGACCAATGAGGCAGGCATATCCNATCGAATATATTGAAAATGGAAGNATTTATATTTTTCGTACAAAAGTAATTAGGNAACATAATACAAGATTAGGAGGAAAGATTGAAGTATTTGTCATGCCAGTACATCGTTCAATACAAATTGATTCGGAAGAAGACATGTCATTGTGTGAAGAGCTGATTTCAACACAAAAAAGAGAAGTATATAGGCGAATAAAAAATGTAAAACTNATTGTTTTTGATTTTGATGGNGTAATGACCGATAATAATGTTTATGTTGACCAATCTGGTAATGAAATGGTTAAATGCAACAGGTCAGATGGATTGGGAATTTCAGAATTAATTAAATCAAAGTATGATGTCATAGTACTTTCAACTGAAAAAAATCCAGTTGTAAAAGCTAGATGCCAAAAGTTAGGCATTGAGTGTTATCANGGTTGTGATAATAAAATTGAGAAATTGAAAAGTATTGCGAAAAATAGAAATATTNTTGCAAAAAATATTGTCTTTGTCGGAAATGACACTAACGATATTGAATGCATGGAATGGGTAAANTACCCAATAGCAGTTTCAAATTCCCATCCAAAAATAATTGAAACAGCATTGATGGTTACTAGTGAACAAGGAGGTAGTGGTGCAGTGCGAGAGGTAGCAGATTGGATAATTTCATCAAAAGGTAATACGATTTGATTTTGGGTGACTTGTTTAAAAAAATAATAAAAAAAATATTATCACTGGGAGGTTATGAGATAAAGCCTAAAGCTAAGAAACCGCCTAGTCCTATCCATCTTTGGGATAATGATAGGGATTTTAATATTATTTATGATAATATTTCTAAGTTCACCATAGCATCCAAACAAAGATGTTATGTTATTTATCAATTTTTAAAACAATGTAGTAGCGTATCAGGAGAAATTGCTGAAATTGGTGTTTTCAAAGGCGGTACGGCATACTTAATTAATAAAGTTTTAATAGATACAAATAAAACAATATATTTGTTCGATACTTTTTCAGGTAGTCCAAAAGCAGACCATGAAAAAGATCCCTTTTATTATGAAAATGAAGGAATGTTTAGCGATACATCACTGGATTCAATAAATAAGATGTTTTCTAACCAAAAAAACGTAATTATAACTCAAGGTGAGTTCCCTAAAACATCAAACATTATTCAAGAAAAATATTTTTCTTTCGTACATATTGATGTGGATATTTACAAATCAATTATGGAATGTTGTTTGTTTTTCTATAATAGGATGAATGTAGGTGGAATTCTTTTATTTGATGATTATGGTGATTTAAGCTGTCCAGGGGCAAAAGAAGCAGTAGATGAGTTTTTTAGTGATAAACTAGAAAACCCAATATACCTTCCAACTGGTCAAAGTTTTATAATTAAAGTAAATAAAAAATAAATTTATAAGAGAGGTGATACTTTGAAGAAAGTTAAAATTGGAAATAGATATATTGGAGATGGCGAGCCATGTTACATTACCGCAGAAATTGGTATAAACCATAATGGTGAAATTGATATTGCAAAGAAATTAATATCAGCCTCTAAAAATGCAAAATGTGAAGCAGTAAAATTTCAAAAACGTACGGTTGAGGTCGTTTATTCACCTGATGAACTGAAAGCTTATCGAGAAAATCCTTATGGGGAGACTAATGGAGATTTAAAATTTGGTCTTGAGTTTGGTGCTGAGGAATATGGGGAAATTGATTTATTTTGTAAAGAAAATAATATTTTATGGTTCGCATCATGTTGGGATGAAGCATCAGTTGATTTTATGGAAAAATTTAATCCGCCTTGCTATAAAATTGCCTCCGCCAGTCTTACGGATGATAACCTTCTATTGCATCATAAACAATTTAACCGACCAATAATCTTGTCAACTGGAATGAGTACAGTGCAGCAAATAGACCATGCTGTTAATATCTTGGGGACAAATGATCTAATAATTTTGCATTGCACAAGCACTTATCCCTCAAAAAATGAAGAACTGAATTTGAGTGCAATATCTAATTTCAAAGATAGATATCAGGTTCCAATTGGATACTCAGGCCATGAAGTGGGTTTGGCAACTTCGGTAGCCTCAGTAACATTTGGTGCATGTATGATTGAACGTCATATTACATTAGATAGAACAATGTGGGGTAGTGATCAAGCTGCTTCGATAGAGCCACATGGATTTGGTAGATTAGTTCGAGATGTAAGAGCGGTAGAAGCTGCAACGGGAGATGGAGCAAAAGTTGTTTACCCCAGTGAACAGCCAATCATTAAAAAGCTGCGAAGGAAATGATAACATTAATTTTAATATTAATTATTTAAAATTTGGGCAAAAATCCACATATTGTACTTTTAATTGCACGTGGTGAGGCAGTAAGAAACTTTATTTATTCCGATACATTAAGTTATCTTTCTAAAAATGCTAAAGTAACAATTCTATCTTCTGTTAATAATGACAGGATTAGTCAAATTTCAGCTAAGCAAAATATTGAAATACATAAGCTAGAGGAATTTAGAGAATATCCAATTGTTGTTTTCTATAGAGAAATTGTGCACACAGCTCATTACCAATATTTGTGGAATACTGAAGTCAAATATTATTGGGGTAGGCATAACCTAAGAGTAAAAGGAAATATCAAAGAATTTACAAAGCTATGGGCTTTAAGAATTTTAGGCTTTCCACTATCAAATAAACCTTTACTCAGAATTGCTAGTGATATAGAAAAATGGTTAAGTCAAAAATTCTGTCCTTCAAAATACTTTGTAGATTTATTTAGAACTTTGAAACCCGATCTTATTTTCAATTGTTCACATATACATGGTACAAAAGCAGANNTACCAATCAGAGTAGCATCAAAAATGAATATTAANACAGNGGCATTTATCTTTTCTTGGGATAATTTAACTTCACGCGGTAGAATTTTCCCNCAATATAATNACTATTTAGTATGGAATAAGTTAATGTGTGAGCAACTCTTAAGGCTTTATTCTCCCTCAATAAAATCCTCACAGATNCATATAACTGGAACACCTCAATTTGACTTTCATTTTAAAGAANANTATTCTTTGAATAAAAAAGAACTATCTGAAAAAGTTGGAATTGATTATAAAAGACCTTACATACTTTACACTACTGGCATGGCAACTGATTTTCCAGATGAGCATAAAATTTTATTAAGTATTATCCACTATTTAAAACAAATTGATAAAANTGTTAGACCTCAGTTAGTTGTNAGAACCTATGCTAAAGGTACAAGTAATGAAATGNTCAGATTACAGAAAGAGTANTTTAATGATTCAGATGTTTTTTTCCCTCCAATATTATGGGATTCAAAATCATTGATGCCGTTTTACGAAGATCTTTTTATTTATAGTAACCTAATTCGACACTCGAAATTTGGAATTAATGCAGCATCCACTGTGACTCTTGAATTAATGATGTTTAGAAAGCATGTAATTAATATTGGATTTGAGCCACCAAAATCATATTTACCTTATTGGAAACGATTCTCTCGTCATATAAAGCATGCACATTTCAGACCAGTTGTTTCCTCGAAAGCTGTGCTGGTTGCAAAATCTTTAGAACATTTAAATCATATGATACATACATTAATGAAAAGTAATTATCCTAAGAATAAATTTCAGAATAAATTTCTAAAAAAAATGTTTAATAATAATCTTGATGGGAAATCAGGTTTGAGAGTAGCAAGGACACTTTTAAGTATATGTAATGATCCCTAATAGGTTAAATAAGAGTCCAATTATCTTGAACTGTTTTTCAAGAGGAGGAAGTAATATACTTTGGAATTATTTTTTATCTCATCCCAACATTTGCCATCCACTTGAAGAAACACTACAGATTTTTTGTACAAACATAAAAGCACCTAGAGTTGAAGGATATAAAGTAGCTTTTATGGAAAAACGATTTTTATTCAACCAATGGAATTTTAATGAGAGATCTATTGTAAAATCAAAAACCGCTAAATATATAGATAGGGTTTTATATAGAAAAAAAATCAATAATATTTTTGACAATGATATGAAGTACAAATCAGAAAATGAAGTATATTCAAAAAAAGAAATAAAAAATACGCGTTTAATCCTCAAAAATAATAATGGAATAATTTATTCTACCAACCTTTTCCATCAAATATATCCAGATGCAACATTTATTGGTTTGGTTAGGCATCCTGTAGCATTATACGAAAGCCATAAACGGAGAAAAACACCTGTGGTGAAATCGCCAAAAAAATTTGCTGATTACTATGTAAATATGGTAAAAAGAATGTTGATTGATAAAAAATCAATTCCAAATTACCACATCATAAAATTTGAAGATTTATTATCTGATCCAATTGGATCATTGCAAAGGTTATATGTCTGGGCAAATTTGGATTTTTCTGCTATAAAAAAAATTCGCCTAAAAGCAAAGCCATCCATGAATGAGGATGGATATCATTTAACATCATTGAAAGAAAATAAACATTATTGGTTTAGTATGATTGAATTAGATCAATATTTAGACAAAAATGTAAATAAAAATCAAATTTCTAATGTTAATCAAACTGAAAAAGAATCAATAATTAAACTAATTAATAAAGATCTATCCGAATTAGGCTACGATGTCTAAAAAGCCAAATATATTAGTGATTTCAAAGGTGCTACCTTTTCCAGGTGAGTCAGGTCAACAAATGAGGATTCGCTATATGTTAGAATCGTTAAAAAAAGAATTCAATATCACCTTTCTAACAACCGCTAAAATTTCAGATTCCGAATCAATTAAAAATGAATTAAAATATTTTGTTGATAAATCAATTGTGCTCCCAACCCAATATGACTCTATCCATTTTAAAATTATTTACAAAATTAAAGGGTATCTTTGGACATTATGGACAGGTTTAAAGATGTCTAACTATATTATAGGAGAATTAGACATAACGGATAATAGAATAGAAAAAATTTTGGAACATAGAGAAATAGATATTGTACTGTATGAATATTGGCATGCCCATAAAACAATTACTTATTTCAAAAAGAGGGGTATTCCCACCATATTGGATATGCACAATATTTTATGGCAGTCTTATAAAAGGCAGTTGAGAAGTATAAAATGGCTACCTAAATTTCTTTTCTTTCGAATTTTAAAAAGATATAAAGATCAAGAAGAAAATATTTGGAAAAAATTTGATGGCTTAATTGCCATAAATAAAACAGAATTCAATTATATCAAGAACGTTATTAATAAAAGAACTAGTATAACTTTGATACCAATGGGAATTGATTTATCCAAATGGAATATTGATCGTAAAACTGTAAAACCTCACAGAGTGGGTTATTATGGTGGCCTAGGAAGTATTCATAATCAAAATGATGCTTTAAAATGTTATTATGAAATAATGCCCTCTGTATGGGAGCGATATCCCGAAACAGAATTATGGATTATCGGGAGCCAACCACCAAATAAAATACTTAAACTTCAAAACTTGGATTCAAGAGTGAATGTCACAGGATTCGTAGATAAAGTCCAAGATGTATTGCAAACAATGACTATAATGATTCTACCTTGGGAAGGAACCTATGGTTTTCGAAGTAGAATAGTTGAAATGATGGCTATAGGTCTACCTGTAATTACATCATCAGACGCCATAGAGGGGATGGGAATTTCAGAAGAAGATGGAGTGTTTTGTGCGCAATCAATAAATCAATATGTTAATAAAATTATCAACATACTTTCTAGAGAAACAGGGGATAGTCATAGTACAAATCGAGGTAAAAAAATAAAAGGAATTGATAGATATGATGTAAAACATACCTATGGACATTTATCAACTTTTGTTAATTCGATTTTTAATTGAAATTAAAAGAGAAAACATGATTTTACTGTTTC
>PAYI01000005.1 GCA_002714815.1 Flavobacteriaceae bacterium | reverse complement strand
GGCAATGTTTTATAATTCAAATTTTAACCAAGATATCAGTGGCTGGGATATATCAAGCTCAACAAGTATTAGAGCTATGTTTGAGTATACTAACTTTAATTATGATATTGGTGACTGGGACACTTCCAACATTATCGATATGGATTACATTTTCAATGAAGCAGTTAATTTCAACCAAGACTTAACAGGTTGGTGTGTTACAAATATTTTGTCGGAACCTCCCAAATTCGCTACTTCTTCTGCACTATCATCAGTCAACAAACCTGTCTGGGGAACTTGTCCTGGAGATTAAATCATCGGCATATCCTCTTCATTAAGTTCAGGGACTTCTAAACCTCTTAAATAGGTCAAACTAACATTTATAGAAACGACTGAGCTATATCTTTTTTCATTTTATTTTAGATTTTATTACAATGCTAAAGGTATTTGATACATAATCCTACTTAAACTCAATTTCTTTAATATATTTTTACTTGTTTGATATTAGTATAAGTGAAAAAGATAGTTTTTCTATTCCTACTTCCATTTTTTTGTTTGTCTCAAACAAAAGGTGAATATTTTTTTAAGGGAAATATTAACCTGAACAATAATGGAATTGACTGGGTCCCACTATTTTCAAGGGGAGAACCATCTTTGGTTGCAAATTTTTCTCTAGGCAAGGATAGATTTTCTATTAATCCTCTTATAAGATATGAATTAGAGGGGTTTCAGCCCTGGGGTTTTGATATTTGGTGGAATTACAAGATAAAACAAAAGGGGAAATTTATTTTTGACATAGGAGCTGTTTTTCCTGGGGTCATCAATCAAAGAATAAGTGTAATTGATAAAAATCTTCCGAATACAATTCTTCAGCCATGGGTTACTGCAATTATAAATCCAAATTTTTCTTATGTTTTCAATCAAAGCTTTACGTTATCTCTTTCTTATTACGAAGAAAGACCATTAAAAATCGTTAATAAGGCCCAAATTGAATCTAATAGAGTGGTTATTTTAGCTGCATCAATCAGACAAATTTTAATAACGGATAAAATATATTTGAGTTGGTCGCCAATTGTTTATTCAGTTCAAATTGAAGACACAAAAGCAGGCATTTTTTCTGCACAAACAATAAATATTGGTCTTTTAAACTTCCCTTTCTCAATAAGCTCAGTTATGAATAAACCATTAAATTTTGGAGGATTGACTGGTAAAAGATTTGATTGGAATATTGGTTTAAATTATTCTTTCGACTTAAAATTTGTTAAAACTAATAAAAACAAATCATTGGCATATTCTCCTAAATAAGTTCTGTGACTTATAATCCTCTTAAATAAGTAAAGCTAACGTTTATAGAAGATTATCCAATAGCTTTTGTAGCTTGGTTATACTAATCTTTTATCTTTTGACTTCAACAGTTGTTGGATTATAAAGCCCTCCTGTAAGAGCACCGATTAGTCCATCAATAAAAGAATGTACAGTTGTAACTTCATAATTATTTTCACCTTTTGCCATTTCTTGTGTATCTGGTGTTTTACCTGAAACTAAGCCATAAACAAAATTATGTTGCTTTGCAGTTTCTACAATACCTTTTTGAGCGCCATCACCAACAATATTTTTATGAACATAGCAAGAACTAAGAGTTAATGATATTAATAATAATGGGATTAATTTTTTCATTTGATTTAAGCTTTTTTTCTTGAGATAACATAAAGTGTAATAAACACTAAATTTAAAATAATATTAATTACTGGTGTTGGTCCTTCTGCTTGACCGTTCATTAAATGTACTCCTATTAGAATCACAAAAGTTGAGTGACCCAGAATTACGGTAGTAATTGCCTCTTTTACATTTCCAACATATGAAGGTATTCTAAAAACAGTAATTCCTAAAGCAATTAAAGAGGCTCCGAACGCTTGTGCTGTGGTTAATCCGTCTGCGTCAAGTGTCATTCCTGCTCCTTCTAAAAACATTTTTGACATAAATGCAGCCATCGCTCCATTAATAAGCAAAATAATTCCAGATAATTTAAATAATAAATTTGGCTTCATAATAAAATTTTATTGTTAACAATAGTTCAATATACCTAAAATCTAGAATATATATACTCCTTGTTTTTCTTTCTCAACTTAGTGAAAAGGATATGCTTATGAAATATAAACCCACTTAATTAAGAGGGGCCTAACACTTAAACAAAATATTCATTTAACAATGCGGCGCCTATTCCAAGAGTTAAAATGACAATTACAATTATCCACTTTTGTTTTTCACTCTTGTCCATATACTAAAGTTACAAAAACCCTCCCAAATTGATAAAGAGTGTAACTTAACGATTGTTTTTAATTGGAACACAATGCTTAAATTTATAATAGTTAATTCATGAAGATGAGAATTTATGGTTTAATTGTTGGAATACTAGTATTAGGTTGTTCCTCTTACAAGTCTATTAAAGCTCCTACAACTTATAAATTTATAGAGGATAAAATTATTTATGATCACGGATACTACCGTGATTTTGTTCTAAAGGATAGCATTAAAATATTCAGCACCTTTAAAGAGTGGTATGGAACCTATTCAAACCCTTATTGGACTTGGGATTCATATATGCCATTAAAAGTTAGATCAGCACCTAGAGGAGGAAGCTATAATACACTAATGTCAATAAGTAAAAAGCAAAAAGCTCAATAATAATCAACCCCCCTCTAAACTAGAAGGGGGCCTATCAAGATGGACTACAATAAAATTTAAAAGCTTACCACTTGCCTAACATAACTCTAGTATGAGTCCTTACTAGTTCTACATTTCCTTTCATACTTGTCATATATTTTCCCCAAGCAGCTGAAGCTGATTTATTTTCTTGTCTATACTTACCTGCAGCAAATGCCTCCATAAAGCTATCAACACCAAGGAGAACATAATGTGTTTCACCATGTGGGCTCCTACCTAAGTTAAATGCTCCCAAAGTAACTCTTCTATTTTTTGGGTTGTATTTACTATTGTAACTTTTAAACCCATCAGCAAATTCTGAAGCATTTTTAACTTTTAGCCAGATTACGTTTTGTATAGGATGAGTTCCTGGGGTACCAAAAGAAATTAAACTTCGCCCAGCAGCTGATGAATAACTTTCAACATGTTGTCCCATTTTGGTTAAATAAAGCTGAAAATTTACATTTTGGCCAGAAGAATATTGTTTCCCCATTGCTTCAAGAGATCCAGCAAAAACAAGTGAATGAGATGCATTGTTTGAACTATCGCTAAAATGGTTATCAAATAAGTAAACTGATACACCTTCTGACTTGCTATCTTCACTACTGAAATAATCATCTGTGAGTTTAGCAACTATATCAACGTCTTCAGAAGACACATTAAAATTATAACTAGCCCAATAGTACTCTTGAGATAAAACAACATTGGTAGTAAATAATAATATAAATAATAATAAAAGATTTTTCATTTTGATTGGTTTACGATTAATAATTATCAATATACGAATTACCGTCTTAACTTACCAAAGAGAATTTAATGGTTAAGTTAATAAACATTTGCACAAAAATATTGGTATTATTCACCTATTACAGTAATAAATAAATTTCTCCTTCTAGGTGTATTTCGATGTTCACATAAATAAACTCCCTGCCATATCCCCCAATTTGGAGCACCATTTTTTATAGGAAAACTAACACTGCTTCCTAATAAACTACTTTTAATGTGAGAAGTCATATCATCTGGGCCTTCATAAGTATGTAAAAAACTCGGATTATCTTCTAAAACCAGATTATTAAAGAAAGTTTCAAAATCCATTCTTACTGTTGGATCTGCATTTTCATTTATAGTTAGGCTTGCCGATGTATGTTGAATAAATACCTGAACAATTCCACTTACTTTTGGGAGTTCACTCAATACGTGATCTGTAATTAAATGAAATCCTCTTGAAAAAAGGGGTAATTGAATTGACTTTTGGAATACCATAAATTAAAACTACAAAAAACCTTCGGTCTATAGTTTAAGAATTTTTGTCTCTTTTTTTCCAAAACTTCCCAAAGTTTTGCCTTAAAATTATTCTAAAATAAAAGTAGATATAAATCAAAAAGATTATTACACCTACTATGAACATAAACTTATTATTCATAATCTTTTATTTAGAATCATTTCTTCTTTGTCTTAATGCAATTGCAAAAGCTAAAATTGTAACAGGCCATAAACCCACATAAATTCCTTCCATTAGGTTTCCAGTAAACCAAAGATAAATGGAGTAAAGAAAGCTTAAAAAAGCAAGAAGGATGGGATAGTATTTTTCTAAAAATTTCATAATTATTTAAATATATATAGTAGTAATTTAACTTAATGATTTGAGGCAAATTTTATGTCTATGGGGGAATAAGAAAGATCTATACATAGTCTTCAAAGTAATATTTATTCAATACAGTAAGTATCCCCAATTTCATACTGATTGTAAATCTCTTCACTTACTGAACCGGTGCCAATTTGCCTATCAGTATTTCCTCGAGGCGTCCTGTCCCATTCAAAATAGAAAGTACCATTCCCACCATATTTGTCCTGTATAAGGATACATTCTGTTTCTTCTGAACAGTTTATAGATAAAATAGAAAGGAATAAAAGGATTAATCTATTCATTAGTCTAATCTACAATAATCTACAAACAAGATCCATCAATATAATCTTCTATTCCCCAAGCACTAGCCTCGCATTTATTTGAATAAGTTTTATTGTTACATCCACAAACGGGTGCATATTCTCTAGTACAAGCTATTTCAAATCTATTTTCTGACCCTGTGCAATCAATCTCTTTTAAATTACAACTAATTAAAGATAAGATTGCTATAGCAATAAGTGATTTAAGTTTCATGAAACAATTTCAAAAGACTTTATTTCATCTTGAAATAAGTATTCAACTTGAATAGGTTGGCAACATACTTCACAATCCTCAATATAATTTTGAACTTCGGCTGAACTTTCCAATAACATTGAAATTTCTTGCCAACAAAAAGGACATATAAAAAAATGTTCAAGCATAAATCAAAATTACAAAAAACACCATTTGGATTTTATCTATAAACTTCTCTATTTCCATATCTTTAAACATTAACTAATTAAATTGATAAGGATTACTAATAACAATAATAATTTAAGCAGGATCAATAAAAGAATTTTAATGAGAAAAATATTAATTACTTTATTTATAATAATATCTACCTCTTTATTATCTCAAAATAAATTTGATAGCTTATACAAAAATACTTCAAGGTCAAATAGTCATAAATTAAAATTAGAGTTTACAGACGACCTTGGAAATAAAACATCTCTTCCAATATTGATAATAAAGGGTAAACAAAGAGGGAAGGTTTTTACAATTTTAGCGGGGGTACATGGAGCTGAATACGCACCTATAATTGCTACTCAGGAGTTAATAAAGGAATTAAAGCCTTCAAAATTAATTGGCTCAATAATAATAATCCCTATAACTAACATTGGATCATTTTATAAGAGCACACCTTATGTAAATCCAATTGATAAAAAAAATATAAACAGAATTTTTCCAGGCATTAAAAATGGAACTGTTTCTGAAAAAATAGCACATTTTATAAGTTCAAAAATTATTCCTATAACTGATGTTTTTCTTGATGCACACAGTGGTGATGCTAATGAAGATTTATTGCCATTTGTATGTTTTTACGATAATAAGAAATATCCCCAACAAACAATGATTTCTAAGGAGCTTAGCGAGTATAGTGGATTTGAGAATGTAATATCATATCCATATACCATAAAAGATAACCAACCTGCACTATATGCTTTTAAACAGGCTTGTAAAGTTGGTAAGATTGCTTTAAGCTTTGAAAGTGGTAAACTTGGATATGTTCAGCCTGAAGCGGTTCAAAGAATAAAAAGAGGGTATTTTAGGATTCTCAAAAAACTTGAAATGTATGAATATAATGATCCATTAGGTGATACAAAATTTCAATTAATGAATAGTCCTATTTACTTACGCTCTTCAGTTCAAGGAATTTTTTATACAAAATTTAAAGCGGGAGATAAAGTTATAAAAGATCAGAAATTAGGATATATAACTGATGAATTTGGAGAAATAATTCAACAAATATTTTCACCTGTATCTGGAGTTATATTATATATGACAGGTACACCTCCAATAAATGAAGACAGTACTTTATTTAGCATTAGCACTTATTAAAATGATATGTGAACATCTTTAATTATTTCTTAAGTGTATTTTCTGTATAATTCAGTCATATAAGTCAAGATTTAGAGATGCAAATTTTTAGTATAGAATTAAACTTGATAAAAAAGCTTTTTGTTATAACAATATAAGATATTTGTATGTACAAATGTTATTTAGCTTTTCAATTATAATCAAATTTGCTCTAATTAATTAAATGCTTTGAAAATGAAAGACTCAAGACCATTATGTGGATGCCATTTGACTAGTGACCCTGACGGATATTGTGATGGGACACATTCAAAAAGATAAAAGTGGACTTATTTATAGGGACTATAACTTTACTATTATGTTAAAAATAGGATATGGATAAATTATTTGTTCCAATTAATAACTAACAAAGAAAGCCATGTTGTAAAAAATATTGCTGCTATAATATATCCGACAGTATCACCAAAGAAATGGTAAGACAAAACAGGTAGAATAGCACAAAATGTCCCCGCTAAAGCCACTGGAGGCTTAGATAATATTTTTAATAAATGTTTAATTTGTTAAAGCTAATAAAAAAGATCTTTTTCAAAAGTTATCCTAAGAAATTTTAAAATAATTGGGATCCACAGATGAATTAATAGAATTAAAATTATTATTCAAAACTTCTTATATAAGAAAAGCCTCCTTTTCTACCTTGCGACCAAGATGTAAACTTTACAGATAAATAAATATTATCTTCAACCAAGTAAAGCACCAGATCTGTGCCAACTATGTTTTTTGGCTTATTATTAACAGCACTCCTAAAATTCTCAAAATATAAAGACTCTTTCTGATCTAAAGTCCCTATGGCCCATTTTGTGCCAATAGGGCTTTCTATCTTATCCATTATTATATCTATATTGTTTGGATTGGTTTCAACCTTAGCATTAAATATTTGTCCTCCTCCATTTCCCCTTGTAATCCAAACATTAGGCGTAATTCTATCTTGATTAGCTTCTAGATTTGGATCAGCACCATCTTCCTTGGTAAAGGTGATATTATTTTCATTATAAGTATAGCTTCCAGTTGCATCACTAGAATTAGTTTCGTTAGTATTCAAGCTATTAGAAGTTCCGCCTCCATCTGTTATATTATTAATAGGAGAAGTAACATTTATTTCAATACTTTGATCTATTTCACACTCTGCATTACTAATTGTTGTAATAGTTCCTCTATATGTCCCCACCGAATCAAAAGTTGTATAAATGGTAACGGCATTACCTAACTGGGTATAAGGAAGTCCCGTAACATTTAACCCTGATATTGTATCGTCAAATGTAACAACTATGGGGACCATGTTGTTTCCTAATTCTATATTTTGAAGATATGACCCTGAATCAAGGTTTATTGAAGGTGTGTTTTGGTTCTTATTCAAAGTAATAGTTTGTGAAACCTGATTACAGTTATTATTTCCATCTGAAGTAAAGACTGAAAATGTATAAAACTCTTTTGTAAATACTGGAGTACCAGATATTGTTATTTGACCATTATTTGTATTTGATTGAATACCAATACAACAAGGCATAGTCTCCACATTTATATTTACATCTGTTCCTCCAAATTCAAATACTATTTCTCCCATAGCCTCACCATCACATATAGTTTGACTTTGAGTTCCAGAAATAAGTGATAGAATTGGACAATCACATTCTAATTCAAAACTAGTTGTATTATCATATATCCATCCTGCTGGAATCTGTTGGTAAATCTGTGGACTAACTTTAACACAACTTAATTCTGTATTTCCAGATAGATACAAAGAGTTAAGTTTATTGTTTTGTGAAAGATCTAATTCTGTTATTCCTGTATTTCTAAGATCAAGAGAGGTTAGTTTATTTAAATTAACAAGCGAAATTGATAAAATACTATTTCCACTTAAATTTAAACTAGTCAGATTAATAAACTCTTCCAATCCTGAGAGATTAGATATCTGTTTATCACTTAAATCCAGATTGTTTATGGTTAATAAAGCAGAATCATCAATATAACCATCAAGAGAATTATCATAGCCAAGGTCAATTAATCCTTGTTCAAAATATTGATCCGGTATAGCTGTTTTATATTGCTGGAAATCTTTAACTCTATTTCCTGTAACATCAAACTGAAACAGTGAAGTAATATTTATATTAAAGTCGATCTGGTCTTGAGATATTATGACATTGGTAATTAATCCAATATTATTTAAAGAAATTTCACTGTTAGAGGTAACATTAAAAGTTCCACTTATTTGACCAGAGGAGTAGTTTAACTTAAATGTTCGGTTTCTGTAAAAAACAATATTATATACATCAAAACCAATAGATTTTTCTTCTCTTTTTGGTTTTTTCTTTTTTACCTTCCATTTACCAACCACTTCATTAAAGAGATCATACTCAAAAATCGCTTTAATAAATGTAGGCTCAGTAACAGTTATATCAAATGGATTTTCATCAATCAAAGCTCCTTCATCTTCCCACTCGATAAAATCAGAACCGTCCTCTGATGTTGCAGTTAATCTCACGGTAGTATCATAAAGATAATCTGTAGATTTTCCTGTATTAATAATTTGTTCTGAGACACTACCTTCACCTAATACTTGAATACGAAGCTCATATGAAAGCTTTTCAAAAGTTGCTGTTACATTTTTTGGTTTATCAATTGTGATTTGAGCAGGATTTGTTTCCCCTGTTAGATCTCCAGACCAACCAGTAAAATAATATCCTTTTGATGGGACTGCTTCCAGCCTAACCGTTGTACCTGAATCATAGTCAGTAGATTTTCCAGTATTTACAATTGATTCAGATATTATACCTTCTCCTTTAACATTGGTAATCAATTCATATTGGCGTAGTTTAAAATTAGCAACTACATTTTTATTATCATCAATAGTTACTTGAACAGAAGTATTAGTGCCATTTGCATCACCGGACCAACCAGTAAATTGATACTCAAGATTTGGGGTTGCATTAAGCGTCACAGTACTTCCCTCTTTAAATGTTCCCTCTGAAGGAAAAACATTTCCACCTTCTACAGGATTAACTCTAACATCTAGAATAAACTCCTTTGTGCAATTAGTAAGTAATAAAACAACTAAGAAGAAGAAATAAAAATTCTTCATATCGATTTCATTATTATTAAAAGTTTATTTTTTCTTTTTCCTTACTAACCAAAATACTCTTTCTTTCAGAAGTACTACTATTTTGTTATCCATATTTAAATTTAATTAGTAAAGTAAAAATATAAAACAACTCCGAAGGCAATCCAAAGTAAAGCCGCAATTAGAAGTTTTTGAGTTTTTGTAAGACTATCCATTCCCCTAATCTACAAAAAAGAACATGATTCAATTGAGGATATATTAAATAATGGACTCATTCCCAAAGTGTTTTGCCTTCTTTTATAGCATTATCCCAATTATAAAACAAATCCCACCAATTAGTTAAATTATAGTTATTACCATCTCTTAAGTAGCTTATGTTATTATTATAACCTGGTATAGATTGAAACCATGTAATTAACCATTTTACTTCTATTTTATTCAAATTGTAATAATTAACATCAGGGGTATTATAATTAATATTTGACCATGTTTCACAATTTATAATTGTTTTGTCCCCCCCTTGTGGGGTCCAATTAAATAAATCGGATTCAATTGATATTGAGTTACAATAATCATAATCATCGTCTCCATTTGGAGGGAAATGTGTGTTTCCGCATCTCCCATTAGGAACTGCAGAATAGTAATCTAGACCATATTTATCATAATTAACACCAACGAATTTATTCCAGAAAAGTTCTTCTCCATTTATTTTGTTTTTTTCAATAAATGAGAGTTGGCTTTCAATCTGATGTCCTCTATTATGAATATTTGTATCCAAACTTCTAGCACCACTATTTCCATAAACGACATAAGTATTATCATATATAGGTAAATCATCTGGAATCTTATAACTGTTTGAAATATCACCTGTGAATGGACTTGACATATTTGTTTCTGGGATTGTACTGTCTTTGCTATTTTCATAGAGATTGTTATCTACTAAGGAAGGAAATTCTCCATAAGCAAATTCTGTTATCCATATTTCCTTGACTAATTCATTTCTAATAATTCCCTCAAGATTTAGATCATTGAACAGGGTATGATAATCATATGTTCTTTTACTTAAATAGTAGTGTGACTTTGTTAAGTATGAATTTTCTTCATTTGTATAAACATTGATATAGGCTTTTGTATCAATTGAGATATAACTAGATACTTCATTTTTACCATAATCTCTAAAGGAGGCTCCAAGTTCAATAGCTTTTTTTGTTGCGTATAATGTATTTTTAATTCTTGATTTTAAATCAATGAGTGGAGGATTTATTATGTTAAAATAGTCTGAAGGGCCTATTGTGTCGTTATGAATAATTCCATCATTTGTATGATAAATATTTATAATAATTACTGGCACTTCAATTTGTGCGTTGTTACTTGATCTAAACTTTTCTTCTATCTCCTCAAATTCAATATTATTAACATATATTTCTTGACTTACATTTTGATCCTCATATTTAAATGTAATGACTTCATCTCCCTTTACACCACCAACTATTGAATTATTCTCTTTAATACTGACTTTATTATTTTGAGATGATATTTATACAGTTTGTGAAATTTCTTTAAAAGTACCGTTTTCATAATTTGCTCTTAGTATTGGATTATATACTTCTGTTACTACAATAGAATCTTGAGGGTTTAATAATTCTATTGAAGTAAGTGTTAGTATTTTAAATAATGCTTTTATATTAAGATTAGAATTTAGTGTTATAGTTAAAGATGGTTCATTAGATTCTATCCCATCCCATCCTATAAATTCATAACCCTCATTAGCAGTTACCGAAATAGTTATTTCAGTTCCTTCTTCATAAGTTCCACCATCAGATGAAATTGTGCCCCCATCTTCAGATGTAACACTTAAAGTATATTTTTTAACCTCAGGGACAGATATATCGGCAACACTCGATGAAGTTGTTTCCTCATCACTAGAGCAAGAGTAAAGCAAAGAATACAATACTGAAACAAAAATGAAAATTGATAGTATTTTTTTCATATAAACAAATTAGATATACCCTCAGCAAAGTAGAAAAAATAATTATACAAATATAATATTTAAGCGATATGCTTCTTGACACTCAACTTTATGGGCAAGAAATATGCAGGCAGAAAATGGCTTCATAGTAAAAACATAATATATATCTGCCTCTATTTTATTAAGTATCTGTTTTTAATTTAACTAATGTTTATATGTCCCATCTGGTAAAACCTTAGGCATTTTATATATAGGATTAGTTAAAAGGTTGAATATAATAGTGTCTTTTGATTGAACTAATTCTCTTGTGTTCAATTTCCATTCATCTTTAATTTCCTCTATTCTGTTTTTTTGAGCACCCATTAACGAGGTCAAAGCCCAGTATAAATATTCTATAGTTTGACAAGTTTCATAATCACAAGTAAAATCATAGTAGCTGTACCAAGCACTATCTGGATACTTGTCTGGAATTTCANTAAATTGACCCCCTCTAGCAATATCCATAGCATTTGTAAGAATTGAGCCTTTAAATTGACCAAAAGCATCAGGATAAGCGAAAGAGTGTCCAGCATTATTTATTAAATGAAGGATCTCTTCTAATGAAGCGTCAAATCTNCCCTTTTTTCCTGATTTAACAAATGATGGGTTAGTTTCGTCGTTTCCTAGGTCTTGGCCTATTCTGTCTGAAGGCATATTTGAATTTATATCACGTTGATTTTTCCACATGACAATAAAGGATTTATTTTCTATCATCTTATTAATTAAGAGCTGATCGTCAATTATACCATCTTCATTATTATCAAGATATTGAGCAAGAACATTAGCGGCATGAAACAGTTTTGAATCTTCTACTTTTGGAGCAGCGTATATATCAATTCCAAACACGTTAACTTTTCTATTAAATTTTGACATTCCTTCATCAGAATTTATAACTATATAAAAATTAGGATCACTGGTGCTAGGATTATACTTGTGCTTTACACTTAATCCTTTGCAATTAACCAAAATAAAAATAATAGATATCGTTATAGGAAGAATTCTCTTTACCATTATCTCTATTTTATTTAGTTTAATCTATTAATTCAAACCTCAAAAGGGATATAGTTATAATAGAAAATGGAAATTCCATTAATATTGATTTATTTTTATTAAGCTTCAATATACAAAGGCTCAACTTAATGGAAGAAGAAATGCAGATAACTTAACTCCCCTCAAAAATCCCAGAGATTTAACTTTAATCTGGGATATATCCAGATTCCCCTTCATCATTGTCCTGAAAAATTGACCTTAAGACTTCTTTACTTGGTTTAGATATTACAGGCTTAAAATAAGTGTTATAAAGTTCATGCCCTAAAGGGTTATTTGATAAAATTCCTTCAGGGGTTCTTGCATTATCATTCCATTCAGGGGCTAGAGTACCATTCTCCCAAAATTCACTAAACTCCCACATTCCAAATGTCAGCAAATAAGTATATTCTTTAAGCAACACACCCCATATATCTTGATTATTAATATCGCCATTACCATAGTCTTTAATATCAAAAACACCATTATTATAAGCCTCTTTCATAGCAAGAAAAATTTCAGTATTGCTTATATCTTGTTCTTCAAATTCAGCATTCAATGCTTCACTTGATCCTTCAACACCTCCCCTAACCCCAAAACGATGTAAAGTATGCAGAGTATGTTCTAAAATTTCGTTGATATCATCATCTCCAGTTCCTCTACTATCAACATTTTTATACCAAACCATATCATCTAGAGACAATTCATCTTCAAATGCCTCTAAACCATCATAGGATTGCTTTCCAGCATCTGTCAAGAAATTGGGAGAATATTCATCACCACCTCCATATGCAACTCTTTGACCTGTAGGATAGTTTTCATGCCAACCAATTTCACCTTTAAGAGTTTTAATCATATTAAGTTGGGCATCACTATTAATTCCCTCTGCATCTTTATTAATCAGTAATTGGAATACTCGAGCAGTCTTATAAACCCATTCATCTGGGACTTCTTGCTGACCACCTATTTCTCCAGCAACAATAATCTTTATACCATTAACTGTTAGTGACCTATCATAAAATATAACTGGTTCGATTTTTAAAATATCACCACTTGTATAGTATGATTCTATTGAAACTACTTCTTGAAAAATTGCAGAAATGGAAATATTTGAATTTATTGAAATCACTATTTCAAGATCTGTTTCATCGCTTCCATCCCATCCAATAAACATATACCCCTCATTGGGAGTAGCTTTTATTGTAATAGAAGTCCCTTCATCATAAGTACCACCATCTGTTGATATTGTCCCTCCTTCTCCAGCTGTAGCTGTAAGAGTATATTGAACAGGGTCTGGGTCAGGATCTGATGTTTCAACAACAGCCGGAGGAGGAGGAGTTTCTTCTTCTTCTTCTTCTGTTGAACAGTTATAAATAATTAGAAGTGATAATGAAGAGATTAAAAAATAATAATAAAATTTCATAGGAATGTTTTTTTTCAATATAGGCATTTAAAAGTACTTCCAGAGTTATTCTATAAGTACTTTAATATAAAGAGGAATGCCTAGAAGTTTTTTAGATGGGGATATTGATTTAAAAAAACCCCCTCTATTAGAGGGGGCTGTAATTATTTTATAGGAGAATTAAATTGATACCAATTTATTAGTTTNCCTCCATTAAATTGATACCATTCAATAGTATTAAATTTTTTTGAAGTAAATTCAGCGAGCACCCACTCACCAATATCTCCAGGTTTTGGATTTTCAGTAGGGGTGTTTTTTACTGAAAAAGCATAGTCAGTAGTCCATCCCCACTCTGTTCCACTANTTGTATTTTCTTTATATTCTTTTTCAATAAGATTAATTAAGTCCATCGGACCAACACCTTTATCACCACTAGCAAAACGTAAATTTGCATCTTCAGCCACAAGGGTTTTTATTTTATCATAATCTCTTTCAAACCAAGCTTTATCAATTTCTTTGAATAAATCAACTGCTTTCTCTGAAGCCAGCATTACTTGTTGGTTTGTATCAATTATAAAACCGTTAGATTGAATTTTTTCATCACAAGGCAAATTTTTCTGACTACANCCTATTAATAATAATCCTACTATAANAACTTTTTTCATGTTATATCGATTTATGGTTAATAATTAGTAATATAAGAAGAAGTCTAAAAATAGGGAAATAGATTATGCTGAAAACAAGAGTTTTCTTTTTAAGAATTTTTTATCAGTTTACCTATCAATAATATTTAACTAATTTATTTCAGAACTATATACGGCCTTTCTAAACTCTTTTCTTATACCACTGGAATACTCTCTTGCTCTTGTCATAAACAACCCAAAAAGATTTCTTTTTCTATCAATCCAGAAATGAGTATTGTGATATCCCGACCATCCAAAAATACCTTTCGAACTATTTGTCCCATCAAGTTCGGGATTAGTTAAAATACGAAATGAATATCCATAGTCAAAAGGATCACCCGGGATATCTGTATAGGAACTTGTCATTTCTTCTATACTCTCTAAAGAGATAATTTTCTTTTGATTTAAAGTGCCACCATTAAGTAGCATCTCACAAAACTTCGCATAATCTTCCATTGTAGAAGTTAATCCCTCCCCACCAAAATAGGCTTTATTTTTTTTGTCATACGTCAACTCATCTAAATCAGTTGTATAGCCTTTAATTGAACCATTATTTATCCATAGAGGTTGAAATCTTTCCCTATCAGATGATGTTAAGTAAAATTTAGTGTCTTTCATTTCTAAGGGGGCGAAAATTTCATCCTTTAAATATTCATAGAAAGTCTTTTTTGTAACAACTTCTACAATTCTGCCAAGAATAGCCATATTTAAGCCATATAGATATTCACTTCCTGGCTCGAACTCAACAGGATGATTTGCTACATCAATTGCAAAATCTTTAAGATTATTATATTTAATAGTGCTAGTGAAAAACTCTGGGTTCCCATAGTACCCGTAACCTGATCTATGAGTTAAAAGGTGAAATACTGTCAAAGAATTTTTGCATTTATATATTTTTCCATTTTCATCCTTACATTTCAAATTTTTAAACTCTGGGATGTAACTTGAGACATTATCATCAAAATTTATTAATCCTTTTTCCTTTAATTTCATCATTGCAACGATTGTAATCGGTTTTGACATTGACCAAATTGGAAAAATCGAATTGTAATAAATATTTTTACCTTTTGAATCCATTGAGTTTTCAATATGATGATACAAAATTTTACCATTTTGGTAAACCATAGCAACATTGCTTCCNGTTGTTTCAGACTCAATTAGTTTTTTTTGAAAATCAGAGATATTCTCAAATTGGCATAACGCAATATTCATGCTTATGACCATTGAAAGGGTCAATATTTTTTTCATCTTAATTTATTTAAGTTAACTATTACTAATATACAAACAAGTGTCTGAAACAATCAAACAGAATTATGAATATAAGATTTTCTAATATTTTTTTGTACCTTATTGAAAAACAGAAAGATGAGTGATTTTACAATTACAATTATTTTTATTGTACTACTTGTGTCGGGTGTTTACTTTTATGCAGGTTATTTAACAAGAACAGGGAAAGCGGAAGATGCTGATGGTAATTTAATACCTGATTCATGGGAAGAAAAATTTGGATGGTTTTTTAGTGCTAAAGGTCTAATTATGTTTGCGCTAGGATTAATTTTAGGATATCTCTTAGGAGTTCAGTTTCCTTATATTTTNTAATNAGANACTCATAAGACTTCAATAATTAGATTCTTGATAAATATTTTATAATAGTATTCGTTGTTATTCAATGAATTGCCAGTCCTTCTTGTTAATATTTGAAATGAAGATGGTAAACCATCATTTAGGGTAACAANCATTTTACTTAAACCTTCTGGTATTTCTATTTTNGTAGTATCNCCAAGTTTTAAGTTTTTATTATCACTTGATCCATATGAGAGATCGTTAAGCTTTATTGTTGCTGATGAAATNCTAGTTTGATTTGAATATCCTATAAGAAAACTTTCATTTTCTGAAGTGTAATAATTATACATTGGAATATTTTCACCATTGATCAGTAAATTCCAATTGGATGAAGTTAAAGGAGGAAAAACCTCAAACTTTAACTCAAACTCATCTTTGTCAAATATATCAAAGTATCCAGAATAGTATTGATCATCTTTTATTTTTGCTACCGAAAACCTATTAAAATCATCGATTTTTAATTCAAGTTTTTTCTGACTATTTGTATAACTGGAAGTTGGTAATGGATTATTTAGAGCAATTTTAAAATCAAATCTCACTCTAACCCTATTATTTTCAAAACCTGTAAAATTTGTTTTAAGTGACAACGGGTCATAATTGTCATAGATTTCATTTACGTTTATGTATGTAATCTCTGAACCTATAGATGACCAAACTGAATTAGAGTCATATGAATTCCAGCTTTTTTCTTTGTATTTGATGAAAGCCTTTTTACGTAATGTAATAGTATCTACCAAAAGCCGGATGTTTCTATAATTTAAAGTATCATATTTAAGAAGTATCAATTTAGCATCGTAGGTCCCATATTTATTATAATTAACAGGGATTTCAGTAACGTCAGATATTTTTTCTGGGTTTCCCCCCGGGAATTCCCACTTAATTGAATCATAATCTGTATTAATTATTCTAGCTTGATACTTTAATTCAACATTTAGTTGATCATTGCTTCTTTTATTTCTATATATCTCTGTAGAATCAACAAGAATTTGAGAAGATGAATAAAATCTAGATTTTGTTGTTTTATAGCTAATTTCATCCTCTATAGAACAGGATAAAATATAAAGGGAAAATATTATAAAAACTTTTTTCAAATGGCAAAACTTGAATTTTATATTCAATATACAAATAAGTATATGCTAAAGGTAAAAAATAAGAAAAAATTGATTTTAAGACCTGTAGTTAGGGGAACCATAAGCTTCTCCAATTCCAGTTTGACAAAACTGCCTTAAACTTTCAAGATACTTTCCAGAACTATAATTCATATTAGAATATGAATCATTCATTTCAGAGAAACCCTCATATGTGTATCTAACTCTTGTTTTTCCATCGTTTTCATCTAAATCATATTTAATTATATGACCCACATTATCCCATTCTGATTCAACACATTCAAGGTGTATCGATTGATTTTCAACCAAAAATATGATTTTAAATTTGAAGGTAGCTAGATTTACAAATTCGAAAGTAATTATTTCATCTTTTTCAAAAACTCCTTCTACACCCGTTGTATACCATTCTTTCATTTTTTCTTTATTTGAAAGAGCAATAAATACATCTCTTATGGAATTGTTTATATGTAATAGATGCTTGATTGGAATCATTTAAATTGATTTATAGGTGAAAGTCTGCAATATACTAAAGAAGCTCTTAAAAAATTATTTTAGATGCTTGTATTTCTAAATTAAATACATTTAGTTTTAAAAAGTCATCTTACTAAATTCTTGAAAAATATTCAAGTTATTCAATCCTTATACCAACTACTTCATAATAACCACCAGCCATTCCAATTATATCATTATTTTTAAAGTTTAATTCAAAATCAACTTGATTTCCATCAATAAATGCTTCTACAATAAATGTTGATTCGTCAATAGCGTAAGATGAAATTATATTCATAGTTGTCTCAACCCCATCTTCTTTGTATACAACTGATGAATTGTACGAATCCTTTTTTTTGGAAATTGTTAAAATACCTGGGACATCTCCTACTCCATCAATATCTAATACTGTCACTTGAAATTTACCTTCAAAAGGGTCTTTCAATTTACCATTAAAAACAGCACATGAAAATAAATGGATTAAAAACAGAGAGCAAACTAATTTTTTCATTAAAATGAAGGTTTAGATTTAATAATTCTAAATTTACAAAGAACCAGTTAAATTAAATCAGGAAGGTTAAAAAACTAAAAAGAAACTTGATTTATTTAATCAATCAACTTGCTCCACAATAAAGAAGTTAAAAGAGTATAGCCTTTAAAAGAATAACTTAATAATTGAAAAATACCTTTATACTTGTTTGAATGTCTCATATAATTATAACGACAAATTATAATATTTATTGTAAATTATGATTTCTCTCAGGAATAAATATTTCAAAAACACTGACGAATTCGAATCAAATTAATTTTTATGCGTTAAGGCATAAAAGCAAATCCATTAAGTTGATAATTTGCAAGAACACTAGCCCCAGAAAGTGCTGAAATAATATTTGAGTTAATTTGAGAATGTTCTATATTTTTATATGATGTAGCTTGGGAGCAAACAAATAATTTTACACCATATTGAGATAAAAGATTAATTATTTTGGAATTAGGGTTATTACTTTTATACATTTCTTTATATGCTTTATCTGTCAAAACAATTGATGTTGCAGGCCCAGAAATTGACGCTACAATCTGAACTTTATCTTTTGAAATGTCAGCACAACCCAGCATATTAATTGTATGGGCAATAGAGTTTAAACCTTTATTCACACCTTCTCTTAAATCAGTTGTTGTAATCTTGTACACTAATTTATATTCTAAATTATTTTCTGGTTGAACAGCAATATCTTTTGAAAATTTTATTTTTCCATATCCTTCAATTACGGGGGTTAACCATTCTTGAGCATTTATAATTGATGAGAAAAATATCAAAAGGGGGAATATGTTTTTCATTTTATTAATTTTTGATTAAAACGTAATATACAAAAGAAGTAGTTAAACTCAATGTATATGTCATAGGGGCATTGAAAAAAATTAATAGGAAGAGTGAAAACTTTATTTTTAAAGAATCAGAATTTAACTTTTCATCATACTAAGACCTATCCAAATAATACCAAATCCTCCAAAAACCATTAAACCTGCAATAATTTTCAAGATGTTTTGAAATTTCATAATTAGTAATTGTTTTATTTTTATTCAAAAGTAACAGAAGCAGCAAAATTTTGAAAAATCGGCATTACTGCAATAATACTGCAAATGTAAATTTATATAATTTATGTAATGATATTGTTAAAAAATCTCAATAAGATATACAGCTAATTAATTACTACTTTGTTTTATTTTTATTGAAGATATTTTTTCAGCACTATTAATTGTTGAAATTTAAAGAATGAAAGGAATAAGTCATTAATTAGTTGTTATTAGTTGAATGTTAAAATCTATAAGATATTAATATAATTATATAAGTAATAAATATTTAAATTTTTTAAATCACTATGATTTTTTACGATTTTTGATTTGTAAAACTTTATTTATTTGATTTATGATTTGAGTGGGATTGAAGCAATGCTATAAGAGGATGACTGATGGAGAAACTTCATTTCTGATTTCCCACTCTTTTTAAATATCCATTCATAATTATGAGACAATTTTAATTAATTTTGAAGAACAAAAGGAATGTTAAAGTCACTTTTATTTATACTTACTCTTATTTCATTGACCCTAATTTCTTGTGAAAAAGAAGATGAAACAAACATCTATAAGCCGATTCCTAATGAAGGATATTAACTATTTATTAATTTCTTGGACTTACAAAAAGTAATAATTACTAAATTTTTAGAAATCATTTCTGATTACTTAAACAAATCCTTAAATGTTTGGGGAAAAACCATAAGTTGTTTAACTTTATAAGAAAATTAATAAACGTGAAATTCAAAAGAAAAGAAGACATATACTTTGATGTTCGCGAGCAAAGAGTTAGACTTAATAAGTACTCTTGGGCAGAAACCGTCAAATGGTATATGGTTAAATTATTAGGGTTTTGAAAGGTGGTTTCTGCTTTTTTGTTTAAACATTTGTTTAATTCTTATGACATCAAAATTTGGCCTTAGTTTTTATTGGGCCAAAGTTTTAATTAGAATATGATTAAGCTTAATTAGAAAAATCACAAAGATTTATTCATATTTAAACTAAGAGTTATCTGTTTCATTGTTTGGAGAAAGAGGGATCAACAAAGTTGAGTTCGCATCTTTTTCACAAGAAATTAGGGTCAATTAAATTATAGTAAATAAAATTAGGAAGTTTTTACATCTTAAAAATACTAATCTCCTGTTAATTAAACCTTAGATTAAGAACTTCGAAAGTATTATTTATTTAGGTTTTTAAAATTTCTAACTTTTGATTAAGAGCTCTGTATATTTCCTTTTGCCAAACTCTATATCCATTATAACTTAGATGCAAGTTATCAATCAAAAAATAGGAATTTATAATTTGATTTTTGTCATCTAAAAATAATTTAAATACATCTATAAATAAGGTATTTTCTNTTTTCATCAATTCTTTTTTAATCAAACTATTAAGCAATTTTATATTTTCAATTTGATCTATCCTATGATAACTTGGTTTTACGGAAACACAAAAAACAAATGAATTTGGGAATTTTAATTTTATTAGCTTNAAAAGCTTTCTAAAAAAGCTNTTTATTTTATGAGGGGAGTATCCCAGGGACAGATCATTCCCCCCAACATACAATACTAATGCGGTAGGATTTAGTTTATAAAAAAGCTTATCAAAATATCGGATGCAATCTTCTATAAAGGCACCACCAAACCCAAAATTAAGTACGTTATATGGATAAAAATCTTCCTTTAAATTAGNCCATAATCTAAAGGAAGAACTTCCATAGAAAACAATTAGATTTTTTTCTTCTATAAGTTTTTTTCTTTTTTGAACTAAAGCATTAATATCATCTTCGAAACCAGAATTAACTTTTCTTAAGTCATTGACCCACTTTTTGTAGTCATGATTTAAAGAAAATAAAAATTCATCTATCTGATTTCTATCATCAAAGTTTTCAATCTTAGAGGACAAACGAAAAGGTTTTTTGATTTCACATCTGTAGGTTGTATCNGAATTAAGCTTATCAAAGTTGACCATTATTAATGGNACAATAAATGGATCTAAACCCGATCGAATAATCATCTTAAAAACACCTGCNTTAAAATCTGATGGAGATTTTTCAGTTGTTGAAGATTTCCCTTCGGGGTTCAATATTAAATTTTCNCCTCTTGATAATGCAAGTTTTGCTTTGTAATAAAAATTTTTTTTGCTTTCATTGAGCTCTACTCGTGAAATATTTTCAGGGAGGAATTGTTTTGAATAAACTTTGATNTAGTCAAAATTATTGTAATAATTTCTATGGGACTTTTCATAAGGGAGTTCATATCGAATTACTCTTAAGCCTGGATTTTGATAATAGGTATATGAAATCATGCTGCTAATAAAGTGACTATCCAATGTAATTTGAAAGTCATTTTCCAGAGTGTAATTATCATTATTTGATATATGATTGTAAATAAAGATAAATCCAGGATCTGAAGGTAGGTTTTCCGTACCCCTTAAATCGAATTTTTTGATAGAAAACAGCTCTTTTAAATTTTTCGCAGCTTGAATTCTTGCCTCAAAAGGAGTATCAAAATTTTGAGATGAAATTTTTTTGTAGTATTGCTTTAAAGCATCTAAAAACTCCATTTAATTTGATTTACAGCTAATTGGTGCAAGATACAAAGAAGTCCTAAGGAGCAGGAAATAATGATAGTTAAAAAAAGGAAATTAATTTTTTTACCTTTAATAAATGAGAACCATTGGATTTGGAATTGTTGGCCTTGGAAGAATAGGGAAAATTCATTTTGATAATATTAATAGGCATTGCAAAGATGCAAATGTAGTAGCTGTTTCAAATTTAAATTCAAGGAATAAAGAATGGGTAAATAATCGAGCAGAAGTAAAAATTTATGAGAGTTTTGAAAAAATGGTACTTGATCCATTAGTAAATGCAGTTGTAATTTCTTCACCTACCTCCATGCACTCTAAACATATAAAGACTGCTTCCCAAGCAGGGAAAGCTATTTTTTGTGAAAAACCAGTTGATCTCTCTCTTGATAAAGTAAAGGAATTAGAACATATAATTAAAATTAATAATGTTCCTTTTATGGTTGGATTTAACAGGCGTTTTGATAATAGCATTTTAAAAATAAAAAAAGCTATTGATAAAGGTGTCATTGGCTCTCCCCAAATCATAAGAATTACTAGTCGTGATCCGGATCCTCCAAGTATTGATTATATGAAAACCTCAGGAGGATTATTTTTAGATATGGCTATTCACGATTTTGATATGGCTTGCTATTTAAACAAGCAAAAAGTTAAGACAGTATATGCTTCAGGGAATGTTTTTGGAGCCCCAGAAATAAAAAAGATAGGCGATATTGATACGGCGGTGACTACACTTACTTTTGAAAATGGTTCTTTAGCGACAATAGATAACAGCCGTAAGGCTGCTTATGGTTATGACCAAAGGGTTGAGGTTTTTGGAAACTTAGGAATGAGTGCTTCTAAAAATCAACTGCCTGATAACCATTATATAGCAAATTCTGATGGTATTCATACAGCTAGACCTTTAGGATTTTTCTTGGAGCGCTATGCGGATTCCTTTATTGCTATAATTCAAGAATTTATTTTCTGTTTACTTAAACAAAAAAAAATTAATAACGGAATTGAAGCAGGACTTAATGCCTTATTGATTGCGTTAGCAGCAAAAAAATCATTGAATGAAAAAAGAGCCATTAATTTAGATGAAGATTTTTGATCTAATCTCAGCTATATCATTTTAAACAAGTTACCAAAAGCTATTTTGTAAAAGGCTATACCTATAGGATTAAAGTAATTGAGATTAGGTATATTTGATAGAAATAAATGATTTATAAATTGAAAAAGATATTTATTCTTTTTTGCTTATTATTTTTAACAAAAGTTTTTTCTCAATGGGAATATAAGGAAAATAAAAGCGCTAGATCTATTGAAGCAATAGGCCAACTTAATTTTAATAATTCTAATCAGGACAGCCTAGTGCTAAGAATATCGAAATCTAAAAAGCTAGGATTGAATTTTTCAATTAATGGAATTTTCTTTAAAGAAGCCCAAGACTATTATGTTTTATTTGAAATATCTGAAAGAAAATTTAAAGCAGCTAATTCCATTACTGAAAATGAATCTTATCAAATTTTTGAGGTTAAAGATTTAATTAGCAATGAAACATATGAATTAGAGGATTTTTTTAAAATTTTAAAGAAAGGTGAGGCTTGTACTATAACCATCCGATCAAAAAATCGAGTAATTCAAGCATATAATGAACTCACTGGAAGTAGTTTTGTCATCAACAATGTCCTAAGAAATAAATTCCCATAGGCTACTAAGTTTAGTCAAATTGATAGAGGTCTCCTTTTCTATCCAGATACTGTTTTTTATCAGTAAAATATGTTGTGCCGTTACTTTTGTCAAAGACAACATTATCATCTACATATTGAAAACGATCCATTTGGCTTGATCTAATAATCGTGATACCAATAATTAAGGAACCCACAAGAATAGAAATAGGGATTAAGTAATTTTTCATTTTATATAATTAAAATTAGAATTAAAGGTAAGCTTTGTTTTAAGTATTTGGAAAAAATTAATAACGGAATTTAATTTTATCGACAGGTTTGAATAATCTAAAATCACCGTAAAGTTCGCGAAAACCTTTCCCGTTTAATTTAACTCTAATTTTAATTGAATATTTATTTTGCCCAGCATTTTTCCAATAAACATCAGTTATTTCAAGTGGATTTATATTCTTTAAACTCTTTTCAGAAAATTCATCTTTTTCAAGTCTTGGAATAGAAGAAATAATAAAATTCATTTTATTTTTTTTAGCTTCTAATATTTTTATGGTTCTTTCCAAAAAGGGAATAAGACGAATTCTATTTATTGCAATTGAAGATCCTTTTAAAGTATAATTATAAGCTGCATTAATTTCACACTGGTCAATTAAAGTGGTGTATAAATAGTTTTTTGCTTTAATAAGTTTTGTAAAATCTTTTAATTCCTGTAAACCATCAACTCTATTAAATAAAATTTTTAGTGTGTTTGCACCCACTTTTTCTACTTCAAAATTTAGCTTCCTACTGTAATTATCAAATCTAAAATCAATTGATCCTACTGGACATATGTCCAAATCTAATTTTTCTATAGTAAAAGTAATATCGCCATTTGCCGCTTTTTGAATTAAAAAGGTTGAGATATTATTTGTGTCATCCACAAATATTTTTTCTAATGATTTTCCTTCAACTTCGTATTGCCATTGAGAAAAAATAGATTTAGAAATTAATAAGAAAAAAATTACACTAGATTTTAATTTATTTGTCATTATTTATATGTTAGAATATAATTCGAATTAGTAATAGGAGTATTATATGAATTTTCTTTGCTGCATCCACTTAATAAATAAGTATGAGTAAACAAACTATTAAAAAAAAGAGTTTTGATTTCATCTACAATTTTTTAATTTCAAAAAATATGAATAATAATTGGATTAATTAAGCTTTATTAATTTCTTTTATAAGATGATTTAAAAGCATAATTAAGAGCAATATTCCAATCAAATTTATTTGCATTGATTGAAGTATTTATAGCCTGGTTCAGTGTAGTAGAAAGAAAGAAGGGAAATTTTTTATGCTTTAATGAAAATGTGTTTGCAAAATAATAGCCTTGATTATCATCAATTTGAAGAAAATATAATCTAGGATTAAAATTAACTAAAAGATTATTTAATAATTTCAGATTATTTATTCCGATTTGAAAAGAAATGAAATTTCCTCTATCACTTTGATCAATTTTTTCTAGCCCTATTCCATTCAAATAAAATAGGCTCAGATTAATTTTTGGGGATAATTTATAATTAAGTAAAGTAGTCCAAATGAAAAACCTTTGAGGTGTTAATATGGTTACAGGATTTGAATTTCTAGTATAATTAAGATTTGTAAAAGCATAAGCAGGGAAATAAGCTCCCAATTGCATTTGGAATCGCTCTTTTTTAATAATCTTATAATTCCAGATAAATAAAAACGACCATGGCCTCATCCCGTCAAGGTCAAATCTTAATTGAGGGTCAAAACTTAAGCGTTTTCCTGCTAAAGAGAGATTAACTGTTGTTGCTGGTTTACCAAGTGAGAATATAGGGATAAATGAGAAACCATTATTGGTCAGATTAATACTACCTGAAAATTCAATTTGTTTATCTATTTCATTTTTTTGTGCTCTTGTTACCAAAGTGAATAAAACCAAAAAATAAATGGTAACCTTAATAGACTTATATGACATTGAATTATATTTCGCTTTAATAAAATGGCTTATGATTAATACTTGATTAAATTAACAAAACAAAGAAACTTATACTTCTTACATTATATATTAATAAATATAAATATATTCAATATCTTTCAAATAACTCAATTATTATATATGGAGTGGTACATGAAAAATCGATGGTGGATATGGACAATTACAGGGATATATCTGGCTTACAGAATAATTACAGGAATTTACTATAGTTAAATTATTCATTTTCTTGATATGATAAAAATTTTCAAATTTTTTTTTGTGGCATTAGGATTAATTTTTGTCACCCCATTTATCATTTATCTTTTTTATCTAATTAAATGGAATATACACTCCTCAAATAATTATGAAATTTTAGGGCAGGAAGCCCCAATAATTCAAATCGAAAATAAGTCTTATAGAGATTTAAATAAAAATGGCAAACTTGATATTTATGAAGATCCAAATCAAAATTTGGAAAATAGGATAGATGATTTAATAGGTCAGATGAATACTTCTGAAAAAGCAGGATTAATTTTTTTTACAATGATAGGGATTAATGAAGATGGATCTCTATTGGAAGCTCCCAACTTTTCAAATCCATTTTCATTTTTAATGTCAAGTTCTTCAGAAATGATTGTAAAGAAAAAAATCAATCATTTCAATATACGAGCATCTCATCCTATTAAAAAAATGGTTAAGTGGCATAATTCTCTACAAAAAATTGCGGAGAGAACTAGATTAGGAATACCCATTACTATTGCTTCAGATCCTCGTCACGGTATTCCAAAAAAATTTGGTCCTTACATACATACTCCTTATTTTTCTTCATGGCCTTCCGCATTGGGGATGGGAGCAATAAATGATTCAATTTTAACACAATATTTTGGTGAAATTGTTAGAGAAGAATACAAATCAATCGGCATTAGAGTAGCCTTGGGACCTATGGCTGATATCAGTACTGAGCCTCGTTGGGGCAGAGTAGATGGCACATTTGGGGAAAGCACTAAAGTAAATTCCCGACTAGTCGCGGCCTATATCAAAGGGCTACAAGGTAATAATTTAGATACTTTATCAGTAGCTGCAATGGTAAAACACTTTCCAGGGTCTGGCGCATTAGATAATGGTAAAGACAGTCATTTTCCTCCAGGCATTCAATCCTATCCTGGCGGAAAGTTTGAAGAACATCTCAAACCTTTTGAGGAAGCATTCAATGTTGGAGTAGCTTCAGTCATGCCATATTATAGTATTCCGAAGGGTATTACTTCAGAGGATGTTGGGGCAGGTTATAACAAAGAGATCATTACTGGAATTCTTAGAGAGAGATATGATTTTGATGGAATCATCTGTACAGATTGGGCAATAATAAGCGACAGAAAAATACTAGGAATACTTTTCAAACCTGCCTCAGCTCATGGCGTCGAAAACTTAAATAAAGAGGAACGCTTAATTAAAATTATAGATGCTGGAGTTGATATGATTGGTGGAGAAGAACTAAGTGATGAGTTAGCAGAATTAATTAAAACGGGAAAGATAGATGAATTTCGAATTGATCAATCTTTAAAGAGAATTCTAAGGCAAAAATTCAAATTAGGTCTTTTTGATAATCCTTATTTAAATAAAGATAATCTAGATGCCTTGAACAATGATTTTTTTATTCAAAAAGGGATTGAGGCACAACGGAAATCATTGGTTCTCTTAAAAAATAAAGATAAAATACTACCATTAAAGCAGGGCACAAATATATATTTACATGGATTCGATGTAAAATCGATAAAAAGCAAAAAAACAACTTCATTAGAAAAAGCAGATGTTATAATTGCAAAAGTTGAGACGCCTGATTGGGGAGCAGATAAAGGAGGATCGATAATGGAACGAATCTTCAGTGTTGGACGATTAGATTTTCAAGAGGAAGAGTTAAAAACATTACTTACTTTATTTGAAAAAAAGCCTACAATTTTAGTAGTTAATATCAAACGCCCACCAGTTTTGAGTAAATTGGTCCCTTTTTCAAATGCTATAGTTGCCGATTTTGATTCTTCAGACAAAGTTATTTTAGATTTAATTTTTGGTTTATTTAAACCATCGGGCAAATTACCTATACAGTTACCTTCTTCAATCGAAAGNGTTGAAATGCAGAAAGAGGACACTCCATTTGATTTGAAAGATCCTCTTTTTGATTATGGTTATGGTTTAAGTTATTAAAATTTTTTTTTGGATAGTAAAATATTAAGCTTTATTAATGTTATTTAAAATGCAAATAAAACTTAAAATTAAATGTTAAGTTTTTGGGAAAAAACACAACTGTTATATTATGATCTAATTGTATTAGGAGGTGGTATAACAGGAATCTTTTGTGCTCTTTCTTATAAAAAAGAGAATCCTAATGCAACTGTAGCTATTCTAGAGCGAGGGTTATTTTCTTCTGGAGCAAGTACTAAAAATGCNGGGTTTGCTTGTTTTGGCTCTCTTACTGAACTTATGGAAGATTCNGAAAATATGNGAGATCAGGATTTATTATCAATAATTAAAATGCGTTTGGATGGNCTTGAAATANTAAGGGNAACTATAGGGGATTATACAATGGATTTAAAATGGAACGGGGGACATGAACTTTTCTTTGATCAAAACCCAATTGCTTTAGAGCAGATAGACAGATTTAATTCATTACTAAATCCTATTTTTTCTAAAANAGTTTTTTATTGTAATAATAANAAAATAAAAAGATTTGGGTTTAANACTGATAAGGTAAAACACCTTGTTGAAAATCCTTTTGAAGGTGAAATAAACACTGGNAAAATGATGCGTGCACTTCGTTCAAAAGTAAACCAACAAGACATTTCATTTTTTTCTAACACAACTCTCACCGGTTTTGAACCTAAATTAAATAGTAATCAACTTTTTATTAGTTTAAAAAATGAAAAATTTAAACTCTGTTGTGAAAAACTAGCGATTTGTAACAATGGATTTGCTAATAAAATTCTTCCAGATTTACCCCTCTCTCCAGGTAGAGGGTTAGTAATTTTGACGGAGCCTCTTAAAAATATAAATTTAAAAGGAGTTTTTCATTATGAAAGAGGGTACAATTATTTTAGAAAAATTGAAAACCGAATTCTAATTGGTGGAGGGCGTAATTTGGATTTTGGGATAGAAACAACTACAAGCTTTGGGATTAATAAAAAAATAAANGGNAAGTTGTTAAATGATTTAGANCAATTCATCATTCCAAATCAAGACTTTAAAATTGATATGGAGTGGTCTGGTATAATGGCTTTTGGGAAAAATAAAATGCCTATNATTAAAAAAGAGACAAATANTATTGCTGTGGGNGTNAAATTAAGTGGTATGGGAGTTGCTATTGGNAGCTTTGTTGGGAAAAGTGTNGCGAATCTTCTNAAGGATTAGAAACTTAATATCATAAAAGATTCAATTATTATNTACAAGTTTGTTTACATTTAAAATATGAAAAAAATAATTTTTTATTTTTCATTTTCATATCTAAAACCAAAGTATTACTGGCCTATTAGAATTATTTTGATTTTTTATTATTTAGTAATTTTTTCTGGTTTAATTTATGACCTAAATACTGAAAAGATTNGATACTACTCAGACATAAATGAATACTTAAANCTTCTNTTAACAGACTCANTTTTTTATTATATATATATAGTCCCTGTCTTTGTAATTTATTTTATTTCAGTTATANTAGAATTTATTATTACAATTGATAAGAATAATAATATTAAAAGNAAATAAAAAACCGCCTCTNAAGAGGCGGCTAAACAAATGAATAAATTAACAAAGAATAAATACCAAGCTNNTGATGATTAAGCTCTTTGTATTTAAAAAAAATGCATTAAAAACGGCTTTGCATCTTTTATTTCTCAAAGATAAATCCAATTTGCAAAAAATTATATTATGAAAACACGAAAAACAGTCTTTTTATTGAGTATTCAATAATATATATATTAAAATAGAGATTGTAGAAAATTATTAGCTATAAATTAAGATATTAATGGTTTAACTTAGAAATTAAATCAAACAAAAATATGTTTTAGTCCTGTTTTAGATTAAATTAATAAAGAATAAATGATTTTTAAAAGCTGCTTATATAAGATTAATTATTATTTGCAAAAACTAATTTATTTTTTTGCACCACTTATAATAATTACTTGTAGTAAAGAAATACCTCCAAATGTTATTTTTATACTCACAGATGATCAAGGATATGGTGATCTTGGTATTTACGGAGCATCAGATATAAAAACTCCAAATCTTGATAAACTTGCAAGAGAAGGGGCCTATTTTACATCTTATTATGCTACACAACCTGTATGTTCTGCTTCGAGAGCCTCTATACTTACCGGATGTTATGCAGATAGAATTGGAGTTCACAATGCCTACAGTCCAGGGTCTAAAGTTGGGCTAAATCCATACGAAACTACAATAGCTGAATTGTTAAGAATGAAAGGATATTCAACTGCAATTTATGGGAAGTGGCATTTAGGTGATGCTCCAAAATTTCTTCCTCGCAATCATGGTTTTGATGATTATTTTGGGATTCTATACTCAAATGATATGTGGCCCAAACACCCTCAACAAGGAACTGTTTTTAATTTTCCTGATATTAAATTATATGAGAATGAAACCCCTCTTAGAATTTTAGAAGACCAAACCTTTTTAACAGGAGCACTTACAGATAGAGCCATTGACTTTATCGAAGACAATAAAGACAATCCATTCTTCTTATACCTTCCTCATCCACAACCCCACGTCCCTTTATTTGCAGCAGACACTTTTCGGCACACACAGGAAAGAGGACTTTACGGGGATGTAATTCATGAAATAGACACTTCGGTTGGGAAAATTTTTGAAACCTTAAAAAAGGAAGGCTTGGATGATAATACCTTAATAATTTTTACTTCAGATAATGGACCATGGCTTTCTTATGGAGGACACTCTGGATCTTCAGGAATTTTTAGAGAGGGTAAAGGAACAAATTGGGAAGGTGGACACCGAGTCCCCGCAATTGTTTACTATCCAAAAAGAATACCAGCCAATACTCGCATTGATGCACCTGCTATGGGTATTGATTGGCTGCCCACTATCTCAGATTTTACGGGAAGCAGCCTTCCTGAAACGAAAATTGATGGTGCCTCTTTGGTTCCATTATTAACCGGTATTACAACAAAATCAAGCCATGAAAACTTCTTTTTTTACTATAGGACAAATGAATTACATGCCATCCGTCATAAAAACTGGAAACTTTATGTTCCCCATACATATCGTTCTTTAAATGGTAGAGTAGGTACAAACGATGGCTTTCCCATTCCTTATGAAATAAATACAATCGAAAATCCAGCACTTTTCAATTTAGAAACAGACCCAAGAGAAGAAATGGATATTGCAAACGAAAATCATGAAATAGTGGAAAAAATCACAAAGATTGCAGATTCAATTCGTTGGGTCTTAGGAGATCGTTTGATGGGAATTAAAGGGAATGAAGTACGACCAGTGGGAAGAATTGATTAATTTTTTTTGGACCATGGGCCATGACTTAGAGTACCTTTTTTTTGATCAATTCTTTGAAAACCATGAGCTCCAAAAAAATCTCTTTGTGCTTGAATTAAATTACCATTACTTGTGGATTGAGTCATAGATATAAAATAATTCCATGCTGAATATATGCACGGAATAGGGACTACGTTATCTAAAGCATATTTTATAATAGAGATCCAATCTTCTTGAGCATCTATGATTTCTTTTTTAAATTTTTCCATTTCGATTATTGAATCATTTTTTTGAAATTCTTTTACAAGGGCATTCATTAGTTGTGATTTTATAATTGATCCCTCTGACCATAAACGAGCGACAGTTGCAAAATTTATTTCCCAGCTGAATTTATCATTTGCACTTTTTATCATTTCAAACCCTTGGTGATGATTAATTAAACGGGAGACGTCATATACCTTTTTTAATTTTTTTAAAGGTGTTTCATATTTTCCTTTTTGGATTTTATAGCTTTTTGAAAGCTTTTCACGTTTAGATTTTAATGAAGATGTAAATCGAGCGTGAAGAGCTGAAGCCATAAGACTATTTGGAGATCCCAAAAGAGCTCCATTTGCTATTGCCCATGCCACAGTCCCTTTACTAGAAGCTTTATCTAAAATTTTATTTATAAATGGTATTCCGTCATCATTATAAGTTAAAATTTCTGATGTTATTTCTAAAAGATAACTTTGACTAAAGCTTTTTTTCCAAACCGACAATTCCTTATGTATTGAAGCAAAATTTAGGGCGGGAGAAGTCATACAAAGTTCAAAAATTTCAGCGAGTAATTGCATTTCAGCATATTCAATTCCGTTGTGAACCATTTTAATATAATGTCCCGCTCCCCCTAAACCCAAATAGCTGCAACATCTTGTTCCATAAATATCTTTAGCTGCGATGCTTTCAAGATCTCGATTAACTATTTTGTAACCATCTAAATTACCACCTATCATTAATGAGGGGCCATTTAAGGCACCAATTTTTCCTCCAGAAACTCCCATACCTAAAAAATGAATTTTTTTTTCATTTAATAGGGAAGCTCTTTTTTCGGTATCATTGTAATGTGAGTTCCCTCCATCAATTAAGACATCACCTTGTGAAAGCATCGGGATTAGTTCCTCTAAAATTTTCTCTAATGCCAAACCTGAAGGAATCATTAGCAATATTTTTCTAGGAAATTTTAAGGCACTGACAAATAAATCGAGCTCTTCAAAGGCTAGAGCATTTTTCAATTCAGAATATTCTTGAGTACATTTTAATGCAATATTTTCTTCTTTTCCTTTCACGAAACGATTGTATAAAGCAACAGTATGTCCTTGGGATGCAAAGTTCCTACTAATATTAGTACCCATTACACCCATACCAATAATTCCCCATGACACTTTTCTATTCATTAAGTTTTTTTTTAATTTGTTTGATCTGGTTGTTAACTGTTAATGAACACTTTAAATAAAGCCCTTTTTTAGGTTCTTCTAATGTATCTATCTGACTTTTTAGTAAGGAAAGAGGCATAAAGTGATCTCGATGATTCATTCTTTTTTTTAATTGATCTAATCCACATTTTAAATAGACCCAAAGTAAGTTATTCTTTGTAATGTTTCTTGATAGTAATTTTCGATAAGATTCTTTGAGAGCAGAACATGCTATTACAGCACCTTCAGGTTGGTGTTTTAAAAGCATATCAGAAAGTTTAATCAACCAAGGCTCACGATCCTTATCTGTAAGTGGGATTCCATCTTTCATTTTACTGATATTGGTCTTAGGATGATGAGAATCTCCTTCGATAAAATTAACTCCTAATTCCTGAGCCAGAGCGATTCCGAGAGTACTTTTTCCACAACCGCTAACACCTAATATAATGATGATTTTTCTCACAAGTTAAAATTATAAATGCAATTATTTCTNAGGTTTTGAATACATAGCATATATAATTTAATTAAACAAAACCTTACCATCTTTGAGTGCTTTGAGTTTCTGCAGCAATTTTGGCTAAGCTAAGAATTTTGGATACAATCAAGTTATTTTCAACACTATATAAAGAATAAGGCTCAAGAGATAGATTTTCAAAAACTACCTTGTATAATAACCGAAATGGATCTTTTAAATGTTTTGAAATAGCTTTGGGTAAATGTTTTTTTGATTCCTCTGATTGGTTTTCCATAAGGATCATTGAGCTTGCATTTTGACAGTTTACATATCCTTTAGATCCATATAGCTGCATATCTTTTCTATTGTATGACCAATTCCAAGAAGCCTGAATAATTACTTGCTGTTTTTGATAATCAAGTATTATTGTCGTATCATCGTCAACTTTAGGATAANGATTTGGCTTGGTTTGTTTGGCAANNCAACTTACACTTTGAGGTGTTTCTCCATTTAATATCCAAGTAGCAATATTTGCACCATAACATCCAAAGTCTGTTAAAGCTCCACCTCCATTTAAAATAGGATCTGTCAGCCATGCTAGAAACTCAGGGGTACAACCGATTTCCTGTGGTCCTGGATGCCCAGTGTTAAATACCATTTTCGTAAGAGATCCTAATCTTTTTTCTTGAATGAGTTTTTTTGCTTCATATGTACTTTCATACCAGGAAGTTTCATAATTTATAAGTAAAGGGACTTTATATTTTTTTGCAAGTTTATCCATTTCAACTGCTTCTTGATAAGAAGTTGCCATCGGTTTTTCAACCATTATGGGAATTCCTTTAGGGGCAAAATAACGGACAACATCAAGGTGTTTTTTGGTAGGATTAAAAGCAGAAACTGCATCTAATATAACCTTTTGATGGAGACTTTCGTAACTGTCATAAAAGAGTGTGTCTGGGAGATTATATTTTTTTTGATAACGTTCAATGGCTTTTCGATTGGTCTCAACAATACCGACAATTTTAACATCGTCTTGTTGGCGGTTTAGAATCCAATTAACATGATCATGGACCAATCCAATAACTCCCAATCGAAGAACTTTCTCTTTAGGATTTTTATTGCCCAAGACATTAAAAGCTAATAAAATAAAAATAAACAGAACAAGTAATCTTGTTCTGTTGAAGATATAAACTCGCATAATTTTATTACATTAATTCTATAATTTAATTATTTTAAATGAAAGTAATGAAATGAAACTAACGATTCTAAATTTAATATTTTTTATTCTTCAACTAAATTTTTTATATACTCAACAAACTCCAAAAAAAATTCTCGCAATTTTTGCCCATCCAGATGACGAACAGTCAGTTGCTCCATTATTGGTTAAATCTGTTCAAGAAGGAGTAGAAGTAACACTTGTTATAGCAACAGATGGAAGACTGGGGATAAATGAATATAATGATTATGAGGCTGGAGATAAATTGGCTGAGATAAGAGCAGAGGAAATGAAATGTGCCGCAGAAGTATTAGGAGTTAATCTTATTCATTTGAATTATCATGATCAGCTTAGAGCTGCAGAGGGATTTGATGGACATATCCCGCATGTTCAAAGCTTGATTTTAGAACTCAAAGAAATTGTAGATAAAGTTCAACCGGATGCTATTATTACATGGGGGCCTGATGGAGTGACAACTCATATGGATCATCGTTTAGTAGGAGCTTCAGTAACTCAGATTTATGTTTCACAGGAATGGGTAAAACCCGTAAAGTTGTATTATTTTGCTTTTCCAAGTGACTTATTGACCTCAGAGAAGCAGAGAATTTTAAGAGGTCAACATCGATCATATCTGTCGGTTCAGATTCCTTTTACTTCTCAACAATTTGATACAGCATATCAAGCACTCTTATGCCATAAAAGCCAGTATCCCGAACATATAGTTGCAAAAAATAAAGAGGCAAGAAGACGATTTGGCAAAACTATTTATTTAAGACAGTTTACAACACCAAAAACAATTAAAAATTCGTTATTCTGAACTTCCTATTATCTCAATCTTATCAAATTGAGCTAACTTATTCTTTAATTGTGTTGAAGAAACCTTTGTATCCCATAGGAATACTTTTTTTAAGCTACTTATAGATTGAAGTAAATCAAAAATACGATTATCTACTTGTGTGCTATGTAAGTTTAAAACTTCTAAATGGTCAAGATTTGTAAGGGAGTAAAGCGCATTAGTTTCTAAAGGATTTTTTTGTAGTGATAAACGGGTTAAGTTTATCATTTTTGAGAGACGATCAATATGTTTTTTTTGAACTTGGCTTTCACTAAGATTTAACCAAGTCACATGAGTGGCAAATTTTTCTAGAACTTCGAGATCTTTGTCTTTTATTTGGGTTCCATTATAGCGAATATCGAGAAGTGAGTTCTTAACAGATAGAGTCCTGAAACTAAAATTATGTTGTTCCAACTCAACCAATGCNTTATTATCTAGAGGTTNCAAGCGNATNTTTTCATACCAAGGTTTTGCTCGAGTATCTANANNNTATTTTTTCATTAGCAAGTATTGAATTTTTGAATCAGGATTANTTTTGCTAAGTGGNNTTTCTGTGGACGCTCCAGTATTTATCCACCATTCTAATAATTGAATTTCTTCATAGGTAAGGGGTATTCCAGTTGGAGGCATAAACTTTTGATCATATTGAGAACGAATAACTCTTCTAAAAGCAAGGCTTCTCTTGGGGTCATTTGGGATTATTGCTGAACCACTTTTTCCTCCTTTGAAAAGGCCTGCTGCTGATGACATATTTAAACCTCCTCGAGTTATTTCGTCATTGTGACAAGCGACACATTTAGTTGAAAAAAGAGGTTGAATAAGATCATTAAAAACATTAATAGAATCTATAGACTTATTAAGCAAAGAATGGGATTCAGATTCTGAAATTAAAAGAGATTTTATAGGTTCAGGGGCAAATTCATATAAGTAATTGTCACCATGAGTAAGAGTTCCCCCTAGGTGTCCTACAATAAACAAGAAAATAACAATTAAACCATTATTAATTTTTTTAAAAAATGGATTAATATTAAAAACTTTTAAATTAAAGATCCATCCTAAAGCACTAAAAAAGACTAAAGCAATTCCTGTCCATTGATGAAGACTTAAAGCTTCTTGAATATAATGGCCATTTTGAGCCAGAAGCCAACCCATTAACGCTGAAAACAATGCACTTATAAAAGACAATAGCCAAATTAAGCGTAAGATTCTATCTAAAGTTGTGTTTCTTTCTATTTGTAAACTAGAAAGTACTACAGCTAATATTAAAAACCCAATCGGTAGGTGAACTAAAAGTGGATGTAGACGCCCAAAAAAATTTGATATTTCTAAAANGATCATGACATTAAATCCGAGTTAGTTTTATAGGATAAGTCTTACCTGAATTCCATTGTGGCACATAGATATTTTCATCATCATCAATACAAACATCATGTGGATTTAAGAATGTTTTTTGATCATAATTAGGAGNNATTAAATTTTTTCCTTGATATGATGGCATACTACCTCCAGGNAGGGAAACTATNGTATTACTTTTATCTAAAACCGCTAACATTCCGTCATAANNGCTCCAATCTTTTGTAACAATAACAGCAAAATAAAGCATNCCATTTTTTAGTACTGGCCTACAAATATAACATGAGGGCAACTTAATGGTTTCAATATATTTTCCATCTAAACTGAAACGTTTGAAACAATTAGCTGTTCGAGAAGTAATCAAAAGGGAATTATTANTATCACGACTGTCTAGAGTAATCCCATGGCAACAGTCAAAATGTTGTTTTTCNATTCCTTTACCACCGAAGTGACGAATGTAATTACCTTTGTAATCATATTGAATTATAAAATCTAAACCATAGCCATCGGCTATATAAATATCTCCATTTGGAGCAATTGCTGTTTCTGTAGGCTTAAATTGATCTTCTCTCTGGTAGGCTTCAATCTCTTTTGGAGTTTTAAACTCTAAAATCTTCTTTCCATCTAAACTCGTTTTACAAACTTTATGAGATTCGGGATCTGTAATGTATAAAAACTCTTCACCNCCCTCATCATTAATGGTAAGTCCATGTGCTCCTGGATATTCCGTTCCCCATGCTCCTAATATTTTCCCTCCTTTATTATAAATTAGAATGTTATTTTTAGGATGAGTTGTTGTCATAAAAATCCTATCTCTTTTATCAAAAACCATTTCATGACAATCATTAACTGGAAATTTTGAGGGGTCTTGAATCCCCCATTTTTTGTCTACCTTATATTTAAAGTTTCCGTGTCCAACAATAGGATTTTTATTTATAGTTTTTTCTGTAATTGGGAAAATATTTTTAAAAGGGCTTATTGTTATTGCTGAAGCTAAAGAAGTTTTTTTTAGGAATTGACGTCTACTTTTTTTCATAATTAACTCAGNATATCTTTTACCAAAGTNCCGTGAACATCNGTTAATCGGTATCTNCGACCTTGGAATTTGAAAGTGAATTTTTCATGATTAATTCCCATCAAATGCATTAAAGTTGCTTGGAAGTCGTGAACATGTACAGGGTTNTCAANAATATTATAACCAAATTCATCTGTTTTTCCATAAGTGATTCCTTTTTTTATTCCAGCACCTGCCATAAATATTGTAAAGCAGGCAGGGTGGTGATCTCTGGCATAATTTGTTTCAGTAAGTTGTCCTTGAGAGTAATTAGTACGTCCAAACTCTCCTCCCCAAATAACTAAGGTGTCTTCAAGAAGACCTCTTTGTTTTAAATCTTTTATCAGTGCAGCGGTTGGTTGATCAGTTTCTTTGCATTGTATTTTAATATTTTTTGGCAGGTCGCCATGATGATCCCAGCCTTGATGGTATAATTGTACAAATCGCACATCTTTTTCAATCAAACGTCTAGCTAGTAAACAGTTAGCTGCAAAGGTTCCTGGTTTTCGTGAATCATCTCCGTACATATCAAAAATAGAATCAGGCTCTTGCGTGAGGTCCATTACATCGGGGACAGAGGTTTGCATACGAAACGCCATTTCATACTGGCTNATTCTTGAAAGAATTTCTGGATCTCCAATATCNGAATACTTATCTTTTTGCATTTTAGAAAGAAAATCTAGTTGCTCTTCTCTTAATTCTTTGCTTACTCCAGGAGGATTTTCAAGATACAAAACTGGATTTTTTCCAGACCTAAATTGAACACCTTGATGTTGAGATGGTAAAAANCCATTCCCCCAAGATCTTGAATATAGNGGCTGTCCATATTTATCCTTAGTAATTAAAACAACAAATCCAGGAAGATTTTTGTTGTCACTTCCTAAACCGTAACTCAACCATGAACCTATTGATGGTCTTCCAGGAAGTTGAGAGCCTGTTTGAATAAAAGTAACAGCAGGGTCGTGATTAATAGCTTCAGTATGCATGGATTTAATAAAGCATAACTCATCTGAGATTTTACTAATATTTGGCATTAGTTCACTTACCCATGCTCCACTATCTCCATATTGTTTAAAATTAAATTGACTTCCTGCTAATGGGAAAGAGCTTTGTCCTGCAGTCATTCCAGTTAATCTTTGTCCCCCAAAAAAACTCTCTGGNAGTTCTTTCCCATTCATTTTATTGAGAAGAGGTTTGTGATCAAATAAATCAAGTTGAGAGGGAGCTCCACTTTGGAAAAGATAGATTATACGCTTTACTTTTGGCACAAAATGGGGTAGTCCTTGTCCTGCGGTCAATGAGGATTGAATTCTGTTTGAAGCAAATAAATTTTCAGAATTTAACATACTTGCTAAACTCAGCCCTCCCAAACCTAAGGTAGTTTTAGTCAGGAAATCTCTCCTTGAGTAATTGGAATTATCGTGGTCGTGATTACAATTCATGTATTAATATTTATAATATGATTCATTTAAGTTTAAAAGTGTATTGGCCACTATTGTCATTGCAGCAATTTTATCTAAACTTTTATAGGAATCAGGTTTAGAAAAGCCCACATTTAAAACTTTGTATGCCTCNTTCTTATTTTTTCTGTAATAATTAAGCTGCCTTTGAAATAATTTTTTAACTAATGATAGTTCAGACTTTTTTGGTAGTCTTGAAGTTGCTAGGCGAAATCCATATTTGATTTGTTCTTCAAGGTCATCTTTAGATTCTGAAATTATTCTTTGAGCAAAAACCCTTGAGGCTTCAAAAAATTGGGTATCATTTAGAAGAACTAATGATTGCAAAGGAGAAGATGTTTTTTCTCTTTTGACTGTACAAATTTCTCTAGCGGTAGCATCAAAAGTAATTAAAGAAGGTGGTGGAGATCCTCTTTTAATAAAGGTATACATTCCTCTTCTGTACAAATCTTCACCTTCTGATTCTTCATATTCTAAAAGGCGTAAGGAAAAATTATTTTTTTCTTTCCAAAGACCCTTTGGCTGATATGGTTTAACACTAGGACCACCAACTTTATTTGATAATAAGCCACTTACAGCTAGCGCGTTGTTACGAATCATTTCTGCTGGAAGGCGATGACTGCTCCCACGAGCTAAATAAATATTGTTAGGATCAAGTGAGTTTTTATAATGCCCAAAGAGTGAGTTTTGTCTATAAGTTCTTGAACTCACAATTTTTTTAATTAGTTTTCTAACATTCCAATTATTTTTTACAAAATAGACTGCTAACCAGTCTAAAAGCTCCGGATGGGAAGGAAGTGATCCTTGTACCCCAAAATCTGTGGGGGTGTCAACTAATCCATTTCCAAAAAGCATTTGCCAGTATCGATTAACCGCTACTCTTGACGTAAGAGGATTATCTTTTTCAAAAAGCCATGCTGAAAGCCCTAGTCTATTTTTTGGTAAATCAGACTTCATTTTTGGAAGCACCTCTGGAGTATTTACTGAAACTTCTTGAGAAGGCTCGTTATAATTTCCACGATTATATAAATACGTTTTTCTTGGCTCATTCATTTCTTTCATAACCATTACCTCTAGAACTGGTTCGATCGCTTTCTGCCATGCACTTAAATTTTCAAGTAATTCCTTTTTAAGCGAATTATATTTTGGATGACTTTTTATCCAATAGTCTTTAATCAAGCCTTTATCAAAAGAGCTTTTTTTCTTTGAGTATTTGTTATAAAGTATTTTAACCTCTAANAAGGTTAGAGCATTTTTGAAAATTCTGAGGTCATCCATTTTTCCCATAAAAAGCCCATTGTCTCCCGTTGATCCCTCATATGTTTTACCGACTAGAACAGGCCTTTTTTCAAGTTTTAATCCACTAGCTGTAACCGGCTTAATCGACTTTGAAAGATTGTCGATTTTAATTTTAAAATCAAAAGGAACACCATCTTTATAAAGTTTAATTCCTTTTGCTTTTCCAGCACCATTATAGGTAAAGGCATAATGAGACCACTCATTAATGTTAACCGAGTCCCTTGATTTAATGTGAATCATGTTTCCAGGGGCTATATTTATTAACCTTAGATTGAGATGATTTTCATCGTCAAGATAAAAATCCCAACCTCGCCACCAATTGTTTTTGCCTCCTGTAGTTCCAAGTAAAAATTGACGTTTATTCTTTTTTTTCTGATTAGTTTGTGCCCAAAGAGAAACCGTAAAAGCCTCAGTCCACTCAAAATTTGGTATTTCTTTATTTATAGATATGCGGTCATAATCACTTTTGAATTCAAATGCATTTCCAATGACACCCTCAACTAAATTTGGAGATTTACTAGATTTAACATTCAAGTTTTTATCAGCAATAAAATAACCATGCTTTTGAATACTATTTTTCTTTATTTGGTCAATTTTATCAAATGGATAATGTCCNACAAGGGCTTTGTTAATTTGTCTTTCAGATGGCAGTTTCTCAATATATTTATAAACATCAGAAAGTTCATCCTCAGTCAATTCAATTTTCCTTTGTGTGTTTTTTACAACCGCTTTTAGCTTTTGCAGTTGTTGCTCTTGATTACTAGTTGGCAGATAAAGTAAGGGGCCATAATTTCCATCATCACCAGTCATTCCTAATTCTCGAATATTATTAAAAAATCCGCTAAGCTGATAGTAGTCTTTTTGAGAAATAGGATCAAACTTGTGATCGTGACATTTAGCACAAGCAACAGTCAATCCAAGAAAAGCAGTACTAAAAGTTTCAGTTCGGTCAAATACATAGTGCAGTCTCCACTCCTCATCTATGACTCCGCCCTCGGCCGTCATGGGTGAGTTTCGATTAAATGCAGTTGCTAATTTCTGTTCTCTTGTAGCATTTGGCAAAAGATCTCCAGCCAGTTGCCAAGTTACAAATTGATCATAAGGCATGTTGTTTTCAAAAGCTTTAATTACCCAATCACGCCAGGGCCACATTGTGCGAAGGCCATCTGCATGAAGACCATGGGAGTCTGCATAACGAGAGAGATCAAGCCAGTCTAAAGTGAGACGCTCTGCAAAAGCCTTAGATTTCATAAGACGAACCACTAACCGCTCATAGCTATCTGGAAGTGTATCATTAATAAATTCATTTAATTCGGATATTGTAGGGGGTAAACCTGTAAGATCGAAGGTTAACCTACGAATTATTTTTTCTTTACTTGCTAAAGGTTCAAAATCAAGTTCTTTTTCGAGAAGTTTGTCAAAGATAAATTGATCAATTTCATTAGTATATTGGGATACAGATTTAGGAGAAGCAACTTTTTTTTCAGGCGGTAGAAAAGCCCAATGCTCTTTCCATTCTGCTCCTTGTTCAATCCACTTAATTATAATTGCCTTTTCTCTATGGGATAATTTTAAATTTGATTCCGGGGGAGGCATTTGAATTTCTGGGTCATCACTTATTATTCGATGGATACTTTGGCTGCCATACAAATCTCCCTTTGAAAAAGCCTGATTGTTACTCTCAAGTTTAGAAAATGCAATTTCTTCAATATCCAACCTCAATCCTGCTTTTCGTGTTTTTGCATCGGGACCGTGACAAGCATAGCAGCGATCAGATAGAATAGGTTTAACATGGTAATTGAAATCAATTTTTTCTGGGAGAGTTTCCATTTCATCTACAATTTCATTTGGGATGTCCAAATTACAACCAGTTAAAAAAACACTAAAAGGAACTATTAAAAGTAAAGCTATGTTTTTTCTAATATCTTTTAAAAATTTCATTTTCATATCCAAAAGCTTTCTCCCGATGAGTTAATATAGAAAATAATATTGAAAAAATTGCTAGAGTTTAAATTGTTGACCAATTTGAGCAATGAAAAACCCTTGTTGTAGGACCCACTCTGACTCCTTACTGTTTTTATTTAACATAGGATTGGTATGATTCATATGTATAAAATAAATTTTATTTTTAAAACTTCTCTTCTGATTTTTAAGGTATTTTATAGTTTCCTGAACTAATGGGTGTGGAATTTCAGATAGAGGTCTATAGTTTAATTCTTTTGCGTTAAAAAAAGTAGCATCAATTAATGCAAAATCAACTTCATTCAGGATTGAAATTAAATCTTTTTCCCAAATCGACCATTTGTCGATATCGGGAATAAATAAAACAGTTTTATTTGGGCCTATAATTTTATATCCAACAGTTTCTGAAAATTCATCTCTGTGTGGGACAAGTATTGGGATTACTTTAAGACTTTTTAGAACTTCAACGGGATGCTCATTTTCAAGTTTTTTCAGAACAATATTTCTTAGATCAACTAATTGACTCCAAGGAGCATTGTTTTTTAAAAAACTAGCCATTTTGGGCATAACATAAACAGACATATTCTTAGACCCAAGTGCTTCTCGACCTAAATGAAGTAAGCCTGAATAATGTCCCATATGAGCATGAGTTATAAAAATAGCTTCTGGAGGTGAAGACATCAATTCCCATTGACTAATAATATCTGGAGTTGCCTCAAATAAAATGTTTTTACTTTCGCCTGGTTGAAAAATTTCAAAAGAAGTAACCTTCCTATTTTCTTTCTCTTTATTAGTCAGATTATAACAACATTTTTTTTTACACCCTATATGTGGCGATCCACCATCTTGTAATGTTCCTAATATATGGAGATAAATTGCTGAAGATTTTTTCTGGGAATCTACTTTTAAAGGAATAAGTCCAATTAGAATAAAATTTAATGAACCTAACAATAATGATTTAAAGTATATCACTTCAAAGAATTTAATGTAATAATTTCAACTACGCCTGCTCTTCCTAACTGCCCCCACTTGTTAGTTTCTGAAAGAGACTCATAAATATTTACCTCTCTTATGCTTTGCAAAGCAATATTATTGGGAGGAAAATTGAATTGTAGTCCATCAACAATCCATAAAGGATATGGTTGTGAATTATTCATTGATTCAGATTGTCTAATAATTACTAATCCACGCTGTGAATCAATTCTTGCAGAACCAAGATGTTCTCTTATNGCCATAACTAAATTAGGAGCATTTTCATTTATGCCCCAAGCATTTAATCCCTTTTTTTCATAAAGAAGTTTTTGTTTTTCAAAAGCATTTTTCCTTTTTACTTTCCTTATCTCTTTATTTGATAATTCTTTCACTTGTATTTCTTTTTGCCCTAAAACAGAAAAACTAATGGTAATTGTTAAAAAAAATATCAAAGAGCCTTTCATTTAATTTTTCTCAAATATAACTGTATCATCTATTTTGTGATTATTATTTTATTCATTTTAATAATTATTTTCTAAAAACAACACTAAATGTCTTGTGGTTAGAAACATATTTATTTACTTTATGGCAAGAAATAAAATCAAATGAAGTTGAATTTCAGAATTAAATTTACATTTACGATAATTACATGTATTCTTTTTTTTAATTGTTCAGAAGAAGAACTTCCGCCAGATAAACTTCTAGGTGAATGGACAGTTTATTCCCTTACTGACGAAAATGGTGAAGTAATCGTNTGGGATGAATTAAAATCATCTCTAGTTGAATTAATTCCTGAATATTCTTGTCTAGATTTCACAGCCTCAGCTACAGAACAGATTGTTAGCACTCGGTATGTCTTCGTAGATGTCAATAATAGAGGATGTCTAAGCCCTGCTATTTCTGTTTATACTTGGCAAATAAATTCTGAAACTGGTTTCTATGAATTTACTCANGGGACAAATGTTATTAATTATTTGATTCGTTTTTCAAACAATGATAATAGGATGACTTGGAATGATCAAACAAGTGGAGCAATAACAGTTTGGGACAGAGTTACATCTAGTAGCGTAGAAGCCACTGATTAATTTCATTTTAAAAATGAAAAAAATAACTTTATCATTAATCTTTCTTATGTTAGCTTCATGTGGTGTTAAGAAACAAGCAGCCAAAGATCCTTTTATAGGGGTTTATGAAATTACTGTATTTGATGTAGATCAAATCGGAGATATACCCCTAACATTAACTTTAAACAAAAGTAATGCTGAATATACTAGTACTATAGAAGGTAGAGCTGAAGCTGCGGACAGTGAATATGCCTGGGAAGTTAACAGCACTAGTATAGAAAACGATATAATTAATATAGAGGCTTTTGTTGCTAGTTATGACGTCTATTTTGAATTAAGTATTGATGGTGATGAGATATCGGGATCTCTAATGGGCATGTACGATGTAGAAGGGACACGTGTTAATGCTCCTTAAATTTATTAACGCTTATAAAGCATACCTTACGTTAAATTGAAAATATGGATTTAATAATTTCCTTAATCTAGAGGAATAATTCAATTTCTAATTTTTATATTTTCAATTATTATTTTTTGTTGATTAAACCTCTAATTGCAATATAAAGCAACCAAAAGACAAGAGCAACCGCCCCATAAGCAAAAATATTTCTTATGAAATAACCCATACTAATTTATATGACGTTCTTTGAGTTCAATTATTAAGCCTATAAGCAAACAAAGAACTAAACTTCCCAGAACTGTACCTCCTACACCCATAATTTTAATTTAAATATAACAATAATTTTATTTTGTCATTCCCTTTAAATCAGGTTTATATCTAAAAGATTTCATTACTTTTATTTCAGGAGATTAAAGATTTACTTTACAATAAAAAAATTAGAATATGAAAAATTTTGATCGTAGAACTTTTATAAAAAAGTCTAGTCTTTCAGCAGCATCTTTATATGCAACTTCTAATTTGGCATTTTCAAACGGATATGAAAAAAAAGCCTCTGGAGGCNAGTATATGGGNGACTTTGCAGCGCCTAAAATACAAACAGTTCGTATTGCTATAATAGGTGTTGGAGGTAGGGGATATGGACATGCCAAGCAACTTGCNTCTATTGAAGGAACAGAAATAGTTGCAATATCAGATCTTCATGAAGATTTGGTAGATCGTTCAGTTTCTTCTTGTGTTGATTTGGGNGATGGTAGACATCAAAACATAGCGAGGTACTTTGGCGNAGAGAATCAATGGAAAAAAATATTGACAGAGGTCAAACCAGATGCAGTTATTATTGCAACAAACTGGAACAATCATGCAACAATGGCAATTGAATCAATGAAACATGGTGCTCATTGTTTTATAGAGGTTCCGATAGCTGTTACTATTAAAGAAATGTGGGATATAGTTAATACATCAGAGCAAACCCAAAAACATTGTATGATGATGGAAAATGTCAATTATGGTAGAGAAGAGCTTTTATATCTTAATCTATGCCGTAAAGGCATAATAGGCGAATTACTTCACGCCGAGGCTGCCTACATTCATGATCTTCGTGATCAAATGGAAGACGAAAAAAGAGGTGAGGGTTCATGGCGACCATATCACTTGGCAAAAAGAAATGGGAACTTATACCCTACGCACGGATTAGGTCCAGTTGCTCAATACATGAATTTATCGAGATCTGAAGATCAATTCAGCACACTAGTCTCTTTTTCAACACCAGCAAGAGGCCGAAATTTATATGCCAAAAAAAATTATCCAAAAAATCATTTATGGAATTCCATAGATTTTAAAGGTGGAGATCTNAATACATCTATTATAAAAACCAATTTAGGAAGGACTATAATGGTGCAGTGGGACGAGTCAAGCCCTAGACCATATTCTAGGCTTAATCTTATTCAAGGGACACTAGGAACACTTGCAGGTTACCCAACTCGAGTAGCATTGGAAGGAGGTGTTCCAGGAGCAACCAAAAACCATCACAGTTGGGCAAAAGGAGAACAACTAGAAACTCTTTACGAGCAGTACGAACACCCTATGTACAAAAGATTAGGAGCTTTAGCTAAAAAAATGGGGGGTCATGGGGGGATGGACTTTATGATGCGATATAGAATGATAGAATGCTTAAGAAAAGGCATACCACTGGATCAAAATGTATATGAGGGTTGTTTTTGGAGTGCAGTTGCTCCCTTAAGTGAAGCTTCAGTTGCCCAGGGAGGAGTGCCTCAAAAATTTCCTGATTTTTCAAGAGGCGGTTGGATAAAAACAAATCCTTTAGCGATTGTTAACTAATTCTATTTGAAAGTGATTAAAGTAGAGGCACCAGCACGAATTTGTTTTTTTGGAGATCATCAAGACTACTTAAATTTACCTGTAATTGCAGGCACTATTAACCGATATATTCATATTGAGGGAGAGCCTATAAATCAAAAGACTTTTAATATTCAATTACTTGATATAAAAGAGTTTATTACAATAAACTTAGATGAAAAATACAGAAACATTAAAAATGAAGATTATTTTTTCTCTGTGATAGAAGTACTTAAAAAAGCTGGATATTCATTTTCCCAAGGTTACAGAATCAAAATATCGGGAACGATTCCAATAAATGCTGGTTTATCTAGTTCATCTGCCCTTGTGGTGGCTTGGATTCGATTTCTTTTGGCAACACAAGAAAAAGAGAAGTTTGTAACTGATGAACAAATTGGTAGATGGGCATATGAAGCAGAAGTTAGTTATTTTAATCAATCAGGAGGATTGATGGACCAATACACTATTGCACAAAAAGGACTTTTGTATATTGATACTTTAAAAGGAAAAACAGAGCCTTTAAAAGCTAACTTAGGGAGTTTGGTTATTGCAGAATCTGGTTTGTCTAAACAAACTCAAAGTGTCTTACAAAATGCAAGAAAATATGGTCAAGCAGCAATATCTGCGGTTTTGGATAAAGTCCCAAAATTTAACATACACGAAGCTGACGAAACAGACTATAAAGAGTATTTGAATTTTGTTCCTGAATTATATCAGGATCATTGGTATGCAGCTATTTTTAATCATCTTTTAACAAAAAAAGCTAGAGAGATGATGAAATCAGATTTAATAGACTTCGGAAAATTAGGCTCTTGGATGAATTCCCATCAAAAAATATTACAAGAACGGATTCAAAACACACCAAATGTAATGCAAGAACAAATGAATGCAGCACTAAATTCGGGTGCATTAGGAACTAAAATTATTGGTTCTGGGGGAGGAGGATGTATGGTAGCCATGGTCAATGAGGAGAACAAGGAAAAGGTAATCCAAGCTTTTATAAATAAGGGAGCAAAAGCAGCCTATGAAATCAATTTAATTACGCCTATATGAATAGTCTTATTATTATGGCTGGTGGTGCTTCTTCAAGGATGAAACGCTCTTTGCATAAAACTGAATTAACAGAAGATCAGAAGAACTTGGCACAAAAAGCTCATAAGAGTTTGATTCCACTTGGCAAAGCGAAAAAACCTTTACTGTTTCATTTAATATCCAATTCTGTTGCAGCAGGTTTTACAGATATATACTTGGTTACAAGTCCTGATAACGAAGCTTTCCAAACTTTGGTGGGGACTTTAAAAAAAAATAATTCTTTTGCTGGAGCCAGAGTTCATTTTTCTATTCAGTATATAAAGAAAGGCTATGAGAAACCAATGGGTACTGCCGATGCCATTGAACAAACTTTAGTACAATATCCTGAATTACTAGAATGTACTTTTACTATTTGCAATGGAGATAATTTATACTCTAAAGAAGTATTTCAAAAGTTATTGCAGCCTCGTGAAAGACCTAATGCATTGATTAGTTATGCCCGTTCAGGTCTTCGATTTGCCGATGAAAGGATTTCAAAATTTGCAGTTATTGATATTGATGCTGATGGATACCTTAATAAAATTATAGAAAAACCAGACCCTGAAACAGTTGAAATGTTTCGAGATTCATCAGGTGAAATCGGAGTAAGTATGAATATTTTCAGTTTTTTTGGCAAACAACTTTATCCATACTTAAAAGACTGTAAGATGCACCCTATTCGAAATGAAAAAGAACTTCCTGAAGCAATAAAAATGCTTAATCAGAAAGAACCAAAACAAATTCAATGTTTTAGAATTAAAGAACATATTTTGGACTTGACTTCAGCAGAAGACATAGCTAGTTTTGAAAGTTTATAAAAAGATAGTGGGCGTCTTCATTTTTGACCATTAATTCTAAGATTTTTTTATGTTGAAAATACATTGTTCAGTTCTTCTAATTTTTATTTTATTAAAATGCAGTGCTCCTAAAACAGCTTTAGGTAATGCATTAAATGATTATAACCCGGCGATCCAAAAAGTGTTAAATGAAAAAAAATACGAGATTCAAATCCTTTTGAGTCAAATTATAAGAAATCCAACAGGTGAGATTTCATTTGAAGAAAACACATACCAAATCGATGAAGACCAATATTTTTATCCTGCTAGTACTGTAAAACTACCAATAGCCATACTCGCTCTACAAAAATTAAATACCTTAAAATCTAAAGGCATTCAGATTAACGGTAACACACCGTTTTACATTACTAGCAGGAAAGGGGATACTATTATTAAGAGAGATTCCACAAATAAGAAAGGATTCGTAACAGTAAATCATCTGATAAAAAAAATTTTTTTAGTAAGTGATAATGATGCCTATAATTATCTTTTTGACTTTTTAGGAAGAGATTATATCAACATAGAACTAAATAAAAGAAACCTTAAGCAATCTCAAATTCGACATAAATTTCTTTTTGGAGCAGATAATATTAATACTTGGGAGTATACTTTTTTTGATAAAAATCAAAATATAGTTTTTCATCAACCTTCCCTTAATTCAGAATTAAATTTAAAACCACATAAATTAAAAGGTCTTTTTAAAGGGAATGCTTATAAAAGTTCAGGTAATTTATTAAATGAGCCGATGAATTTTAGTAAAAAAAATAGGATATCAATACGTAATCTAGATGGCATTCTTAAACGAATTATTTTTCCTGAAGTTTTCTCTAAACAAGAACGTTTTAATTTGACTAATGAAGACTACTCTTTCTTGAGGTATTGGATGAGTCGAAATACACTAGAAAGCACAAATCCTAACTATAACAATGGGAAATATTGGGATAGCTATAGTAAGTTTTTCATTTATGGAGATCAAAAAGGGGCAATGAATCGAGAAATTAGAATTTATAATAAAGTAGGTTCTGCTTATGGAACTCTAACAGACGTAGCTTATATAAAAGATGAGAATAATGAAGTTGAATTCTTTTTAACAGCAACCATTTTGGTGAATGAAAATAATGTATTCAATGATGATGTTTATGAATTTGATAGGGTTGGAATTCCTTTTCTTGCAGCCTTAGGCAGAGCAGTAAAAAAAGAATTAGAAAAAGAATAAATTATTTTTTTATCAAACCTAATTCGACCAAACGTTGGTGTAAAAAATCTCCAGCTAGAATATCTTCATATTTTTTTGGATAATCATTATTTATCGTTTGAGGGAGACAATTGAGAGGCATCTGAGGAATGGGGTGCATAAAAAAGGGGAAGGAATAGCGTGAGCTACCCCAAGCTTCTTTTGGGGGATTAATCACACGATGAATGGTTGATGGTAGGTAGTTATTTGTTAATCGAGAGAGCATATCCCCAATATTTATCATCAATTCATCAGACTCTGCAACTGCATCAATCCATTGATTTTTGCGATTTAAAACCTGTAAACCTCCCCCTTGAGCACCAATCAATAGGGTAATTAAGTTAATGTCTCCATGAGCAGCAGCACGTTCTGCTTCCTCTGGAGGTTTAGTAATTGGAGGGTAGTGAATTGCTCTTAGAATTGAATTCCCTCCATCAACAAATTCATCGAAATAATTTTCATCTAAACTTAAATAAAGTGCTAATGCTTGAAGAATTACTTTTGCGGTTTTCTCAAGTCTTAAAAAAACCAAATTTCCAACTTTATTAAAATTTTTTAATTCTTTAACTTGTATATTTTCGAGAGACTTGTTTTTCAGATAAGGTTTATACTGTAGGTCTTGTCCAAAATGCCAAAATTCTTTTAAATCACCAATCGACCTTCCTGCCGCATGTTCTTTTCCAAACCCAGTATATCCTCTTTGGCCTCCTACGCCTTTTATTTCATAGGACGATTTTTTTTCATTTGGAAGCATAAAGAATGAGTGGATTTCTGAATAGAGTTTTTCCTGGAGTATGTCTTCTAAAAAATGCCCTTTTAAAGCAATAAATCCAATTTCTTGAAAAGCATTTCCTATAAATTGAACAAATTTTGATTTACGATGTGGGTCTTCAGAAAGAAATTCTTTTAAATCGGCTTTAGGGATATTTTTCATTTAACAAAAAAGCGGATCCATCAATCCGCTTTATTAATAGATAAGAAAAGCTACAGAGGACCACACGTGGGTACCTGCTGTCTCGAATTCCTTAAATGTTTATAATAAGACATAGACACCTCCTTTCATATTTAGTTAGACATTGCTATTGTCATAGCATTAACTNCAGATTTCAAAGATAATTACCACCAANGTGGTTATCAAATTATTTTACTATTTTTTTCAAGGTTAATCCTTGTACTAATATTGTAAATAANACTACCCCATAGGTAAGTATCAAAATCAAATCTTTTCCAGTTCCAATACTGTCTGGTAAATTTAATGCTANTGCAATACTTAATCCACCACGGAGTCCTCCCCATGTTATGATAAGAGCAGTATTTTTCTCAAAGCTTTTTTTGATAGAAAGGATTTTAATAGGAACAAATACTCCAACTCCTCTTGATAGAACAACTATNATAATCATAATTAGAACGATTAAGAGGTAAGAAAAATCAAAATTTTGTAATATGGGTATAACTTCTAACCCAATCAAAATAAATANGATTGCATTTAATGTTTCATCCAATAAATGCCAAAATTTGTAAACATAATCTCCCATAACCCTTTGAACTCCTTCTGTTTTGTCATCACTATCGATATTTTGATTTAGAAAAAGNCCCATAACTACCACACCGAGGACTGCTGAGAAATGAAACTTATGTGAAATTACTGGAACGAGTAATACCATAGAAAGTGTAATTAAAACTTCTAATTCTACATGCTCATTTTCTATATATTCGACAAGTTTCAAACCTAGGTAACCCATGATGGCACCTAAAACAACACCTCCAATAACCTCTGTGGCAAAGAGTGAGCCTACGCTTGAAATTGTAATATTTTCAATACCCTCAGCTTTCATGTTCAAAAGTGTAAGAAAAACAACTACGCCAATACCGTCATTAAATAGAGACTCACCAGCTATTCGCGTTTCTGTTATCGAGGAGAGATTCATTTTCTTCACCATTGCTAATACTGCTATTGGATCAGTTGGAGCAATAAGAGCACCGAAAAGAAGGCAATCTACATAACTCAAGCCTAATGAGGAAAGTCCAAAAACAGTTTGTTCTGTCAACCAAAAAAGACCAGAACCAACTACAAATGTTGAAAAAACAACTCCAAAGCTGGCAAGTAAAAGAATAGTCCATTTATCTTTCAATAATTCGTGAACATTAACACTTATTGCCCCTGCAAAGAGCAAAAAAGGTAACATTACGTCAATCAGTAATACACTGAAGTCAAATTCTTCTGTAAGAGATGTAGCAAAGGTCAGTAAGTCAGGTAAAATAAGGCCTGCTAATAAAATACCAGCAGATAATACAATAGCCAAAACCATTAAACCTATAGTTTGAGGAAGTTTTAAAAGCCGCAGATTGATTATTGAAAATAATGAAGCCAATAACAATAAAAGAGTTGCAAGTTCAAGAAAATTCATTTGATGTAGTTTTTTCTTAAAATTATAAAAATTAATGCTTTAAATAGAGTTTGTGAATATATTTTCCAACTACATCAAATTCTAAATTAACAATTTTGCCAATTTCCATTTCTTTAAAGTTGGTATTTTCATATGTATATGGAATAATAGCAACTGAAAATTGATTCTCTTCAGAGTTGATAACAGTAAGGCTAATACCATTTACAGTAATTGACCCTTTTTCTATTGTAATGTTTTCTGATTTCTTATCATATTTAAAAGTGTAGATCCAACTTCCATCATGAGTTTTAGCAGCTATACATTTTGCTGTTTCATCAACATGTCCTTGGACAATATGGCCGTCAAAGCGATCACCAAATTTAATAGCACGCTCAATATTGACAAGATCTCCAGCTCTTAAACAACTAAAATTGGTTTTGTCTATGGTCTCCTTTATTGCTATTACTGAATAGGATTTTTCATCGCAAGAAACAACAGTTAGGCATACACCATTGTGAGAAATGCTCTGATCAATCTTTAATTCCTTGGCTAAAGCACATTCAAACTTAATAATAAGATTGTCACCTTCCCTTTTTAGATCATTTACCTTTGCAAAAGCTTCAATAATTCCTGTAAACATGCGTATTTATTTATTTACATTTGCTTCAAAAGTAACATAAAATAGGCTCCAGTGAGTGAATCATTCAAAATTAAAGTAGGAATTTCTGTAGGGGATCCTAATGGAATTGGTTTTGAAATAATATTAAAGACCTTTGAAGATAAAAGAATCTTTGATTTTTTTACTCCTATTGTCTTCGCACATCCACAAAATCTTATTGAGGAGCGAAATAAGTTAGGCTTAAATTTAGAAGTATTTTCATTAAAAAATATAAAAACCCCTCAGAATGGGCAACTCAATATAATAAAAACCTGGGACCAACCCTTTCATATTATTTATGGTGAGCAACAAGAGCAAGCTGGCAAACATGCATTAAGATCCTTACAGGCAGCTACTGAAGCCCTAAAAAATGAATTAATTGATGTTTTGGTTACAGCACCAATTAATAAAAAAAGTATACAGTCAAGTTTATTTCAATTTAAGGGGCATACTGATTATTTAAATAAACAATTAGAAGGTGAAAGTTTAATGTTCATGGTGACTGATTCCTTAAAAATAGCTTTGCTAAGTGATCACATTCCGATTGGGGATATTTTAAATTTCATTACTCCAGAAAGAGTAGACAATAAAATTAGACTTTTAGNACAAAGTTTAAAATGTGATTATGGTATTATAAATCCGAAAATAGCAGTGTTAGGGATTAATCCTCATGCGGGAGACAATGGTGTTATTGGTCAAGAAGATGACACTTTATTGAATCCAATAATAAAAAAACATTATAACAATGGGGAATCAGTTTTCGGACCTTTTGCTGCAGATGGGTTTTTTGGCAGCCAAACTTATCTCAAATATGATGCTGTATTAGCCATGTACCATGACCAAGGGCTTATTCCTTTTAAAACTCTATCATTTGGGAAGGGTGTTAACTTTACAGCTGGATTAAATAGAATTCGAACATCTCCAGATCATGGGACTGCATTTGATATTGCTGGAATGGGGAAAGCAAATAATGGTTCGTTTTGTGAAGCAATCTATAAAGCAAGAGAAATCTTTTTAAACCGTAAGAAATTTGAAAGTGGGATACTTGAATCTTTTAAAAATAAAGCTTAAATAGTTATTTTTTGTTTTTAAAAATACTGACAAAAAAACTTCCTAAAAGTGAGTGAATTAAACTTGATAATGCTGCCGGGACTGCCACCAAAGGGCTTGTAAAATTCTCACGAGCTAAAACAACTCCTAAACCTGAATTTTGCATTCCTACTTCAATAGAAATGGTCTTAGCAACTTTCCAGTTTTTAAATACACCCCAACTGATAATAAANCCTATTAAAAATCCTAAGAAATGAAGCAAAAATAAACCTAATAATAGGCGACCCCCTGAATCTAGTATAACTTCTTTTCCCTGTCCTACAATACTTCCTACGATAAGAGATATTAAAATTACAGCAGAAGGTGGAGCCAAATGAATTACCTTTGAAATAACTTTTGGTAAGTATTGATTAAGTAAAACACCCAAAGTAATAGGGATTAATACAACTTTTGATGTACTTAAAAACAAACCAGTTGTAGGAATTTCAAGATAACTTCCAGAAAGTTGTAATGTTAAAAATGGGGTCAAAAAAACAGCAGCTAATGTAGAAAAAGCAGTCATNCANAAAGATAGTGCAACTTCTGCTTTAGAAAGGTATGCAATTACATTAGAAGCTGTTCCCCCAGGACAACAAGAAACTAATATAATACCTACTGCAAAAGGAGGAGATAATTCAAGAAACTTTGCAACTAACCAACCTAAAATTGGCATTACAATAAATTGCAGGCCTAAACCAGTTAATACCCACTTTGGATTTTTCACAACATGTATAAAATCAGAAGGTCTTAATGTAAGACCCATACTTAACATAATTCCAGCTAAACCTATAGTAATCCATTCACCTTTAAACCAGATAATTGTTTGAGGATATGTTAAGCCTAGAATTGTGAAAATAGTAACAATTAGAGGGAATGATCTTGTTATGCGTTGCATAATATAATGTCTTGTAGATTAGCAGATCAATTATTACAAAAATATAAAGTAACTTTCATGNATCACTATAAACATTTTAAAAACAACATATTAGNCATTTTTTANTGAATATTTTATATTTGTACTCGNTTAATAAAAAATATTTTTGTGTTTTGAAGCTCTATCGCCTTCTTTCAGGAAATTTTATCAAACTATTTTTTGTTCTCGGTCTACTCGGAAGTTTGACATTATCAACCACATTAGAATCAATGTCTCTTTTAACAGAGCATTCTTTTGAAATAGAAAATATAGATTGGCAAGAAGACTCTTCGGAAGAAACAGATGATAAAAAAGAAGATAAGAAAATACAGAATTATTTCAGAGTTGCTTCCTCATTATTAAACTACATAAATAAGGAACCTCATAAGTTTTCATTTCAATTATCTCAAAATATTTATTTAGAAATCCATAATCCTCCACCGGAACTTATTTAGAATCACTCTCGGTCATTCTAAAACTAACTTCAAACTATTTTTAAATAATAAACACATTTTAAAAGAAATTAATATTCTTTTAGCATAATTAATATGAAAAATTTTAATTTATTTTCAAATTTAAAAAGCGATATTCCAGCGAGTATTGTAGTATTTTTTGTTGCATTGCCGCTTTGTTTAGGTATTGCTTTAGCAAGCGGTGCACCACTATTTTCAGGTCTAATCGCTGGAATAATAGGTGGGATAATTGTTGGGATTATCAGTGGCTCCCAAATAGGAGTTAGTGGTCCTGCTGCGGGACTTGCGGCTATCGTTTTCACTGCGATCGGAGATCTGGGTGGCTTTCAAAACTTTCTTCTAGCTGTCGTATTAGGTGGACTCATTCAATTTGTCTTCGGCATACTTAGAGCAGGAGTTATAGGATATTATTTTCCTTCCTCAGTTATAAGGGGAATGTTAACAGGCATAGGTATCATAATCATTTTAAAACAAATAAGACATTTTTTTGGCTATCAAAGTCCTGGAGAAGAATTTCCTGGAATTTTAGAGGCCTTAAATTATATAAATCCTGGAGCAACATTAATTGCTATTGTAAGTATGGGGATATTACTGCTTTGGTCAAATATTTTGAGTAAAAAAGGNAAGATTTTTCAATTAATCCAAGGNCCATTAGTTGCCGTTATAATTGGGATTATTTATGTTGTTTTCACAAAAGGNAANAATTATTGGGCGATCCAGTCAGAACTTTTGGTATCAGTTCCGGTTCCTNANGANATGAATTCGTTTTTTGGTCAATTTACCTTTCCAAACTTTCAAGGCATCAAAAGAGTTGAAATTTGGATAACAGCTTTTACAATAGCTCTTGTTGCAAGTNTAGAGACACTTTTATGTGTNGAGGCAACGGANAAATTAGATCCAGATAAACGAATAACACCTACAAATAGAGAACTAATTGCTCAAGGGACGGGGAATTTTATTTCTGGTTTAATAGGTGGTTTACCGGTAACTCAAGTTATTGTAAGAAGTTCCGCAAATATTCAATCTGGAGGTAAAACAAAAATGTCTGCTATTATTCATGGATTCTTTTTGTTAATATCCATTNTTCTCATTCCTGCTTTACTTAATCAAATTCCATTATCTGTACTAGCAGCTATACTTTTTATAGTGGGATATAAACTTGCAAAACCAAGCTTATTTGTTANAATGTATAAATTAGGCTGGAAACAACTACTTCCATTTCTTATTACTATTATTGGAATTGTATTTACTGATCTTTTGATAGGTATTGGTTTAGGGTTGATTCTAGGAATAATAATAATACTAATTAATAGTTTTCAAAATTCACATTCTATTTTTTCCGATAGTAAAAATAATATTAGAATTACTTTAGCTGAAGAAGTAACTTTTTTTAATAAGGCATCTATATTAAAGGAATTAGATAAGTTGCCTGAAGGAACATTGCTTGAGTTAGATGTTAGTAAAACTCGATTTCTTGACAACGATATTATTGAAATCCTTGACGAATTTTCAAACAAAAGGGAAATAAAGAGCATAGATATTAAAATAATATCTGAAAATGGTGAATTCAAAAACCCAAAAAGTATTTCAGATTTTTTTAAATCCAGACCTAAAAACGGTTAAAAAATTATAAAAGAATATTAATTTTAAACTTTATTTAATTATGATTACAAAAGAACAAGTATTAGATGTACAAAAACTCTGGGGGGACGGAGTTGTAAAGATTGGTTCATTAAAAGATAACATAGCTGAATGCAAATCTTATGCGAGTGATTTTCTTGATGAACGTTATGGCTTTGAATTAGGGAATGTACTATTCAAGCCAACAAAATGTGAAATAGAGCAATTTAGACCAACTAAGTTAGAAGCATTATCATATTTCATAGCTGGTGATGAAAGAGCTTGTAGTGAAGACAAGGGGTTCGCAATCCAACCTTGGACAAAAGTTCGTTTTGAAAACACTGGTATTATTTTAGAAGAAGACAGAGCTATAGCGATGGGGAATTATTTTTTTACGGATTTGGATGGAAACGATGCTAAAGTAGAATACACTTTTGGGTATAAATTAGTTGGCAGAAATTTAAAAATTGACTTACATCATTCATCTTTTCCTTTCTCAAATTAATNATTTTCTCAATATTAGCCGATAGTTTTTAATTTTTGGNTTCCAAATTATAAAACATACTTTCTCCCTTCTTTGAATCAAATGATTTTAGGAAGGGATTTTTGTTAATTTTAACCAAAAAAATTGATATGAATAAACTTGCTTTAACAATACTTGGATTGGTTATTATTTCATGTAANAACAAATCTAAGCAATATTCTTACCCCAAAACTAAGAAGATTCCTGTAGTAGATAATTATTTTGACACTGAAGTAATTGATAATTATCGTTGGCTTGAAGATGATAATTCAGAAGAAACTAAAGAATGGGTGGTAAATCAAAATGAAACGACTTTCTCTTACTTAGATAAAATCCCTATAAGAGGTCAGCTAAAAAACAGATTGGAACAATTGTGGAATTATGAAAAAGAAACCTCTCCCTTTAAGGAAGGAGATTATATTTATTATTATAAAAATAATGGCCTTCAAAATCAGTATGTATTATATAGAAAGAAAAAAGATACTGAGGAAGAGTTGTTTTTGGATCCTAATACCTTTGCTAAAGATGGAACAACTTCTTTATCAGGAATAAGTTTTTCTAAAAATGGAAATTTCCTTGCTTACTCAATAAGTGAGGGGGGGAGTGATTGGAGAAAAGTGATAGTTTTAAATGCCATTAATAAAAAAATAATTGAAGACACTCTTGTTGACATTAAATTTAGCGGTATTCAGTGGAAGTCAGAAGAAGGGTTTTACTATTCAAGTTATGATAAACCTGTTGGAAGTGAATTGAGTGAAATTACTGATCAACATAAATTATATTATCATAAGTTAGGAACTTCACAGTCTGATGATAAATTAGTTTATGGAGGGACACCTGAACAAAAACATCGTTATGTTGGGGCNAGGGTCACAGAAGANGGGAAATATCTTTTTATTACAGCCTCTAGNACNACATCTGGGAATATTAGTTTTNTGAAAGANATTAGCGTTTCAAACAGTTCAANAGTCAATGTAGATTCTGATTATACTACTGATAGTTATCTTTTGGAATCTANAGGAGAAAAACTTTTNATTGTAACTAATAGTAANGCTCCNAATCAAAAGGTAGTTNNTGTAAATGCAAAAAATCCAAATGAGAAAAATTGGAANGATTTTATTCNAGAGACTGAAAATGTTCTATATCCNAGTACNGGAGGAGGGNTTTTCTTTGCNCGTTATATAGTTGATGTTATTACAAAAGTAATACAATANGATNCTGATGGNAATAANTTGGGAGAGATTGAACTTCCAGGACCAGGAACTGCATATGGATNNNANGGGAAAAAAGATGATNATATATTATANTANACNTTTACAAATTATCATTCCCCAGGAGTTATATATTCATATAANACAANAACNAAAATTTCNAAACAATATTGGAAACCAAAAATTGACTTTNATCNAGATNATTNTATTTCANAACAAATTTTTTATACNTCANCTGATGGNATCAAAATNCCNATGATTATAACTCANAAAAAGGGAGTGAAATANGATGGTAAAAATCCAACAATTCTTTATGGATATGGAGGTTTTAATATTAGCATTACACCTTCCTTTAGTATTGCTAATGCAGTTTGGNTNGAACAAGGAGGTATTTATGCAGTNNCAAATNTNAGAGGNGGTGGTGAATATGGNAAAANNTGGCANAAAGCAGGNANNAAACTTCNNAAACANAATGTATTTGATGATTTNATTGCTGCNGCNGANTATNTNATTGANAANAATATANCAAGTCCAGAATTTCTNGCTATTAGAGGAGGNTCTAATGGTGGTCTTNTAGTAGGGGCNACAATGACNCAGCGACCNGAACTATTCAAGGTTGCATTACCNGCAGTTGGTGTATTAGATATGTTGCGTTATCATAAATTTACAGCTGGTGCAGGGTGGGCTTATGATTATGGAACTTCGGAAGATTCAAGAGAAATGTTCGAATATCTTAAAAGTTATTCGCCAGTCCACAATGTAAAAAATGGGATAATTTTTCCGGCTACATTAATAACTACAGCAGATCACGATGATCGTGTTGTACCAGCTCATTCATTTAAGTTTGCATCAGAATTGCAAGACAAACAATCTGGGGGTAATCCAATATTAATTCGAGTAGAAACTAAAGCTGGACACGGTGCTGGTACTCCTGTCTCAAAAAGAATTGAACAGTACTCAGATATTTTTGGGTTTACTTTATATAACATGGGATTTAAAGTTTTACCTGAGCAAATAAAAAATAAAATAAAGGGATAATTAAACAAAAANATGATTCGTGAAGCTAGAGAATCAGATGCTGAAGCAATTGCTTTAATATATAATGATTATGTCTTAAATTCTACAATCACTTTTGAGGAAAAAAAAGTAAATGAACGTATAATTTTAGAGAGAATTAATTTCAGTAAAAAACATCAATGGCTGGTTTATGAAAAAGAGGGGGNAATTTTAGGCTATGCCTTTTCTACTAAATGGAAAACAAGATCAGCCTACCGTTTTACAGTGGAAAGTAGCGTTTATATTATCCCCCAACAACAAAAAAAAGGAATAGGAACGGCGCTTTATAAACGTCTTATTGAATTACTTACAAAANAAGGTTTTCGAANAATTTTAGCTGGAATTNCCTTGCCNAACGATCAAAGTGTCNATTTTCACGAAAAGCTTGGATTTAAAAAAGTAGGTCAGCTTGAAGAAGTAGGGTTTAAATTCAAACGATGGATTGATGTTGGTTATTGGGAGCTGAAAATCTAGTTTTAAACTATTCTTCCATGTCAAAACTTTCCATGAACTTTGTTGTATAGTCACCTTTTAAATATGAAGGATTATTCATCAGTTTTAAGTGGAACGGTATGGTTGTTTTAACTCCTTCAATTATAAATTCTTCTAAGGCACGTTTCATTTTTTGTATTGCACTTTCACGTGTTTGAGCTGTAGTAATCAATTTGGCAATCATAGAATCATAGTGTGGAGGGATCACATAGCCACTGTAAACATGAGTGTCTAAGCGAATTCCATGCCCTCCGGGCAGGTGCATAGTTGTTATTTCACCCGGACTAGGTCTGAATTGATTAAAGGGATCTTCAGCATTAATACGACATTCTATAGAATGTAGTTTTGGNAAGTAATTTTTCCCTGAGATTTTTTCACCTGCCGCTACTTTAATTTGTTCACATATGAGGTCAAAATCAATTACTTGTTCGGTGATTGGATGTTCAACCTGAATACGGGTATTCATTTCCATAAAGTAAAAGTTTTTATGCTTGTCAACTAAAAACTCAATCGTTCCAGCACCTTCGTACTTTATGAATTCGGTAGCTTTTACTGCGGCCTCACCCATTTTCTTGCGCAATGCTGAAGTCATAAATGGAGAGGGAGTTTCCTCGGTTAGTTTTTGATGGCGACGTTGTATAGAGCAATCCCGCTCTGAAAGATGACATGCTTTTCCTGTTGAATCACCAACTACTTGGATTTCTATGTGTCGGGGCTTCTCAATCAGTTTTTCAATATACATGCTATTATTTCCAAAAGCTGCTGCAGCTTCTTGTCTTGCGCTATTCCAAGCTTTCTCAAGATTTTCGAGTTTCCATACAGCACGCATACCTTTTCCGCCACCACCTGCAGTAGCTTTCAACATTATTGGGTATCCTATTTCAAAAGCTATTTTTTCTGCCTCTTCAAAACTTTCTATAATTCCTTCTGAGCCAGGTATTGTTGGTACTCCAGCTGATTTCATTGTCGCTTTAGCAGAAGCTTTGTCACCCATCTTTTCAATCATTAATGGTGAAGCTCCGATAAATTTTATTTTGTGTTCTTCACAGATTTCTGAAAATTTAGCATTTTCAGACAAAAAACCATAACCAGGATGGATCGCATCTGCATTTGTAATTTCTGCAGCAGCTATGATGTTTGACTTTTTTAAATAAGACTCATTACTAGGAGCAGGACCGATACAAACAGCTTCATCTGCGAAGCGAACATGAAGACTGTCTGTGTCAGCCTTGGAATAAACTGCAACCGTTTTGATTCCCATTTCTTTACAAGTACGAATAATTCGCATTGCAATTTCACCACGATTTGCAATCAAAATTTTATTAAACATACTAAAATGTTAGATTGGGTTAATCAAAAATAAGGGTTGATCAAATTCAACAGGAGAGGCATCATCTACTAAAATTTTGACTAAAGTACCACTTACTTCAGATTCAATTTCGTTAAATAGTTTCATAGCTTCAATTACACAAAGTACATCCCCCTCTTTTATAGTGTCTCCAATTTTGACAAATGCAGGTTTTTCTGGAGCNGATTTTCTATAAAAAGTTCCAATGATAGGAGATTTTATAGTTATTAGCTGATCTTCTTCAGANGTAGATTTTTTATCAACTTCAGATGGTNCTGTTAAGTTTTCAGGGGCTGTTTGAGCTGGTGTAGGGATAGAAGAAGGAGTTTGAACGGGATGGTATTGTTGGACTAATCCATGGGATTCAATTTGAGCTGGGCCTGAGCCTGTTTTAATAGTGATTTTTACATCTTCCATTTCTAGTTTAACTTCTTGAGCTCCTGATTTAGCTACGAATTTGATGAGATTTTGAATTTCTTTAATATCCATATTTATTGATTTTCATTTGATAAGCCTAGGTAATGTTTGGATTGCTCCAGNAAGAGCTACAAAAAAAGGTNCAAAAACAAGCCTGTTTTCTTTTTNCCAAATAATTTTCGTAATCTTTAATTAATCGCGATGAGNTNGCTAAAGTTTTATTTTCGCAATTTTCAATATTTATTGGCAATTTATCAGANAGTGGGGCCATAGTTTCTGAAGGAGCATCTATAATTTTTTTAACAAAAGAAATTCTAGTTGATTTTATGTNAAAATNATAAGTTAATTTAGGCTCATCAGACATTTCAGGAGGCCCCTNTATTTCTTTTCTAGTTTTTATCCATTTATAACTAGCATTTACCACTCTCTCTAATTTATTATTAGAAAGGGTTTTTACAGGTGTGTATCCTTCCACAGCAGTGGTTGCTGATTTGAGAATTTTTTTTCCCTCTATGTTCATTTAAGTTTCTGCTTTTTCAGCAAAATTATAGGTGAAGATAATGGTTTTTTAATGCAATCAAAATAAATACAATAAAAAAGCCTTTTCAATAATCATATGGCAAAATACGTGCAATACTTTTGATTAAGCTTTCGCTACTTCGGTGCTATCAATAAGGACTTTGCCNCGNTAATANAGTTTACCTTCATGCCAGTGAGCACGATGGTATAAATGTGCTTCCCCTGTTTTTGAACAAGTAGCAATCTGTNGTTCCGTAGCTTTATAGTGAGTGCGTCTTTTGTCTCTTCTTGTTTTAGATATTTTTCTTTTAGGATGTGCCATGATANNAATTTTAAGCTCTATAAGAGGTCTTTTAATTTATGCCAACGAGGGTCTTTTTTNCCATTTAATTTTTTTCCTTTAGGTTCTAACTCTNTNAGTTTGTTTAAAATATCACTNTGTAACGTACCGTCTTTNATACCAGGATGGACTCTTTTATNNGGNAGTGATAAAACAATCATTTCATAAAAATGTTGTGCCACATTAATTTGATAGCTTCCTTCAGGGATCACTAATATTTCATCGGGATCATTTTCAGATGAAGTGCCAAATTTAACAATGAGATCAAATTCAGTGTCAATCTTNTGNTCAAACCATTCCATGGATACATCACAAGAAAGAGAAGCTTTTCCNTGAACAGCGAAATGCAATTCTAAAAATGANGGTTTTTTATCTAAAACCAATTTTCCNNCTANTTCTGTATCATTAAAATCAGTAAACTCAAAATGTTNGAAGAACTTATTNTCAATTNCAAATGAAAAGTTATGTTTNCCGTATTTCAATCCCACAAAGGGGAGAGTAAATTCNTTAAAAACCTCCATTCGTCCACNATTGANNGGCAAATTTATAAATTTTTAACTAAATCNATTAAAAATCATCNTATAATAGTCTGAATTTTTTATAAATCTTAAACTAAGTTGTTCTGTATCAGATATTCTGCAATTTGAATTGTGTTGGTCGCTGCTCCTTTTCTCAAATTATCAGATACAATCCAAAGATTTAAACCATTTGTGATGGAGTCATCCCTCCGGATACGACCCACAAAAACAGCATCTTTTCCTTGAGCATTTATTGGCATAGGATAGTAATTTTTTTCAGGATTATCTATTACTTCAACTCCAGGAGTTTGTTTTAGGAGCGATCTTACTTGCTTTACTTCATAATCCTTTTCAAATTCTATATTAACAGACTCACTATGTCCTCCAACAACAGGGATACGAATAGCTGTTGCAGTGATCCCAATTGTAGAGTCGCCTAAAATTTTATGAGTTTCGTGGACCAGTTTCATTTCTTCTTTGGTATAATCGTTTTCCAAAAAGATGTCACAGTGGGGGAGCGCGTTTTTGTGAATAGGATGAGGATAAGCCTTTTCTCCAGATTTGCCTTTCATTTCATTTTTTAACTGTTTTAGTGCTTTAACTCCAGTTCCAGTAATTGATTGATAAGTTGAAATAACTAAGCGTTTTATATCAAAGGCTTTATGTAATGGAGCTATAGCCATAATCATTTGGATGGTAGAACAGTTGGGATTAGCAATAATTTTATCCTCAGGTGTTATTTGATTGGCATTAATCTCTGGGATAATAAGTTTTTTATCTTTTTTCATCCGCCACGCTGAGGAATTATCAATAACTATAGTTCCTAACGCAGCAAATTTTGGGGCCCATTCTAAAGAAGTATTTCCCCCTGCTGAAAAAAGCGCAATATCAGGTTTAGCTTCAACAGCAGTCTTTAACCCAATAACTATGTGTGATTTACCTTCAAATTGTATTTCTTTTCCTACGGATTTTTCTGAGGCAACTAACAATACTTCACTAAAAGGAAGTTTTCTTTCTGATAGAACCTCTAACATAACTTTACCTACCATACCTGTGGCACCTACAATTGCAAGTTTCATGTCTTAATTGTTTTTCGCAAAATTAAAACTTAATGATAATCAGGCAAATCCCAAGTAAAAATATACCAAAATATAAACGTATGTTATATTTACAACAAAATCTTGTTTTATGAATGAATTACTCTTGCTACTCTAGGGCCAATTGAGGAAAGTAACTCATAACTTATTGTTCCTCCTTTTTCAGCTAAGCCTGCAACTGAATAATTACATCCAAAAAATTGAACAGTATCTCCTTCCGTACAAGAAATTCCTGTTACATCAATCATCAGCATATCCATACATACATTTCCGACAATTGGCACGTGATTTCCCTTTAGAAAAACACTTCCTACTTGATTTCCAAAATGTCGCCCAATACCATCAGCATGTCCTATAGGGAGAGTTGCTATTTTAGATTCTTTTGGAGCTTTCCAACCGAAATTATAACCAACATAATCACCCTTTTTTACAACATGAATTTGACTGATTGTTGATATTAATTCAGCTACTGGCTTGAGGTGTTTGTCCCATTTATAGTTATTGGCAAAACCATGGAGTGCTATACCACTCCGCACTGCATCAAATTGGTGTTCAGGATAGTTGAAAATCCCAGAGCTGTTTAGTAGATGAAACTTTGGACTTGCATTTGAATAGTCTTGATGTTGTTTTTTTAGTGCCAAAAAAGCTTTTATCTGATCTATATTAAGAGNAGTTTCTTTAGCNGCCTCTGANGCTGCAAGATGAGAATATACACTCTTTAGTTCAAATATATTACCCTGAAGTTGCCTCATAACCCAATCAAATTCATCAGGAGCAAACCCTACACGGTTTAAACCCGTATTNTATTTAATATGGATGGGATAGTACTTTTCTCCTTTGTCTTCAAGAAGCTTTTTGAATTTGCTAAAAAGGTTAGTGCTGTAGATACTAGGCTCTAAACGGACTTCTAAAATGGTTTCTAAACATTCTATTTGTGGGTAAAAAACAAGAATAGGAGTTTCAATTCCTTCTTTTCGAAGTATTTTACCTTCTTCTGCATATGCAACGGCAAGATAATCTGCACCTAATACCTCCAAGTGTTTTGCAATTTTAATCATTTCACTTCCATAGCCACCAGCTTTAACTACTGCGAATAGAGCAGTATTTGGTTTTAAAAAACTTCGCAGAAATTTATAGTTGTACTCTAAATTTGATAAATAAATATGGACTTTATTCAAGGGTTAAGAGTCTTTATTTTTTTTTTGTTTGCGAAGTGCTTTTTGAAATGCACCTCTTGAAAGCGGTTCATAGTTTTCTTTTTCACCAAGATGGATAAGAGATTGATTTGATGAAGTTCGGAAGCTATGATTTGCTAAATTTCCAGTTCGAGCACACACAGCATGGACTTTAGTGACATATTCTGCGGTAGCCATTAAGGCAGGCATGGGGCCAAAAGGATTCCCTTGATAGTCCATATCCAAGCCTGCAACAATAACACGCAAACCATTATTAGCTAAATCATTGCAAACGTGGACGATTTCATAATCAAAAAACTGAGCTTCATCAATTCCAATAACATCACAACTTTTAGCTAAAATTGGAATGTTTATGGCAGATCGAACAGGTATTGAATCCATTTGGTTCTCGTCATGAGAAGTCACAAGCTCTGAGTCATAGCGCATATCTACAGAAGGTTTAAAAATCTCAATTTTTTGTTTTGCAAACTGGGCTCTACGTAACCTACGNATTAACTCTTCTGTTTTACCTGAAAACATAGAGCCACAGATGACTTCTATCCAGCCAAATTGTTCCTTTCTNTTTGCAGTGTTTTCTAAAAACATTTTGTAATTTTCAAGATGAAAATAGGTTATTGTCCNTAACCTATTANACAAAGGTATTAAATTTGAACNGGTTGAAGCTTTTAAATCAATGACAGAAAAAACAAAAATTGCACTGATTCAATGGGCTAAAATGGTGATTGACGGGCATGCAAATTGGGATGAAGAGGAAACTCATAAAGCGATACAAAAGCTATATGAACTCTCTATTTTTCAAAAAATTCTTTTGGAACAAGAGGACCTTGACCAAAATCTTTGGAAACACCAACAGAANCAGCTGACTGAAGTAATTGAATCTCTTACTGGGAGCCCAAAGAAAGAAGGGGTAAAAGAGGAAAACATGGAAGTGGCACCTATGATGGAAACNATAAAAAACATGGTTACTGAAATGCCTGAACCTGAGACCTATGAAAAACTTTTTGAAACAGTGGAAGAAACCCCAACATTTATTGCCAAATCAAATGAGAGCAAAAGGGAACAAGCTGAGCCAAAAACAGCCTTTACCGAAGACCGAAAAAACCTCAATGATAAGTTTGCTAACATCTTAAGTATTGATCTAAATGATCGATTGGCATTTATAAAAGATCTTTTTGACGGCGATATAAAAAACTACGAACGGGTCTTAGCTCAGATTATAACATTTGAGTCATGGACTGAAGTTTCCCATTTCATTATCANACAAGTACAAATAGAATANGGTAACTGGGAAGGTAAAGAAGAAATAGTCAAACGCTTTTTGTCAATTTTAAGGAAAAACTTTAAAGGCTGAAGTTTTTNGTAAGCAAAGAAATACAAATCTACGCAGATGCTTTATTTAATTCCTACACCTATTGGTAATTTGGAAGATATTACTCTTAGAGCGATACGTTTGTTAAAAGAGGTAGATCTAATATTAGTTGAAGATACGCGTGTTAGTATAAAATTATTAAAACACTACGATATAGTTACTCCAATAGAAAGTTTTCATATGTACAACGAACATAAAAAAGTGCATCAAATAATAGAAAACTTAAAACAAGGGAAGAACCTTGCTGTAATTTCTGATGCTGGAACACCGGGAGTCTCAGATCCAGGATTTTTATTAGTTCGAAATGCATTAGAAGTTGGTGTTCACGTTAAATGTTTACCTGGGCCAACTGCTTTAATACCTGCCTTAGTTCAAAGTGGAATACCTTGTGAAAGGTTTATTTTTGAAGGCTTTTTACCCCCAAAAAAAGGAAGAAAAGGTCGCTTGGAGGAGATGTCTTTAGAGTCAAAAACAATCGTGTTGTATGAATCTCCACATAAACTCTTAAAGTTACTCTATCAAATGATTCCCATTTTTGGATCANAACGTAAAATTGTNGTTGTTAGAGAAATCTCNAANCTTTATGAAAGTACATTTAGAGGAACGATTCAGGANGCCAAAGNATTTTTTGAAGAGAATATNCCAAAAGGGGAATTTGTTTTAGTAGTAGAAGGAATAAAAAAATAGCTTTATGAAATGGAATAAAATNCCANATCCAGCGATTAAAAAAATTGAANTNCTTTCNGATATTCTTGCAGTTCCAAAAACTGTAGCAACACTTTTAGCACAACGCGGTATTGAAGATTTTGAGGCTGCAAAANGATTTTTTCGTCCAGATTTGTCGCACCTTTACGATCCGTTTCAGATGCAAGATATGATCATTGCGGTAAACCGAATTCAAGAGGCTATTGAAGGTAAAGAGGGTGTTATGGTCTTCGGAGATTATGATGTTGACGGGACTACTTCTGTTGCACTTGTTGCTTCTTATCTCAAAAACAAAATTTCCCATTTGAATACTTATATCCCCGATCGTTATTCCGAAGGATATGGGATTTCAAAAAAGGGAATCGAAGTTGCAAAAACTGAAGGGATAACTTTAATTATTGCCTTAGATTGTGGAATCAAAGCAACTGAACAAGTTGCTTACGCTAAGTCTTTAGGGATTGATTTTATAATTTGTGATCATCATTTACCCGGAGAAGAAATACCTAACGCTATTGCTGTTTTAGATCCTAAGCGTTCAGACTGCACTTACCCCTTCAAAGATCTTTGTGGATGTGGCATAGGCTTCAAATTAATTCAAGCAATACAAATACAACTCAATCTTCCTGAATCGGAATTATTAACTTATCTGGACTTGGTAGCTACAGCCATTGCAGCTGATATAGTTCCATTGGTAGGAGAAAACAGAACCCTTATGTTTTTTGGGTTAAAACATTTGGAACAAAAGCCACGAATTGGCTTTCAAGTTTTGATTAAAGAACTCAAAAGACCTTTACGAGTTTCGGATTTAGTCTTTGTCCTCGCACCTAGGATCAATGCTGCAGGAAGAATGGATCAAGGGATAAATGCTGTAGAATTAATGATGAGCATTGATAAAAAATCAGCGCTTCCAATAGCAAGGGCCATAGAGTTTTTTAATACAGAACGAAGAAGTACTGAAGAAAGGATTACAAAAGAGGCTTTACAACAAATTGAATTGGAAGAAGACATAAAAAACAGTAGTACTGTGGTTTATCATCCATCATGGCATAAAGGAGTTATAGGAATAGTTGCCTCNAGACTAATTGAAAAATANTATCGCCCTACTGTTGTTTTAACAAAGTCAAATAAAGTTCTTGCGGGCTCGGCACGTTCCATTTCTNACTTTGATATNTACAAAGCAATGGAAGCTTGCAAAAATNCCATGATNCAGTTTGGAGGGCACAAATATGCTGCNGGGTTGACANTAAATCCNGAAAAATTAAAAGNNTTTAAAGAGTCATTTGAATCTTATGTAAAAGACCATATTTTACCCGAACAAANAGAACCTTCTATTNCTTATGATATGGATATTAGTTTTGTTGATATAANTTCAAAGTTGCTAAGGATAATTAATCANATGGCTCCTTTTGGCCCTAAAAATATGCGNCCTGTTTTCGTCACTCATAATTGCAANGATATGGGAGGCTGNCGAGTTGTAGGAAATGACAAAANCCACNTAGGATTNGATGTTTCNGATCCTAGTGGAATCCGTTTATCTGGAATNGGATTTGGATTGGGTCATTTGCTATCTGAANTAAANAAAACAAANTCTTTTTCTTTNTTATATANGCTTGAAGAAAATGAATATAATGGAGTGGTAAGTTTACAACTTAAGGTAAAAGATTTAAAATTTAATTNATAGAAACTCCAGACNCTGGGNTTANGTTTTCATAAATANTTNTTCTTACAATCTAGGCCCAGAAAAACCAAAAATAATTAACTCTAGTATAATCAGATACTCTTTGCNATGGTTCTTTTTTTAAAGTTTTTTAAANTCNNATCTTTCAATANAATAACTTTTAACTAGTTTTAATTAAGCTTAATATTTTTGAGGTTGACGGATCATGAGAATAATTTGTTTTACCTTCTATATCATCCATAATTTTTTNGGCTAATTGCTTTCCTAATTCAACTCCCCATTGGTCATAACTAAAAATATTCCAAATAATACCTTGAACAAAGATTTTATGTTCGTAAAGNGCAATCAATCCACCCAAAGAANCAGGTGTAAGTTTATCAATTAGAATGGTATTAGAGGGTTTATTNCCCTCAAATACTTTAAATGGGATAATCTTTTCTTGTTCTAAAGGACTTAGACCAATAGCGTCTAGTTCTTTTTTGACCTGTGTCTTGGTTTTCCCATTCATCAATGCCTCTGTTTGGGCAACAAAATTTGATAATAATTTATTTTGGTGGTGNGTATTGCCTTTAAGAGACTTTTTAAATGCAATAAAATCTGCNGGGATAAGTTTAGTGCCTTGATGNANTAATTGAAAAAAAGCATGTTGTGCATTGGTCCCTGATGCACCCCAAATTATNGTTCCTGTTTGATNGTTTNTAGGATTACCATCACGACCTANACNTTTCCCATTNCTNTCCATTATNCCTTGTTGTAGGTATGCNGGAAGATTTCTTAAATATTGAGTGTAGGGAATAATAGCCTCGGTCTCCGAGTGCCAAAAGTTGTTGTACCAAATGCTTAATAAAGCAAGTACCACAGGAATATTTTTTTCAAATGAAGTTTTTCGAAAATGCAAATCCATTTTCCCAGCTCCTTGAAGGAGTCCTTTATAATGTTCAGGNCCCACTGCTAAACAAATACTCAATCCTACAGTACTCCACAATGAAAATCGTCCTCCTACCCATTCATTCATTGGGAAAGTATTCTCTTGATTGATTCCAAAATCATTGGTTTTTTCAGTATTTGAAGAGACCGCGATAAAGTGCTTTGATACTGCATTTTCAGGCGCGAGCATTAAAAACCAATCACGAATACTGTATGCATTAATAAGTGTTTCTTGTGTAGTAAAGCTTTTTGATACAATCACAAAAAGAGTCGTTTCCGGAGGTACTCCTTTTAGAACTTCTTCGTGATGATCTCCTTCTATATTTGAAACAAAACGTACATCTAAATGATTTTGATAATGTGCCAAAGCTTCAACCACCATTGCTGGGCCNAGATCAGACCCTCCAATTCCAATATTAACAATATGAGTAATTGATTTTCCTGTATGTCCCTTCCAATCTCCACAGATCACTTTCTCACAAAATGTATACATTTTTTCTTGGGCTTTTCTCACTTCTGGAATCACATTAGTATCCTCAACATAAATAGGTGAATTTTCTAGAGCCCTTAATGCCGTATGTAAAACTGCTCGGTTTTCAGTTACGTTAATTTTCTGCCCTGTAAATTGAGCTTCAATAGCAGCTTTTAGTCCCGACTTATCTGCTAGTTTTAATAGGAGTTCAAAACCTGTTTTGTCAATTCTATTTTTTGATACATCTACTCTAAAGTCTTCCCATTCAAGCCAAGTGTACTCCAAACGATTGGGTTCTTTTTTAAAGTGATCTTTGATACTTGTTGTTGCTATTCTTTTTTGATGGTCAACAAGTGCATTCCAAGGATAGAATTTTGACAAAGTGTTATTAGGAAGTATCTTTTGCATGTGATTTAGAATTATTTTTGGCGACTTCGTTTTTAGATTGAATTTCAAAACCTATACAGTCTAATTTAGTTTTATATGGGACAATGTATTCTGCAAATTTTGATTTTAATTCTTCGGATATAGGTTTTGCATCAGGTAGTTTTTGTTTAAAAGGATCTACCTGCCTTCCATTTTTCCAAAAACGATAACATACATGAGGGCCTGAACTATTTCCTGTCATTCCAACCCATCCAATCACATCTCCTTGTTTTACAAATTGCCCCACGCGAACCTTTCTCTTTTTCATGTGGAGATATTGGGTAGAGTAGATATTGTTGTGTTTAATTGTCACATAATTTCCATTCCCTTTAGTGTAGCTTGCTCTTACAATAGTTCCATTTGCTGTAGCTAAAATAGGAGTGCCCACAGAAGCAGCAAAATCAGTACCTTTATGGGGNCTAATCCTGTTTCCATAGTAAGAAATTCTTCTTCGAAGATTATAACGAGATGAAATTCGGTTGAATTTTAAAGGACCTTGCAAAAATGCACGTCTCAAGCTCTTTGCTTTTTCATCAAAATAATCAACTATACCTTTATCANAATTANTAAGGTATTCAAAGGCNTATAGCGGTTTNCCTTTGTGTTCGAAATAAGCTGCTTTGATACGGTCAATACCTATTGAAATGGAATCATCCACAAATTTTTCAGTGTAAACTACTTTAAATCGGTCCCCTTTTTGNAAACGGAAAAAGTCAATNGTCCAAGCATAAATATCAGAGAGATAGTANGTAAGATCTTCATTAATTCCGCTGTTTTGCATTGTTTCATANAGAGAACTTTCTATAATTCCGGAGGCTTCTAGCTCTACTAAGCGCAAAGGTTTTACAACTTCTTCACCATATAAACTATCNNTTAAGTGTATTCGTGTATAGGATTGTGCACTTGGATGATAAACAAAAAATTCTGGAGTTGANATACTATCTTTAGAATAAAAAATACTGTACGGTTTTCCGATGGTCAGTTTACGAATACTTACTTTCCCTTTTATGGCTTGGAGAATTTTATATACATCAGGATAATCAATGCCCTTGTCTTCTAAAATTTTCCCAAAAGTATCACCCCTTCTAATTTTTTGAGTATCTACGTCATATTTGTTTAAGTCAATTCCATAAAATAGATTTGGAATAACTTCTTCAATTAATTTGGGAGTTTCCTCAATAAATGGGCTTGATGTATCTTTACAACCCAGGTGAAGCAGTAAAAAGAAAAACNTTAAAACCCGGTACATTTTAAATCTTTTCACAAAGTTCGAAACTTATTTGGTTTTTTTAAGTCCTGAATTAAAAAGTTATTCTNTTTTTTTAAAACTATTGAACAACAATTTTAAAGGGGTGCCTTAGATTCTTGAAGTTTTCTAAATCTGCTTTTATTGAACCTACCAAAATATCGGCTTGCAGTCTTATGGGGAGTCTGTTGTTATCGTCTGATACCCATAGAGTTATACTCTCTTGTTCCTCAAANACTCTTCCAGATTGAACAAAGGGCCGAAACTTCATGCATTTAATTTTCCCAAACTTTGAGTTGATTATTTCCTTCCCCAGATATTTTAGCTTAAAAACATAGTTTTCATTATCAAAGAACATATTTATATTGAAGCTTTCATTTATTTTTACACCATCTTTTGGATAAAAATTTCTTAAATAATAAAAACAGGACATTAAATCTTGAACCCCACTTTCGATAGAAAATTCATTTAGTTCGTTCTTTTTTTTATTGTTCACAAGTGCTGTCCTTTTCTCATGGTAAAAATCAATTTCAATATTTTTGGTGTATCCCCCTTCATTTATATTTCGAATAAACTTGTAGGGCTGAATAGATTTTTCGTCAAAAAAACTTTCGTAATAATCTTCTACTTTGAAAAACCAGCGAGCTAGGCCCGTTGTTTCTCCAAATCCTCTCGCATGAAAAACAGGATTGCCTTTTAGGGTATCTCGCTCTAATGAAAAACTAGCATAACTAGCATTGAAAGGGCCATAGTGAAGCCTTAGTTGAAACCATTCCCCTTCTTTAAAGGATTGTATAACTGGCGAGGAAGTTCCAATATCTTCTTGTCCAAAACCCTTATGAACATTTAGAATAAGAATTAATATAACAAATCTTATCATGCCTCAAATATAGTAAATCCCTATATTGGTGATGACAATAAAAATATTTATAAAGTGATAAATACTTATTGTTTTTTAAGAGAATTAAAGATTTTTTTCCCTGTTTTTTCCCCTAAAAGTGATATGATTTCTTCTTCAGAAGCCTGTTTAATTCTTTTAACAGACTTTAATTTATTTAATAGTTTTTCTTTAGTTGCTGGCCCTATTCCTAAAATGCTGTCTAGTTTTGAATTAAGAGTGCTTTTATTCCTTTTTTTTCTATGAAAATTGATTCCAAATCGATGTGCTTCATCTCTAGCACGTTTGAGGATTTTTAATGTTTCAGATTTTTTTTCTAAATATAAAGGAATACTATCATTCGGGAAATAGATTTCTTCCAAGCGTTTTGCAATAGCTAAAATTGATATTTTTCCATGTAATCCCAAGACATCTAAACTTTTNAAAGCTGACGATAGTTGGCCTTTTCCTCCATCAATAATAATTAGTTGCGGAAGAGAAGTATCATCTTCTAAAAGACGTTTGTATCGTCTAAAGACAACTTCTTCCATAGAGGCATAATCATCTGGACCTTTNACTGTTTTTATGTTATAATGGCGGTATTCTGTTTTACTGGGTTTTCCATTTCTAAAAACCACACATGCCGCAACAGGATTTGTCCCCTGAATATTGGAGTTGTCAAAACATTCTATATGAACTGGTTCCGCGGGTAAACTTAAGTCATTTTTCATCTGACTCATGATCCTTTTTGTATGGTGATCTGGGTCCATAATTTTCAGTTGTTTGAATCGCTCCATTCTGAAATATTTAGCATTTCGAAGTGAGAGTTCCACTAGTTTCTTTTTATCACCTTGTTTTGGGACGAAAACACTTACCTCCTCTCCTAGAGAAACTTTTTTAGAAAGAAACACTATTTTTGTTTTGCTTGAAAATAGTTGTCTAATTTCTATGATTCCAAGTTGTAATAGAATCACATCAGTTTCTTCAAGTCTTTTCTTTATCTCTAAAGTATGTGATCTAACAATAGCTCCATGAGATATTTCTAAGTAGTTTATATAACCATAGCTTTCATCTGAAAAAATAGAAAATACATCTGCGTGCTTTATTTTGGTATTTACAACAATAGATTTTGCTTGATAATTTTTAAGTGAATTAATTTTATTTTTTAAAATATTTGCTTCTTCAAACTTTAAATTATCCGAGAGAATTTTCATTTCTTTTTTGAAATGGTTTATGCAAAAACCAAAATTACCCTTTATAAGGTGCTTAATTGAAACTTCATTTTTTTTAAATAATGATATTGAATGTTTNGTGGAATTAATTTTTAACAAGTGATTTAATTCATGGTTTAAAAAAGGATAGATTTCTTTAATTAAACGAAGAAGAATTTTTAGATGTTTAACACTTGTAAATGGTCCAAAATACTCAACATTTTTTTTTTNGGGTGTTCTAGTAATATAAATTTTGGGTTTAGGTTTTTTTTCTAAACAAATCCATGGATATGTTTTGTCATCCTTTAATAAAATATTATATCTAGGCTTGTGTTTTTTTATAAGATTATTTTCTAATAGTAAAGCATCTATTTCAGAATCAACAACTATATGTTCAATCCGGAAAATATTTTTGACAAGGACTTTNGTTTTATGATCGTCTAAAATTTTATTGAAGTAAGATGCTACACGGTTTTTAATGTTTTTTGCTTTACCTATATATATAATGGTATTGTTTTTATCAAAATATTGGTAAACTCCTGGAACCTCAGGCAAACTTTTTATTTGTATTTCAATCCTATCTGATTTCACAAAACGAAAATATTGATTTTCTTTGGGTCTATAAATAATTATAACTTCATTTCATGTATAATAAAAATTCAAAAGAAAATTTGAGGAGATTTTTTTTAGAAAAACGTCTTGCATTAAGAATTACAGAACATGAACAAAAGAGTTTTGNTATTGCAAATAATTGTTTGAAATTACCAATNTGGGATTTNCAGTACTTTCATCTTTTTCTGCCAATTAAGTCAAAAGCCGAAATTGACACTTCACTCATTTTAACTTTACTCCAAGGGAGAGATAAACATGTAATTTTACCTAAGATTAAAGGAAATAAATTAGAACATATTTTATTAACAGATAGCACAAAAATACAGATCAATTCTTGGGGAATACCTGAACCCGATAAAGGAATTTTAATAAAGCCAAAACAGCTAGATGTTATATTCATTCCATTACTNGGATATGATAAAANGGGATATCGTGTNGGCTATGGGAAAGGTTTTTATGATNCTTTTTTAGCAAACTGTAAATCAGAAGCAATTAAGGTAGGGCTTTCTTTTTTTNAAGCCGTAGATCAAATNGATGGGGTTCGTACAGAAGATATTCCCTTAGATTATTGTGTCAGCCCNAAAGAGACATTAAATTTTTCCTNNNAANTTTTATCTAANGGTTACTACTAATATTAAAAAATATTAAGTTNNGGACTTATTTCAAATTACCTTAAAAGTTNNNNTNNTNAATTAGGTNAAGTTTTAGGCTTAGGGAAAATCTTTTTGTTAAAAAAAATTAAAATTCCAACCCCTGTGCTGATAGAAGTATCGGCAATATTAAAAATATATTGAAAAAANAAGTAGTTATCTCCTCCAACCCAAGGCATCCATGAAGGCCAAGTCCATTCTACCAATGGAAATTGAAGCATGTCCACTACGTGTCCATAAAAAAGNGATGCATAGCCTTTTTCNGGAAATATTTCAGCAACTTTTCCATANCTGTCGGTAAATATAAATCCATAAAAAATAGAATCTATTATATTACCTAATGCTCCTGCAAAAATAAGTGCTAGAGACCAATTTAGGAGTGCTCCACTTTGCTTCTTAATAGTGTCCCAAAGCCAGTATCCTAGACCAAAAATAGCAACAATTCGAAATAAGGAAAGTATCAGTTTTGCTGTATCTTCAGAAATAAATGGTATAAAGTCGTTTAGCTTTGTTCCCATTGCCATTCCTTTATTTTCAACAAAAAGTATTTTAAAAAAACCCCAGTCAACTATAGGGGGTACACCATAACCCGAAAGAGGATAGTTAAGTTTTATGTAAACCTTAGTACCCTGATCCAATATTAAAATAGTCAAGACTATTCCTATAGCCCAGGCCAGGCTAAAATATTTTTTATTTTGCACTCAGAACTTTTTTAAGCTTATTTCTGCATATTTTTTGCCTCTATACTCAACGTAGCATGAGGAACCAAAAACAAACGTTTTTTATTAATTAAATTTCCAGTAATACGGCAAATGCCATAGGTTTTATTTTCTATACGGATTAAAGCATTTTTTAGATCGCGAATGAATTTTTCTTGACGAATTGCAAGTTGAGTATTAGCCTCTTTAGACATAGTTTCTGAACCTTCTTCAAATGCTTTAAAGGTTGGCGCTGTGTCTTCGGTTCCATTATTTCCATCATTCATATAAGCACTTTTTAAAAGTTTAAGATCGGATTTAGCTTTCTCAATTTTTTCCTCAATTAGTGATTTGAACTCTTTGAGCTCTGTGTCTGTATATCTTGTTTTTTGGCTCATTTCAATATTTTTTTAATTCGAATTTCAGTTTTAATGTTGTCAAATTCAAGAAGTGTTCCTTCAACTATTTCGGATTTAAAATGAAGGCTTTTAGCTAGTGTTTCAGATAAAATATAGTTTAAATTTTCAGAAACTGCCACTTCTAATCGCGACTCTTTTTTTAAGAAAATATTAATTTTATCGGTAACATCAAGACCACTGTCTTTTCTATGGTTTTGAATTCTATTGACCAGTTCTCTAGCAACNCCCTCTTTTTTTAAATATGAATTTAAAGTCATGTCTAGTGCTACTGTCATTCCTGAGCCTTGTGCTACCTGCCATCCTTCAATATCTTTAAAAAAGATTTCAACATCCGAGCTTTCTAAAGTAATATTTTTTTCATTGAGTTNAACTTTAAGCTGTCCTTTTTCTTCCAAAAAATTGATTTGATCTATACTAAGTTCGGAGATAAGCCGAACTACTGATTTAAGATCTTTGCCGAAACGAGGGCCAAGAATTTTGAAGTTGGGACGTATGTCCTTTACTAGTAGAGCATTTGCATCGTCTAGAAGTTCAACCTCTTTAATGTTAATTTCATTTTTTAATTGTTCAATTACACGCTCTATTCGCACTTTCTCTAATTTATTTTTTACAGGAATAATCATTTTCTGCAAAGGTTGTCTTACTTTAATTTGTTCTTTTTTTCTGAGCGATAGAGCCAAAGAGGTCAAACTTCTTGCTGTATTTATTTGTAATTCTAATTCTTGATTTATCAAATTTGGATTAGCTTTTGGAAAATCACTTAGGTGGACTGAAGATACTCCAGCTCCAAGGATTAAGTCTTGATACAAGCGGTCCATATAAAAAGGAGCTATAGGTGCCCCCAGTTGAGCTATCGTTACTAAACATTCGTAAAGGGTTTGATAGGCCGCAATTTTATCAGTACCATATTCACCTTTCCAGAAGCGACGACGACATAAGCGGACATACCAATTGCTTAGTTTTTCCTGGACAAAATCTGAAATAGCTCGACTTGCTTTTGTGGGTTCATAATAATCATAAGCGGCATCTACATTAAGTATTAAACTATTTAATTCAGAAAGAATCCATTGATCAAGTTCTGGCCTTTTAGAAATTGGAATCGAATTCTCTTTTTTAGAATCAAAGTTGTCAATATTAGCATATAGACTAAAAAAAGAATAAATATTGTATAAGGTTCCAAAAAACTTTCGCTGTACTTCTGCAATTCCTTCAACATCAAATTTGAGATTATCCCAAGGATTTGAGTTAGAAATCATATACCAGCGAATAGCGTCAGGACCATACTGGGCCAAAGTTTCGAATGGATCTACAGCATTTCCCAATCGTTTTGACATCTTCTGTCCTATTTTATCAAGTACAAGACCGTTAGAAATCACATTTTTATAGGCAATTTTGCCAAAAACGATTGTACTAATAGCATGAAGGGTATAAAACCATCCCCGAGTCTGGTCTACTCCCTCGGCTATGTAATCAGCAGGGAAGCAATCACCATTATCGATAAGCTCTTTGTTTTCAAAAGGATAATGCCACTGAGCATAAGGCATGGATCCAGAGTCAAACCAAACATCGATCAAATCTGATTCTCGAAACATGGGTTTTCCAAAAGAACTTGTTAATACAATTTTGTCAACAATATTTTTGTGAAGGTCTACAAGTTCATAGTTAGCGTCAGAAAAATCTCCTGNTTTAAAATCTTTAAAGGGATTTTTTTTCATATATCCCTTNCTTAAAGAAAGTTCNATTGCGTCATTTAATTCTGCAATTGATCCTATTACACANGTNTCTGATCCATCNTCTGTACGCCATACCGGAAGTGGAATTCCCCAAAAGCGGGAACGGGAAAGATTCCAGTCATTTGCATTTGCAAGCCAGTTNCCAAAACGTCCTTCTCCAGTTGATTTGGGTTTCCAATTAATNTCNTNGTTAAGTTTTGTCATAAGATCTCTTACTTCTGTNACTTTTATGAACCACGANTCTAAGGGATAATATAAAANCGGTTTATCAGTTCTCCAACAATTTGGATANGAGTGAGTNTGTTTTTCAACCTTAAATGCTTTGTTTTCCNCCTTTAATTGAATNGCAATTTCNACATCTATTGAACGTTCAGGNCTTTTGCCTTCTGGATAATATTCATTCTTGACATAACGTCTTCCTANANGACCTACTTCATTACGGAAACGCCCTTNNAAATCNACCAAAGGGACTTTATTTCCATTTTCATCTAAAACCAGAAGCGGNGGAACTTCTGGAGTTGCCTCTTTAGNNACTCTGGCATCATCAGCACCAAAGGTAGGNGCTGTATGNACAATACCTGTACCATTTTCTATTGTGACAAAATCTCCTGCTATTACACGAAAAGCATTTTCTGAATTTTCAAGAGGTAAAGGGGATTCAGACCAAAGTTGTTCATATCGAATTTCTAATAATTCAGAACCTTTGAGTTCCATTTCAATTAAATATGGGATTTGTTTATCTACTGGCTTGTAATNATCTAAAGATTGAGAATGTATATATGCTTTACCAAATTGTTTTTGCAAAAGGTCTTTTGCTAATATTACACGTATAGGACGATATGTATATTGGTTAAAAGTACTTACAACCACGTAGTTAATATTTTTTCCAACAGTTAAAGCTGTATTGGAAGGAAGAGTCCAAGGGGTGGTGGTCCACGCTAAAATATAAAGAGGAAGTGAGCTCTTGAGCTTTTCGGGAAGACTTTCTTGTAATGTTTTAAATTGAGCAGTTACTGTGGTATCAGTTACATCTTTATAGGTGCCTGGCTGGTTGAGTTCATGAGAACTTAATCCTGTTCCTGCCATAGGGGAATAAGGCTGGATCGTATATCCTTTATAAAGTAAATCTTTATCATAAATTTGCTTTAATAGCCACCAAACACTTTCCATGTATTTAGAGGTATATGTTATATAAGGGTCCTTCATATCAACCCAATATCCTATGCGTTCAGTAAGTTCATTCCAAATATCAGTATAACGCATGACAGCGTTTTTACATGCAGAATTGTATTGTTCTACTGAGATATTTTTACCGATAGCGTCCTTAGTTATCCCTAGCTCTTTTTCAACTAGTAATTCTACTGGAAGTCCGTGGGTATCCCAACCTGCTTTTCGATGGACTTGATAACCTTTTTGNGTTTTGTATCTACAGAAGACATCTTTTATCGCACGAGCCATAATATGATGAATACCNGGCATTCCATTTGCAGAAGGAGGGCCTTCATAAAAAACAAATTTAGGCTGACCTTCCTTACTTTCAACACTTTGAATAAAGGTCTTATTTTGTCTCCAATCAGCAAGTATTTCAGCTGCTACTTTGGGTAAATCGAGACCTTTATATTCATTAAATTTCACCTTTCAAATACTTTTTTATGCTTTTAATAACTTCAAAGGAGNTTGNAGNACTTACTAACCAAATCAAGTGTGAAAGTAATTAATTTCAATTAAAAATAAGGNTCACTAAACCTTAGGTTTTTTTTTNGATTTATAGTAAACTAAAATTTAACNNTTATNCCCAATTTAAAATTTCTTCCNGGNGCTGATATACCNGAAGCAAAGCTTCGGTAGTGTANATCAAAAATGTTATCCACTCCCANGTTAAAATTAATTTNATTATTCCATTGATATTGGTAGATTATTGAAAATTCAGACCAAGCAGGGGTTCCGGCGTAAATTCCTTTAGNTCTTGANACTAAAGGGGTCTCATCTAAGCGATCCTCGCCNCCCAAACTGTAATCCTCAGGATTTTTTCTGTCACTAAACTGGTAGCGCAAACTCGCCATCCAAGNNTCTTTTTGATAATTNAGNATCAAATTCCCGAAAACAGGAGAAATTGATGGTAAAGGACCATATCTGTCACTTTTTAAAGCTTCAATAAAATTGAGATCACCCCTTAAAGATAGTCTTTCAGAAAAGGATAAATTACCGTCAAGAGAAGCACCAATAATATAACGATTGCCTAGATTATTATTTGCCAGGGTAGTAAACTCTTCTCCGTTATAGAGAATTGTTCTATTATTCGACGTAGTCTGATCAGCATAGATTAGATATGTGTCACGACCAATGTGTCTTGAAATAAGCGTTGAAAAACCTCTAATTGAAAAGTAATTTTTAGATTTATTTAGGTATTTAGTAAGCCCTAATTCAAAATTGTAAGCGTATTCTGGGTAAACCATTGGATTCGGAACAATCAAATTCCCTTTAGCCTCTCTTATTTTTCCCACATCATCAATATTAGGGTTTCTAAAACCATTTGAAATTATAGCATTCCATTGAGTTTTTTTATTAGGGCGAAAAGTGAGAGCAAGGGTTTCTGTCAAGGCCTCTGCATCTAGTTTTACGTATGACAAAAGAGCATTAATATTATAGTATTCTTTCCATTCACCATATAAATGAGTATTTGTAATTCTTATGCCCGCATTGAATGTCAATCTTGAGCTAAGATCCCAAATCCAGTTTACGTAAGCAGCATAACTTCCATAAAAACTTCCTTTACTAGGATATCGAGTAGGAATAGGAAGAATTGGTGAATAACCTTTAATCTCATTCTGTTGTAGGATCAAATCTTGTTGGAATGCAATGGAACTAANATCGTTATAAACNCCTTCAAATCCATAGGAGAAAGAATGTTTCTCTTTTAGTTTAAACTCAAAATCACCATTAAGACTAACTGCATCTAATTTTTCCCTTTGAGTATTACGTGTTAAACTATTAAATAAACGATTGTTACGAGATTCTTCTATTTTTTGAAATGCAAAAGTGATTTTACCTGAATTCAAGTATTTCTTTTCTGGGAAAAGCTTAAGCTGGGAAGAAAGTAATAAACGCTTTTGTGGACCATAATACCACTCAGCATATCGGAGCGAACCATTTCGTTCTTCAACCAATTTGTCATATCTAGAAATATCTGAAGAATTTGAATACTGGAGGTTTACCAATATCTGATTTTGACCATTGAGTTTCACCAAAAATTTTTGAAGNAAATCAATTTGATCATANCCTGTATTTTTTTGAATTAACGGATTTTCATTAGCAATGGGTTTTGGGCTGAAGGTATTTCTTTTATTNAGTGAATAAAAGGGAGTAAATCCCCAGTTTTCAAATCCATGTCTTCTATTTNTCCCCATTTTAATATCTCCAAAACCAGAATAACTTAGACTAGTAAGACTTGCCCATTTTTTAAAACTTACNTCTGTAGAAATAGAATTAATAGAGGCNTGATTTGCAGACGAAAAATCACTTGAAAATNCCATTTTAATTTTCTTCTCACTATTTAGAAGAGGAGTACGAGTGTAATAATGAATAACACCTCCCAATGCGTCAGAGCCATACCCTACTGAGGATGATCCAAAGACAACTTCTACCCTTTCAATTATGTTAGGATGGATTGTAATNGCNTTTTGNAAGTGCCCACTTCTATAAATAGCATTATTTAGTCTTACACCATCTACTACCAAAAGTAATCTATTGGCCTCAAAGCCACGAATAACAGGGCTTCCACCTCCTCCTTGAGATTTTTGAACTCNAATTCCTGGACTGAGACCTACTAAATCTGCTCCTGATGAGGGCCGTTGAGTTAAAATATCTTTAGACGAAACAATATTCACTTTTTCTGCAATTTGTTTTCTTTTTGAAGCACTCCTAGCCACAGAAAGTATTACTTCATCTAAAGCTTGATTTTCGGTTTGCATTACAAATTGAAAACGACTAGTCAAATTTTGTGAACTTATGCTAAAGCTGCGAGTTTCAAAACCATAAATTTGAATATAGACAGTCTCACCTATAGAAAACATTGAAAGGTCAGCAACTCCTTCTTGATTTGTAAGTGTTGCAATCGTTTTGGACTCATTAAAGAGCGCTACTCCTTCTAAGGGAAGTTCAGAAACATTATCTACAATAACTATTTCTTGCCCTAAGATTGAAAAACAGAGAAAAAGCAAAAAAAATGAACTAAGACATTTTAAAAATTTCATTCAATACTTCTGATGATTTTGGAGATTTAAATTGTTGTAAATGTAATTCGAAATAGGTTATTAAGTGATTAAGGAGTTCTAATTTATGTTTTTTTATAATCCTAATTTTTCCAATTTTATCAAAATCCGTGCCTAAAAGAAGCACCCAATACCTTTTTAATGGCTCCTCTATAAAGTAAGCTTTTGGTTTGACAAAACTCATGCAGCCTGCCTCTAAATCAAAATAAGGAGCTTCAGAATTTAAAAGATTGGGGTAAAAACCTATAAATTGAGTAATATCTAGCATCATTTTCAAGTGAAATAGACCCGTAGTGTCATTCTTATCTAGCCATATTAATTTCTTTTTAATAAAATGATAAAGCATAGGATTGGGTTCTCTTTCCTCACGGGCAACTTGATGAATTACTTCTGCAATAAAAAANANCAAAGCTTTTTTGGTCAAATCATAAGGAATTGAATTAAAAGCGTAATCAATTTTAGCTTCTTTGATATAACTTAGACGATTTTCTAGATTTTTTGAAGTTTGAAGTTCCAAAAGTGTTAAAGGTTCGAATAAAGATTTGGAAATATTTTTCTTGCCTTTTGATAAAATTCCTTTGAGCATATAGCCCTGCAAACCGAATTCCAATGTGTAACAATTAGCAATTAAGCTGGTGTCTCCATACTTTACAAGACTTAAACTAATTGCACTAACGGTATCATTAAATTTAGCTTTCAAAGCTTAAACTACTCCTTGGGCGAGCATTGCATCAGCGACTTTCACAAAGCCGGCTATATTAGCTCCNTTTACATAATTGACATAACCTTTTTCACCCCCATAGGANACACANGATTTATGTATGTCTTTCATTATGGATTGTAAACGTTGGTCAACTTCTTCTCTAGTCCAACTATATCTTAATGAATTTTGAGCCATTTCAAGTCCTGAAACAGCTACACCTCCAGCATTAGAAGCTTTTCCTGGCGCAAATAATATTTTATTCTTTTTAAATAATTCTATTGCATCTGGAGTACAAGGCATGTTGGCACCTTCTCCTACACAAATACAACCATTTTTTAATAATATTTCAGCATCATTTCCATTTAACTCATTTTGAGTTGCACACGGAATTGCNATTTCACAGGCAACCCTCCAAGGAGTTTCTCTAGNATGGAAAGAGGCCTTAGGATACTTTTCGATGTAGGATCCAATACGGGCTCTTTTTATATTTTTAAGCTCCATAATAAAAGCTAATTTTTCTTCATCTATTCCATCTNGGTCCATTATATAACCNGANGAATCTGAAAGAGTAAGAACNTTTGCNCCTAATTGTATACATTTTTCTGTAGCATATTGTGCTACATTTCCAGAACCTGAAATAGTAATTTTTTTACCATTTAAACTATTGTCTTTATAATTTAGCATTTGTTCTGTAAAATAAACNACTCCGTAGCCAGTAGCTTCAGGACGAATTAATGATCCGCCAAAAGAAGCTCCTTTTCCAGTCAAGACTCCAGTGAATTCATTTTTAAGACGCTTATATTGTCCNAAGAGATATCCTATTTCACGACNTCCGACACCTATATCTCCTGCNGGNANATCTCGATTAGGTCCAATATGNCTATAAAGTTCTGTCATAAAACTTTGACAAAAGCGCATNACTTCAGTATCTGATCTGCCTTTAGGATCAAAATCAGAGCCTCCTTTAGCCCCTCCCATTGGAAGAGTTGTAAGACTATTTTTAAAGGTTTGTTCAAATGCTAAAAACTTTAAAACACTAAGGTTTACGCTTGGATGAAACCNTAAACCTCCTTTATAAGGACCAATAGCAGAGTTCATCTGTACNCTGTACCCCCTATTAACTTGAATTTCTTCTTTATCATCAATCCAAGCNACACGAAAGGATAATACTCGTTCTGGTTCTGCCATTCTNAGTAAAATATTTTGNCCATAATAAATATCNTGTTTTACAATGTAAGGGATAACTGTCTCTGCAACTTCTGTTACAGCCTGCATGAACTCTGGTTCATTTTGATTTTTTGCATTAACTTCTGCAATAAATTTNGAGATAATTTCTTTCATAAGCNAAATGTTTTAGACTCTCCAAGATAGGCCCTTTTTTATAAAAATNTGATTTAGAAAAGAAAATTAANTAAGCTTTCTACTTTNGAGAAAGATTGCATTTCAATAGCTTNTTGGAGNCCACTAATTTTATTGTATTTTGAGAGGACAATACCTTCAAAACCNAGTTTTTCAGCTTCNNTTATTCGTTGGTCNGCTTTTATAATTGGGCGAATTTCTCCTGATAGNCCAATTTCNGCTGCAAAACATATTTTTTGAGAAATAGGAACATCATGNTAACTTGATAAAATGGCTGAAATAACNGCTAAATCTAGAGCGGGATCTTCAACGCTTATACCTCCAGTAATATTAATAAATACATCTTTACTGCCTAATGCAAATCCTGCTCTTTTTTCTAAAACGGCAAGAAGCATATTTAGCCGTTTAGAATTAAACCCTGTACTGCTTCTTTGAGGAGTACCATAAACTGCTGTACTTACTAGTGCCTGTACTTCGATCATTAGTGGACGGATTCCCTCCATAGTTGCAGCAATAGCGTGACCGCTTAGTGCAACTTCTTTTTCAGAGATCAAAACTTCACTAGGATTGGTTATTTGACGAAGCCCTTGAGCCATCATTTCATAAATTCCGATTTCTGAGGTAGCCCCAAAACGGTTTTTTTGAGTTCTTAAAATTCGATAAACATGATTTCTGTCCCCTTCAAATTGAAGGACGGTATCTACCATATGTTCTAAGATTTTGGGNCCTGCTAAANTACCATCCTTAGTAATATGCCCTACTAAAATAACAGGAATGCTTGTGTTTTTAGCATATCTTATAAATTCTGCTGCTGTTGTACGTATTTGGGAAATACTCCCCGCACCACTTTCTATTTGATTGCTGTGTATGGTTTGTATTGAATCAACTATGAGTATATGTGGGACTAACTTTTGTAATTGAAAAAAGATACTTTGAGTTTCTGTTTCACACAGAATATAACAATTATCTTTTTCAAGACCCATTCGGTTTGCTCGCAATTTAATTTGTTGTTGACTTTCTTCTCCCGAAATATAAAGCACTTTCTTTTTGATTTTCAGAGCGAGTTGAAGCAGTAAGGTAGACTTTCCTATTCCGGGGTCACCTCCTAAAAGAATAACTACACCAGGAACTAAACCACCACCTAGAACACGATCTAACTCATCATCCCCAGTATTAATTCTTGGGAGAGCATTTAAATTGATATCATCAATCTTTATTGGTAGAGTAGATTCAGCTATTCCTTCAGGGGCAAATCCTTTAGAGTTTTCTTTAGCAATGAGCTCTTCGGCTAAACTATTCCATTCTTTACATCCATTACATTGGCCTTGCCATTGGGTGTGTTGGGTTCCACAATTTTGACAAAAAAAAGCTTTTTTCACCTTCGCCATGAAAAAATTAAATGAATTACTTATTTGCGATTAACTAAAGGTAGCACAAAAAAAGAAAGACTGCCAAATAAGACTATCATTAAGGTTTGTGAAGTCCACATTATCCATCCAAATGCAAGCCCTGATTCATTCGAGATTCCAAAAGCTGATAACATGAGTGCTACCGAAAAGGGATAAATCCCAACACCACCATTTGTAGCAGAAATAGTTAATCCTCCGGTAACGAATGCTGGTAATAAAGCTTTCACCCCTAAGCTTACTGTTTCTGGTACCGTCCATTTGATAACGTAAAACATTGCGATATACATAATCCAAATAAATAAGGTATGAAAAATAAATGCACCTTTATTAGGCATTGATTTTATACTTAAAAATCCTTCAAATAAACCTTTTAGGAACTTTTTAGTTTTAATAGCAATTAATGAATTACTTTTTTTTAAAAACAAAAGAAGGCTTAANGAAAAAATAAAAAGAATTCCAATCACAAAAATAAATGAAGAAGATGAAATTTGTTTTTCTTTTAGTATGTTCCAAATCAAATCATATTGAAGAATTAGAGCAATTAGAATAAAACTTAATAGTAAAACAAGATCAACTAATCGCTCAGCAATAATTGTCCCAAATAATTTTTCGAAAGGAATTTTTTCATATGAACTTAATGTAGTTGCTCTTAAAATTTCACCTGATCTGGGGATTCCCAAATTTGCAATATATGCTATCAAAACAGCAAGAGTAGAGTTGATAAATCTTGGGTGATATCCTAGTGGGGAAATCAAAAATTTCCAGCGATAAGCTCTGGAAAGATGGCTTAAAATACCAAAGAATATTGAAAGTGATATAAAGCGAAGATCTGCATTTTTGATATAATTAAAAATGAGTTTTCGTTCTTCGGAGGATGTCATATCTATACTTAAATAAATAAAAAAAGCACCTATAGACAGAGGGATAAAGACTTTGAGAAAAGAATTGAATTTTTTCAAAGGTCATAGAATTTGGATTGTCGTTTCCCTTTGGAAAAACAAGTGAATCTTAGATATAAGTATTTCAAATAACATATGCCTAAAAGTAATCCATTCTTTTTAATTCCACAGTATCAATCAATCTAGTTTTTTCTGCTAAAACAGCTACAAAAACTCGATAATTTCTTTTACTCTCTAATTTTGTCCGAGGGATTAAGTCAGTATCTAAAGCAATGCAAAAATATTCTACTTTCAATGCTTGTGTTCGCTCTACACGATCAATAAAAAATTGCTTCATTTTGAAAAAATTTTTTTCGATTTGATTTGAACTTATCATCTGAAGTGATTTATAAATTTCAGAGGCTGCAACTCTTTGTTCACTTGTTAGTTGTTGATTTCTAGAACTCATTGCTAATCCATCTTTTTCTCTAACAATGGGACAAGAAATGAGTTTTACACCTAATTTTTTTTGTTTATTTAACGCCTTAATTACTTGGAACTGTTGAAAATCTTTTTCGCCAAAATAAGCCCTATTTGGTTTTATTTTTTTAAATAGTGCTTCAACTACAGTAGCAACTCCATTAAAATGTCCAGGACGAAAAGCTCCCTCCATATATTTAGAAATTGACCCAAAATTATACGAATTACTTTGTGTGCCTTTTGGATATAAATCTTTGTGCTCTGGAGAATAAATAATAATTTGATTTGAATAAGGTGATAAAAGTTTTTGATCTTTGGTTAGATCTACAGGATACTTTTCTAAATCTTTATCATCATTAAATTGTGTAGGATTGATGTATATACTAACGACAACATATTTATTTTCTTTACATGCTTTTTTAACCAGAGAGATATGCCCTTGATGCAAAGCGCCCATTGTAGGTACAAGACCAATGCTAGAACGCCTAGATTTAAAATAAACTCTAATATCTTCTGACGCCTTAAATACTAACATTTAGCAATTTATTAAAGCTACTAAAGTAGGCAGTTTTTAATTATATGTCTATTAATTTTTGTATTTTTGCGACACTTTTCCCTTAGGAAAATATGACATGAAAGATAAGAGAGTATTAATAATTTCCTCAGAGGTGGTTCCATATTTGCCTCAAACAGAACAAGCAATCAAATCGTTTCAGATTCCAAAGACAATTAATGAAAAAGGAGGCCAGACCCGAATTTTTATGCCTCGTTATGGATTAATAAATGAAAGAAGGCATCAATTACATGAAGTTATAAGACTATCTGGTATGAACTTAGTAATTAATGACATGGATATGCCACTGATTATAAAGGTAGCTTCGATACCCAAGGAAAGAATGCAGGTCTATTTTATNGATAATGAGGAGTATTTCAAACGCAGAGCATTACTTCATGATACTCAAGGTAAGATTTTTAAAGACAATGATGAAAGAATGATTTTTTTTACAAAAGGTGTAATTGAAACTGTCAAAAAACTTAATTGGTCTCCTGATATTATTCACCTTCACGGATGGTTTACTTCATTATTTCCCTTGTACTTAAAAACTTTTTACGTTGACGAGCCTTTGTTTAAAGAAAGTAAAATAGTTAATTCAATATACGAGCAAGACTTTAATGGTTTACTTTCAAAAAAAATTCATGAAAAAGTCACTTTTGACAAAATTAAAGACGATTATTTAGGGGAACTTAAAAAAGCTAGTTTTGAAGCCCTTACCAATCTTTCGATTACACACTCTGACGGAGTGGTAATGGCTTCAGAGAACCTTCCAGAAATAGTAATAAAGAACATTAAAAATAGTAATAAACCACATTTGGATTTCTCTCAGTCTCTAGACAATGAATCGTATATTGATTTTTACACAAATAAAATTTAATAGAAAAACTTGTGAAATCAAAGGCTCCCTTTTTTCTGACAAGTATTGTAATCGCCTTTTTTCTAAAATCCTGTAACAAAGATTTTTATCCTATTGGTGAGGTATTATTNAGGGATCAGACTTTAANNACAAAAAATAAAAACATTCCAGTTTTTACATTTCAANCTAGNGTAAATCAAGTACAAACAAATGTTCAACCCTTAGCGCAATTAGGGATGATTAACCATCCAGTTTTTGGAAGATCAGAAGCAAGTGTTGTAGCTCAACTCTCAATTGGTTCTGATTTATTTTTTGGAAATTTAAGGCAGACCTTTGAGGACGAAACTGATCCAAATGACGTAAGCATTATTCCTGAAAATGAAACTGTAAAACAGGTTTATTTAGAAATCCCCTTCTTTTCAAATACAAATGATTCAGATAATGACGGAGTGATTGATTCCCTAGATGCTGACCCAAACGACCCTTCAAGCAATTCTGATAATGATGAACTTACTGATATTGTTGAGTTTCAATCAGGGTTAAACCCACTAAGTTCAGATAGTGATGGAGATGGAATATTAGACCATAACGATAACGATAACGAAAATTATGACAGTGAAAATCGTATTTATGAAATTGATTCTATTTATGGTAATCGCGAAACAGAGTTTACTCTTAAAGTCCATGAACTAACTTATTATCTTAATAACCTTGATTCTGAAAATAATTTTGAGTCTCCACAGATTTATTATTCAAATCGTGATTATTACGAAGAGGGCTTTGTTGGAGCTACACTATTTGAGGGTAAGATTAAACTTGATTTTGAAGAGCTTCGATTCAATTATAAAGAAGATGATCCCGATACTTCAGAAGTCGATGAAACCACACAAGTCGAAACCCGACTAACCCCTCGTCTTAGAATCCCTCTAGAAACAAACTTTTTCCAAGAAAACCTATTGGAATTGGAAGGAACAGATGCTTTGTTAGGAGATGTTTCTTATCAGAAAGAAATGAAGGGAATAATAATTAGAGGCGAAAATTTTTCTGATGATTTATACATGCTTTTAGATATTCAGAATGCAGAAGTAAAAATTTTGTATGAATTTGATGATTATAATACACAGGGCACTTTGGATGATTTGTTAGATGACACAATTGATAAATTAGAAAGAGAGTTGACTTTTCGTTTAGGTGGGGCTCGTATTAATACTATAAAAAATTCAGGCTTTAATGCCGCTATAGAACAACGATTAAAAGCATCAAGCAACAACGAGCCTTCTGATAAATTATATATTCAAAGTAGCCATCTGCATGGTAAGATCAGGCTTTTTTCCGGAGAGAACCCAGGTTTAAATAATCTTCTAGATGATATAAGAGAGGAAAATTTATTGGTTAATCAGGCAAATCTAATCTTTTATATAGATCAAAATACAGCTCCAGAAGAACTTACAGCTCTCCGCCTTTATTTATTCAAATTTGATAATGGTGCCTCTCTTAGTGATTACAAAGTAGATGCATCTGTTTCAAATTTTGGGACTAATTCCAACAAGGAAATTTTTGGAGGTATTTTAGAGATGGATGATAATGGCAATCGCTATTATAAATTTAATTTAACAAATCATATTTCCAATATTATTAAAAATGATTCTTTAAATTATGATCTAGGACTTTCAGTAACTGCCGATATTGAAAACCCAATTGCTATTAAGGCTTTTGATAATTCAGATTTAGAGCAAATAATGTATCCTTTGGCCGCTACATTAAACCCTTTAGGAACTGTATTAGTTGGATCTCATCCAGACAGTCTGCAAATCGATAAAAAAGTAAAACTGGAATTGATTTATTCGTCTTATTAGATTAATTTCAGNGACATAGAGANTAANTAACCAATAAGTATAATAGCAAANCCAATAANACCTTGGAGCAAAGTTCCAACGGTATGTGNCCTATANGCTGTTTTTACATCCATACCGCTCATTTGAGAAACAACCCAGAANTATGAATCATTTGCNTGAGAAACAGTCATTGANCCAACACCCAAANCCATTATGANCCAAACTTTTCCAAGTTCACTATCAAAACCTAGTAAAGGGAGTAAAGGGAAACAAATTGAAGATGTAGTAATTATTGCNACGGTTGAGGATCCTTGTGCTGTTTTTAGTAAAGCTGAAATTCCAAAGGGAATAAATAATCCTAAAGCATTNAAGGACGAAAGATTTTCAGCNAATTTTTGAATTGGAATCGTTTGAAGAATATTTCCTAAAGCACCGCCCATTCCTGTNATGATTAGTATTGGAGCTGCTTGTTTTATACCTTCACTTATTGAAGCATTTATTAATTTTTTTCTTTCTGTAACAAACAATCGAAAGGCAAATATCATTCCAATAGCTAAAGAAAATGTAGGNTCCGTTATTAGTTTAAATAATTCAANACTCATCCCTTTAAGAGGCACAAATTTTTCTAATGTGCCAAAGCTCATTAATAGTANTGGAACNAAGATAGGAAGNATAGCCTNNGNAAATNNNGGNATCGTATCTTTTATTACTTTATCCGAAATATCATTTTCATCAAAATTANTTTTNTATTTGTTTTTTTTGATTAGGNAATTGCCATAAGCNGCTCCAACAAGAATTAAAAGAAAGGCAATAATTGATCCAATTCCAATTAGCAANAAAAGNCTTTCCAGTTGAAGATTTGATGCNGCNGCAAGTGGACCAGGAGTNGGTGGGACTAAAACATGAGGAGCAAACAATCCTGTNGANAATGANACTGTAAGACCTANAAGTGGAGTTTTGGTTTGTTTGGACAATGACTTGTTNAGATGTGAAAGAATAACAAAAGCNGNATCNCAAAATACGGGNATTGATACTAAATAACCAATGAAACTTACNATGTAAGGTANNGGCAAACGATTTAAATATTTAAGAACNCCNTGAGCAATAGATAAAGTCCCTNTAGATTTTTCTAATGCAACACCAATTANTGTTCCAAAAAGAATAAGCANNCCTATTTTTTGAAATATTTTNCCTACTCCTTNNTGTATAAGNNTTAAATTTTCAATAGTNGGAATNTTTAANAAAAANCCTAAGATTAANGNAGCAATTAAGAGAACTAAAAAGGGATGAAGTTTGACACGNGANGTNCCTAANANNATCCATAATATGACTATCAAAANACTAAATAGAGNAATAAACATTTTTTAATATAAAGTCATTTTGTAGAATCAATCAGATTTCAANTAAGAACNAGAAGCTATNGANCCCATTATAATGGANGCGTGTTCTCTAGANTTTTCTATAAACCATTTATTTGTTTTGTAACCACCACATACTACNCCNGCTANATATATTCCNTTAGAATCNGACTCCATGGTTTCAGTATTGTATTTAGGAGTTTTAAATTNATCATTGTGAAAGCTTATNCCTAGATTTTCTANCATTTTGAAGTTTGGTTCATAACCGGTCATTGCCAAAACAAAATCATTTTTTANAGAATGTTCTCCNCTNNGGTCNTTGAAATNAACNAAATCATCTTCAATATTAGTAATATTTGCATTAAAATAAGCTTTAATGCTGCCTTCTTCTATACGGTTAATAATATCCGGGCGGACCCAGTATTTCACATTCGTTCCAATTTCTTTTTCACGAATTATCATAGTAACACTTTTAGCACCTTTTCTATAGGTTTCTAGAGCCGCATCAACAGCAGAGTTTGCAGNTCCAACTATTACAAGATCCATGTCAAAGTAAGGATGAGGNTCCGTGTAATAGTGTTTNACCTTAGANAGTGTTTCCCCAGGAACGTTTAGTAAAAAAGGNCGATCATAAAAACCAGTTGCTATTACAAGGNTTTTTGATTCATAATTTCCCTTTGTTGTTTTAANTTTAAATCTANCTCCATNTTTTCTTATACTTTCTATNGATTCATATAACTTNAGTTCTAGTTCCCAATGCGAAGCCACTCTTCTATAATACTCCAATGCTTCCGCGCGAGTTGGTTTAGAATTGTGTGAAATAAAAGGAACATTTCCAATCTCAAGCTTGTCAGAGGTTGAGAAAAATGTCATGTTTTGTGGATATTTATAAAGAGAGTTTACTAATGGACCCTTATCAAATATTAAATATTTAACCGCTTTTTTTTTGGCTTCAATACCACAGGCTAAACCAATGGGGCCTGCACCTATAATTATCACATCTGTCATANNCATAATGAACTAATTNGTATAAAATANCATATTAAATAANTAAAAACTATTAAAAAAANTANTTACATAATTAAAANACATAANANNNGNCNTANNNTTTTAAATNAAGCNGCATATTTNAATTNNATATAAGATAAAACTATNATAAATNATNTTATAATAGNAATANNCTTTGNCTNANAAATATCGTNAAAATACNCAANATTAAATAGNCAGACATCACTTTATTTCCAAAAGAATTTGCAATCAAAATAGANGTAAAAAGCCACCATATTGGAAATAAAAATNCNCCAGTTGCATATTTCATAGAACTGATNAATACCTTATCATCAAATTTCCCTATAATTATTCTTGTNATCCATAGCGGTATAATATTTGGAATACTTAAAATTTGNGATATTAAATTTCTTGCTGNNTTCAATTNCCTTCTTTTTGGAAGCTGATNATAGTCAGNTNATANANTCTTTTTTAATTGACTAAATTTCATTTTAGTTGTTAATCTATTAATNCATTTTTTTTGTTGTGGATAATTNTCANTAAAATCTGGTAGCCAAAGACAATCTCGCATCTTTTCTTGAAGNGANNNTCTAATNANGTTNATATTNTCAGCTTCACTATTTTNATTANCTATATAATCTGAGACAAGNAGAGGTTTACCNTATACAAGATGTAAAGTAGATCTTGGTTGNTTATGATGCCCNTAGTTNATNCCAACAGGNAGGATGTATATTTTCTTNTTTAAATTCTTTTGTTGTGCNTGAAATGCCANNCTACTGCTACCTTTAGATAAATTTTTNAGNTAATATTCATGATGATGGCCACCTTCNGAAAACATCAAAAGNAATTTACCTGANCCNAATAAANTATAACATTTTTCAAAAATGGCATNNTTTTTTTTCAAATTNCTGTATCCATTTCTAATGCGGTAAATAGGNAGCATCTGTAANGCNTCTAAAAACCATTGAAGAGGACCGCCAAAAACATCACTTCGAGTNAGAGAAGTAATTTTTTTAGGAGTCATAGANCCAATAAGNAATGGATCTAGGAAAGCCCCTTGATGATTNGGAGAGAACAATANTCCTCCATCCTTTGGAATGTTTTCATAACCATAAACNTCAANATTTCTAAAANANATNNGATTGTAATATCTNANCANATANTTAAGGGTAAAATAGAAGATGTTTTTCAAAAGNNGAGATTTNTNGTTNAAATATTCAATTTGAGTAAACCTAGCAATTTTTTTAAAAATTTAACTACTTTTTATTCCTCTTAAAAGNTTAAAAACTAAAATTGNATCNAAATTTAAGATTTACTTGCTTTCAAAAATCCATTAAATATACATTTTGGGAAAAAATATAGTAACTTAGAACCCAATTAACAAAAAANTAAACCCCTTTATTTAACCACAAAGCCTAACCTGCTTTAGTTCCAAACAAATGAAACATAACATATGAAAACAAACAATGTATTTAAAACAGGACTTTTTGCCCTTATTTTTTTAGTAGCAAATATTGTCCTAGCGCAAACATCAATTTCAGGAACAGTAGTTGATGCAGAAAATCAAGAGGCAATACCTGGAGCTAACGTAATTGTTGTTGGGTCCAATTTTGGTGCTGTTGCCGATTTTGACGGAAAATTTACCATAAACACTTCAGCTGATTTACCATTGACAATAGAAGTTAGTTACATCGGTTTTGGATCGCAAACCGTTGAGGTAACAAGTGCAGACCAAAATATACAAGTATTTTTGGAGTATGGCCAAAATTTGAATGAAGTTGTAATTTCAGCATCAAGAAGATCAGAAAAGATCTTAGATGCTCCAGCTTCAGTTTCAATTATCTCATCTCAAGACTTAGAAAATACAGCAAATGTAAATGATCCGCTAAGAAACCTTATTAATATACCTGGTCTTCAGTTTCAACAACAATCTGCTAANTCAATNAACTTCGAAATGAGAGCAGGATCTGGTGTCTTTGGNACAAGTGTTTTTCCACTTTTGGATTATCGTTTTTTACAATCTCCTGCTTCAGGATCATTATTCGCTTTTCAATCAGGTTTGTCAAATCTTGATATTGAAAGAGTTGAAGTAGTTCGAGGTGCTGCATCAGCATTATATGGACCTGGTGTTGAATCAGGAGTAGTTCACTTTTTCTCTAAAAAAGCAATTGATAAGCCAGGAACTTCAATAGAGCTAATAGGTGGAAATTTAAATACTCTTTCAGGAGCCATAAGACATGCATATTCAAATAAGAAAAAGACATTTGGTTTTAAGATTAATGCTCAATATAAAAGAGGTGATGAGTTTAGTTTAGATCCAGTTGAAGATGCCACTTTTTTAGCACAAATAAATGGGGCAACAGCAAATGGTATTTTTCAACCGATTGTTAGGGGGAATAGAATTGATCCAGCTCAAGTTCCATCAACACCNATTCTTTCACGTTCCGATATTGACCCTGATGGAGATGGTAATGCNTATTTAAATCAATATGAAACTTTTTTGGCTAATGCTCATTTAGAATTTAGACCNAANGATAATACTGATGCAGTAATAGCAGGAGGGATAAATTCAGGAAATGGACTAATAAATCAAGCACAAGGACCTGGTTATGCAGCAGGAAACGATTATTGGGGTCAAGCAAGAATTAGATCTGGTGGATTTTTTGGACAGATATCTTATAATGCAAATGATGGTGGAAGTGAAAATGCTCCATTTTATTTATATCTAACTGCACAAAGGATAATAACCAAAAGGTCTGCTTTAGATGCTCAACTTCAATATAGCTTTGACACTGAGAATTTTTTAGATTCAAATTTTACTTTTGGCCTTGATTATAGGGACATAGGATCTGATTCAGAAAACACCCTTTTTGGTGAGAATGATGGAAGTAATGACTATATTAATTATGGTTTTTATGGTCAAGGGACTTCGCGTTTTAGTGACAAGCTTGATTTGACTTATGCTCTTAGGTATGACAAGTTAAACTTTATTGATGAAGGTAAAATTGCACCAAGGATAGCCTTAGTTTTCAAGCCAAATAGCAAAAATAGNTTNAGATTAACTTATAATCAGGCTATTTTTGGACCTAGTGCATTAGAAGCNTATGTAGATTTTCCAGTTCAGATNCAAGCACCAGGTCAATTAGATGTTTGGTTNGCTGGTCAGATAAGTGCTCAAGACTTTAATCCAAATCAACCAATTGAAATGGTTGGTTTTCAAGGGACTCCATTAGCAGAACTACCAGCAGGAACAACTCAATTACCTCTTGCATATCCTTATGCTGCATCAGCTAACCAAGTTTTACCTCAACTTTTTGCAGGTGTTGGTGCGAGTCCAGATTTTGCACCATTACTCCCTCTAATTCAAAANTTCTTTGGCACATATGTTCCAGGAGGAGTCTCAGGTAATTTAGTGGGCTATAATGCATTTAATGGTAGCGCTATGCCTCAAGCAGTTGGTACTCCGTCTGCATTATTAGGAACAACTACTTCTTGGGAGGTTGGATATAAAGGATTTTATGGAGATAAATTTGCTTTAGGATTAGATGTATATACTTTTGCACGAACAGGATCTACTCAATTCACAGCTATTGGGCCAACATTTAGATTAACTGGTTATGAAGGAGTTGCTTCAGATCTTGGAGCTCAAGTAGCAGCTGATTTTGCCGCTGATCCATTTATAAGTGGAGCTATTACACAAGCAGTTACTGCACAAGTACAAGCTGGTGTTGAAGCTTTATATACTGCTAATGGTATACCTCAAGCAATTTGGGCTACTGGAGCTCCTGCTGGAGCATTATTTCCAGGATCCCCTGCAGTAGCTCCAGTATCAGCAGCAGTAGCCGCAACAGCACCTGCACAAATAGCTGCAGCAAGTGCTCAAGCCGCTGGACTTGTCGGAGGAGCTTTTACTCAAGGNGGTCAAGGTTTTGTTGATTTTATGNATACTGGAGCTTCAGCAGCTGTTGGTGCTATCGAATCACAAAGAGTTCCTCAAGGCGATAACATAACTCANATATCAGCAGGTTATAGAATATTTGATGANGTTACNCGTTCTCACGTTGGAGCTGATCTTTCNATGGAATATTTTGCNACTGAAAAACTTACTTTTTGGGGGAATGCATCNTGGTTAAGTCAAAATGAATGGAATCCNGGAGAAGAAAATGATGATGATCTNCCATTTCAAGATTTCTTAAACGCTCCNTTATTTAAATTCCGNTTAGGAATGGATTATGTTGTNAAAGATGGNTTTCTAGCATCTTTAGCATTCCAACATGACGATGAATTTAATTCCAATCAAGGATTTTATTCTGGTGTAGTTCAGGCTAAAAATCTTGTAGATGCAAGCATTGGGTATANACTTTCTAATGGAGTTAAATTAGACCTTTCTGCTACTAATTTGTTTAACCAACAATATAGAGCATTTCCAAGNATGCCGGTTATTGGGAGAAGAGTTAATTTAAGAGCCGTTTTTGATCTCTAATTTTACTTTTTTAANTAACACAAAAGGGCAANGTTAATCGTTGCCTTTTTTTGTTAAAATTTTTTATAAAAAAAGAATAGCCATTTCTTAATTTTCTATGGAACTCCTTATATTTGTCAATCAATTTAGTAATGACAATAAATTAGTTGAAAATGACTATAAGTACAGGTAAAGTTTCTCAAATTATTGGTCCAGTAGTAGATGTAGAATTTAGTGGTAAAAACAACACACTTCCTAAAATCTATGATGCTTTGGAAATAAAAAAAGAAGATGGTTCTAAACTAATTTTGGAAGTACAATCACATATTGGAGAAGAGACTGTAAGGACAATATCNATGGATTCAACAGATGGCCTNAGCCGNGGNACAGATGCTNTTNCCTTAGGAAGTCCAATTCAAATGCCAATTGGTGAGGAAATATATGGNCGTCTTTTTAACGTTATTGGNGATGCTATTGATGGAATGGATAATCTTCCCAAAGAAAATGAAAACGGACTCCCTATACATAGAGAAGCNCCNGCTTTTGAAGAACTATCTACTTCAACAGAAGTTCTTTTCACTGGAATTAAAGTAATTGATCTAATTGAGCCATATGCCAAAGGAGGAAAAATTGGACTTTTTGGTGGTGCTGGAGTAGGTAAAACTGTTCTTATCCAGGAGTTGATTAATAATATTGCCAAAGGTCACGGCGGGCTTTCTGTTTTTGCAGGAGTAGGTGAGAGAACGAGAGAGGGNAATGACTTACTACGTGAGATGNTAGAATCNGGAATTATTAAATACGGAGATGACTTTATGCAGTCNATGGAAGAAGGAGGATGGGATTTGAAAAANGTGGATAAGAAGTCTATCAAAGATTCTAAAGCTACTTTTGTTTTNGGNCAGATGAATGAGCCTCCTGGAGCANGAGCAAGAGTTGCACTCTCGGGACTTACAATAGCAGAATTCTTTCGTGATGGANCAGGTGATGGACAAGGTAAAGATGTTCTATTCTTTGTAGATAANATTTTTCGATTTACTCAAGCAGGGTCAGAAGTATCGGCACTTTTAGGNCGNATGCCATCGGCAGTAGGATATCAACCTACNTTGGCAACNGAGATGGGAGCTATGCAAGAGCGCATNACTTCAACAAAGAAAGGGTCAATTACTTCTGTACAAGCAGTTTATGTNCCTGCCGATGACCTNACAGATCCTGCNCCNGCGACNACNTTTGCNCATTTGGATGCNACAACTGTATTATCTAGAAAAATTGCTGAGTTGGGGATTTATCCTGCAGTTGACCCACTAGANTCTACCTCCCGAATATTGACACCAGAAATTTTAGGAGATGAACACTATACATGTGCTCAACGAGTAAANGANCTTTTACAGCGATATAAAGAATTACAAGATATAATTGCNATNTTAGGNATGGACGAACTTTCAGAGGAAGATAAATTAGCTGTGTCACGTGCAAGAAGAGTTCAACGATTTTTATCTCAGCCATTCCATGTAGCAGAACAATTTACTGGAACCCCAGGAGTATTTGTAGATATTAAAGACACAATTAAAGGGTTTAATATGATAATGGATGGTGAATTAGACCATCTTCCAGAAGCCGCCTTTAATTTAAAAGGGACAATCGAAGAGGCTATTGAAGCCGGTGAAAAAATGTTAGCCGAAGTATAATATATGAAGCTNCAAATTGTTTCTCCCGAAGCCCAGCTTTNTAATGGTGAAGTNGAAAGNATTACTGTTCCTGGGACNTCAGGCTCATTTCAGATTTTAAACAACCATGCGCCTATTGTATCANCACTTGTAGCAGGGGANGTTAAAATTNANGGGAATATTATTTTAGATGAACAGAATAANGAAAAGTTTTCACAGCACGGAAACATCTACNTATCTTAATATTAAGTCTGGAACTGTAGAGTTAAGNAATAATAANNTTATTCTTCTAANAGAATAAAATATATTTAGATTTGTTTTAAGGCTTCATAAATCTTTTGTGATTCCCAACCACGATAATAAAGATAGGAGAAGATTTTATTTTTNTGTTTAAGTTTAGGTAAATGTGCAAAATGCTTTCTTTTTTTTTCAAACAATTCGAAAAAGGTGTTTTCATATTCATTAGCAGAAATTTCTTTTATTCCTATTATGATGTTATATTCAGAAATTTGGCGCATTTTTAATTCACGTAAAATTCTATTCTTTCCCCATTTTTTTATACGGAATTTCCCTCGAGCAAAACTCTTAGCAAAGCGGGTTTCGTTGAGGTAGTTATGCTGAATTAGTCTTGTAATAATGATATCTTTAGCTTCAGGGATCATACCCAATTCCATAAGTTTGGTCATAACTTCTTTATGGCAACGCTCTTGATAAGAACAGAAGTATTCCATTTTTTTTTGAGCTTCTGCAACCGTTAGAGAATCTTTTCTTTGCATAATTTAAAATACACGTAGTTTAATTCTCTTAAAGATAAATTAAATAGAAGTATTTTATAATAAAAAAACCGCCTTAAAAGGCGGTTTTTTTAATGGCGGAGTCTTCTACGGTCTTTATTTAAGACACGATACTCCAAATATTGATAAGCATGGCGTGGAACAATACGAATCCACTTTTTGTATTCAAAATACCATTTTAAACGTTGGGATGGATACCCGTCTAAAAGATAGGCAGCTACAAAAGGATGGATATGTAAAAATATTTTTTCCTTTTGGTTGCGTTTGTTCTTAGTAATCTTACTAAGCTCTGTGTTGATTTTGTCAATTAGTACTATTGGAGCTTCAACCTCTCCATTAACATTTGGATTGGACTCCTTGGTTTTTATGCTCATTTCTGGACGAACACGTTGGCGTGTTATCTGAATGAGACCAAACCTACTTGGCGGAAGAATTTTGTGTTTAGTTCTGTCCGCACTCATTTCGTTGGTCAAGTGCTCGAATAGCTTTTTCCGATTTGCGTTCTTACTCAGGTCGATAAAATCTACTACTATAATTCCACCCATATCACGCAAGCGTAATTGCCTTGCAATTTCTGATGCTGCGATGAGGTTAACCTCCATGGCAGTATCTTCTTGGCTTTTAGAACGATTAGATCGGTTACCACTATTCACATCTATAACATGTAAAGCTTCAGTATGTTCTATAACCAGATAAGCACCCTTTTGCATTGAAACTGTAGTTCCAAAAGAGGCTTTAATTTGGCGTTCAATCCCAAATTTTTCAAATATAGGNAGATGATTTTCGTACAGCTTTACAATTGATTTTTTTTCAGGAGCTATAGTTTCAAGATAGTCCTTGATTTCAGTTTGTATTTCTGCATCATCAACATGAATACCAGTAAAGCTATCGTCAAAAATGTCTCGAAGGATACTCGAGGAGCGATTAATTTCACTCAATACCTTTGTCGGGTATTTATCAATTTGCTTTAATTTAGCAGATAAATTTTTCCAACGAGTTAACANTTGTTGGATATCTGCGTCAAGAGCAGCAACTTTTTGGCCTTCAGCAACNGTNCGTATAATAAGTCCAAACCCATTCGGGCGAATACTTTTAACTAGTTTTTTTAGGCGNTTTTTTTCTGCTCTATCTTCAATTTTTTGGGATATTGATACACGATCCGAAAAGGGCATTAAAACCATATAACGTCCTGCTAATGAAATTTCAGAACTTAATCTGGGCCCTTTTGTTGATATTGGNTCTTTAACAACTTGAACTAAAANNGTTTGTTTTGGAAGTAAAATAGACTCAATATTTCCATCTTTTTCTATNTCAGATTCNTAACGAAATTGTTTTAAAAGATAGTCTTTGTTTTTACCTGTNCTTATCTGTTTAATATATTTAGCTAGTGAAGGCAGTTTAGGTCCGAGGTCGTGGTAATGAAGNAATCCATCNTTTTCATGGCCTACATTTACGAAAGCGGCATTTAATCCTGGTACAGCTTTTCTGATTTTACTGACATAAATATCACCTACAGAAAACTTGTTGTCTTCAACTTCTTTATTTAACTCAATTAATTTTCCATCCTTGAGCAGTGCAAAATCAACANCAGAGGAATGCGAACGTATAATTAATTCTTTATTCACTCTGAGATATTTTATGTCTACATGANTCAATNTCANGTAGACTGATTAAACAATATTTTCAGGTTTTCCCTGGAGCAGCATTCAACTTTTGATGCTGCATTTCAATGAACGTTTGGTAAAGTTTTTAAGTGCTTTGCCAGNCACTATTTTTTCTTGTGGCGATTTGCTCTACGTCTTTTTTTTCGCTTGTGAGTCGCTACCTTGTGTCTTTTCCTTTTTTTACCACTTGGCATATTACGTATTTAATTTGTTAATTAAGACTATTTAGATACCGCCACTTTAGATTTAACACCTTGAACAAAAATCTTGGCAGGTTTAAATGCCGGGATATTGTGTGCAGGTATTTTGATAGCTACATTTTTTGAAATATTGCGACCTGTTTTTTCTGCACGGGTTTTGACAATAAAACTTCCAAACCCTCTTAAATATACATTTTCGCCTTTTTCTAAAGAAACTTTTACTTCTTTCATAAATTTTTCAACAGTGACTTGAACGTCAGTGCGATCAATTCCTAGTTGGTCGGAAATATTTGATACAATATCTGCTTTTGTCATATTTTTTTATTTAATCCACAAAATTTAAGGCTAGCAAATATATTAATTTTAAATTATAAAAAGCTTTGAGTAAAGTTTTTATATTACACTTGTTTTTTGAGAAATAACACTTTAAAATAGTTGCCTTTTGAATTGGACAGAAACATTATTGAACTGGTATAATAAAAATAGGCGTAATTTTAATTGGCGAAAAACGAACGACCCTTATAAGATTTGGCTTTCAGAAATCATTCTGCAGCAAACTAGGGCTTCTCAAGGGACACCTTATTATGATATGTTTATCAAAACATTTCCAACGGTCAAGACCTTGGCATTAGCCAGTGAAGATAAAGTTTTAAAATTGTGGCAAGGTCTAGGATATTATTCAAGAGCACGAAATTTACATGCTAGTGCCAAATACATTTACTTCAACTGCAATGGAAAGTTTCCATCAAGCTTTAATGAACTTTTAAATCTAAAAGGGGTTGGAGATTATACTGCTAGTGCTATTGCTTCTATTTGTTTTGATCTTCCAGAAGCAGTTGTAGATGGAAATGTATATCGGTTTTTATCACGCTATTTTGGAATCACTACCCCTATTAATTCAAGTGTTGCGCATCGTGAGTTTAAAGAAAAAGCGACAAGATTAATGGATTTCAAACAACCTGGGACTTTTAACCAAGCACTTATGGAATTTGGAGCGTTACAATGCGTTCCCAGAAATCCATTGTGTTCAATCTGTCCATATGTTAAAAAATGTGTAGCATTNAAAAATAAAAAAACTCATCTNTTACCNATAAAAAANTCAAAAATTAATATAAAAAATCGCTTTTTTAACTATTTNTTNATNCAAGATAAAGAAAGAAAAATATTGGTNGAAANAAGAAAAAAGAAAGACATATGGCAAAACCTTTTTCAATTCCCTCTCATAGAAACGCCGAATCTTTTAAATGATAAAAAAGCACTATTGGAGCAGATGGAACCTTATAAAGGTTTGAACCTTACCATTGATAAATTGAGATTATGGAATAAAACTCCACTAATTCATAAACTATCGCATCAAAAATTGCATGTATTTTTTTGGCTTGGCAACTCATCTAAATCCCTTCACAAGGCAGTTAAAATTGAAGAGTTGCAAAAACTTGCAGTACCAGTTGTATTAGAAAATTTCATCGATAATTTTTTATTATTAATGGATGATCCTTAAATTTACTAGCAAACAATCTCAAATCCTTAAAGACTATGAGTGGAACATTAAATAAAGTAATGCTGATTGGACACTTAGGGGATGATGTCAAAATCCATTATTTTGAAGGGGGTAATTCTGTTGGGCGATTTCCATTAGCTACAAACGAATCTTACACAAATAAAAATACTGGGGAAAAAGTGATAAATACAGAATGGCACAATATTGTAGTGCGAAATAAGGCTGCCGAAATCTGTGAAAAATACCTGAGCAAAGGAGATCGTATTTACATTGAGGGGAGAATTAAAACACGTAAATGGTCAGCCGAGGATGGTACGGACAGGTATTCAACTGAAATTAATGTAAACGAATTCACTTTCTTAACCACTAAAAAAGATAGTTCACAGGAATCTTCTCCAAATAAACCAAATAAATCCGATACAGAAGAAATAACTCCTAAACCAGACGACTTACCTTTTTAAATAAAAACGATTGGACCCTGACCCGTTATCTTATTTAACTATTTTACTTCTTTCAGTTGACATTGTCTGGATTCAAACTATTTTGGTATTTTTTTTATTGATCTGTTCTGCTCTAATCTCTGGCTCGGAAGTTGCCTTTTTTTCACTTCAGCTAAAATCTTTACAGGACACTGAGGCTGAAGAAATGTCCAAGGCTAAGCAACGTGTCATTTCTCTTTTACAAAAGCCGAAGCGTTTATTAGCTACTATTTTGGTAGCCAATAATTTTATTAATATTGCTATAGTACTTTTATTTACTTTGTTGAGTAAAACGCTTTTCCAAGGAATTAAAAATCCACTATTGCTATTATTAATTGAAGTAGGAATTATAACAACCTTAATTTTATTTTTTGGAGAGATATTGCCGAAGGTTTATGCGAACAGAAATGCTTATTCGTTTTCTGTTCGTATGGCACCCATTATTCAATTCTTAGATCGATTTATTCTCTTTTGGATTACTGAACCTATGAGTAAAACTTCAAATTTTTTGCAAAAGCGATTCGGCGATAAAAGAAATCAATTTTCTGTAGATCAACTTTCTCAGGCATTAGAACTTACAGATGATCAGGAAACAACTTCTGATGAACAAAGAATTTTAGAAGGAATAGTTAATTTTGGAAGTACAGATACACGAGAAGTAATGTGTCCTAGAATTGACATATTTGCACTTTCAGATAAAATGAATTTACAAGAAATCATTCCTCTAATTTTAGAACAAGGTTTTTCAAGAATTCCGGTTTACAGTCAGAAAAAAGATGACATTAAGGGGATACTATACATTAAAGATTTATTACCTCATTTAAGAACACCAGATTACCGATGGCAAAAACTTTTAAAACCGCCCATATATGTTCCTGAAAACAAAAAATTGGATGATTTATTGAAAGAATTTCAACAAAAGAAAAACCACTTAGCAATAGTAGTTGATGAATATGGAGGTACTTCAGGATTGATTACACTTGAGGATATAATGGAAGAAATCATTGGTGACATAAGTGATGAATTTGATGAAATAGATTTAAGTTATTCTAAATTAGATGAGCGGACTTATATTTTTGAAGCAAAAATTAGTTTAAAAGACTTTTTTAGAGTCATCGATATAGAAGATACTGAGATATTTGATCAGATTAAAGGAGATTCTGAAACCTTGGCAGGGCTCCTATTAGAAATAACAAAAAAATTTCCTAAAAGAGGGCAAAAAATTTCTTTTCAGGGNTATCTTTTTATTNTCGAAGAATTGGATCAATTGCGGATTAAGCAAGTAAAAGTTGTGTTGCCTAAGACACAAAAAAAGAATTCATGAATAAAATATTCTTCTTATATATCTTGTCTTTATTATTAAGCTGCAATTCTGTGACCCAGCCTAAGCCTAAAGCTTATCTTCGGCTGAAATATCTAAANCCAATTTATAAAGAAACAAACCTGGCACCCAACTTTTCTTTTGAGTATAATACCATGGCTCAATTGAGGNAAGGACAAAAAAAGTNGCCAAGTTTAGTATATCCAGAAATGAAAGCAACACTATACATAAACTATAATTCAGTAAGNGGAAATATAGATTCCCTTTTAAATGACGCTTATAAACTTCCTTATAAACATATTTCTAAAGCGGAATCAATACCTGAAAAATTATTTATTAATAGAGATGAAAAGGTTTATGGAACNCTTTTTTCAGTTATTGGTAATGCCGCATCACAGTTTCAGTTTTTTTTAACTGACAGTATCAATCATTTTATTGTNGGATCACTTTATTTTTATGCAAGACCTAATTATGATTCNNTGTATCCTGCGGTTANTTANTTGCAAAAAGATATTATTCATATAATGGAAACCCTANAGTGGAATTAGCTATTATTTNATGTATTTTCTAAAATTGCAAAGTAATACTTTCAAGTNTTTTNATTGAAAATAAGGGCTTAAGCATAGATGGATCCTTAAAAAAAATGCATTTTTGTAGGGCTATGAATANAACAATCAAGAAATGGANATACCTTATTTCACTTTCAATTATTTGGGGTAGTTCCTACATTTTAATCAAAAAAGGTTTAGTAGGGCTAAGCCCTATGCAGCTTGGATCTGTTCGTATAGTAATGACGACAGTTATTCTATTCTTATTCGGATGGAAACAATTAAAAAAGATTCCTAAAGCCTCTTGGAAATGGATTGTATTTACTGGATATTTTGGCACTTTTTTCCCGAGTTATCTTTTTGCCTTTGCTGAGACAGTAATTGACTCATCTGTTGCAGCAGTCTTGAATGGGATGACTCCGCTGTTTACGCTTTTAATTGGGATTACCTTTTTTAATTCTTCTTTAAAATTGGGAAAAATATTTGGAGTATTTATTGGTTTTGGAGGAACTTTAATTTTGGTATCAAATGAGTTTACNATTAATACTACATCTAATAGCTGGTATGCTCTTTTAGTNATTTTTGCAGCTTTATGTTATGCAATTAATGTTAATGTAATTAAATATAAATTAGAGGGAATTTCTTCACTTGGGATTGCATTAGGAAATTTTTTATCCATTGTTTTCCCTGCAATATATTTTTTGATTGTTTCTGATTTTCCTTGGCAAGAAGTAATTCAAGGAACAAGTGTTTCTCTTTCTTTAGGGTATATTTTCATACTNGCTTTTTTTGGCACAGCTATGGCTAAAGTAATGTTTAATGAATTGGTTGCGATTTCTTCTCCTGTATTTTCTGTTTCTATTACTTATTTACTCCCAATTGTTGCAATAGCTTGGGGTGTATTAGACGGTGAAGTATTTACAATATTACAATGGGCAGGTTGTGCTTTCATTCTTTTAGGAGTCTATTTAGTTACTGATAAAAAACGATATAGAAAACCAAAAGTAAATTAATTGATATTTAATACATTTGAAATTAAATNAATAGTTTATGAAACNCTTACTAATCCTTTTTTTTACATNACTTTATGCATTTAGTTTTGCACAGAAAAAATACGATCGTATTTTAAATTCTATTGATGATGCTAAATCTAAGTATTCTTTAGTAGCAAAGAAAATTTGGTCTTTTGCAGAGGTAGGCTATCAAGAACAAAATAGTAGTGCGTTACTTCAAAAAACCCTATCTGATGAAGATTTTTCTATTAAAGCTGGAGTTGCTGATATTCCAACTGCTTTTGTTGCTTCTTATGGTTCAGGGTCTCCTGTAATTGCTATTTTAGGAGAGTATGATGCTCTTCCTGGTCTTTCACAACAAGCAGTGCCTTATAAATTAAGCAACAATGCTAAAGCTGGACATGCTTGTGGCCATCATCTCTTTGGAACTGCTTCGGCAGCAGCNGCAATTGCATTAAAAGACTATATAAAAGACCAAAAAATTTCNGGTACGATAAAATATTATGGCTGTCCTGCAGAGGAAGGAGGATCAGGAAAAGTATACATGACAAGAGCTGGACTATTTGATAATGTTGATGTTGCTCTACATTGGCATGCAGCAAATGAAAATTCGGCAAGCGCAGGTAAGGCTTTAGCTAATAAAACAGCAAAATTTCGTTTTTATGGAGTTTCTTCACATGCTTCTGGTTCTCCTGAAAAAGGGAGGTCAGCTTTGGATGGTGTTGAGGCAATGAACAATATGGTCAATATGTTAAGAGAGCACACTACTGAAAGTACACGGATACATTACATTATTACAAGAGGAGGAAATGCACCCAATGTTGTGCCAGATTTTGCCGAAGTTTACTATTACGCAAGGCACACTAGACGAGATGAAGTAATAGATGTTTTTGANCGTATTGTTGATGCAGCTAAAGGTGCNGCAATTGGCACAGGNACAACTATGGATTATGAGATAATTAGNGGTGTTCATGAACTTTTACATGTAGAAAGCTTACAGAGGCGTGTACATAGAAATCTAGAAAAAATAGGAGGCTATATTTATAACGATGAAGAGAAAGCCTTTGCAGAAAAAATTTCAAAAACATTAGGAGTTGATCTAGACACAAGATATGTTGAAGGGGTTGTACCCTATAATCCAGAAGGAAAAGCTGGAGGTTCCACCGATGTTGGAGATGTTAGTTTTACTGTCCCTACTGTTGGATTAAACACAGCAACTTGGGTGCCTGGNACTTCTGCCCACAGTTGGCAAGCAGTGGCTGCAGGTGGAACAAGTATAGGAATCAAAGGAATGATTGTGGCAGCAAAAACACTTGCTCTAACNGGGATGCAATTACTTGATGATCCCAAAGCTATAACANTAGCTAAAAAAGAATTTTTAGAAAATAGAGGATCCGATTTCAAGTANATACCTTTNTTAGGGGATAGAAAACCAGCATTAAATTATAGAAATTAAAATTATTATTATGAAAATTACTTTTTATCTAACCTTACTTTCTTGTTCTTTTTCCTTAGCTCAAGTATTTAACTTTCAAACTGAAAAGGAAGGGAAAACCATTAAACATAGAGTCATGATTGATGATGACTATTTGGTTGAAACACTGTATTTAACGAACCCTGCTGAATTTATTTTAACTCGTGGAGGTTTCTATACAAATAAAGTAAATACCTACGAGATATCATTAGAGTTTAATTCCAATTTTGAAAACGATGGATTAAAAAAAATTTTTATTGATAGAGATCGCTCTTGGATCAAGTCTGCTAAAAAACCTATTGATTTAAATGGGAAATGGCTAATGGCTGGAAGGGAAGGACAGAGAAGAAGAGATACTTCGAAACCTAGAAAAACAATGAAGTTCTTAAAAGACGGCCATTTTCAATGGATTGCTTTCAACACTGAAACCTTTGAATTTTTTGGCTCAGGAGGAGGTTTTTATACAACGGAGAAAGGAATTTACACGGAAAACATTGAGTTCTTTTCAAGGAACAACAAAAGTGTGGGAAGAGTATTGCCTTTCCAATACAATATTGAAGGTTCAGACTGGCACCATAAGGGCAAAAGTAGTAAGGGAAACCCCATTCATGAAATTTGGACGCAACGATTAAAATAATTCAAATCGAAAAAATAATTGAATAGTATAATGATAGATTTTATCTCTTTATAATTAATATGATATCAAGCAAAGAATTGATTGATTTATTAACTCTNAAAAAGAAAGATGAGCACAATTTTGAGGGGAATAATTANAAGACAGCTTGGGGGCGTGTTTTTGGAGGTCAGGTATTAGGGCAGTCCTTGCATGCAGCATATCAAACCGTTCAAGAGAATCGAANAGCTCATTCCATGCACGGATATTTTATTTTAGGAGGAGACATCAATGTTCCAATTAATTATCATGTTGATACCATTAGAGATGGAAGAAGTTTTACAACTAGAAGAGTTGTAGCATTTCAAAAAGGGAAAGCTATTTTTAATATGGCAGCTTCATTTCATATAAAAGAGGAAGGTGAAAGTCATCAGATTACTATGCCCAACGTTTTAACCCCAGACTTACTTCTTACTGATTTACAACAAGCAGAAGGTTTACAGCATAAAGATCCAGAGCGTTTCCAGAGATTAATGAAGGCCCATCCTCAAATTTTTGAATTTAAACCTGTAGATAAAGCTATTTATTTACAAACTCAAAATTCACCTCCTTTGGCACACATTTGGTTTCGAATAAAAGAAAAAATAAAAGGGTCCCTCCCTTTACAACAACAGATTTTGGCATTTGCATCAGATTATAGTTTGTTACTCTCGGCCACTTTACCACACAGAGAAAAACTTATTAATGCTAAAATGTATTATGCGAGTTTGGATCATGCATTATGGTTTCACAGAGATTTTAAAATAGATGATTGGTTACTTTATNCTATAGAAAGTCCAAGTGCTTCAAACGCAAGAGGTTTTTCAAGAGGAAGCATCTTTAACAAAAATGGAGTAATGGTAGCTTCTGTTACCCAAGANGGATTAATGCGAAAATACAAATGAGAAAAAANATAATTAAAACNCTGACNGNACTAATTTTATCAGTATTATTTAACTTTATGANTGCGCAAGAATATGATAAAATTAATGGTGTATGGAACGCTACTTTTTTAGACATACCCTTATCAGACAAATTAAATTTTAGAACTGAACTCCATTTTAGAACAATTTCCTATTTTGNNATATGGGATCAACAACTTTTCAGNCCCCAATTATCCTNTTCAGTTTCAAAAAATGTTTCGTGGCGNGGAGGATATACCTANATAANAAATTTTGATCAAGATATTTCAGCTGACCCNAGAGTCAAAAAAGAACACAATATTTGGGAACAAGTTCAATTTACATTACCTCTTAAAAAATCNTCNTTTAGCACTTGGATTCGCTTGGAACATCGTTTTCAAGAACAATTCCCGCAACAANANGATGNAAGTTCGCAGAGTTTTGATTTCTCGAGCAGATTACGNTTCCGACTAACTTATCAAAAACGCTTGTCAAAAGCTGANGCAAAAACACTTTGTAATTTGGTAATATATGATGAGATTTTTTCAATATTGAACCCNAGAGGCATNCCATATAAGTTTAACCAAAATTGGACTTTTCTNGGATTTCAATTAAAAATAANTGATAGGGCCNCACTTATNACTGGGTTTCAGAAAAACACAATTGCTAAATCACAAAACAACTATCTAATAAATAGATTGTGGAATAACATATTGTTTTATAAATTTTAACTCAAAACTCAATTNTTCATGTAAAATAATTATGATTAAATCATCTANNNCCTTAAAGNTTTCAGTACTTATATTTNTTTTATACTNCCATACTTTAGNTAGTCAANAACCATTNTTCNATTCAGAACCNGGCTCATACTGGCTAAGTACTGANCTTCACATACATACTGTTTTTTCTGATGGTGCTGTATGGCCAAGTATAAGAGTTGAAGAGGCTCTAAGAGAAGGTTTGGATTTGATTGCNATGACTGATCATNTAGAATATCAACCACATGCAGATGATATTCCCCACCCTGATCGAAACCGTTCTTATTCTATTGCCAAGAGTGTTATTCAACAAGACAATGATCTATTAGTTATAAACGGTTCAGAAATTACACGAGAAATGCCTCCTGGCCATATCAATGCTGTATTTATAAAAGATGCNAACGCTTTATTGCANAAAGACTCNTTATCTGGAATTAAAGCTGCTAACAAACAAAACGCTTTTGTCTTTTGGAATCATCCNAATTGGGATTCACAACGAAAAAATGGAATAGCTCGTCTTGAAACTTTTCATGTTTACTTAATTGAAAATAAATTACTACATGGAATTGAAGTNGTAAACGAATTTACATTTTCNGAAGAAGCACTTCAAATTGCATTAGACAATAATTTGACAATATTAGGGACATCAGATATACACGGTTTGNCNGATTGGGAGCATAAGATTGCAAAAGGCGGTCANCGCCCGATGACCTTCGTGCATGTAGTGGAAAAGTCTGNAGCATCTTTTAAAAATGCTCTTTTTAAAGGGGAAACATTTGTTTGGCATCAAGACTTGTTAATTGGTAAAGAAAAGCATCTAAAGAATNTAATAAGTCAAAATATTATTTTTGGTGAGCCAAAATATGCTNANGATANAGCTATTATGCAAGTTCAAATAATAAANAAAAGTGCNACTCCATTTCAAATGGAATACACAGGAGAGTATACTTTTCATAAACGCGGTTCGGTATTTATTATACCTNCAAAAAGTGAATTGACCCTTTTTATAAAAACAAAAATTAAAAAAGGNTCAGTAGCACTTCCTTTTCGNATTTTGAATGCCATTATTNCANCAAATCAGTTACTTGANTATACTTTTGTGGTAAAATAAGTTTGATTTTTATANTTTTATANTANTAAANTTTTTTTCTGGATGATAAAAAATAGCAATTGGCGTCCTTTACCNGATTTTTTAACTATTCGTTCAAGTAAAATNGAAGGATTAGGTCTTTTTGCACTTAGAGATCTTCCNGAAGGAAAAGATTTGGGAATGACTCATATNTATGACGTGAGATTTCACGACAATTANATTAGACTGCCTCTTGGGGCATTCATCAATCATCATCAAATCCCAAATTGTAAAGCAGTTNTTTCAGAAGAGGATACTGAAGTTGGAAAACTTAAGCACATTCGNATAATTACTTCAAAAAAAATNANCNAGGGAGATGAAGTAACTGTGAAATACATAATTAATAAACTTAAGNATCCCAATTGGGAGNAAGANTATGANGTTACTCAATAGTAGCTTTTCTACTTTAGATTTCTANANAATANATAGAAAANGACCTCAAATTTCNCTCNTANCGGTATTTTGTAGATTNNNAAAGTATCACAAAAAGAAATTTTANNCANAATTTTTANATNATTATTTTTNTACAAAAAATTTNTTTTCCCAATTNTTAAGATNTTATCCTCANTTTTATATNANNANAATTAACAGTTTGTTAACAAAACANCNTAAAAAATAGAAAAAATTCAAAAAGATCNATTATTNATGTTTAANAATTTANTAAATTTGTTATATCAATTCTTCAAAAATGAATTGGTTTATGGTTATAGCCTTTGGGAATAATTCCTGAGGGCTTTTTTTATGTAACCTTCGGTTTAAGTATGTCAAATTTTAAATGCCCCCCTGAAGTCACAATTTCCTCGAGTCTTTTGATTACATAATAGAGATCCTCAAATCGTGTATATAATGGTGCTATTCCAAAACGTAGAAAATTAGGGGGTCTAAAATCTGGAATCACTTTTAAAGATTTAGACGATACTTTAATCAAGGCTTGACATATTTGCCAAGAGGCAGAATGAGAAAGAGTTATATGGGAACCTCTATTTGTANANTGCTCAGGNCTTTCAAGTTTAAAACCTAAAGGGATTAGCTTTTCTTTAACTCCATCAATAAAAAATTCTGATTGGGCGACACTTTTTTTATAAATCTTTCTAATATTTGCTTCTAGAGTAATATCAATTCCTATTTCCATAGCTTGTAGGGATAATATTGGTGGGGTTCCTGATGCAAATCTGTTAATTTCATCTTTAGGGATATAATGTCTTTCAAATAAAAATGGGTTTTGATGACCAAACCATCCCTGTATAGGGTTTGATAGATTTTCCTGAAGCTTTTTTTCAATAAACAAAAATGCAGGGGCTCCTGGGCCACCATTCATATATTTATAGCTACAACCAATAGCAATTTTACTACCAGTTTCTTTAAGATTAATTTCAATTGCACCTACTGCATGACTAAGATCCCAAACTATAATACTTTTATATTTTTTTGCCCACAAATTAAGTTCTTTCATAGGATAAAGAAAAGCGCTTTTATAGGTTACTAAACTCAAACAATAAATTCCAGGTGTAGCTTTAATTTCATTTTTGAGCAATTCCAAATCAGCAGTAATTTCTTGATTGTAGTTTATTATCTTTATTTTTTCCAGTGAAAAACTTTTAGTAAGACCATCTAAAATGTATAGGTCTGTTGGAAAGTTTAGGTTGTCAGAGATTAATTGTTTCTTATATAAACTCGAACTTAAAAGGGCATGAGTAATTTGATAGAGCCTAACAGATGTTGACTCTCCAATAATGATTTCTTCTTTACTAACGTTTAGAAGTTTTCCAAACTTTTCAGCCAAACGGAGAGGTAAATCAAGCCAAACTTCATTCCAACTTCTAATTAATCGTTTTCCCCATTGATTTTCTATAGCTTCATTCAAACATTTTTTGGTTTTTTTAGGAAGCTTCCCTAATGAGTTTCCATCCATGTAGATTTCCATTGAATCATTTACAAAACGATCCCTAAATTGACCTAGAGAATCCTCAATATCTAGAGCTTTTGCTTTAGCTAAATCAATCATCATTTATATTTAAAAAAAGAGGGATTATTTGTTTAACCCATTGTGAATATTGAGCTCCACTAGGATGAAGACTATCTGTCGCTATCCATTCGGGGAAAATATTAACTTTTCTTGAAATAGTGGTCACATCGATAAATGGAATTTCTTCGTAAGCACAGATTTCGTAAATTATCTGATTAAAATCATCAATTTCAGAAGCTATTTGTTGTCTATCTTGACCCTCAGCAAATGGCGTTATCCCCCAATCCGGTATGGAAACAACAAAAACTCGTTCTTTACGATTTCCACTGAATGCAATTGCTTCGGAAAGAAGGACCTCAAATTGTGACTTAAAATCTTCCTTACTTCCTCCTCTATATTGATTGTTTACTCCAATCATCAATGAAACCCAATCGTAGGGGAAGTTTAAACTTGAATTATCAATACCTACTTTAAGCTCATCTGTTGTCCAACCAGTCTTTGCTATGAGTTTAGGGGCAGTTATAAAAATATTTCTCTTTGATAAAGAATCCACNAGCTGTAAAGGCCAACTTTCCTTCTCAGGAATACTTTCCCCTATGGTATAACTATCTCCAAGTGCCAAGTAACTTTGCTTAATAATCTCTTTTTGACAAGAAGTCAAGTAAAATATTATACCGTAACAAAAATAAATAAGAGATTTTTTCACTTTAAAACCTTTTGAATTTGAGTCAAATTAAGTGATAAATTTAGCTTATAAAAATAAAAATTCAGATCAATCATTTATTAATTGGGTATCTTACGAAATAAAAATCTGAAGATGCGACTTTTTCTTTTTCTTTTCTATTTCTCTTTTTTGGTTTCCGCTCAACTTACTCATACTACCTTTAAAATGCCAAAATCTACAAATGAAACTTCAGGGCTTGAATTCTTTGGAGATTATCTAGTTACACACAATGATTCTGGAGACAAACCAAAACTTTATCTCCTTACCCAAGAAGGACAAAAAGTAATGGAAATAGAACTGAATCAACTCAAAAATAAAGATTGGGAAGATATAACAGCAGATGATAAATACTACTACATAGCTGATACTGGTAATAAATTTGGAACNAGAGAAAATTTAANAATCTANATTTTAGAGCAAAATTTTATTCCAAAAGCTGAAATATATATTAGTTATNAGGCACAAATTAATTTTTCTAAACAANCAAAAAGTGAATTTGATGCTGAAGGGCTTGCTGTAGTAGGANAAGATCTAGTATTGTTTTCGAAAAACAGAAAAACTATGAAATCNGAAATTTATACCTTCCCAAAANCAGCNGGGAANTATGTATTGACCCCTAGAGCAGTTATTGATTCTAATGCTCTAATAACAGCNGCNGATTATAGTCATAAAGAAGACTTGATGGTTTTGACAGGATATAATTTCAAAGGGGAACANTTTTTATATACGTTGANGAACTTTCGAAAAAACGGGTATGATAATATAANTTTGCAGCGTTATAANATAAATATTAATCCTGCACAAATAGAAGCNATTAAAATTATTGATNATNCAAATTTTTGGTTAANTTCTGAAAGTGAAGATNAAAATAATCCAAGACTTTTTCGTTTTAACCTCAAAGTTGAATAATTAAGTCTAATTATCCNGCTTATCAATATTTTCCTAAATTGTAGTTATAAAAAATAANACTATCAAATTGANATATGAAAATAAATTTACCCTTNCTGGTATTACTAATTTTTAGTACTTCAGTCACNTTTAGCCAAAAAAAAAGAAAAANNAACAAAAAAGAAGCTANAAGTATTCTTAAATNCAACAATCTATGTTGGAGAAATATAGGACCATTTAGAGGNGGCNGGAGTGTTGCTTCCNCAGGTGTAGTAAAACAACCTAATGTNTTTTATATGGGTAGNACAGGAGGAGGTGTTTGGAAAACTGAAGATTATGGGATGAATTGGAAAAATATTTCTGATGGGTTTTTTAAAACGGGAACNGTAGGTGCNATAGCAGTATCAGAAAGTGATCCTAATATAGTCCTAGTTGGGATGGGAGAACATGCTGCNCGTGGAGTCATGACTTCTATGGGGGANGGAATNTATAAATCTGATGATGCAGGAACTACTTGGAAACATATTGGNTTAGATTATTCAAGACACATTGCCGATATTCAAATTCATCCAACCAATCCAGATATTTGCTTTGTTGCTGTACAAGGTGCTCAATATGGTAAAAGCAAAGAAAGAGGAGTTTATAAAACTGAGGATGGTGGAAAAACATGGAAAAAAGTCCTCTATGTGAATGAGCGGGTTGGAGCCTCTTCTTTAACTATGGACATGAATAATCCTAGAATTCTTTATGCAGCAATGTGGGAACATGAAAGAACCCCTTGGCAAATGAGTTCTGGTGGACCCGATTCAGGAATTTATAAATCCACAAACGCTGGAGAAGATTGGATTCACCTTAGAAAGGGGCTCCCAGAAGTTATAGGTAAAGCTGGGATTTCGGTATCAAGAGCAAATTCAAAGATTGTTTATATCAATCTCGAAGCAGAAGGTGAAAAGGCTGGGGTGTATCGTTCGGATGATAGTGGAACATCCTGGAATCAAGTTAATAAGGACAGAATTACTGTTGCACGATCATGGTATTATATGGAAGTTTTTGCAGATCCACAAGATGAAAATCTTGTATATGTTCTTAATGCTCCAACATTAAAATCCATCGATAAAGGNAAAACTTTTAAAACCTTGTCCACACCTCACGGAGATAATCATCATTTATGGATTCATCCACACAACAANCAACTTATGATTAATTCGAATGATGGTGGTTCTAACATATCATTAAATGGNGGNAAAAGCTGGAGCACTCAACAAAATCAACCTACTTCTCAATTTTACCGTGTAATTGCAGATGCTCAAGTNCCTTATCATGTTTATGGNGGTCAGCAAGACAATTCTGCTATAGGAATCAAAAGTCGTGACAGTGATGGNGGAATNGACTGGAAAGATTGGTATTCAGTGGCTGGATGTGAAAGTGCCTTTTTAGCTTTTGATCCTGATAATCCTAAANTTGTTTACGGAGGATGTTACCAAGGAATTATTGAACGTTGGGACAGAGNTACAAAATCANAAAAACAGATTAAAGAATATCCAGAATTGGCATTGGGNAATGTTCCGAAAGATTTTAAATATCGATTCAATTGGAATGCACCTATATTGAGCGCTCCATCAGATCGAAACANNATATATCACGCTGGNAATGTNGTNTTTAAAACTCAAGATNGAGGGACCACTTGGGATGTCATTAGCCCTGATTTAACTAGAAACAATAAAAAACAGCAAGNACAAGGAGGAGTTCCTTTTACAAATGAAGCTGCTGGCGGNGAAAATTACAATACNTTAATGAGCTTAGCTACTTCTCCTCATGACCCAAATGTTCTTTGGGCAGGAAGTGATGACGGATTGATACANCTCACNAAAGATGGNGGNAAAAACTGGAAGAATGTNACTCCAAAAGGNTTAAAGGAAGGGATAATTAATAGTATAGAGGTTTCTCCACATGACGCAGCAACTGTATATGTTACATTAATGCGTTATAAGTATATGGATCTAACNCCATTNATCTTNANNACAAAAGATTATGGTATAAATTGGGAATTGATTACTGATGGAATTACTGGCGCTCATAATTTTATTCGNGTNGTTAGAGCTGATCCAAAAGTTCCAGGATTACTTTATGCNGGNNCTGAAACNGGGNTTTATATATCTTATACTGAAGGATCACANTGGGAAGCATTTCAAAACAATTTACCCNTTGTNCCTNTAAATGATCTCTTTATTCAGGACAATGATCTTATTGCAGCTACTGCAGGGAGATCATTTTGGATTTTAGATGATCTTAGNCCTATTCAAGAAATGAATAAAGTTAATGGTCTGCATTTAGTTACTCCAAAAACAGCACATCGTATTTTTTCTGGTAAGACTTCAAAAAACAGTACTCAAGGNACTAATCCTNTAAGTGGAGTAATTCTGGATTATTATCTTCCTAAAGTTGAGGATTCTATAGAATTAACCCTTGAAATTTTAAAGGATGATAANATAATTCGAAGTTACACCTCNANCAAAGNNAAAAAACNNAAAACTTGGCCAGGAGGTCCAAGCCNAGTTGATGNACTTCCAAAAAAAGAAGGCTTTAATCGGTTCCATTGGGATCTNAGAAGGAATCCNATATCAAGTGTAGAAGGNGTTTTNGTTTATGGNAACTATTCAGGNATAAGAGNNNCCCCTGGAGATTATAAAGCAAGATTGAGTTATAAAGGAGAACAAAAATCAGTNGCTNTCTCTGTCTTACCNAATCCGAATCTTANAACTACAAANGATGATTTTGACAANCAACAAGCTTTNCTNAAGCAAATTGAAAACGCAATTAAAAATGTNCATGAGTCTGTGATTAAGATGCGNCGAGTTCAAAAACAATTAAGTCACTATCAAGAGATTTTGNAAGGATATAAAATCTATAGCTCGTTNTTAGAAAAAGCAAAAAACATTGATAAAAAGTTAAAAANCTGGGAACANAATTTAATTCAACCAAATCAAAAGACATTTCAAGATGTAATAAACTTTAACAANAAACTCAATGCAGAGTGGATGTATCTTAAAGATTTTGTAGATGCTGAAGATCCTAAAGTTACTCAAGGAGCTTTAGATAGACATAAAGATCTTGAAAATGAATGGATGTTTCAAAAAGAGGNNTTANAGCAGATTATTGAAGAAGATTTTAAAGCCTTTGAAGAGGAATTTAATGCAAAAGAAGTNCCATCACTTATTTATTCTGAATGATCGGAATAAATTGTCNAATGAATTTCAAAAAGGTTAAAGANTGATAAATAAAAAAGCAGCAAAAAAAATTAGAAAAACACATCGCTATCTNGGGTTATTTATCGGCATTCAATTTTTAGCATGGACCATTTCAGGCTTATATTTTAGTTGGACCAATATAGACCAAATACATGGAGATCAATTTCGAAGAAAACCCTCTAAAAAAGACCTGTTTAATAATTTAATTGTTTTGGACAGTATCCCTTTGCAGATAGAAGAGCTAAACCTAGTAACAATTGACGAACAACCCTATTTTTGGATCAATGAAGAAGTACTCTATCACGCTCAATCAGGAATGATTAAAAAGCAAATTACAGAAGGGGAAGCTTTACGAATTGCTGAAAGAAACCTTATTGAGGGCCTACGAGTTGATCATGTAGAATTCTTAACAACAACTGATTCGCATCATGAGTATAGAGGACAATCCTTGCCTGCTTATGCTATTCACTANGATCATGAGGATNTNCTAGTTGCTTATGTTGATGCAAAAAGTGGTGTTTTTAAAAAGGTAAGGCATCAAAGCTGGCGATGGTTTGATTTTTTATGGATGGGGCATACTATGGATTATCAAGGGCGCGATNATTTTAATAATTATTTGTTGCGTATTTTTTCAATCTTTGGGATTTTTACAGTACTGAGTGGATTTGTCCTATGGGCAACTAGTTCCCCAACTCTNAGGAAATGGNTTAAATAATTTAAAATGCGAAAATATTATTGGGGACTATTTTTCTGTTTTAATTNTCTTTTGTCTCAGGATGTTCAATCTTCCAAGACAATTCAAAAGTTAGGTTTTGGGTCATGTAATCGAACTGACTTAGATCCTCTGATCTGGAATGCGATATACCAAAAACCACTGGATGCATGGGTTTGGTTAGGAGATATTGTTTACGCCAAGGATGGAAATATAGAGGACCTCGCTTCAAAATATGCTATTCAGAAATCACTTCCTGCTTATAAAAAATTAACTTCTAAAGCCAAAATTTTTGGGGTTTGGGATGATCACGATTACGGAATAAATGATGGAGGTGTCGAATTTAGAAAAAAGAAAAAAAGTAGAGACTTGCTATTTGATTTCTTGGATTTACCTCCTAATCATCCAGCTAGATTAAGATCTGGTGCTTATCAGAGTTATTGTTTTGGANCTAATGATCAAAAAGTATGTCTTTACCTCTTAGATGTCCGATATTTTAANGAAGAATACTCGTTAGACCCAAATCCAGATCAGAGATACAAAAAAAATAATGGNAGTTTGCTAGGAGAGGANCAATGGCAATGGCTTGAAAATGAATTGTCTAAAAATGAGGCTATTGTAAACTTATTTGCTGGAGGTATTCAGTTGCTATCTTCTAAACATCCTTATGAGAAATGGGCAAATTTTCCAAATGCCCAACAGCGCTTTTTTGATTTGATAATTAAATACAGAATTAAAAATCCACTCTACTTAAGTGGTGACCGNCATATTGCTGAGGTTTCTAGATATGAAATTGCAGAGAATTATTGGNTTTANGATGCGACATCTAGCGGATTAACTCATTCATACGATAACTTAGAAGAAGAATATAACCCNTACCGTATCAGCCCACTCATAACNTCAAAGAATTTTGGTTGTATTCAATTTGATTGGCCAAAAAGAGAGCTTATTATTCAAATATATAACATTACTGGAGGCTTAGANTTTAAAAAAATTATTCCACTTTTGTAATATAAATNGTTTCANTCTAAATACTTTTCTTAATTAAGATTAATTTATTCTGACCTCTCAATCAATTTTGGATCAATTTTTTTTCTTGTTTTTGCGCCTAGCTCTCTTAATCTTTCAGTTTTTCTTATAAGGTTATCTTTACCCTCTGTAAGTTTATTCATTGCATCATTATATGNATTTTTTGTTGTGTTAAGATTATGACCTATTTTAATAAGATCATCAGTAAATGAATGGAATTTATCATATAATGAACCTGCCTGTCTTGCAATTTCAATGGCGTTTTTATTTGATTTATCCTGCTTCCACATGTAAGCAACTGTTTTTAAAGTAGCATATAGAGTAGAACTTGTAACTATCAAAATATTTTTATCAATGGCTTTATTATAAAGACTTTCTTCTTCTAACACAGCTAATTTAAATGCAGGCTCATTTGCCATAAACATCAAAATATAATCAGGTTGATTTATATCCAAAGCTTGATAATTTTTATTTGAAAGGGTTGTTATATGGGTATTAATACTTTTGAGATGATCTTTTAAATAAATTTTCTTTTCTTCTTCATCCTCTGAATTATAATATTTTACATAGCTAACTAAAGACACTTTTGAGTCAATTATTATACACTTATCTTCTGGCAGCTTAACAACATAATCAGGTCTTTGATTTTCTAAGTTTTCATTTTTTATATTTTTTTCTTTCTCATAATGAATATTTTTTTCTAATCCTGCAGAATTTAAAATATTCTCCAATATATGTTCTCCCCAATCACCTTGTGTTTTACTTTCACCTTTTAAAGCATTAGCTAAATTATTTGCATCATTACGTATTTTTAGTGTCTCATTCTTAAGATGATTAATTTCAGACTTTAAAATAGCATTAAATTCTATTGCATTTTTATTTGAAGAATCGACTTTTCTTTCAAATTTATCAAGATTCTCTTTTAAAGGATTTAGAATGTTTGCTAAACTCTCCTTATTTAACTCATTTATTTTTTTTGTTTTTTCATCGATTATATCATTTGCTAAATTTTTGAATTCTAGAGTTATAATTTCCCTCATTTTATTAATTTCCTCTATACTTTTCTTAGGATCTTCAGACGAATCAACTTTTTTATTTAATTTAAAAATAGTATATCCTAATGCGGATAAAATAAGAAGTCCAATAAATAGTAAAACGTAATCCATTCCTTAAAAATATAAATTTTTTAATTTAAAATACGAGGTATATACTTACAGTCTGGTATAAAAAGATTTTTTTAATTTACAAGAAAATGTAAAAAATTTAGCCTCTGTAAATTATATTTACAGAGGCCAGAGTGGTACCTCCAGGAATCGAACCAGGGACACAAGGATTTTCAGTCCTTTGCTCTACCAACTGAGCTAAGGTACCGTACTTAAAGAAATTGTAAATATAGTTGCCTTTTGTAACCTCACAAAAACATTTCACTTATTTTCTTTGTAATTTTAACCTTTAAGTTATATAGATGCAATTAATCATTGATCTTGGAAATTCTCGAATTAAATATTTTGTATTTCATAGAGATAAAGAAATAGACTCAATTACTGTCTCATTGGAAGAGTGGAAAAATGCATTAAATCATATACAGACTGAACATCCTTCTTTAAAAAAATGTATTATATCTGATGTTAACGGAATAATTACTAATGACCTAAAAAGCAGTCTATACCCAATACAGATAATTTTTTGTTCTACTAAACTTAATCTTCCTTTTAAAACTAGATATCAACCAGCTAAAGATTTGGGTTCAGACCGCATTGGTTTACTAGCAGCATGTGCAATAGAATATCCTAAACAAAACACTCTAATTATTGATTTAGGCAGTTGTATTACNTATGATTTTTTAGATATTAAAGGAATACATCATGGTGGAGCCATAAGCCCAGGTTTCACAATGCGTTATAAAGCTATGAACTCTTTTTCAGGGCGATTACCATTATTAAAACCAAAATCGGAAACAACTTTTTTAGGGACGAATACAGAAAGTGGAATTCACGCTGGAGTTTCTATGGGGATTTTTGCTGAAATCAATGAGGCTATTCATTATTACGAGGAGAATTTTAAATTTTTAAATGTAATTTTAACTGGTGGAGATGCACAAAGGTTGCCAAAACCATTAAAAAATAGCATATTTGCCAACACTAATTTTTTAGCTAAAGGTTTAAATTTCATATTATCTAGTAATTAAAATACATGATTAGATTAAATGCGACCCTTTTTTTGCTTTTGACGACAAATGCTTTATTCGCTCAAAATACAGCTGCATCTCCATATTCTTCAACTGGTTTAGGAGAAAGAAGTTTTAACGGTACTCAAGCAACAAGGCATATGGGAGGTCTTGATGTTTTTACTGACTCAATTCATGCTAATTTGATAAACCCTGCGAGTTATGGATTTTTAAAGTTTACTACCTACTCTGTGGGAATAAATTACACTAATAATAATCTTGCTTCAGCTTCTGAGTCAAAAAATACTGATCTAGCCTCACTTGATTATCTATCAGTGAGTATTCCTGCCAAAAAGTTTGGTTTTGGTTTTGGTATTGTACCCTTTACATCTGTTGGTTATCGCATTCAGGGTATAAGCGAAACAAATGATTCGAACATTTTTAACAGGTATGAAGGGTCTGGAGGCCTAAACAGAGCCTATTTATCCTTAGCAATACCAATTACATCATTCATTGCATTAGGGTCTACTTTAAATTATAATTTTGGGAATCTATTTTACAGATCTGGTCAATACCTCGAAGGGATAGATAATGGAACTTTTTTGGCAAATGAATCTAATATTTCTGGATTTAATTTCGACTTTTCAGTTCAAGCAATTATCCCTATAAAAAACAAATACACATTACAAACCATGTTTTCCTATCAACCTAAGGGAATTCTCGATTCACAAAACAGCAGGGTATTCTATACTCAGTCTCTTTCAAGAGAAACTATAATTGAATATGCAGAAATTGACCTAACCAATTCTGGAATGGATAGAACCAATCTCGATCTTTCACAAACTACCAGATTAGGATTCGGTTTCGGCAGAAATAAAAGATGGTTTATAGGCACACAGTATAATTTGACAAAATCTGCTAACTTTGACAATAAATTTTTTGAAAGAAAAAATGTTTATTATCAAAATGCTGAAAAGTGGACCTTTGGAGGTTATTTTATTCCTAACTACGCCTCATTTACAAGCTTCTGGAGTAGAGTGGTTTACCGTTTTGGTGTCAGAACAGAACAAATGAGTACAATTATCAATAACATTCCATTAACAGAGACTGGGATTTCTTTTGGGCTTGGATTACCATTAGCAGGTNTATCCAANGCTAATGTTGGTTTGGAAGTGAGTCAACGTGGGCAAAAAGATTCTGGATTGATAAAGGAAACTATCNTTGCATTAAGAGTTGGTTTNTCTCTTAATGATTTATGGTTTATTAAAAGAAAGTATAATTAAAAAATGAAAAAGATGAAAAAGCTTTTGGTTTTAAATTTAGGCCTATGTGTTTTTTTTGCAAACAATCTAAATTCACAGGACACAAGTGCTTGTATGCAAGATTTATCCATTTTCGCTGAATATGTAAAAGTTAAAAATTATGATTCTGCGATAGAACCTTGGAATAAGGTTAGGGAAAATTGTCCGGATATTAATGTTGCAATTTANACTTATGGTGAACGCATTATTAAAGATAAAATTAAAAAAGGGACAGCGAATGAAGTTGAAACTTCAAAAAAGGAATTGATAAAACTCTATGATGAGTGGATTCAGTATTTTCCAAAAAATAAAAACAAGAGTACAGTNGGAGATGTTACCGGTAAAAAAGCTCAAGCCTTACTTGATTNTAAAATGGCAGACTTAAAGGAAGTTTACGAAANTTTTGACGANGCTTTCAATAAAGATGCGGCTAGTTTTACCAATCCAAAGTTTTTATACAATTATTTTAAAACACTTTATGATCGATACAAATCTGGTGACACTGAAGTTAGTATGGAAATGCTTTTTAACAAGTACGAAGAAGTTTCTGAAAAATTTGATATTGAAACCGTTGCTTTGGCAAAAAAATTAGATGTTATTCTTAAAAAAGAAGATGAAGGAAAGCCTCTAACAAGTAAAGAGCAAAGAAGTAAAAGGATTTATAATATTAATTCTAAAGCAATTGGAACATTTTTATCAAACTTAGATGCTATCGTTGCAAAAGAAGCAACTTGTGAAAATCTAATCCCCCTTTATAAAAGAAATTTTGGAGAATTTAAAGAAGATTCTGTTTGGTTAAAAAGAGCTGCTAGTCGTATGGATAGCAAAGAATGTTCTGATGATCCCTTTTTTGTAACATTGGTTGAGGCTTTACACTCACTTGATCCTTCTGCTGACTCAGCATACTATCTAGGCTTGCTAAATGACAAAAGAGGAAATGCTGATGAAGCTCTTCGTTATTATGAAGAATCAATTACATTAGAAACAGACAATTACAAAAAAGCTAAAATTCTTTTAAAAATTGCCAATAAGTTTAAGCTAGCCGGGAGAAGATCTTCTGCAAGGAATTATGCAAATAAGGCTCTGAGTTTTCAGCCCTCTTTGGGCAGAGCTTATTTATTAATAGCTAACATGTATGCAGATAGTGCTAACAACTGTGCTGATAGTCAATTTAATAAAAGAGCCGTTTATTGGTTGGCAGCTGATATGGCTCTTAAGGCAGCAAGAGTTGATAATTCGTTATCTAAGATTGCCAAAAGGACTGCACAAAGTTATAATGGAAGAGCACCAAGTAAAACAGATATATTTACTGAGGGTAACGAAGGTACTGTGATTAAATTTGAATGTTGGATAAACAGGAGTGTGACCGTTCCAAAACTCTAGATGAAGTGTAAAATAACAAATTTGATTTTGTGGGTCGTGATTTATTTTGGNTCATACCTTTTTATTTCTTGTGAAGACAACACACAAGCACTTAAAGAAATAAATAATAATCGGCAAGATCCACTAGGGACAGCTTCAAATATTAGAATGGTTTATACAGATTCTATGAAAATACAAGCTATTTTAACTGCTCCCAAACATATAGATTATACAAACTTGGAATTTCGATATGCAGAATTCCCCGAAGGACTTAAAGTGATTTTTTTTGATCAACTGGGAAACGAAAACGAGGTAATAGCTGATTATGGCATATTATATAGTGACACAAAGTTAATTGATTTGAAGGGTAATGTTAAGTTGAAGTCTAACACAGGATCAAAACTAGAAACTAATCAGCTTTTCTGGGATTCAGAAAATGAATGGTTGTTTACTGAAGAGAATTTCACTTTTCAAGATAATGAATACAATTTCGATGCAAGGAGATTGGATACCAATAAAGATTTCACTAAATTTCAAACAGGAAACCTTATTGGAACGGTAACTGTTTCTGAGACTAAGGACATATTAGCAGATAAACAATGAAGACTTATAAAATTTCAGAAATACTTTATTTGGTAGTTGCTTTAATTTCAATTTATAAGACAATTACCCTATGGGATATCAATCGAACTCGAGCCTATTATTTTATATTATTTGCAGTGTTGTCNATTCTTATGGCAATATTTAGGCGTCACTATAGAAAAAAATTTAATCAAAGGGACAATCCCTCTCAATGATACTATCAGATTTAGTAATTCTTATCTGCTTATTACTTTCAGCTTTTTTTTCTGGAATGGAAATTGCTTTTGTTTCCTCCAATAGAATCTATCTTGAAATTGAAAAACTTCAAGGAAGCTATACCTCTAAAGTACTAAAAAGTATCACACAAAACCCATCAAGATTTATAGCCACCATGCTTTTGGGCAATAATGTTGCATTAGTTGTTTATGGTATTTTTACTGGTGATCGAATTTTACAACTTTTTTTTCCTGAGACCCTATTAACAGGGATAGAGCCAACTTTAATTATTGTTTTTTATCAAACATTGATTTCAACAGCTATTATTTTAATAACTGCGGAGTTTTTGCCAAAAGTTTTTTTCCAGCTTTATGCCAATCTAAGCATTAAAATATTTGCTACCCCTGTGGCTTTTTTCTATTATTTGTTTTATCCAATAACATACTTAATAATTCAATTTACTGATATCATATTAAAGTACTTTTTAAAAACTGATTCGGATCAAGTTCAACTTTCATTTTCGAAGGTAGATTTAGGTAATTTTATTGAAGAACAATTAGAATCCACTCAAGATAAAGAAAGTCTTGACTCTGAAATAAGAATTTTTCAAAATGCTCTTGATTTCTCAGAAGTAAAAGCAAAAGAGGCTATGGTGCCACGTGCTGAAATAGTAGCTGTAGATGAAGACACTCCAATTGAACGTATCAAAACACTTTTTATTGATACAGGATTTTCTAAAATTCCAGTTTACAAAAAAACAATCGATCAGATTTTTGGATATGTACATGTCTTTGATATGATGAAAAATCCTAAATCATTAAAAAAAATTCTTTTGCCTTTAGCNTATGTTCCTGAAACAATGCTCATTAATGATGTACTNAAACTATTGACCCGTCAACANAAAAGTATTTCTGTTGTNATTGANGAGTANGGAGGAATTTCGGGGATCCTTACCGTNGAAGATATAGTAGAAGAGCTTTTTGGAGAAATAGAGGACGAATATGATTCAGTNAATCGTCTAGAAAAAAAATTAAACANGACAACTTTTAATTTTTCAGCACGTTTGGAAGTAGATTATATTAATAAAAAATATAATATGTCTCTCCCTGAGAGTGAATTTTACGAAACACTNGGAGGATTGGTAGCTTTTAATACTGGGGAAATTCCAAAAAAAGGAGAGCAAATAAAAATTACACCCTACATTATGACTATTAAAAAAGTTTCTGCAACCAAAATTGAAGAAATNATTTTAACCCAATCTGAAGAAGATTGAATTAAANAATTNAATTATCAATGATATTTTTGAAGTAAGTAACTTTCTTAATTCAATGGAAAAGATTAATTTCGCTCACTGTGAAAAAATAGAATATGGCTATTTTAGGTAAAATTAGACAACGCTCGATTTTTTTGATCTTGGTAATAGGAATGGCTCTATTTGCTTTTGTGATCTCTGGAGTTTTTGATGGAAGTTCCTCGAATTCAGGCCCTACAGATCCTGTAGCATTAATCAATGAAGACGAGATTGAATTAGATTTCTTCAGACAAATGGTAGAGCAAACACAGAGGACTTATAATTATTCTACTTTACAATCTGTTAATCTGGTTTGGAATCAAGCCCTAAGAAATACTATCTTTGATCAGCAGTTCGAAAAACTTGGAATTGATGCTGGTAAAGATCAATTAGAACAAATTATATCTTCTGACGAAAATGTAATTAACAATTCTAATTTTCAAAATGATACTGGATTTTTCGACTTTGGAATTTTTTCTGACTACATCTCTCAATTGAAAACACAAAATCCAACAGCATATGAGAATTGGAAACTTCAAGAAAAAAGTATTATAGGTGTAGCTAAACAGCGTATTTATCTTGATTTAATCATGGCAAGTTCGGGAATGACNCAGGTTGAAGCCAAAGCTGACTATCACTTAGAAAACGATAATGTCAATATTCAATATGTTCAAATCCCGTATAATTTTGTTCCAGACAGTTTAGTTAAAGTAACTGATGGGGAGATTAAAAATTATATTAAAAATCACAAATCTGAATACAAACGAGAAGAAACAAGAAACATACAATTTGTAACTTTTGATGAAATACCTACTGACGATGACTTATCTGCTATTAGAATNCGTTTAGATGGTCTAAAATCAGAACGTATAGCATACAATAATGTATCAAAATTAACTGATACAATTGAGGGTTTAAAGCAGACTAAAGAANTTTCTGATTTTGTAGACGAGTATTCNGAAATTTCATTTGATTCAGTATATAAGCCGAANGGAAAATTTAACAACAAGTACGCTGATATTTTATTTGGTTTAAATAAGGGACAGGTTTTTGGGCCTTATCGTGACGGGAATAAATTTAAAATCTCCAGACTTCTGGATTTAAAAAAGAATGCTTCACTTCGAGCCAGTCATATTTTAATTGCCTACAAGGGATCAACTAGAGCTTCAGGAACTGTTACTCGAAATAGAGCAGAAGCTGAAAAAGAGGCCGGGCGTATTTATAAACTTGCTAGAAGAGCCTCTTCTGATTTTGAAGCACTTGCTTTAAAATATTCTGATGGTCCTTCAAAAAACAGAGGAGGAGACTTAGGGTTTTTTCAAGAAGGTGAAATGGCTTCTGAGTTTTTCGATTTTGTTAATAATAATAGAGTTGGCAGAGTGGGTCTTGTTGAAACTGAGTTTGGATTTCATGTTATCAAAGTAATGGACAAAGACGATTTAGCTTTAATAGCAGATATAGTTGCACAAGCAGTCCCTTCTGACAAAACTTCTAATGAGGTTTTTAGGAAAGCAACACAATTTGAAATAGACTGCAACAACACAAACTTTATTGAGTTAGCTGAAAAAAACAACTATGAGGTTCGACCAGTTAAACAAATCGGAGTATTAGAAGAAAACCTTCCTGGTTTGCCTAATCAGAGAAGTATTGTTCGTTGGTCTTTTGAAGATGATACCCAAGTAGGTGATATTAGAAGATTTAATCTTGACGGGCGAGGCTATGCTGTAGTTCAGCTAACGGCCAAAGTAAGAAAAGGGCTTGCATCTGTCAGTGAAGTCGGAGATAAAATCAGAAAAATTATTTCAAAAGAAAAGAAAGCTATTATAATAAAAGAACAGTTTTCTGCAAAAACCAGTTTAGAAGCCTTAAGCGAAGGTGAAGACTTAACAATTGAAATTGCTTCAGCTTTAAATCAAAAAAACCCTACCCTCCCTTCTGCTGGAAATGAGCCAACGATTGTGGGAACTGCCTTTGCATTAGAAGAAGGGGAAATTTCCAATCTTATAATAGGTGATAAGGGCATTTATAAAATCCTCTTGAATAAAAAAATTATTGTAGATGATTTAGAAGATTATAGTGAGTATTCAAAACAAATTCAGAAAAAAAATAGTCTTAACTTAATGGAAAGTGTCTTTGCAGCTTTAGAATCAGTAGCGGACATTGAAGATAACAGAGCTTTGTACTATTAACTCAAGCATTTCTTTACAAAAATTAAAATCACCACAATATAANGGGCTTAANANAAGCTTCATTCGATAAAAGTATTTAAATTAAAGACACATTTCCCGAAATGGAATTATCGTAGAAAACCCCTTTTCATTAAAATAATCCATTGAAGACAGATCTCCAGTGGCAAGAATAAAATCACCACCCCAAGCACCTAAGCTTTTAATAACTCTTGGGAAGTCTGGGAAAAGTTCTGTTTTAACAGGATTTTGTTTAATTAGCTTTCCAATGAGTATTTCGTGCTGTTCTATTAGATTTTCAAATTCTTGTAAACTTTTAGAGATAGCGATTTGGTTGGTAATTTTATTTATGGCCTTAATATGGAATAAAGTTATGGAGTTCAAATTAAAATTTTGAACCGCCTTTTGGCTATCTTTTTTTTGGTTGAGAGATACAAAGTATAATTGGTCAGAAAATGGTGGTAAAAAATCAATTGACTCTATTTGAGGTTTTTTTTCATTTCTTGTATAGAAAACAGGGCCTTTAGCTATAGCACAAGCAATATCATAACCACTNCCACCAAAAGAATTTTCACCTANTATATAAGGGTNAATTTGAGCCCATAATCCAANATTTGAAATAAGNGTTGAGGAACTCCCCAANCCCCACTGAAGATCAAATTCTAACCTCGTTTGAACCTCTCCACCTTCTCTTAAAAACNTTGAGTTTTNATTTTTTGCAAAGCGGAGTATTNTTTGTAATCTTTTTGCAATTGANAGTTCAGAAGCTTCGATGATNTTGATTTCTGGCAGTTTNAATANAGCATTAAACCATAGAGAATCCTGCCAATCNTAACTTTTCCATGAAAGTTTTAGAGACTTGTCACTTTGAAATTTTAAATGTTGNCCNTTTTTACATGGGANAGCTAATCCTTTTGCNCCTTTTAGAATGGCATATTCTGCAGTGAGTAACAATTTGCCATGACTGTAAAAAGAAGGCATCTTAAAGCNNATTTTTTTCTAAAAACCCCCCTACTGTCTTTGCTGAGACAAGTTTGGTTTTAAAATATTCTAGCGCTGCTAATTTTTGTGACTCAGTAGCTTTAAATTGGTTAAGGATATTAAGCAAGTGCATTTTCATATGTCCTTTTTGAATACCAGTAGTTACAAGTGATCGAAGCGCAGCAAAATTTTGAGCTAAACCAGCAACTGCTGTAATTTGCATAAGATTTTTGGCATCNGGATTTCCTAAAAGCTCTAAACACCAACTNACCATGGGATGTANTTTTGTTAAACCACCAACAGTTCCNAGTGCTAGGGGCAAGGTGAGTTCCANGACAAATTGATCTTTTTTTATAAATGCATTACTAAGTGAGCGATACTGTCCGGAACGAGAAGCATAAGCATGCACTCCAGCTTCAATTGCTCTAAAATCATTTCCAGTNGCTAGGGNTATAGCATCTACACCATTCATGATTCCTTTATTGTGGGTTACAGCTCGGTAAGGTTCACATTTTGCAATTTCAACAGCATTAATCATTCTTTTAGCAAAAGTTGTACCATTAAAATTATTATTTTCAAGAATAAAATCTTTTATTGAACAGCTTACTTTTGCTTTAACAAGACACTCAGGNACATAGTTTGAAAGGATACTCATTANAATCTCTAATTTNGAATCTTTTCCGTCTACAAGGTGTTCTTTCTCGGCAAAATCCACTAATTTTTNTGCAATATACTCTAAACATGAATTTATAAAATTCGCTCCCATAGCATCCCCTGTTTTAAANCGCAAATGAAGTTGATAGTAGTTGGGNAANATATCTCTTTTATCGAAAAGATCAATACTCAAAATTCCCCCTCCACGAGCCTCCATNTTTTTAGTAAGTTTTTTGGCAGTTTTTAATAAATCTTTTTTCCTATCATNAAAAAANTTTTTTAGTTTTTTAGNATTTCCATCNAAAAGAAAGTGGATTTGCCCTACTTTTATTGTGTCCANTATTTCAGTTTTAAATCCACCACGAAGGCTCCAAAATTTTGCNGCCTTAGCAGCAGCAGCAACTACNGAACTTTCNTCAATAACCATTGGTAATGTGTATGNAGTTCCATTAATAATAAAGTTAGGCGCTACACCAAGTGGTAGATAAAAATTGGTGANAGTNTTTTCAATAAATTCNTCATGGCNTNATTGNGTTTTGGGATCAATATTCCANTAGTTTTCAAGCTGTTTTTTTGCTATTTCTGGATTTTCAAAATGAGTTTTGGCTATCCAATCAATTTTTTCCGATTTGGTCAATTTGGAAAAGCCATTAATTTTTTTACTCATTTTAAATTTTTTATAAAGATACAGAATTTGCAACCCTTCTAAAATCCTGGTTGTTTCATTTTTTTTAAATTGCTGATTAAATAAAAAACAAAATATGAAGTTAAAGTTGCTACTATTAAATTTTCCAAAAACAAAATCATTCAAATCTTATATTTTTTTTCATTTTACCAATTTTTGTATTATAATACTATTACTTAATAATCTAAATGCACAAAATTCTTCTCTTGATTTAGGAGATTTATGGGAAGGAAAATACGATGCTGAACGATTGGAATCCCTCCGCTCTATGAATGATGGCATTCACTTTACCGTTTTGGAACAAAATGAAATATCTGAAAGTAGTGCTATAGTCTCTTATTCCTATGCAAATGCTGAAGAACGAAATGTTCTTTTAAATTCTTATAAATTCCCGGAAAAGCTAGAAATATCAGGTTACACTTTTTCAAAAGATGAACAAAAACTCTTGCTAGAAACACTTGCAGATCCTATTTACAGAAGGTCCAAACAAGCAGTCTATTGGGTTTATAATTTAAAGACTAAAAAACTTGAAAAAATAAATAATGAAAAGGTTCAGGAGCCACTTTTTTCTCCAGATGGCAGCAAAGTAGCTTATGTATATAGGAGAAACCTTTTCGTTAAAAACCTAACTACGCAAAGTATAATTCAATTGACTTTCGATGGGGATTACCAAACCATAAATGGTATTACAGATTGGGTATATGAAGAAGAATTTGGTTTTGTTCGTGCCTTTGATTGGAGCCCAGATTCCAAAAAAATTGTTTATATGCGTTTTGATGAATCTAAGGTACCTATTTTTTCCATGGAGGTTTATGGTAATAACAACTATCCATTTCCTTACATGTTCAGATATCCAAAAGCAGGAGAGGAAAATTCTATTGTGGATTTGTTTGTTTATGAATTAGATAGCCGTTCTAAGGAGCCTATTCTTTTTGAAGAAAACCCTTATTACATCCCTAGAATAAAGTTTTCTGGAGGTGATCACAGTTTGATCATTCAAACTATGAACAGACACCAAAACGAACTTAAAATGTGGCGATGGGATACAAAAAATAAAACATTTAAGCTCTTATTAAGAGAATATGATAAGGCTTACGTAAGTATAAATGATGATCTTAAGTTTTTGGAAGATCATAGTTTTTTATGGACTAGTGAAAGAGACGGTTACAAACATATTTATCACTATGATAAAAATGGGAACTTACTTAATCAAGTCACAAAAGGAAACTGGGAAGTCACAGCTTTATATACTTACAATCCCTACAGAAAAGAAATCTATTATCAGTCCGTAGAAGGGAGTAGTACTGAAAGAGGAATTTTTGCTATCAAAATTTCAGGAAAAGGGAAGCGTACCCTTCAAGGAACTAAAGGTACTAATGGCGCGGCTTTTAGTAAAAAAGGCTCCTTTTATATTCATTCATATTCTGATGAAAGCACACCTCCAGTTTATACCTTGTATCAAACTATTAAAAACAAGCCTGTGAGAGAACTTTTAAATAATAAAGATCTTTTGAAAACCCTATCATATTTTCATTTTTCTAAGAAAGAATTTTCAACTATAGAAATAAATGGTTTCAACTTGAATATGTGGATGATAAAACCGGTTAATTTTAACCCTAAAAAGAAATACCCTGTTTTAATGTTTCAGTATTCAGGTCCGGGTTCTCAACAGGTAGCCAATAGATGGGGAGATGCTCGAACACTTTGGCATAAAGATCTTGCAAGNAAAGGGTATATNATAGTCTGTATTGATGGAAGAGGGACTGGTTTTAAAGGTGCAACATTTAAAAAATTAACTTACCTAAATTTAGTTAAATATGAAACTTTAGATCAAATTTCTGCTGCTAAAAAATTGGGAGAACTCCCCTACATTGATTCAAAANGAATAGGTATTTGGGGATGGAGTTTTGGTGGACATATGGCAACTCATTGTTTGCTTACAGGGAATGATGTCTTTTCACTTGCAATTGCTGTTGCACCAGTTACAAATTGGCGTTTTTATGACACTATATATACTGAAAGATTTATGAGAACACCACAGGAAAATCCAGAAGGCTATGATTTGAATTCTCCATTGAATTACGCAAATCAATTAGAGGGNAAATTTCTTATTATACATGGTTCAGGAGATGATAATGTGCATGTTCAAAATACTATGCGTATGATTGAAGANTTGATACAAGCAGACAAACAATTTGAATGGATGATTTATCCTGATAAAAATCACGGAATATTTGGAGGGAATACAAGAAAACATCTCTACACTAAAATGACTAAATTTATTCTCGATAATTTATAATTAATGAATTTAAATTTATGACAGGNAATAAATTCATATCTCAAGAGAAAACCATTTTTGGTCANCCACCAGGACTTTTTGTGCTTTTTTTCACAGAGTTGTGGGAGCGATTTTCCTACTACGGTATGCGAGCATTATTTACTCTTTTTCTTGTAGCTAAAACAAATTCTGACAACCCAGGATTTGGATGGACCAATTCGGAAGCTATTGCACTTTATGGATGGTACACTATGCTAGTTTATTTAGCATCTGTTCCTGGTGGTTGGATTGCAGACAATCTTCTTGGCCAAAAGAAAACAGTAATGCTNGGAGGACTTTTACTCTGTATAGGGCATACTATTTTAGCTTTTGATACTGAGTTCAGTTTTTATTTAGGATGCTTTTTCGTGATTTTGGGAGTGGGTGGTTTAAAACCTAATATTTCAAGCATGGTTGGAGGACTTTATAAACAAGGAGACGAAAGAAGAGATATTGGATTTTATATTTTCTATATGGGNATNAATATCGGTGGATTTGCAGCNCCCATTTTCTGTGGATGGGTTGGTGAGACTTATAATTGGCATTACGGGTTTGGATTAGCTGCCATAGGGATGTTTATCGGTCAACTTACCTATTTCTATGGACAAAAATATTTAGTAGGTGTAGGGGATTTTATTGGAAAGAATTCGCATCCAGACAATGAATTAAGAAAAAGAAAGCTTACAACTATAGAAAAGGATAGAGTAAAAGTTCTTTTAATTTCCTTTTTATTGATAATTGTTTTTTGGGGAGCTTTTGAACAGGCTGGGGGCTTGATGAATTTATATGCAAAACAAAAAACTGATCGAATACTTATGGGTATTGAAATTCCTGCTTCATGGTTCCAATCATTAAATTCTTTTTTTATTATTACTCTTGCTGTATTAGTAGGAAGGTTTTGGATGAGGTGGAAATTGAAGGGCAATGAAGCTTCTTCTTTATATAAGATTGCTTTGGGTATTTTAATTATGGGGATGGGCTTTATGTTCATGCGATTTGCTGCTGTAGATTATGAACTAGTAGGGAAATCAGCAATGTATTGGCTTGTTCTAGCTTATTTATTTCATACAATAGGTGAGTTATGTGCTTCTCCAGTTTCTTTATCTTTTATTACAAAATTAGCCCCTGTAAAATATGCAGCATCAATAATGGGCCTTTATTGGGCTGCTACTGGACTTGGCAACAAATTGGCAGCTAGTATTGGCGGTTTTGCAGAAACTGCAGGAGAAAAGCAAATCTTTACGGGGATATTTATTTTCTGTACCATTATAGCTGTTTTAGTTATTTTATTGTTAAAACCACTAAAACGTTTAACGCATGGAGCTGAGTAACTTGATCAAGCGTAATAGTTTTATACCTTTGTAATAAATTGATTTAGTTTATTTATGAAACAATCTGTTTTATATATTGTTATTCTTATACTNTTTTCTANTAANATTTTTGCCCAAAAAATCGAATGGATTACTTTAGAACAAGCTCAAGAAGCTCAAAAAAAAGAGCCCAAAAAAATCTTCATGGATGTTTATACCGAATGGTGNGGNCCNTGTAAATTATTAGATAAAAACACCTTNCAAAACCCTGATGTATCCAATTACATTTCAGAACATTATTATGCAGTNAAATTTAATGCTGAAGGTACNGAGGAAATNAATTTTTACAACAAAACATTTACTAATCCAAATCATGATCCCAATAGAAGAGGGNGGAATTCAACACATCAATTTACTCAATTTCTAGGGGTTAAAGGATACCCTACAATGGTTTTCTTTAGCGAAGACGGAGATCCTATTATGCCTTTGGTAGGTTATTATAAACCAAAACAAATCGAGCTTTATTTAAAGATGATCAAACAGGGAGACTATCAGATTTTTTCAAAACCTGAAGATTTCCAAAACTACAAGAAAAACTTTGTGCCTCGCTTTAGAGGTTAAAGCTTAATTTTCTAAAATAATTCATTTTAAAGAATCAAAAATTAATTTAGCCGTTTTTTTACTTGCACCAGGGCCTCCAAGCTTTAATTTTAAATCTTGGTAATCTTTATTGATTTTTTCTAACTCATCTTTTTTCAACAACTCTTTCAAATGATAAATAAGATTTTTAACGTTACAATCATCCTGAATTAGCTCAGTTAAAGCTTCTTTGTTAAGGATAAGGTTTACCAGAGAAATGTATTTCAATTTGATTAATTTTTTACCAATCCAATAATTCAAAGAATTACTAATATAGCAGACAATTTGAGGAATCTCAAACAAAGCAGTTTCTAGAGTTGCTGTTCCACTTGTGACTAGGGCAGCAGTGCTGTTTTGTAAGAGGTCATATGTGTGATCTTTTATTACTTTCAAATTGGATTTTTTGATAAATGGGATATACTTTTCAAAAGTTACACCTGGAGCTCCAGCTATTACAAATTGGTACATTTTAAAATGATCAGCTACTTTTATAAATACAGGGAGTATTTTCTGAATTTCTTGAATTCGACTACCTGGTAGTAGAGCTATTACTGGTTTTTTTGGGTTCAAATTATAGAATTCAAAAAATGCTGTATTTTTTTGATAATAAGATAATTGATCCAAGAGGGGATGCCCTACAAACTTTACAGGGAATTGATGATTTTTTTCATAAAAATCTTTTTCGAAAGGAAGAATTACATATAATGCATCTAAGCTTCTTTTCATTTGCCGAACTCTGTTTTCTTTCCAAGCCCAAACTTTAGGACTGATGTAGTAATGATTTTTAAAACCTTGAATTTGGGCCCATTTGGAAATCCGAAGATTAAAACCAGGATAGTCAATATAAATGATTGCATCTGGCATATATTGAAGAATATCTTTTTTACAATATTTAATGTTCTTTAATATTTTTGGAATTTTTGGGATCAATTCCCAAAAACCCATAATCGACAATTCCTTATAATGTTTTACTAAAATTACTCCTTCTTGTTTAATTAGGTCACCACCCCAAGCTCTAAAATGAGCATCAGGATCAATTGCTTTAAGAGCTCTAATTAGTTGAGAACCATGAAGATCTCCTGAGGCCTCTCCAGAAATCAGATAATACTTCACATAAAAATTTTAAATATTCAACTTTAAAAAGGTAATTAAAAGGACTAATATTAAACATGTTGAAACTAGTCCAGCAGCAAATGAAAATTTATTTCTTCGGAGAGCAATAAAAAATATTGGCAAATTGATTAATGCTGCCAGTGATATCAAACCACCTAATTTTTTTTGTTTGTACAAACTTATAATACTTTCGTCAATAGAAATTTCAGAAAGAAAAAATATCAAAACCAAAACACCAAANCCTGTCCACATTAAACCTGTTAAAATACCCCAAAAAAAATATTTATCTTTTATAAATTCCATCTGTTAAGNTGCTTAATGCTGTTTACTTCAGTAAGATCAAATTTAGTTGGGACCACAGAAATATAGCCATTACTCAATGCCCATTCGTCGGTATCTTCTCCTTCATCTTGGATTATAAAAGTTCCTGTTAACCAATAGTATTCTCTTCCCATTGGATTAGTTCTTTTATCGAACTCTTCATTCCAATTAGCCTTGGCTTGACGACAAATTTTAATACCTTTAATTTNTTCTTCATTAAGTTTTGGNAAATTTACATTAAGCACTATATCCTTTGGAATTCCATTTTTCAATGTTTCATTAGTAATTTGGAGGATAAATTTTTTTAAAGGTTTAAAATCNGCATTCCAGGTAAAGTCAAGAAGNGAAAAACCTATAGCGGGAATACCTTGAATACCAGCTTCTATTGCNGCACTCATAGTTCCAGAATAGATTACATTTATAGATGAATTTGACCCGTGATTTATTCCAGAAACACATATATCAGGTTTACGATCTAAAAGTTCATTAANGGCTAGCTTAACACAGTCAGCTGGAGTTCCCGAGCAGCTGTACTCAATTTGAGGGCCAGNNGTNCCCTTAATTTTTTCACAGTGAAGTGGAGAATTGATAGTGATTGCATGACCCATTGCAGATTGAGGGGAGTCTGGAGCCACAACAATAACTTTCCCAATCTTATTCATTATATTTATTAAAGTTCTTATTCCTGGTGCGGTNATTCCGTCATCATTGGTAACTAAAATAAGTGGCTTTGTTTTCATAGATTTTATTTCACAGCTAAATTAAGAAATCTTTACCCGCTTTCTTTTAAAACAATATTAATAAAACTGATTCATAATATCCTTATATTAGCGGGCTATGATAGAAAAATTTAAATCAACCCATAAGCGATATTACATATGGATCATTTCATTTATATTATTTAGCAGCTTTGTCTTAGGGGTTAATTTAAAAAACGAGGATCCAAACAAAGATAAGCTTTTAATAGAGATTATTTCTTATGTTCTAAATCGNGGACATTANGATCCGAGNGTAATTAATGANGAATTTTCAGAAAATGTATATGTAAACTATTTAGAGAGCCTTGATGGGCAACATAGATTTTTTCTTAATACTGATATTAGATCTTTTGAATCATTTCGATATAAAATTGATGATGAAGTAAAAAACACTCAAATAAACTTTTTCAATTTGACTTTTTCTAAGCTAAAGCANCGAATGAAACAAGTAGAGGGATTTTATAATGAACTTTTAAATCAGCCATTTAATTTTAATATAAAAGAGGAAATTAGTTTAGATTATGAGGAACTCCCATATGCTAAAAATATCTCGGAGTTAAAAACAATCTGGAGAAAAAGGTTTAAACTAAATGCTTTGGAAACATATACAGCTAAAAAGGAAGAGGAGCTTCAAAGAAAGAGTCAGGATGAAACNTATGAAATGGTTCCAGATAATGATTTAGAAAAAAACGCTCGAGCCGATGTCCTTGAGAATATGAAAAATTTATTTGAAATCTATAATGACCAAAAACGTAAAGATTGGTTTTCNATTTATGTTAATTCTATAGTNCTTCANTTTGATCCACACACTTATTATTTTGCCCCAAGAGATAAAGATCGTTTTGATATGTCAATGTCAGGTAAATTNGAAGGAATAGGAGCAAGGCTNAACAAAAGGAATCAACAAATTAAAGTGGTNGAAATTATNTCTGGGGGCCCTGTTTGGAGAGATAATCTTTTGGAGGTAGGAGATGCCATTTTAAAAGTTAGGCAAAAGAATGAGAAAGAAGCTATAGATATTTCTGGCATGGTTATAGATGACGCCGTAAAGTTGATTAAGGGACCCAAGGGAACTCAGGTATTTCTAACAATTAGACGTGTGGATGGAAATATTGTAGAAATACCTATTATTAGAGATGTAGTGGAACTTGAAGAAACATATGCTAAGTCTACGTTAATAAAAGATACAACAGGAGTTTATGGATTGATAGAGTTGCCTAAATTTTACATAAATTTTGAAGACTATAATAAGAGAAATGCTGCAACAGATGTTAAAAAAGAGTTAGAACAACTCAAACAAAGAAAAGTAAAGGGAATTATTCTTGATTTGAGAAATAATGGNGGAGGCTCTTTAAAGACTGTAGTTGATATGACNGGATATTTTATTGATCANGGGCCNGTTGTCCANGTAAAAAGTACAGGAGGAAGAAAAGAAGTCTTNAAGGATAAAGATCCCTCAATANTATGGGATGGACCTGTAGTANTTTTAGTCAATGAGTTTTCTGCCTCAGCCTCAGAAATTATTGCCGCAGCACTTCAAGATTACAAACGTGCCATTATTTTGGGGAGCAAGCAAACTTTTGGAAAAGGAACAGTTCAAAATATTATTGACCTTAACAAAATGATTACAGGAAGTACGTATGGAGATTTAGGTGCGTTAAAAGTAACAACAGATAAATTTTATCGTGTTAATGGTCACTCTACTCAATTAGAGGGTGTTAAAAGTGATATCGTTTTTCCAGATCGTTATGCTTATGTAGAGATGGGAGAAAAAGATCAGGATAATCCATTAGCTTGGGATCGAATAACTCCAGCAATTTACAAACCCTCAATTATTGAAAATTATGATTATGCTCTAGAACAAAGTAAAAAGCGCTTAAAAGAAAATTCTATTATTGCTTTAATTGATGAGCAAGCTCTATGGGTAAAAAAACAACAAAACGATTTCTCCTATTTTTTAGATTATGATTCTTTTAAATTTGAAAAACAAATTAAAAAAGAATATGCTAAACGTTTTAAGAAACTTTCTGAATATGAAGCCCCTTTCGAGTTTAAGTGGTTACCAGAAGCAGGAGTAAAAGAAAATCCCAATGATGACACCATATTAAAGAGAAAACGTGGAATTGAAGCTCTGAAAAAAGATGTTTATATCTCTGAAGCAGTAAATATCCTCAAAGACCTTTCTTCTTCAATAAAAGCAAATCGTTCAATTGCACAAAATAAAAAAGAATAGATTGGTTTGAAGTTTAAAGGAGCTTTAAATAAATTTAGAAAGGATCTATGGGCTAAAGTGAGCTCAGTTTATATTTTTGTTGTCTGCCTTATTGCAATTTTTGCATATCAAATAGCTCCGGATAAAACCAAATATGCAAATAAAATGCATCTTTCTATACATTCCCAGGCTCCTGGTTTTTCTTGTAAGGTACTTATTATTCCAAGGTNATTAGAAACTNAAAAAAAAAGTTTTNTAAGTGGNGATTTAAATGNCANTGAAGAAATTCCTNTAGATGAGATACATTGGTTAGATGAAGGAATATTATTTAAAAGATTTGGAAATGCTACAAATTATTTTGAAAAGGTTCTTTATAATGAATATCCTGATGGGTTAAGTAGTAAACAAATTGAAAATCTCTTTTTAAAGGATAAAATTTTTCCATTGGGTACTGACAAGTATGGCAGAGATCTATTAAGTAGATTGATAATAGGCTCCAGAATTTCCATATCAATAGGTTTTATNGCAGTATTTATTTCCNTACTTATAGGTGTTTTTTTTGGAGCTTTAGCAGGATTCTATGGGGGNGTTATAGATAAGTTTATNATGTGGGNCATCAATGTNATGTGGTCTATTCCCACNTTTTTAATGGTTATTGCAATTAGCTTGGCTCTNGGCCGTGGNTTTTGGCAAGTTTTTATAGCNGTTGGNTTGACAATGTGGGTGGAAGTAGCAAGATTAATTAGAGGTTTGGTTAAATCTACAAAAGANGAATTATATATTCAAGCNGCAAANGTGCTCGGATTTTCCNAAGTTCGATTATTATTTAATCATATTCTACCTANAACAATTNCACCACTAATTGTTATTTCTGCTGCTAATTTTGCTAGTGCAATTTTAATTGAAAGCGGTCTAAGTTTTTTAGGAATTGGAGCNCAACCTCCCATGCCAAGTTGGGGAAGCATGGTAAAAGATCATTTTAGATATTTACTTCTTGGGAAACCGTATTTAGTNNTATTGCCAGGAATTGCAATCATGAGTTTGGTTTTAGCTTTCATGATTTTGGGGAATAGCCTTCGAGATGCNTTGGATGTCAGAAATTAATTCAATCGGTTTGCATCNAAATTTAAATATANATAAAGCATTANGCTAAAAGCCAGTAAATTTGTNCCCCCATAGCTAATAAAAGGAAGNGGNATACCAANTGTGGGAACTAATCCTAAAGCCATTCCAATATTTATAAANAAATGTACGAAGAGCATACTTGCAAAACAATAAGAAAATANTCTTGGGAATNGTTGTAAATGTTTTTCACCCCGATAAATAATACGAAGAATTAAAATNGTATAGAGTATNATAAGACAACTACTTCCGATGAAACCCCATTCNTCNCCTACAGTACTAAAAATATAGTCAGTATGCTGTTCTGGAACAAAACCGCCTTTGGTTTGAGTGCCATTTAGAAAACCTTTACCTGAAAAACCACCAGAACCTATTGCAATTTTAGACTGATTGATATTATATCCTATTCCCTGAGAATCAGTTTCTAAGCCTAAAATGATATTAAATCGATCTCGATGCCTTTGTTCAAAAACTGAATTGAAAATTATATTTACAGAAAAGGAACAAATAACACATATAATATATACAACGAGAAAGGGTCTTTTTTTGGTTTTAGGATAAGAGCGAATTATCAAACGATAAGCCATAAGGAAAAAAATTAATAAAGCAATACTTAAATTAAGAGGTTCAAAAAGTAGAGTGAAAATAAAGATGGTGATAAATGTCAAACTAAAATAGAGTACTTTAATGTTCAATCCTTCACGTAAGAGAACAAATAGAAATCCAAGGAAAACTAATGCGGAACCCGGATCTGGTTGCAAAATTATTAATATGATTGGAGTTCCAATTATTAAAATTAATTTAAAAACATCAGTTCTTATTTTTAAATCAATTTGAATAGAACTNAAGCTTCTAGCTAATAATAGNGATGTAGTNATTTTGGCAAACTCAGAGGGTTGTATACTAAAACCACCTATNGAATACCAAGAAATAGCTCCCGAAATCTTCTGACCAAAAATAAANAGTCCTAATAAACTTAATAAAGATGCTGAGTAAAACAAATAAGATAAATGCTCAAAAATAGTGTTATTAATAAGTAAGATAATAGGGAAAATAAATAATGAAAATATAAAAACCCATAGTTGTTTTCCTGCAGGAGATCCCCAATCAAAAATAGAAANAGAATGATTTGAAAAAGTAGTTGAATAAATGTTTGTNATGCCAAAGACAACCAACAAAAAAAAGACTAAAAAACTCAACCAGTCTAAGCGAAATAAAATACTATTATTCATTGATTTTAAATACCTTACCTGATATGGGTTTTTCGTATTCAGCCATAAGACTTCCTTCTAAAATTCTTTTTTCGAGCCAATTACGTTTTANCTCACTGTTTAAGTATTTCTCAATCATTAAACTTGCTATGGGGGCAGCCCATCTAGCACCCCAATAACCATTTTCAATAAATACAGCAATGGCAATTTCAGGTTTCACNTTGGGGGCAAAAGCAATAAAAATAGAATGATCTGTAAGCTGAGTTTTTTTATCGTTTAAACGAATAAAATTTTCTACAGTTCCAGTTTTTCCACAAACCTCGACTCCTTTAATTCTAGCTATTCTAGCTGTTCCTTTTTCAACTACTTTATGCATTCCTTCAATAATTGTCTCGAAATGTTTTCTATCTATCAAAGTTTNTTTTTTNGGATATAATGAGTCATTTATTTGTTTGGAAGTAGTTTTTCTAAAATGCGGTTTTCTATAAAATCCTCGATTTGCAATTGTAGCAGTAAAGTTTGCCATTTGGATAGGAGTAGTTAGAATTTCACCTTGTCCTATTGCGTTTGATACTATTGTTGTAGATCCCCAGTTTTTATCTGGGTACCAATGATTGTAATAATTACTATCAGGTATAAAACCAGGTTTTCCAATGGGTAAGTCATATCCCAAAAAATTTCCTAAGCCAAACTTTTCAAGATGTTTTNTCCATAAATCTATTCCTTCAGAAGGGGAGGTCTGACTTTCGATGAGTTGAACAAAAGTTTTTGCAAAATAAGTATTACAGGAGTTGTATATGCCTTNTATTAAATTATTCTTTGTTCCTTTCACACAGTGACATTTCATAAATGCNTCGCGTGNGTAGTAATGCCCTTNATTACAAGAAAAAACACTTTCAGGTGTAATGATATTCTCTTGAAGACCTATAAGTGCATTCAATGTTTTAAAAGGTGATCCAGGAGAATATTCTGCTTGTAAACTNCTATCAAAAAGAGGTTTTGAAAGGGTGTCATTTACTAATTGATTAAAGAACTTTGATCGGTCTCTACCAATAAGCAAATTGGGATCGTAGCTAGGTGCTGAAACTAGTGCAAGTACTTCTCCACTTTCTGGCTCTAAGACAACAATTCCACCTCTTTTGTTTATCATTAGTGATTCTCCATAGCTCTGTAAATCAGAATCTATAGTTAAGGTTAAATCTTTTGCAGAATTAGGCATTTCATCAAAGGCTCCTCCCCTGTAGGGACCAATTATTCTATTGAATCGATCTTTTTGGAAGAATTGAATTCCTTTTTTTCCTCGCAAGATTTTCTCATAAGTCTTTTCAATACCTTGTCTCCCAATCATTTCACCGAGATTATAATCTGTCTTAGTTTTAATTTCTTTTTTATTTGTCTCACTTATATAGCCCAAAACATTTGCNCCTATTGGGAGGATGTAATCTCNGGTTGACTTCTTTTGAAAGTAAAATCCTGAGTATTTCCACATTTTTTCTTGAAATACAGCAATTTCATCTAGAGACAATTGACGTAATATAACCGANGGNAATTTTTTAGAAAACTTTTTAGCATTTAGGAGTTTCNTAGAGAGTTCATTTTTAGATATTTTTAAGTTTGATGTTAATTCTAANGTATCAAAAGAATNAAGATTTTCTGGAACTACCATTAGATCATATACTGGTTTATTAGCAACCCAAAGATTTTTGTTTCGGTCGAATATCAATCCCCGTGTGGGGTATATAGGTCGTTTTTGTATTGCATTATTTAGAGAAAGTTCAGTGTAATTGGAATTAAATAATTGTAATGCCATAAGCTGGAAGATAAATATAACTGAACTTCCAAGAGTAAAACTTAATAAAACNAACTTACGAATCATTTATTTTTTTANAAAAACNTGCTAATAAAGAANTTAAAATTAATGAAAAAACAAAAGTTAAAANGGCATTCTTNAAAATAAGCTGAATCGCACTCCAGTTAAAATATAATATAACAAAATAAAGTAAGTGATGAAGTCCAATNAAAANNGACAAGAATAAGTATTTGTTNAAAATTCTTATGTCATTTTGAAAACTGTTTGGTATTTCTGAAGCAATTCCATAGCTATTTTTTATTATGANNGGTCTTAGAAATGAAATGGTAAGAGTAGCTATTGTGTGGGCACCTCCTGACTGNGATAAAAAATCAATTGAAAAACCCAANAGGAAACAAAATAGAATAAAAAGAGTTTGTTCACTATCAAAAGGATAGATTACCAAAAAAAGNAGGTAAATCATAGGATTAACAAAACCTAGAAGGTTCATTTTATTAAAGANTATTATTTGGAANAATACTATTAATNCAAATGTTATTGAAAGAATTATATTACTTCTGNTCATTTACTCATNTTTTGTTGCAAACNATTTATCTCTTCAANATCNNNATTATTAATAACATAAACATAATCCACCAAGGAGGGATCCTCAAAAAGTTTTGCATCAATAGTGTAATATCCANTTTNGGGATTACTTTCAAAATTNATTATTTTACCCAANAANATTCCATAAGGGAAATAGGAAGACATTCCACCNGTAATGATAGTATCNCCTCTTTCNATTGGAANGTTCATAACTACATCCTCTATTTCAAAATCTAAAGGATTTGTACCCTTCCANATTAACGAGCCTACNGAATTACTTTTTTTAAGCCNGATGTTNACCTTTATATCTTGATTTAAAATTGAAATNACACTAGAATAATGTTCTGACACCGCATTTACNATTCCAATGANNCCATTTTCTGAAAGNACNGCCATTTCTNTTTTAATACCTTCNGCTTCCCCTTTGTCTATTATGAGATAATTTNGTTGGCTNAGAAAGCTGTTTTTAATCACATTGGCTTCTTTTACTTTAAACGGAAAGCGCTTTTTTACTTTTAATGCAATGGGATAAAGGGCTATACTATTTGATTTTAATTCTAATTCTTTTAATTTACGATTTTCTTTTAGTAGCTTTTCGTTTATTTTCTTTAAATTAAAATAGTTTTTTATACTATAACTTAAACTGTGAAGATTCTGAGAAAAATACAAACCATATTTTTCCAACTTATTATTATGAAAAGGACTTTTCCCATTTATAAAAAAAATTGAAAATCCTAAAAGGAAAAAATATAAGATAGGGTTTCTAAATTGTAGGAGCGCATTCAAGATTCGCTGCATAACAATTTATTTAATAAGAACAGTTTTGAAGCGCTCCGTATTTTTAAGTGCGATTCCAGTTCCCCTGACAACAGCTTGAAGAGGATCTTCAGCTACATATATAGGAAGATCTGTTTTTTGAGACAATCTTTTGTCTAAACCTCTTAGCAAAGCACCTCCTCCAGCGAGATAGATTCCAGTATTATAGATGTCAGCAGAAAGTTCTGGAGGTGTTTGTGAAAGAGCTTCCATGATGGCATCTTCAATACGAATCACAGATTTATCCAATGCTTTTGCTACTTCAATATGACTAATAATAACTTGCTTGGGTTTACCAGATAACAAGTCTCTTCCTTGAACCGACATTTCCTCTGGTGGATTGTCNANATCTTCAATTACACTACCTACAATTATTTTAATTTTTTCAGCTGTTCGNTCACCTATATANAGGTTGTGTTTACTACGCATATAGTTGATAATGTCAGCAGTGAATACATCCCCTGCAATTTTGATAGATTTNTCACAAACNATTCCGGAAAGAGCTATTACTGCAATTTCAGTTGTNCCTCCNCCTATATCAACAATCATATTTCCTTTGGGTTGCATAATATCAATTCCAATCCCAATAGCTGCNGCCATGGGTTCGTGTATGAGATATACTTCTTTTCCATTAACCCTTTCNGCAGATTCTTTAACTGCTCGCATTTCAACCTCGGTTATTCCAGAAGGAATACAAATCACCATTCTGAGGGAGGGTGAAAAAAAGCGNCGATGAAGTGTTGGGATACTTTTGATTAAGCTATTAATCATTTGTTCTGATGCATTAAAATCAGCTATTACTCCATCTTTTAAAGGGCGTACTGTACGAATATTTTCATGCGTTTTTCCTTGCATCATATTGGCTTCCTCACCAATTGCAATTACTTTGTTTGTATTACGATCTATTGCCACTATAGATGGACTNTTTACAACAACTTTNTCTTTGTGTATTATTANTGTNTTTGCTGTGCCTAAATCTATTGCTATTTCTTCTGTAAAAAGCCCCATTTCAANCTACTATATAAATGTAAAATTAAGAATTAATGTTTAAAGTGACGTGTTCCTGATAAAACCATTCGCATTCCATGTTGATTGCAGTAGTCAATTGAAAGATTATCCTTAATCGATCCTCCGGGTTGTATTACAGCATTAATTCCAACTTTATTTGCAATTTTTACNCAATCAGGAAATGGGAAAAAGGCATCGCTNGCCATTACGGAACCCTTAAGAATAAAGCCGAANNTTTTTGCTTTATTTATGGCTTGATTCAGTGCATCTACTCGGGATGTTTGTCCAGTACCNGANGCAAGAAGCTGTTGNTTTTTANCAAGAACGATTGAGTTAGATTTTGTGTGCTTACAAATTTTAGAGGCAAACAATAGGTCCTTTAACTGATCTTTAGTTGGTAATAATTTTGTTGAATTAGTTACCTCATTTTCTTGATCAGTTTTNAGATCCTTATCCTGAACAAGAATNCCATTAAGNCAGCTTCTTAAACTTTGNTCAGGCAATTTATTTTCTTTTTGAATTAAAATAATGAGATTTTTTTTGCCCTTAAGAAGTTTAAGTGCTTCTTNNTCAAAATCAGGGGCCAAAAGTACTTCACAGAANANATTACNAATNGCATTAGCTGTATCTAAATCAATCCTTTTATTACTAATCAAAACACCACCAAACGCAGAAACNGGATCTCCTGCAAGTGCNTCATNATAGGCTTGCTCNAGCTTATCTCTTATTGCAAAACCACAAGCATTATTATGTTTTAATATNCCAAATGCAGGCTTACCGTCATAAAATTCTGACATTAGGCTTACAGCTGAATCAATATCCAATAAGTTGTTGTAAGAGATTTCTTTTCCGTGAAGTTGATCTAATAAATNTGNGAGNGNGCCATAGAAGTATCCCTTTTGATGAGGNTTTTCNCCNTAGCGNAGCACCTTGGCATCNCTCATACTTATTTTTAATCGATTTTGATTTTTGTTAAAATATTTAAAAATAGCAGTATCGTAATTAGAAGAGATATGAAATGCCTTTATAGCGTATTCTTTGCGATCTTCAATAGAAGTAGNCCCATNAGATTTTTCGTACAAGGATATAAAGTTTGTGTAATCNTCTTTATCTGAGAGACAGAANACAAAGTTAAAGTTTTTTGCAGCTGCTCTAATTAGAGCAATTCCTCCAATATCAATNTTTTCAATAATTTCAGTTTCTGAAGCATTTCCAATAACTGTTTTTTCAAAAGGATATAGATCTACAATCACAAGATCAAAAGCAGGAATTTCAAATTTCTGGAGTTCATTTTGGTCAGAGGAATTGTCGGCTCGGTTAAGAATAGCTCCAAATACTTTNGGATGTAGGGTTTTTACACGACCTCCAAGAATAGATGGATATTCAGTAAGNCCTTCTACGGAATTTACTTCATAACCAAGGTCTCTAATAAAACTTTCNGTTCCTCCTGTTGAATANAGAGAAACTCCATTNTTAACCAATGCTTGNATNAATGGTTTTAGNCCNGTTTTATCGAATACTGAAATAAGGGCAGANGTAATTTTTTTTTTATGCATAGCTTTTTATAAACTTAATAGTGAGGAACCGTAGGTTTTTGAAANTAGATTACAACAAGCTTCGAGTAAAAGCACATCTTCTCTAGAAAAGGAGTTTAATTTGTCAGAGTCAATATCAATTTGGCCAATATTAATTTCTTCATAAAAGAGAGGGACAACTAATTCAGAGTGAACATTAATGCTACAAGCAATGTAGTTGTCTTGTTCTTTAACATTGGGAACCATAAAGGNTTTATTTGAAGTAGCAACTTGGCCACATATACCTTTTCCAAAAGGAATTGATGTGTGTTCTGTAGGGGTTCCGGAAAAGGCCTTTAGGCGTAAAGTTTTTGTTTCAAATTCTGAAAAGTAGAAGCCGACCCAATCATAATGATTTATTTTCCCTCTTAGCAGTGANCAGCAANGTTCCAAACCTGATAAAACATCTTTTTTTGATGCTATTAATGAGTTTTTGATTTCCTNTAAAATTTCTGAGTAGTATATTGATGACATAATCAAGCAAAAATACATAATCTGTTACTTANTGAGTTAAATTTTAGAGTGGGTTTTATGATTAGCAAGTGTTTTAACATAATTTTATTTCCTTTAAAATAGAGTTAANNTTAATTTTGTATTAAAGCNTAAATATTGAAGCATAAATTTTTTATTTCAGGAATGACCTGTATGGGTTGCCAAAAGTTTGTTAAAAAGCAGATTGAGGCACTAAAGGGAGTGAATTTTGTTGAAGTTAATTTAGAAAGTGGACTTGTAAAAGTACATTCAAATAAAACACTTTCTTTAAACGACATTGAAAAATGTTTAGGCACTAAATATTCCATTCTAACTATTGAGCTATCAAGAAAAACTAAGGTTGAAGAATCTAAAATAAAAAAGTTGAGGCCATTATTTCTGATCTTCATCTACCTTATAGCGGGCACTTTTTTTTTAGTCTATCAACTTGAAACCACTCCTCAAAGNGGTATGCAAATATTTATGGGATTATTTTTTGTTGTGTTTAGTTTATTCAAGTTCTTAGACTATCAAGGATTCCCCAATTTGTTTAAAAGATATGATCCCTTAGCAAAAAGAATTCCTGGCTATGCTAAACTGTATCCTTTCCTTGAAACAGCATTGGGTATAGCTTTTTTATTTGAATGGCAACTTCCTTTAGTACTTTTATTAACTTTAGTTATTCTATCTTTTACAACTTATGGGGTAATCCGTGTGTTGATTCAAAAATCTGAAATTGAATGTGTGTGTTTAGGAACTGCACTTAAATTGCCTATGACTGAGGCCACTTTAATTGAAAACGGAATTATGTTGACTATGTCCAGTATGCTTTTAATCGGATATATTATATAAAATTTAGTACCTTTACACTATGAAAATGAGGAAGTTAATAAGTTTATTACTAGTGATTCTAATATTTGGATCCAATTTTGGATATGCTTTAAACATTCATTATTGTGGGGGGGAAATATCAAAAGTTTCTTTTGCATTTAACCCTAAAAATTGTGGGATGGAAAATAAAAAAGAAAATGAAGTTCCGTCCAAAAAGGAGTTATCTAAAAAATCTTGTTGTGAAGATAACACATTAGTATATCAGGGTCAATATCCCATAAAAGTTCAAGTGAAAGATTGGACAAATTTTCTGACTCCAAATATTTTTCTTCCTCTAAAGCCTTTTGGATTCCAATTACAAGCTTTTTTTGTTAACGAAAATTCTCAGAAATGGAGTCCACCACCTATCTTATCAAAACAATTATTTCTCCATTATCAGGCACTTATTTTTTATGATTAAATCTATCTACACCCTAAAAAGTAGATTATTTAACATAAAAAAACTAATGAAAAAATATTTAATTATAATAGTTACCCTTTTGGGTTTCAAACTATATTCTCAAAACGATCTCAAAGGGAGAGTTCTCACTAAAGACGGTAGTGAAACAATTCCTTTAATTGGAGCTAACGTATTTTGGTTAAACACTGAAATTGGTACAATTACTGATGAGGAGGGAAAATTTTTAATACCTTTTATGGGCTCGGAAGAAAAACTTATACTAAGTTATATTGGATATAAGTCAGACACTTTAAGCATAAAGGAAAATAAATTAGTAATCAGATTTTTAAAAGAGAGTGATTCTGAATCTTTAGATGAAGTTACAGTAACACAAAGAAGAAAAGCTATACAAAAATCATACTTAGAGGCTCAAAATATAATTAATGTAAATAGCGAGGAATTATTAAAAGCAGCTTGTTGTAACCTTTCAGAAAGTTTTGAAACTAACCCATCTATAGACGTTAATTTTTCTGATGCATTAACAGGGACTAAGCAAATTAGAATGTTAGGACTAACAAGCCCTTATTTGCTTATAAGTGAAGAAAATATACCAATGGTTAGAGGCGCTTCACAAGCTTATGGTTTATCTTTCACACCCGGTACTTGGATCGAAAGTATNCAGATTACAAAAGGTACTGGTAGTGTAGTTAATGGATATGAAAGTATCGCAGGACAAATAAACACTGAAATTAAAAAGCCCTTTTCAGATGTGCCATTATTTTTTAGTCTTTTTACATCAAATATGGGGCGCCAGGAAACTAATATCCAAGGGAATTGGAAAATTAGTGATAAATGGACCAGTGGTCTTTTTTTACACGGTAATCAAAGAACAAAAGAAATGGATGGTAATGGAGACTCATTTTTGGATGCACCTTTAGCTAAACAGGTAAATATTTTAAATCGCTGGCAATATACAAATGCTAATAAAGGATGGGTTGGTTTTGGCAGTTTTCGTCTAATGCGAGATGAAAAAACTTTAGGCTCTTTAGGATTTAACCCTGAAGAAGATAGAAATAATTTTGCCNTTTGGGGAAGTCAAATAGATACAAATAGAATAGACACTTCTCTAAAAATAGGATATGTATTTCCTGAATTATCATATAAGAGTTTTGGTTTTCAATCTGCTTTTAGTAATCACGANCAAGAAGCATACTATGGATTTAGAAAATACAATATTAATCAGCAAAGTTTTTATTCAAGTTTATTATATAATTCTATAATTGGAAACACAAAAAATAAATTTAAAATAGGGATAAACTTTTCTTATGATAGATATTTAGAAACGGTAGACAACTTTTATTTTAACAGAAGTGATCGGTCAGTTGGAAGTTTTTTTGAATACACATATGATAGTCTGGAAAATTTTAATTTANTTGCTGGGATAAGACTTGATTCTCATAATCGCTTAGGCACNTTCATTACTCCAAGGTTACACTTGAGATATTTACCTCAGGAGAACACGATATTTCGTCTCTCTGCAGGAACTGGCCGTAAAGTAGCAAATATATTTGCTGAAAATCAATCACTTTTTGGAACAAATCGACAAATTAATATTTTAGATAATGGAGGGTCTATTTATGGATTAAATCCTGAAAAAGCGTGGAATTATGGATTAAGTATTAGACAAATTTTCAATGTTTTTGGTAAAAGTGGTGACTTAACAATTGATTATTACGTTACTAATTTTATTGATCAAGTCGTTATTGATTGGGAAACAGAAGGACAAATTTCTTTCTATAATTTAAATGGTCCAAGCAGAGCTAATAGCTTTCAGCTATCTCTTGATTATAACCCATCAGAATTTTTGAATTTGAGATTTGCTTATAAAAACTACGATGTTAAGACTTCATATAATTCAGGATTTTTGCAAAGACCACTGCAAGCACAGAATAGATTTTTTGCAAATCTTGGTTGGGAGTCAAGGCGAAATNATAATCAAGCACAATGGCGATGGGATCTTACATTTCAAGCTTTAGGTAAACAACGCTTAGTTAGCACTATAAGGGATTTAGAAGGCAGTTATGCTCCAGCATATGGTCTTTGGAATACTCAATTAACAAGAGCTTTTACAGATACATTAGAAATCTATGGAGGTGTCGAAAATATGGGGAACTATAAACAATTAAATCCAATAATAGGAATTGATGATCCATTTGGAATTAATTTTGACTCTGCTCAAGTTTATGCACCAATTTTCGGTAGAATGATTTATTTTGGTCTACGTTGGAATTTATAACTATTTTTAATAAAAAAATTATGAAAAAATTTATAATTATTTGTCTATTAATTACACCACTATTTCTTAGTGCTCAAAATGAAAAAAATATAAAATCTAATTTTGAAGTCAATGGCAATTGTGAAATTTGTAAAAAAAGAATAGAAAAAGCAGCTTTATCAGTGAAAGGGGTAAAAATGGTTATTTGGGATATTCCATCAAATATTATCACGGTAACTCATAACACTAATAAAGCTCCTTTACGAAATATACAAAAAGCTATTGCATATGTTGGACATGACACACCTTTATTTAAAGCCTCAGACGAAGTTTACAATGGACTTCCTATGTGTTGTCTTTATGAAAGAAAAATAGAATAAAAAAAGCTCCATTTCGGAGCTTTTTTTATTTATGTAATATTGAATATATTACATCATCCCTGGCATTCCTCCGCCACCCATTGGTGGAGGAGCAGGAGTTTCTTCTTTAATATCAATTAAAGCACATTCAGTAGTGAGGATCATCCCAGCAACTGATGCAGCATTTTCTAATGCTACGCGGGTTACTTTTTTTGGATCAATAATTCCTTCTTTCAACATGTCTACATACACTCCTTCTTTAGCATTATAACCAAAGCTTTCGTTTCCTTCAGAAACTTTAGAAACCACTACAGAACCTTCTTCACCAGAGTTTTCAACTATTATTCTCAACGGAGATTCAACAGCTTTTTTTATTATCTGAATACCTGTAGCCTCATCAGAATTATCTGATTTCATTTTATCTAAGGCTTTTTGAGCATTTAAAAGAGCAACTCCACCACCTGAAACAATTCCCTCTTCGACTGCAGCTCGTGTTGCATGTAAAGCATCATCAACTCGATCTTTTTTCTCNTTCATTTCTACTTCAGAGGGGGCTCCTACATATAAAACAGCTACTCCACCTGAAAGTTTTGCTAAACGTTCTTGTAGTTTTTCTTTGTCATAATCTGAAGTCGTAGTTTCAATCTGAGATTTGATCTGATTTACTCTAGCTTGTATATCTTTACTAGATCCATTTCCATTAACTACTATGGTATTATCCTTATCAATAGTTACTCGCTCAGCAGTTCCAAGCATTTCGATAGTTGTATTTTCAAGTGTGAAACCTCTTTCTTCTGATATAACAGTACCGCCTGTTAGGATAGCTATATCTTCTAACATTGCTTTTCTTCGATCTCCAAAACCAGGGGCTTTAACAGCAGCTATTTTGAGAGCACCTCTTAATTTATTTACGACTAAAGTAGCCAATGCCTCCCCATCAACGTCCTCAGCAATAACAAGTAAAGGTTTTCCTGTTTGCGATACTGGTTCAAGGATTGGTAAGAGATCTTTCATAGTTGATATTTTTTTGTCATACAAAAGAATATAGGGTGTTTCAAGATCAGATTCCATTTTTTCAGAATCAGTAACAAAATATGGAGATAGATATCCACGGTCAAATTGCATTCCTTCGACAACATCTACATATGTATCAGTTCCCTTGGCTTCTTCTACAGTTATNACNCCTTCCTTACCAACTTTTTCAAATGCTTCAGTAATGAGGCTACCTATNTTAGAGTCATTATTTGCAGAAATACTTGCAACTTGTTCTATTTTTTCAGATGAGTCACCTACAGCAACAGATTGTTTCTCAAGAGAGCCAACAATTGTATCAACTGCTTTATCNATCCCTCTTTTGAGATCAAGTGGACTNGCACCAGCAGCGACATTTTTTAAACCTTCTTTTACAATAGCCTGAGCTAAAATTGTTGCAGTTGTAGTTCCATCNCCTGCAAGATCATTAGTTTTTGANGCTACTTCTTTTACCATCTGAGCTCCCATATTTTCTAAAGGGTCTTCAAGTTCAATTTCTTTTGCTACAGTAACTCCATCCTTAGTAACTTGTGGAGCACCAAATGCTTTTCCAATAATTACGTTTCTNCCTTTTGGACCAAGAGTTACTTTTACAGCATTGGCAAGAGCATCAACACCCCGTTTTACACCATCTCTTGCATCTAGGTCAAATTCTATTTTTTTAGCCATTTTAAAAAATTTTTATTGTTATACGATAGCGAGAATATCGCTCTCTTTCATTATTAAATAATCTTTACCGTCATGCTGTAATTCTGTTCCAGCATATTTTCCATAAAGTACATTGTCACCTACGGCCACAGTTATNGGGTTTTCTTTAGTTCCCGAGCCCACAGCGATGACAGTTCCTTTTTGTGGTTTTTCTTTTGCACTATCTGGAATAATTATTCCAGAAGATGTTTTGGTTTCGGCTGCAGCGGGTTCAACTAGAACACGATCTGCTAAAGGTTTAATACTCATTTTTTTTATATTTATTTTTTTNATTTTTCAGAAATTATGCCAAATCTATTACTTNTGTCATTTTGATCAATAAAATGTCAGCCTGTCAGTTTATTATCAAANCAATTATTAGTTTTCTNNNGAAGGAATTTCNGCAGNTGGAATTTCAGGAATTTCTTGAATGCTTTGTTCTTGAGTTTCAGGGATAATTTCNTGATAGTNATCNCCCTCTATCAGTAATTTTGAATCCGATTCCAATTGNCTAGANGACAANGTNACATTTGATATCANAATTAAAGNTAAAAGTAGNGTTGCCAAAATCCAAGTACTTCGATCTAAAAAGTCAGAAGTTTTTTTAACACCACCCATTTGTTGAGTTTCTCCTCCAAAAGAAGATGAAAGGCCGCCACCTTTTGGGTTTTGAACCATAACAACTAAAACAAGGAGAAAGCATACTGTAATTATTAATGCAATAAAAATGGAAAAGGTATTCATTAGTCTAATCTTTGTTTTTATGTAATTTTTTTATTTTTTTTATTTGGTCTGCAAAGAAACTATTTTTTTCTGGATATTTCAAACCTAAAATGCTGTAGGCTTCCAAGGCCTCGACATATTTTTTTTGTTTAACAAAAACTTTGGCTAAAGTTTCAGTCATTAGTTCATCCGTATTAGTCCAACTTTTTTCACTTAGGTCTTCTTTATTTATAATTGTTTTATCAGGAATAATTTTTTCTTTTTTTGCTAAAAACGAGTCAATAAGTTCAAGTTTTTTGGAAATATCTTGATCAGATATAGTTTTTTTGTTAGTCTTAAGATATCTTGCCCATTCTGAAAAGCTCATATTTTCTTGTAAACTGGGAGATTTTTTTTTATTTGAATTTATTGTATTTTTTTGGCTCTCCTTCACTTGAGGTTGATTTTCTTCTGGTAANGAAATCTTTATTTNTTTGNNGATTTTTNATTCACCGATTGATTTTTGTTTATTATTTACCTCAATAAATTCATATAATAATTTCCTATCATAAGTAGCAATTGCAGTATGAGAAAGGGCTTTATCAAAATTTTTTGGATCTTGTTTTTGAANNGATTTAAGATAGTATGCTCTCAAAAATTGAAAATTNGGATTTTNTTCTAATAAACTTTTTAATAGATGTAGTTGATTACTATTNTTTGGATCAAATTGATTTATCAGAGAATAAAANGAGTTTACATCTTTTACCATTTGGCTAGGGTATCATTAAAAATATCTTGTGTGATTCGATCAAATATTTCTTTATGGGCTATGTCAATTACATCATATACCTGTAGTTGAGCTGGAAAATCGTAAAAAAAGTTATAAGTTTTTTTAAAATCATCCTCTTCTTTTTTGGTATTAAAAAATCGAAATGCNACTGACATTTTTAGTCGGTTCTGGGCAGCAGTATTTTGCGCAGTTGCAGCCATGGGAGTCACACTATATTCAGTAATTTCTCCTTCATAAATCAATTGACCATCTTGACTTACCAAGTTTAGGTTAGTTTGATTCATTATAATGTCTTGAAGAGCATTAGTAAAATCATTATCTAAACCTGGTTCAACTGTAGATCCAGGACGATTTCCTGCTAGATTTTCAAAAAAATTGACCTGGAAAGTGGTAACACCTGCTGGAATTGATGCTCCAGTAAAAGAATAAATTCCACAGCTTTGAATATTNATTAAATAAAGACTAAAAACTAAAAATTTTATTTTATTCCAAATCATTGAGGTCAAACTGTTTAATTTTTCGATAGAGGGTTCTTTCTGAGATCCCTAATTCTTCAGCAGCNAATTTACGTTTTCCTTTACTTCTAGTTAAAGCTTGTTTAATCATTTCAAGTTCTTTTTCATGAAGTGAAAGAGGCTCTTCCTCTTCAATAGTTTCAGCATANGAATATTTATCTACTGATTCTAATTTTTCAATGCCAGGGTTATCACTCCCTATGGAGACGGAGTCTAAATCATTTTTTTTATGATGTGATGATTCTTTACCGTATATTTTATCAATAAGATTTTGATTTTTCTCATTGATTTCACTTTCACTTCCATTTTTGATTAAGTCAAGGGTAAGTTTTTTCAAATCATTTAAGTCATTTTTCATATCAAAAAGTACTTTGTAAAGAATTTCTCTTTCAGAAGCAAAGTCACTATTACCATTNTTTTTATCAATTAGTGCTGGAAGTTGAGACTCACGATCAGGAAGGTAAGGCCTAATCCGTGAAGCATTTATATCTCTTTCCTTTTCTAAAACGGAAACTTGTTCTGCCACATTACGCAGTTGTCTAATGTTACCACTCCAACGGTAGTCCATAAGAAGAGATTGAGCAGGCTGATCTAATTTTACTGNAGGCATGTGGTATTTTTGAGCAAAATCAGAAGCAAATTTTCTAAACAATAACACAATATCTTCTCTGCGTTCTCTTAATGGGGGAAGAGCAATTTCAACAGTACTTAAACGATAATACAAATCCTCTCGAAACTTTTCTAAAGACATGGCATCCATCATGTTTACGTTTGTAGCTGCTACAATACGNACATTAGTTTTTTGAACTTTAGAGGACCCTACTTTAATGAACTCTCCACTTTCTAAAACTCGTAATAAACGAACTTGGGTTTGTAATGGTAGTTCTCCTACTTCGTCTAAAAAAATAGTTCCTCCATCTGCAACCTCAAAATAACCTGATCTTGTTTGAGTTGCTCCTGTAAATGCACCTTTTTCATGTCCAAAAAGTTCACTATCTATAGTCCCNTCAGGTATTGCACCACAATTTACTGCAATGTATTTATTGTGTTTTCTATGAGAATATTGATGTATAATTTTGGGGATATTTTCTTTGCCAACACCACTTTCCCCAATCACTAAAACAGAAATATCAGTATTAGAGACACGAAGACTTTTTTCCAAAGCACGGTTAAGACCTAAATTATTTCCGATGATTCCAAAACGTTGTTTGACACTTTGTAGAGAATCCATTTTAAATNCGGTTTGAAATTTGAATTGCCTCTCCTAATAGAGTAGCAGATGTACAACTATTAATTTTTACTTCAACAAAATCTCCCAATTGATATTTCTCTTTTGGGAATACCACCACCGTGTTTTGTGAAGTTCGGCCACTCCATTGATCTTGTGAACGTTTTGAAGTTTTATCTATTAAGACACAAACTTTTTTTCCTAAGAATTGTTGTGTCCTATAAAGGCTATGTTGCTGTTGTTTTTTGATGACTTCATTCAAACGCTGCTTTTTTATGTCTTCTGTGACATTATCTTGAATTTTTCTTGCAGCTAAAGTTCCAGGGCGTTCTGAATAAGCAAACATAAATCCAAAGTCATACTTTACATAATCCATCAAATCAAGAGTGTCTTGATGATCCTGATCTGTCTCGGAAGGAAAACCCGAGATCATATCGTGCGAAATGCCACATTCAGGAAGAATTTGACGAATTGTATCTATGAGTTGAAAATATTCTTCTTTGGTGTGTTGACGATTCATTTTTCTTAGTATATTATTACTTCCAGATTGAACAGGTAAATGGATGTAATTGCAAATATTATTGTATTTAGCCATGACTTTTATAACCTCAATTGACATGTCCTGAGGGTTAGAGGTTGAAAAACGAATTCGCATACCTGGTTGTGCCCTGGCAACCAAGCTCAAAAGATTATCAAAACGTAAGGCGGTTTTTTGCTGAAGTGGGGTTGCTTTCTCAAAGTCTTTCTTTAAACCACCACCATACCAAAGGTAACTGTCTACATTTTGTCCTAATAGTGTAATTTCTTTGTAGCCTCTAGAAGCAAGATCTGCAACTTCTTCTAAAATACTTTTAGGATCACGACTTCTTTCTCTCCCGCGAGTAAAAGGGACGACACAGAAAGTACACATATTATCACACCCTCGAGTGATAGAAACAAAGGCAGAGACTCCATTAGAGTTTAATCGCACAGGAGATATATCACCATAGGTCTCTTCTTTTGACAAAAGAACATTTACTGCTTCTTTGTCGTCGGCTACCTCTTTTAAAAGGTTTGGTATATCTTTATAGGCATCAGGGCCTACCACTAAGTCAACAATTTTTTCTTCTTCAAGGAATTTGTGTTTTAGACGTTCTGCCATGCAGCCCATTACGCCAACTGTCATTTCTGCGTTATTATTTTTTTTCGATTTGAAATACTCCAATCTTTTGCGAATAGTTTTTTCCGCCTTCTCTCTTATGGAGCAAGTATTAACTAAAACAAGGGAAGCTTGATCTAACTTTTCAGTAATTGAATATCCTTCCTTGGTCAAAATAGATGCGACTATCTCGCTATCGGCAAAATTCATTTGACAGCCGTAACTTTCAATATAAGCATGTTTAGAAATTATATTTCCTTTTTCTATCTGAGAACTCACAGTACCATTGTGCTCTAAAGGATTTTTCTCTAAAGATTTGAATTNTTTTACTGACATTTATAAATAAAAAAATATTTTGTTATTTTTCTTAGCCTGCTAAATTACAAAAAAGGTAATGATATTGCCATTTTGTCAGGCTTTAATCTAAAAATCACTTTTAAAAAAATCAAAACCCTTTTTTCTGCTTCTAAGTATATCAAGGGAAGACTAATTAAACATCTCACTATTACAACAAATGGATTTTAATTTATTTATCTTGTTATGTAGAAGCAGAACTTTTTTTTGAAGTCCTAATTACTGTATTTTTTATTGCATTAAATCCATCTTTCACATCAGTAAAATTATGAATTCCTCTACTCTTCAAAATAGAAGCCGCTATCATACTTCTGTAACCTCCAGCACAATGTATGTAAAAAGAATCCTCTAAAGGAAATTCATTCATATACTGATTCATAAAATCAAGGGGAGTATTTTTTGCTTCAAGCATATGCTCATAAAAGTACTCATCAGGTTTGCGAACATCAAAAACTGTCAGGCTTTCTTTTTTATTTAATTCATCTAAAGTCATAGCATCAATTACTTTTATAGAGTCTATAGCCTTTCCTTCTTTTTGCCAAGCTTTTAAACCACCTTTTAGATATCCTAGAGTGTTGTCAAACCCTACACGAGCAAGACGCGTTACTGTTTCTTCCTCTCTTCCTTCTGGAGTAACCAAAAGAATGGGCTGAGCAACATTGCCAATCATGGCTCCTACCCAAGGGGCAAAACCACCATCAATCCCAATAAAAATAGATTGAGGAATATGTCCATTGGCAAAATCGGATTGATGCCGTACATCTAGGATTAAACNACCACTTAGATTAGCAAGTTCTTCAAATGCTTTGGGNTCTAAAGGTTTAGTACCAGATTTTAATACTTCACTAATGTCCNGATAGCCTTCTTTATTCATTTTGACATTTAAAGGGAAATATTGTGGNGGTGGAGAGAGTCCTTCTGTAACTTCTTTAATAAATTCATCCTTGGTCATATCAGCTCGAAGTGCATAATTTGTTTTCTTTTGTTCTCCTAGTGTACCTACCGTTTCTTTACTGAGATTTTTTCCACAAGATGATCCTGCACCATGTGCAGGATAAACAAGAATATCATCAGAGAGAGGCATGATTTTATTCCTAAGACTCTCATAAAGAATCCCAGCNAGATCTTCTTGGGTCGTATCAGCAGCTTTTTGAGCTAAATCGGGGCGCCCCACATCACCTAAGAATAGAGTATCTCCACTAAAGATAGCGATATCNTTATTTGAAGCATTGCGAAGTAAATAGGTCGAACTCTCCATTGTATGACCAGGAGTATGGAGAACTTTAATTGTAATTTCACCAATTCTGAACTCTTGTTGGTCTTTTGCGATTAAAGCATCAAATTCGGTTTTTGCTTCTGGACCATAAACAATTGTAGCGCCTGTTTCTTTTGCTAGGGTGAGGTGACCACTTACAAAGTCGGCATGAAAATGTGTTTCAAAAATATATTTGATCTGAGCATTGGCATTTTTGGCCTTTTCAATGTAAGATGATACTTCACGCAAGGGGTCTATTATTGCTGCTTCACCCTTGCTCTCTATATAATAGGCTCCCTGAGAAAGGCAACCTGTGTAGATTTGTTCAATTGTCATAGATCAAATTTAATTTTTATTATCAATTTTATGAATTAAATTGTCTGCTGAGTTTTTTCTGTAATGCTGTTTTTTTTGAAACACCATCAAAGCTATCGGTTGCATCTCCAGAAGTAACAAATAAATTTTGTTTTTTTATAACTCTAATAAGTTTACTATTTATTATAAGGTCTCTCGATGGATCAATTGCACCAACCACCATAACCCTAATCCCTTTTTTTTGAAGTTTTTTAATAATTATTACTAATTCCTCAGTTGCAGTGCTATCAATGTAATTAATTGCTCGAGCATTTATTATAAAACCTTTTAATTTACCAGATTTTTTTTCGATAGAATTAAAAACTAACTGCTTAAAAAATTGAATATTTCCAAAGAAAAGTTGGGCGTCGAATTTTAAAATAATTAAATCTTCCCTTACTACAACTTCATCTGGAAAACGTTCTATATTTTGAAAATAATTTGTATTCCCAATTCTCCCAAGAAATGCATAATGTGGTTTTGATGCTCTATAAACTAAAAGAATTAGAGACAAGATTATACCAAAAAAAATTCCCTGAGTAATACCTACAAATAAAGTTAGAATAAAGGTAAAAAGTAAAACTGCAAATTCATCTTTTCTACTATTATACAATCGGATAGCATATTTAATATCTATTAGCTTAATTACTGCTGCAATAATTATAGCCCCTAAAACAGCTTTAGGGAGATAAAAAAACCAGTGAGTAAAAAAATTCAATATTGCTGCTACAATTAATGCACATATAAATGCAGAAATTCCTGTTTTGGCACCTGCCTGGTTATTTACAGCTGTTCTAGAAAACCCACCAGTAGTTGGATAAGACTGAAATAATGAACCTATAAAATTTGACGTTCCTAAAGCAATAAGTTCTTGATTAGGATCTAGCTCATGATATTTATTTTTTTCTGCTATTGTTTTTGAAATTGATATAGCTTCCATATAAGCAACTATAGCTATTGTAAATGCAATTGGCAATAAATTTTTTACAGATTCCAATTCTAAATGAGGTAGATTAAGTGAAGGAAGTCCATCTGGTATANTGCCTACAACAGCAACTCCTACTTGATTTTGTTTGGTAAAATAAACCCACATCGTACTTAATATTACTACAATCAATGCTGAAGGAATTTTGGGGGTCCATTTTTTTAAAATTAGTAGTAAAAAAACACTTGTCAGACCTATAGTTAAAGTCGGTATGTNTATTGGGATATCAGATTGAATAATGGAAATTGCAAAAAATTGAATTTTATTACTTTGGGATATAGGAATTCCAANGAGATGCTTAATTTGACTTATTCCAATAATTATTGCAGCACCCGATGTAAATCCACTAATTACAGGTTTTGATAANAATGAAACTAAAAANCCCATTTTAAGNATCCCTAATAGGAACTGNATTATTCCCATTAAAAATGCTAANAATATTGCCATATGAATGTATTCCTCTGTTTCAATAATACTAATNGCNCCTAATCCAGCTGCAACAAGAAGTGAATCCATAGCTACTGGACCTACAGCCAATTGTCTAGAGGTCCCGAGAAAGGCATATACAANTTGNGGAGCAAGAGCTGCATACAATCCATATACAGGAGGTAAGCCAGCGATTAAAGCATATGCCATACCTTGCGGTATTAGCAAAACAGCAACAGTTACACCAGCAAAGAAATCATCTTTAAAATATTCAGATTTGTAGTCTGATATCCAGTTTAATATAGGGAAATAGGCTTTCAAACTTTTTATATTTTTAACAAAAATAAGGCACTTATAAATAAACAAGTAAACATTAATTTCAACTTCATAATAAATATAAATTTAATACATGTGAACTTTAATATGTGAAAGTTCCAAAAAAACTTACATACTTTTGTTTCCAAAATAATTTTANNCATGGCCAAAAATTTAGTAATTGTAGAATCCCCTGCTAAAGCAAAAACTATAGAAAAGTTTTTGGGGAAAGACTATAAAGTTGCTTCTAGTTTTGGGCATATTGCTGATTTGCCATCTAAGGAATTAGGAGTAAATGTGGGTGGGGATTTCTCTGCAAAATATATAGTTAGTTCCGATAAGAAAAAAATTGTAAGTGATCTTAGAGTTCTTGCAAAAAAGGCTGAAATAGTTTGGTTAGCAAGTGATGAAGATCGGGAGGGCGAAGCTATTGCTTGGCATCTATCTAATACTTTAAAATTATCTGACAAAAATTCTAAAAGAATCGTTTTTTCAGAAATNACAAAAAATGCAATTCTCAAAGCAATTCAAAACCCTAGAGAAATTAACTATAATTTAGTTAATGCCCAGCAAGCAAGAAGGGTTTTAGACCGTCTAGTAGGATATGAACTTTCCCCTGTTTTGTGGANAAAAGTTAAAGGCGGTCTTTCNGCTGGTAGAGTTCAATCTGTCGCTGTACGTATTATTGTTGAGCGAGAACGAGAAATTCGAAATTTCCAACCTGAAAAAAGTTTTAAAACTCAGGCGTATTTTCAAACNAAAAATAATAAAATGATTCCTTCATTTCTTAAAAAGGTATTTGATACCCNGGAAGAAGCATTTGCTTTTCTTGAAAAAAATGAATTGGGAAAATTTAGTATAAGTGAAATTAAAAAGCATCCAGCAAAAAAGAGTCCAGCCCCTCCTTTTACAACTTCAACTCTTCAACAAGAAGCATCAAGAAAATTATTTTTCTCAGTAAGTAAAACTATGACGATAGCGCAAAGGCTCTATGAGTCTGGTTATATAACTTATATGAGAACAGATAGCGTAAACCTTTCTGATGAGGCAAGAAAGAAGATAAATAGCCAAATTAAAAAATCCTATGGGGAAGAATATTTAAAGCCAAGAAAGTTTAAAGTCAAAAAAAAGGGTGCTCAAGAAGCACATGAGGCGATAAGACCAACAGATTTTACAAAAAAACAATTAAATATTGACTACGACCAATCTCGTCTATATGAGTTGATATGGCGAAGGACAGTTGCGTCTCAAATGAGTGATTCTAATCTTGAGAGAACTCAAATTTCCATTGAGACAAATACTCATTCAAATATATTTATAGCAAAAGGTGAGATTATCACTTTTGATGGATTTTTAAAACTCTACATGGAGGGAGTAGATGATGAAGTTGATGATGAAAATACAATGTTGCCACAGGTCAATTTAGGTGAAGAATTAACACTTAAAAAAATGGTTGCTACTGAACGATTTACACGTGCACCATTTCGATATACAGAAGCTTCTTTAGTTAAAAAAATGGAAGATCTTGGAATTGGAAGACCTTCAACTTATGCACCAACTATAACAACTATACAGAACAGAAATTATGTGGAAAAAGGTTCTTTTGAAGGCATATTACGTAATTATTATCAGCTTATTTTAAAGGAAGGAAAAATAAATACTGAAAAGTTAAATGAAAAGGTAGGAGCTGATAAAGGCAAGTTAATCCCTACGGACATAGGGATTATTGTAAACGATTTTCTTGTAGAAAATTTCAAAACTATTCTGGATTTTAATTTTACTGCTGAAGTAGAACAAAATTTTGATGATATTGCTACTGGAGGTAAGGAATGGACTGATATGCTCAGAGGGTTTTATAAAAAATTTCATTCAACGGTAGAACATGTCAAAGAGAATGCTCAACGTGAATCAGGTGAAAGACTTCTTGGAGTTGATCCTTCAAGTGGAAGACCTGTTAAGGTCAGATTAGGCAAGTTTGGCCCTATTGCTCAAATCGGAGATGCTGATGATGAAGAAAAACCTATTTTTGCAGGCTTAGCTAGAAATCAACAACTTGAAAGTATAACTTTTGAGCAGGCGATTAAACTTTTTGAAATGCCCAAAAATTTGGGTGAATATCAAAAAGAAGAAATTCTTGTGAATAATGGTAGATTTGGCCCCTATATTAAATATAAAGGTGTTTTTATCTCTCTTCCAAAAGAAATGTCTCCCGCAGAAGTCGATTTGGAAACTGCAATCAAATTAATTCAAGATAAACAAAAGGCAGACGCTCCAATCTACAACTATAATAAAACTCCTGTAACTAAAGGCGTAGGNCGTTTTGGACCTTATTTAAAATGGGATGGTCTTTTTATAAATGTGAATAAAAAATATGATTTTGATAACCTCAGTGATGAAGACATTGTAACTCTAATTGAAGATAAAATCCAAAAGGAAAAAGAGAAGATTATTCATAATTGGAGCGATGCTGGGATCAGAGTTGAAAAAGCACGCTGGGGTAGACACCATATTATTAGTGGAAAACAAAAAATTGAGATAGGGAAAGAAGTTAATGCTAGCCAATTAACACTTTCCGATGCAGAGAAATTGCTTAGCTCAAAAAATAATAAATCAAAAAAGAAATCTGATAAAAAATAATGAGTTTAGAGCTTTTGCTTCCTGTTGATGATGAAGTTTTACNGGGTCAAACCATGTTACCTAAACAAATTTTAGGTAAGAANATAATCATTCACACAAAAGCTTCTGGATTACCAGAACTTNTTGGACTTAAAATAGCAATTATTGGACTCTNTGAAACAAGAAACAGCTTTTATTCNGATGTTCAATATCAAGTAAATGGTTTTAGGAATGCTTTTTATGAATTATATCCAGGAAATTGGAATTTAAAAATTGCTGATCTAGGTGATTTGCCAAATGGAGANAAAGTTGAAGACACTTACTTTGCTTTAAAGGAAATAGGATACCATTTAAAACAAATGAACATAATTCCTATCTTTATTGGGGGTAGTAATGACCTCATTTTTCCTTTGTATCAAGTTTTCCAGGAATTTAAACAACTGGTTAACATTGTTTCTGTAGATCGATCATTTGATTTCTCTCAAGAAGATGAACTAATTTCTGGCAGGTCTTACATGAGTAAAATTATAATGGAAAAGCCAAATGTTCTCAATAATTATACAAACTTAGGATATCAGAGCTACCATTGTGCTATGGAAGAAAAAGATTTGATGAACAAATTATATTTTGACACTATTCGTTTAGGACAGTTATTAGATCATATTCAATTATCAGAACCCATTTTTAGAGATGCTGATATTGTAGGTTTTGACATGAAGTGCTTGTCCTGGGAGGCATCAGCAGATCCACTAAAAGGACAACCCAATGGGATAGATTCTAGATCAATTTGCGCCTTGAGCAGATATGCAGGAATTAGTGATCGAGTAAGTTTTTTGGGATTATATGAAATGAATCCAACACCTATGATTAATCAATTAATTGCTCAAATGATATGGTATTTTATTGAAGGGGTTCAATATCGATTTGAAGAATATCCAATAAATAATATTCGAGATTTTTTAAAATATTCAGTTACACTTTCAGACCGAACTATCGTATTTTATAAGAGTGAAAAAAGCAATAGATGGTGGATGGAATTAACAAATGACTCACATTTGAATAATAAAACAAAAACTAAGACGTTATTAGCATGCACAGAAAAGGATTATGAGTCTGCAATATTAGATNTAATACCAGANCGGTGGTATAATGCTATCAAAAGATTGCACTAGTATTNAGANAGAAAAAACCTTGTGTGTAGAGTTTAAATGACTTGTTTTTAAAGAAATTTAAACCATAGTAAAAAAATAACTAGTTTTATGTTGTTAAAGCATAATGAGCGTTTTAATAAAATATTGATGAAAAGACTTTTAGTTTTATTTACTCTTGNCTTCATTTTAGCTTCTTGTGGAAGCGGCAACAGAGGAGAATTAATTGGAGTAAAACAGAAAAAGTGGTTTGGTGAAAAACCTTATGGGATGGTCTTAATTGAGGGGGGAGCTTACATTATGGGTAAATCTGATGAAGATCTAGCTCAACTTCAAAATGCACCCACNAAAACAGTAACTGTACCTTCCTTTTACATGGATGAAACTGAAATAACAAATAGTGAGTATCGTCAATTTGTCTATTGGGTAAAAGATTCGGTAGCACTTGCTATGCTTGCTCGGAAAGCGGATGAATTAGAATTAGGAGAAGATAATAAGGACGGAATCGGAGAATTTGCATTTAAAGATGCTGATACTACNAAGCTTAGTGAATTTCAAAAATATATGCGTGAAAATTATTATGACGTTTCTGAGGATTTATATGCTGGAAGGGCTTTAAACTGGGATGCTGATCTTACTTGGGATACTGAAGACTATGTTGATAAAAATTATGCAGAAGTTATGGATTCACTTTATTTACCACCTGAATTGTGGTACAATGGAGAGATTAAAATCGATGTAACAAAACTTGTATATGCCTATACTTGGTTTGATGCTGAGTCCGCAGCAGCAGAATCCAAGAGATCTAGGAGACAATTTATAGACCGAAAACCTTTCATTAAAAAGGAAGAAATTCAGATTTATCCAGATACTACAGTTTGGATTAAAGATTTCACGTATTCATACAATGAACCTATGCATAATGATTATTTTTCTCATCCAGCTTATCAAGATTACCCAGTAGTAGGTGTTTCTTGGACTCAAGCTNTAGCTTTTTGCAATTGGAGAACTAATTTTAAAAATGGATACCAACGTGAGAAAGGAAAACCAAATGTAAGTCGTTTTCGTTTACCTAATGAAGCAGAGTGGGAATATGCTGCACGCGGNGGCATCCCTTCTGGAACATATCCATGGGGGTCACCATACCTTTTAAATGATAGAGCTTGCTTTCTGGCAAATTTTAAACCTTTAAGAGGAGACTATGCTGTCGATCAAGCAGTTTACACAGTGGAGGCAAAATCATATTTGCCAAATGATTATAATTTATACAACATGGCAGGTAATGTGGCTGAATGGACTAATTCTTCCTATGATTCAGGGACATATGAATATGTTGCCTCACTTAATCCAAACATTTCATTTCAAGATGAAAATCGAAAAGTNGTTCGAGGAGGATCCTGGAAAGACGTAGCATATTTTCTTAGAGTTAGTTCCCGAGATTATGAATATTCAGACACATCAAGGAGTTATATTGGATTCAGAACTGTGCAGGATTATCTTGGATTACAAAAAGTTAAAGTTAAATAAACATTATTTCTGAATATCTTTTTATATTTANTCAATAAATAAATCAACAAAAATGACAGATAAAGCTTTAAACAAACGTNTGCGTAGTAAAGTTGCTATGCATATGTTATTTGGATTGGGAGGGGCAGTAGTAATTATTGGCGCTCTCTTTAAAATTTTACATCTTGAGATCGGACCCATAACAGGTGGACTTGTATTAGGACTTGGTCTTGGAACAGAAGCTCTTATTTTTACCGTAGCAGCTTTGAACACGGGAGAGATTAAAGAAGAACATCAAGATTATGTAAAAAAAGTAAAAGGTGCTGGACCTGCTAAGTCAACATCAACTGGAGATGGGGGGCTCTCTTCTAAAATTGACGCCTTGATGGCAGAAGCTAAATTAGATGTTAGCTTAATGAATTCGTTAGCTAAAAGCATAAAGGATTTAGAAAATTCTGCAAAAGCACTTTCTCCTGCTTCTGATGCAATTTCAGCTTCNCAAAATTATTCTCAAGAACTATCAAAAGCAGCCAATCAATTGGAGCAATTAAATGCTAATTANCAGCANCAAGTAAAAAATGCGAAAGGGAATTCAGAATTAAAAGAAAAGATCAATACAGATGCTCAACAATTAAGAGCTCAAATGGAAAGCCTTTCNGCTAACTTATCAGCGCTAAATAATGTTTATGGTGGTATGCTAAATGCNATGTCTAAAAATAATTAATAATGGCAGGAGCAAAAGAGACCCCTAGGCAAAANCTNATTAGTTTGATGTANCTTGTGTTCATTACAATGCTTGCTTTGAATGTAAGTAAAGAGGTTCTTGACGGATTTGGTCAAATGTTTGAAAAAATAACAGATGCAAATGAAAGAGTTGACGAAAGTAATAACNTNCTTTTAGAGAACATCAATGTAAATGCNGAAGAAAAGGGAGGTAAATGGATAGGTCATAAAAGGACTGCAGAACAAATTAAGAAAGAGTCAGATGTTTTTTATAATACCATTGAGGATTTAAAAAAACGTATTACTGAAAAGCAGAGAGAAAAAGATCCTGATCTGAAAGAATTTGCCCAAATGGATAAAGGTGAGGCTTTGGATGTTATATGGTTTAAAGAGGGTTCCGGTGAAGAAAAAAACAAGTTNATTGAAATGATTCAGGAATATAAAATGCATGTTATCCAAGTCTTTGGAAGTCAATACCCTTCATCAATTGAAATGGTTGAAGCTAGATTCTTCACAGGAGANCAAAATAACAATATTAAAAATNGAGAGAATCTTGATGAACCATGGCTAGATGCAAATTATAAAGGGTTCCCTTTAATTTCATCTCTTGCAAAGCTAACTATGATGCAAAATGACATAAGACAGACTGAACATGATGTTCTGACTACATTAATGGGAAAAGAATTAAAGATGTCTTCTAAGGTTAATCAGTCTAATTATACAAGTTTGCTTATTACGGAAAAAGGTGCTTATTATCCAGGTGAAAAATTTGATGGAAGTGTAATTCTAGGGAGAAAAGGAGGTGCACAAAACCCTAATGGAGTAGATTTAAAAATAGATGGAAGAAAGCTCACTGATAAGGATTATGAATTGATCCCAGGTGGAATTAAATTAAATGTTAATTCTGGTAATCCAGGAGATCATACTATTTCGGGAGATTTGGTTTTTCTCAATGATGGAGAGGAATCTAGAATAAAAGTAAGTCAAATTTATACTGTAATTTCTAAACCAAATTCTGCTGTAATATCTGCAGATAAAATGAATGTTGTTTATAGAGGTGTTCAAAANCCAATAACAATATCCATACCTGGTGTTATTGATAGCAAAGTAAATGCTAGAGCTCCAGGTCTTAAAAGAGCTAGGGGAAGCAAGTACAATTTATTTCCTGGAAAAGGAAGAGAAGTAAAAATTAATGTTACAGGGACTTTACCAGATGGGAATAAAGTTTCATCTGTNTCTACATTTAGGATAAAAGATATCCCAAAACCAGCTGGATATTTTAGAGGTCAATCAGGTTCTTTTACAATTCCAAAAACTAGTTTAGAAAGAGGTAAAGTAGAGGCTCGACTTGAAGATTTCGATTTTGATTTACCATTACAAACAAAATCATTCAGATTCAGAGCTCCAGGACAGCCAAGTGTTGTGATNAACGGAGATAGACTCAATGCGAAGGCAAAACAAATGTTAAGTAGAATAAAAAATGGGCAAACAGTAATTATTTCTGATATTGATGTAATAATTCCAACAAATCCGAGTTATAAGTTAAAACAAACATCACCAATATCAATTACTATCAATTAATATTAATTTAACTCATGGTCAAGTCAATATATTTTGTTTTAACATTTGTATTATTAAGTTTTAATCTTTCTAATGCCCAATCTAATCTCTTGAATGCAAAAGTCCCTCAGGAAATTGGCCAAATGAATGAGCAACAGATTGAAGCCGAAAATGTTTCTCCAATTGAGTATGGATATGTTGACGATAGAGATGTTCTCTGGTCAAAAACAATTTGGGAAATAGTAGATTTGGATGAAAGAATTAACTTTCCCTATTATTACCCGAGGGTTAATAACGGTTATTTATCTAGTAATAGAAAATCTTTATTTAGAGTATTAATGGATGGAATAATAGAAGGNAACATTACTGAAGTTTATTCTACAGACTATTTTAATGATAAACTTACTTATGAAGATTTATCAGATGTTCTCGAATTAAGACAACTTTCTTCTGAAGGGATTGAAAAATCAAATGCAGGTGAAAATGTAACNGAAGATGATTATGATATTTATAAAATAGAATCTGATAAGGTTNTACAATATCGAATTAAAGGCACATGGTATTTTAACAAACGTTTGGGAGAGTTAAAATATAGACTTTTAGGAATTGCACCTGTGGCTCCAGATGTATCTACTCTAAGTCAGGGTCCGGAAGCCATGGCTAACGCACTTGTTCCTTTATTTTGGGTTTGGTTTCCAGACGCTCGTGAAGNGTTAAATAAAAATAAGGTATTTAACAGTAAAAATTCATCACAACCAATCACATATGATATGATGCTTAATTCAAGACGATTTAATTCTACTATTTATAANGAAGAGAATGTTTATGAAGACAGAGAGGTAAAAGAATATATATATGAGGATGCTTTAAGGCAACTCNTAGAGTCTGAAAGAATCAAATCAGTGATTAGGGATTTTGAACAAGACATGTGGAACAACTAACCTACTATAAGACTAAAAGCAAGCGCTATTGGAAACAATAGCGTTTTTTTTGTGCTATTTTTACGGCCATGAAGAAGACGATAATTGTAGGATTTGGATTAGCAGGCTTTCACTATGCAAAAATTTTAAAAGAACAAGGAAAAGATTTTCTAGTCATTTCTGACGAATCAAAGGGGGCAAGTAGGAATGCAGGCGGTATTTTAAACCCCACTATTCTGAAACGCTATAAGATGTCATGGAATGCAATAAAGTTTTATGACCATGCCATTAATACTTATAGAACTTTTGAAAAAGATTATCAAATATCTGTTTTTAAAGAGACACCTATTTATAATTATTTTAATCAAATTTCTGATCACAACAACTGGTCAGTTGCGGCTGAAACTGAAGGTTTAAATAAGTTCCTTTTACCTCCAATTATAAAAGCAGATCAAAAGAATATAAAATGTGATTATGGCTATGCCAAGTTAAAAAATGTCGGTAAACTTGAAGTTCAAAAAATGTTGGATATTTTTAAGGATTATTTAACTCCTGATTCTTTTCTTGAGGAACCTTTTGAATACCATAAATTAAAAGTTTATCAAAATAAAATAGAGTACAAAGGATTAGAGGCTGAAAATATTGTTTTCTGTGAAGGTTATGGCATCAAAAAGAACCCATGGTTTTCTTATTTGCCATTGATTGGATCAAAGGGTGAATTTCTCCATGTTCGTACAAAAGGACTTTCTCAAAATGTAATAATTAAAGGTGGAATATTTATCGTCCCAATAGGGAATGACTTGTTTTGGGTGGGGGCAACATTTTCAAGAGATGATAAAACCATTCATACCACAAATGCAGGTAAAGAATGGCTTTTATCTAAATTAAAAAAAATGCTTTTGCACCCTTTTAAAATTGTTTATCACGGTGCTGCTATACGCCCTACTGTAAAAGACCGAAGGCCCTTAATGGGTGAACATCCAAAGGAAAAACGNCTTTTTGTATTTAATGGCTTAGGGACAAGGGGGATATTAATGGCGCCTTTNCTTGCAAAATGGTTTTACGAGNATATTGAAGCTAAAAAAAANTTACCTNGNATGGTATCTATCCAACGATATCAAACTTACTTTAGTAATACATAAAAATAGTTATGTTGAACGCAAATAATATNTCTATAAGTTTTGGTGGAGAANACCTTTTNGATTCAATTTCCTTTCGTCTAGGAAAAGGAGATCGGGTTGGTTTAATTGGNAAAAANGGAGCAGGAAAATCTACACTTTTAAAGCTNATTGCTAAGGAAAATTTNCCTTCTNCTGGAAGTTTTGTTATAGAAAAAAACNNTAAGATCGGATATCTANCTCAAGATTTGGATTTTGAAAATAGTCGGACTNTACTAGAAGAGACATATTTGGCTTTTGAAGAGATAAAAANAGTAGAAGNTCGTCAAGAGGAGATTCTCAAAATCATAGAAAAAAATCAAAACTTTGAAAGTGACTCCTATATGCAAGTACTCGATGAACTCAACGAACTAAATACATATTATGAAATGATTGGCGGTAATGACTATCATGCTAAAACAGAAAAAATATTATTGGGACTTGGCTTTTCTATTCATGACTTTCAATCTCCTACAGACACTTTTTCTGGAGGGTGGCGCATGCGTGTTGAATTAGCAAAACTTCTATTAAAAGAGAACGACATCTTATTATTAGATGAACCGACTAATCATTTGGACATTGAATCGATTATTTGGCTGGAACAGTTCCTTAAAAAATATAGAGGAGCACTTATAATGGTTTCACATGATAGGATGTTCTTAGATCAGGTAACAAACAGGACAATTGAGATAGTTCAGAATCGCATTTTTGATTTTAAAACATCATATTCAAAATATATGGAGTTAAGGCAGGAGCTTCGTGAACAACAGCGGGCTGAGCATAAAAATCAAGAAAAACAAATTCAGCAAACGGAAAAGCTTATTGAACGTTTTCGAGCCAAGGCCTCAAAAGCTAGTATGGCACAATCACTTATTAAAAAGTTGGATAAGATGAATCGTNTAGAGATAGACCATGATTATGACAAAAAAATNAAATTTCAATTTCCTATTTCAAAACAGCCAGGNAAGATANTNTTAGAATTACATGATGTTTTTAAATCTTTTGGNAGTAAANAGGTNCTTAATTCTGTAAATATTGAAATTGANCGNGGTGAAAAAATAGTATTTGTAGGTCAAAATGGTCAGGGNAAATCAACTTTGGCTAAAATCATAGTGGGACAACTNGAAAGTAAAGGAAAAGTAAGATTAGGGCACAATGTTCAGTTGGGGTATTTTGCTCAAAATCAATCTTCTTTTTTGGATNTAAAAAAAACAGTTTTGGAATCTGCNGAGGATTCTGCAACTCCAGAAAANAGAAAAAAAGTAAGGGATCTNTTAGGTGCTTTCCTTTTTGCTGGAGATACAGTTGAAAAAAAAATCAATGTGCTTTCCGGTGGAGAACGCAATCGACTGGCGCTTTGTAAACTTTTATTACAACCGTTTAATGTTTTGATTATGGACGAACCTACAAATCATTTAGANATTACCTCTAAAAATGTTTTAAAAGATGCTCTCAAAAAATTTAANGGCACTTTAATTTTGATNTCTCACGATAGAGATTTTGTTCAAGNTCTTTGTGAAAAGGTAATTGCNTTTAAAGATCATGAAGTAAAGCCTTTTNTGGGTGACATTAATTCCTATCTNGAANATCAAAANCTTTCCTCTATTAAAGATTTAGAGAAAAAAANAANAGTGACTGATTATCAATTGNCNGTTAGTGAAAATTCTTACAATAAGCAAAAAGAAATTAGAGGGATACANCAAAAAATTTTAAAACTTGAAAAACANATAGCTATTTTGGAAAAAGAAATCAAAGACATTGACTTTGATTTAGAGGTTGANTACGAGANGACAATAAGACANCCTAANTTTTTTGATATTTATCAAGCTAAAAAAAATAAATTAGAAGATTTAATTGGACAATGGGAGAAACTTCAAACCTCATTAGAATAGCCTTAAACTTTAATTAAATCTTTCACATTTTGCAAATAACGTTCCGCATCTAATGCAGCCATGCATCCAGTTCCAGCGGCAGTTACCGCCTGCCTGTATTCTTTATCTTGAACATCTCCAGAGGCAAATACCCCTGGAATATTTGTAACTGTACTTTTACCCTTTGTAATCAAATAGCCCGAATCGTCCATATCGAGCTGTCCTTTGAATATATCGGTGTTGGGTTTATGACCGATCGCAATAAAAAGCCCAGTAATTTTAATTTCTTGAGCTTCAGTTGTTTGATTATTCTTCATTCGAAGTCCTTCAACTACATTTTCACCAAGAACTTCATCAATTTCAGTATTATATTTCAAATCTATATTTTCTGTATTATTCACTCGATGTTGCATAGCTTTTGAAGCTCGCATATGATCTTTACGGACTAACATTGTGACTTTGGAACAAATCTTTGCTAAATAAGTTGCTTCTTCTGCGGCAGTATCTCCTCCTCCAACTATAGCCACCTCCTGCCCCTTATAGAAAAAACCATCACAAACAGCACAGGCTGAAACCCCACCTCCTCTAAGTCTTTGTTCACTGGGAAGGCCCAAATACTTTGCTGTAGCTCCAGTACTTATAATAATGCACCGCGCATGGAGTTCTGTACCGTCTTCTACAAATGCTTTATGAATCCCACCTGTTTCATTAGATAATTCAACCTTATTGATAAAACCCATACGAACTTCTGTTCCAAAGCGTTCAGCTTGCTTTTGGAATTGTACCATCATAGTTGGTCCGTCCACTCCTTCAGGATAACCAGGGAAATTATCAACTTCAGTAGTAGTTGTTAGTTGACCACCAGGCTCCATGCCTGTATACATTACAGGATGTAAATCAGCACGAGCGGCATAAATAGCAGCTGTATAGCCTGCAGGACCACTTCCGATTATCAAAGTTTTTAAAATTTCCATAAGAATAGTATTTAATTCAAATGTAAATTATATCTTTTAGTTGTTTCTTGGTTTTCAATTAGATTTATCAATAATTTATTAAAGTTGTTTTATATTGAAAAGATTAATAATTACTATTTTATGTTTTGCAGCTTGTACAATGTCAAAACATCCTACTGCAGATGAAATAATAGAAAAATCTATTAGAGCTCACGGTTGGGATAAAAATGAAATCAATCTTGCCTTTGAATTTAGAGATTTCCGATATGAATTGATTCGTAAACCTAATTTTTATTCTTACAAGAGAACTACTAAAAAAGAAGGAATTGTCATTCAAGATATAATGACTTCAAAAAGTAAATTAAAGCGCTACATTAATGACACTGCTTTTAAAATTAATGACAGTTTAGCAAATATTTACTCAAATTCATTAAATTCTGTAATGTACTTTTTTCAACTCCCAAGGCCTTTAAAGGATCCAGCAGTAGTTTCAGATTTTTTGGGCGAAAAAATAATTTTAGATAAAGCTTATTGGACAGTTAGAATAAAATTTAAAGAAAAAGATGGAGGAAAAGATTTTCAAGATGAATACCGTTATTGGNTTAATANAGTAAATGGNCAGATAGATTATTTAGCTTATAATTTTTTAACTGATGGTGGAGGGACAAGATTTCGTAAAGCTAAAAATGTAATAGAAAAANATGGGTTTGTATTTCAAGATTATACTAATTTTAAGCCTAAGAAGAAATTTATATCCTTAGATTCTCTTCCCCTTCTTTATGAACAAGATAAGCTTATTGTGGTTTCAGAGATTGAGAATTTAAATATTAAGGTGTTAAANTAAAATCATTAAAATAAAAAACATCTCTAAGTTGTCCATTTGTTTNTCTATGAAAAAAAAGTGAAATAAAAAAGCTCTAAATAAACAGAAAGCTTAAATTTGAATTCGCAAAATTTTAACGATGATTGATCAAGAAAAATTNAAAATCCTTGATTATAGAGCTCCAGGTAGTTTTGAAGAAACTCGCTATGAGAAGTTACATAGTGTTATAGTAGAGAACTCTACTAAAGGTTCAATAGCAATAGCAAATTATATTGCTGACTTAATTTTATCTAAACAGAAAAAAAATGAAAACTGCGTTNTAGGGCTAGCTACTGGATCTAGCCCGCTGAGTGTTTATAAAGAATTGGTCCGCATGCATAAAGAAGAAGGGTTAAGNTTTAAAAATGTAATTNCATTTAATCTTGATGAATATTATCCTATTTCAAAAGATAATACGCANAGTTATTACTANTTTATGCATGACAATCTCTTTGGATTAATTGATATAAAACCTGAAAACATTAATATTCCTAATGGAGAATTAGATCAAGNNGAATTANGAGCTCAATGNATTTCTTATGAGAATAAAATAAAAGAAGTTGGAGGAATTGACCTTCAGATATTAGGGATTGGAAGAACTGGNCATATTGGATTTAATGAACCAGGATCACATTTAAANTCTCAAACTCGAAGTATTACTCTTCANCACTTAACACGNTTTGANGCGAGCTCATCTTTTCATGGCATTGATAATGTTCCTAGAAAAGCAATAACTATGGGAATTCAATCTATCCTCAATGCTAAAAAAATCCTTTTGATGGCTTGGGGTAGTTATAAGGCTGACATAATACAAAAAGCAGTTGAAGGTGAAATATCAGATAAAATACCCACGACATATTTACAACATCANAAAAACACCACTTTAATTCTTGACAANGAAGCAGCATCTGAATTAACTAGNATTAAAACACCTTGGCTAGTNAGCAATTTACCTTGGAGTTTTGAAAACAGATTTAAAGCTATTGCTTGGCTTTGTGAAAAAACTAAAAAATCAATTTTGAAGTTAACAGATGAGGATTATAATCAAAATGGAATGTCTGATTTGTTAGCTCAACATGGCTCCTCATATGATTTAAATATTGAAATGTTTAATAGATTACAGCATACCATTACTGGCTGGCCTGGGGGAAAGCCAAATGCTGATGACACTAATCGTCCAGAACGGATGAAACCTGAGAAAAAAAGAGTGATTATTTTTAGTCCTCACCCTGATGATGATGTAATTTCTATGGGGGGCACTTTTGATCGATTGGTTTCTCAGGGTCATGAAGTACATGTAGCCTATCAAACTTCAGGGAACATTGCAGTATCCAACCAAGATGCATTAAAATATATTGAGGTTAATCGTGATATTTTGGGAAGTGAGCAAACTAAGACNATAAAAGATTTAAAAAATGCTATTCAAGANNTAAATTCTCAACAACCTACTCCTCGTTCTATATGTGACTTAAAAGCTAGTATTCGAAAACGTGAGTCACTTGGTGCTACTAGATATATTGGAATACCTGATAGACAGGTTCATTTTATGAATCTTTCTTTTTANGAGACAGGGATGATTAAAAAAAACCCCTCTTCAAAAAAAGATATTGAAGAGACTATTTCTTTAATAGAATCAATTAAGCCCCATCAAATATTTGCTGCTGGGGATCTTGCTGACCCCCATGGTACTCATAGAGTATGTTTAGATATTATTTTTGAGTCATTAAAACTTCTTAAGNNAAAAAAGTTTATGAATGATTGCTGGGTTTGGCTATACAGAGGGGCATGGCATGAATGGGATATTCACGAAATTGAAATGGCAGTTCCCATGAGTCCAGATCAAGTTTCGAGAAAACGAAAAGCAATTTTTTATCATCAGTCTCAAAAAGATGGNGTCATGTTTAAGGGAGATGACCATAGAGAGTTTTGGGTTCGNGCTGAAGAGCGAAATGCAAATACCGCTATGCAATATAGAGCTTTAGGATTAGCAGATTATGCTGCAATGGAAGCTTTTAAAAGACATTTTTTTTAGATANTTAAATCAAATNAATTTTNAAGATNAGTTGNTTAATNCATCTATTCTCAGATAAAAAANANCNTTTTCATACTATTTTATTTGTANTTTGNGTTAAAATCCAATTANNATGAAAATAGNNANAGCNANAATCATTAAACTTTTTCTTTTNATTATTNCTTTNCANNTAACAANNGNNANNGCNCANAAAANNTTTTCAAAAAGTCAAATNAGAAAAATAAAAANAGAAACATTAGACTTNGTNCAATCAAAACATAAAATGACTCAAGTNATGATTGATAAAGTNTTNAGTTTTGCTGAATTAGGTCACCAAGAACATGAAACTTCAAAATACTTATCAGGAATTTTAGAATCAGCTGGATTTGAAATTGAATATGGAATTTCAGGAATCCCTACCGCATGGATGGCAAGGTGGAACTTTGGAGAAGGTCCGATAATTGCTTTAGGAAGTGATGTTGATTGTATACCCAAAGCTTCACAATATCCTGGGGTAGCTTATCATAAGCCAATGATAGAGGGGGCTCCTGGTCATGGAGAAGGACATAATTCCGGACTCCCAGTTGTTATAACTGCTGCTTTAGTTATTCAACAGCAAATGAAAGAAAATAATTTAGGTGGGTCTCTTGTAATTTGGCCAGGGATTGCTGAAGAGCAATTGGCATCAAAAGCTTGGTACGTAAGAGATGGTTATTTTGATAATATTGATATGTGCATATTCACTCATGTAGGAAGTAACTTGGATGTTTCTTATGGTCCATCTACTGGAACAGGCTTGGTATCAGTTGAATATACATTTTTTGGAGAAGCAGCACATTCTGCTGGCGCACCATGGAGAGGAAGAAGTTCTCTTGATGCTGCCGAGTTGATGAATATTGGATGGAATTATAAAAGAGAGCACTTGCATCCATTAAAAAGATCTCATTCCATTTTTACAGATGCTGGTGATCAACCTAATGTTGTACCCTCAAAGGCATCTATTTGGTATTTTTTAAGGGACATTACTTCTGAAGGTATTTTGAAAATGTATAATGATGCGAATAATATTTCTAAAGGTGCAGCTCTTATGACGGATACTAAAGTAACATCCAGAATAATTGGTGCTGCTTCACCAAGATATTATAATAAAGTTATTGCTGAGACTATGTATGAAAATATTAAAGAGGTTGGATTACCTAAATGGACAAAGGAAGATCAAATGCTTGCAAAGGCTGTTCAGGAGGAAGTTAATTCAGATAATACAAATGGTCTAGCTACTATAATTTCAGAAATAGGTAAGCCAAGAAAAGAG
>PAYI01000004.1 GCA_002714815.1 Flavobacteriaceae bacterium | reverse complement strand
AAAAATATAGACATTGAACTTGAAAACAGCATTTTTTAAATTGTATTCAGACCACCAGCGCTGGTTAATTGGAAGGGCCGGATTGTATGTTTTAAATCCTGTATCAAAACGAAAAACAAAAAAATCAAAGTCATAGCGAAGTCCAAAACCAGATCCCACAGCAATTTCAGATAGGTCTTCTAAGTTTTCGAAACGCATAGTTGGATCCTTTACATCATCCCAAAGATTCCATACATTTCCTAAGTCTACAAAAAGCCCTCCTTTGAGATCTCCAGTAATTGGAAAACGGTATTCAAGATTAAATGCCAATTTAAAATTAGCTTCATTAAATTCGTTAATATTACTACTACTCCCAGGACCCAGTTTATATGCCTTCCAAGCTCTGTTGTCATTTGCTCCTCCTGAAAAATAAGAACGAGCAAAAGGCATATTAGATGCATTACCATATGGTATGGCTATACCTGTAAAAGCGTGGAAAGCAAAAACCCGCTCCCTTCCAAAAGACCAGTGTTTTATATAATCAATTTCTGTTTTGATATATTGTGAGGGACTTACCCCTCCTAAGATATTTTGTTGTAATTCATTTTGATTTGCTTTAGTGATCTTTAAAAATTGGTTTAAAAGATTTCCTACCCAATCTACTTTCCAACGCAGTTGAAAAAAGTTGTTATCAAAAATACTTTTTTGATTATTGAGATTTAAGCTAAAAGAAGACCCTAAAATCAAGTTGTTTGCTGTTAATCTATCCAAACGTTCTTTAACAGTATTCACAGTTTTATAATCTTCATTGTCAACAGTTAGAGTAGTTTCTTTATTAAGGACTGCATTAATAAACTCTGACGATCCATTTGGGATCAATAGATTTCCCGATGAGTCTGTAATCTCATTATTGGTATTATAGTCTTTCGCAATTCGATTTAATCTATCATACGAGTTTCGGTAAACATTAAAGTAATTATCAAGGTTTCTGTTATTAACAAATTCAAGATCGATCCATTTTAATTGAATTCTTTTTTTGGAATTAGGTTGCCAGTCAAATTGATATGTACCTTTAAAAAATTGTTTATCAAGGCCAATATTTTTTTGAAGACTAGTTCCTAAAATAATTTCAGTCTTTGGTGACATTGTTACAGGAACTAAGTCTTTTTTTATAAATGGAATTAGCAATCTAGGTATACCTAGTTTTAAATCAGCACCCAACTCAAAAAGATTAAAAAATTGATCGCCACTTTGTGCAATATCTCTTGAAGCACCAAGTGTGTTTTTAAGATTTAATTCTAATAACTCTGTACCTCGAAAGAGATTTCGTATTCCCAGACCTCCTCCAAGACCAACCCCAAAGTCTTGTATATTAGAATGAGATAGATCGAAATCAAACCCTAATGAAAAACGCTCTTTGGGAATTAAGAATATAGATGCTTTAAGGGCTTCTATTTGTCCTGGAATTAATTTGTAATTGATGCTTGGGTATTTAAAATTTTTTAGATTAGCAAAATATCTATATGTCAAATTACGATCATAATCACTATAAAGTTTTTCTTTTTTAACGGAAATTCCTGAAGTAATAGCTTTAGGATTATATTTTATTTTTCCTTTACTAAATAAATTAAANCTTTCGTATTTCAAAGAGTCTGTGAATTTGNATGTACTATTNTTAGAATTTAAATTGTCTATAAAAACCGAAACTTCTTTAATTCTGAATTGTTTGTAAGGAATTTTTATCANTGTATCATTTACGCGTTGCTGAATATCTTCAATTCTAATTTTTACAGGNATTTTTAAATCTTTTCCAGTACTGTCAATAGCTGCTGTAAATTGAATGCTATTTTGTTGAAAATTGTANACACCATTATTACGAAAAAGGAGAAATAANCGNTCCCTTTCTTCCTCAAACTTATTAATTTCAAAAGGTTCACCTTCTTTAATAATTTGTTCATTTATATTGGTATAATANAAATCTTCCAATTGAGGAGANTCTATAGCTACAGTAATTGAATCTATTAAGTATTTATTTTTAGGNTCGATTTGATATTTTAATACGACTTTGTTCTTNTTAATTTTTTGAGTGTCNAGNTNGACTTGTACATCNTAATATCCAAGATTTTTATAATACTTTACNATTCTTTTTTTAGAAATTTCAATTTCATTGNCANTCAAAACNGCTGGAGGCTCACCAGTTTTCTTTAACCAATTATTAAATTTTATTGCGTAATCACTTAGNGCACNAACTTGTTTTTGTGACANCCATTTATCTAGTCTTTTTTTTCTTTTCTTTTTTTTATTTATCCAAGCTTCAAATTGTCCTTTAGGATTTGGATGNGCAGTTTCATAAAGTATTTTTCCAACTGGCACACCTAGAAATTTTTTATTATATGGAGTTGTGATTATAAGATTTACAGGATTATTTTTAAGTAAACGACCTCCTTCATAAACCTCATTTCGATCAATAATTGGATCTTTAACCTTAAAAACTCTGGTACCAGAACAACTTCCTAAAATTAGGATAATGAAAATAGGATTAATTAAATTTGCAATGAGCCGATACACTAAATTTATTTTTAGAGTCTCAAAAATAAGTCATTTTTATGGTCAGTAAGAATCAACGTAAACAAATCCTAAAGTTAAAACAAAAAAAATACCGTTCACTTTTAGGACTTTTTGTTGCAGAGGGTGAAAAAGTCATCAAAGAATTGCTAGCTGCTTCCTGGAGATGTGATTATTTATTTTCCGTTAAAGAAAATATTCATCCTAAAGCTATAAAAATAGATTTGGCTACAATGAAACAGATTACTCATTTTAAAACTCCAAGTCCTGTGTTAGGTGTTTTTAAGATACCTAAAATAAATCAATATATACCCAATTATATTACAATAGCTGTAGATGGTGTAGTGGATCCCGGAAACTTAGGAACCATTATTCGTCTTTGTGATTGGTTTGGTCTAAATGAGTTAATTTGTAGCTCAAAAACTGTGGATTGTTTTAATTCTAAGGTAGTTCAATCTACTATGGGGTCCATAGTTAGAGTTAATTGTCGTTATGAAACTGATTTGGCAACATATTTACGATCCTTGGATAAACCTATTTTTGGTGCCGATATCAATGGCTCTTCATTATATAAAAAAAAGCTTCCTTTATCGGCTACCTATGTTTTTGGCAATGAGTCTCAAGGATTTTCTAAGGAGGTAAATAGCCTACTAAATGACCGTCTTAGTATACCTAATTTGAACGACCACAAAGGTGCTGATAGCTTAAATGTTGCAACTTGTGTAGCTATTTTTTTAAGTGAAATTTTTAGANNGACTTAATTTATTCAAAAGTGATAATCAATGAAACNCCACGACTAAACATATTTNCAATTTTCCCTGTCCAAGGACTACCTTCNGCATTATCAGGNATTAACTCATTTTGGAATGAAAAAATGCCACGAAGAGAGGGAGAGAATTTAAAATAATACAAGTAAAACTCAAAGCCCAATCCCAATTCGTAATTTAAATTTTTTGAATTAGTACGGAAAACATTACTGGCATTNTCATCTGTACTTTGTTCATTGCTTGAGAGATTATAATCTGTTGAGATNCCAACTAGTAGAAAAGGGCGAAAATTATTAATTCTCTTTGCATTAATTTTCATATAAACNGGAAGATGTATATAAGTTGAGTTGACTTCACGAANGAGATCAGATTCTTTTTCAAATTCNGGATATTCTGGGTAGATCAGTTCCCTCTGATTGTAATAAAGGCCAGGTTCAAAACGTAAATTGAAGTAATCATTAATGCGTANGTCTCCTATAAGACCNACATTAAAACCTTTTTTCTGGTTCACATAAATATCCTTATACATTAAATCTTTATAGTANGANTCAATATATTCAAACTTAAAGTCGTATTGATTTANTCCGAGAAAGTAACCATAGTGCAGAGGTCTTTTATCAAAACTGGGNAGGTTTATAATNCGTTCCTTCACATTGGGATATTGAGCAATTAAACTCTGAACAATCAAANAAAAAAGAAGGTTCCAAAANCAGGCAATATATTTATGGTTTTTTTGCAAAATAAATTGAAGCTATCCCTAAGGTTTGTGGGAAATCTTCTACATCTATAAACCCATTTTTTATTAAAATATTGTTGAAAGCTTGTCCATAAGTAAANATAGCAGCAGAATCTGATAAATACTGNTATGCAGNACGATTTTTTGAGAAAATTTTCCCTACAAATGGAATGAAATTTTGTGTATATTGAAGATATAAATATTTTAAGATTTTATTTTGGGGTACGGNAGTTTCTAAAATAACNAATGTNCCATAAGACTTNAGTACTCTAAAAATTTCTNTAATACTTTTTTCTAGATTTTCAAAATTTCTTACTCCAAATGCAATTGTAATTGCATCAAATGTAGATGCATCAAAAGGTANTGCTTCACAATCTCCNAGTTGCATTTTTATTTGGCTTTTAAGTCCCTTAAGNGCAACTTTTTTTNCCCCAATTTCTANCATTTTTGGNGAAATATCAAGGCCGATGATTTGCTTTGTTTTTAACTGAGATAAAGCAACTACTATATCNCCAGTTCCAGTTGCGATATCTAAAATTNTATCGTGTTTNTGTTTTTTAATCAAATTAATAACTTTTTTTCTCCAAATNATATCCATNCCAAGCGTAATAATTTTATTAAGTAAGTCATATTTTTTTGAAATACTATTAAACATTATTACAACTTGTTTTTTTTTCATTAATGTGTCGTTTTGATCTTTTTTAAACTTCTTTTTCATACTAATCCTAAAGATAGTAATTTGAAAGGTGAGAAGTTTTGAATTTTATCTAACGAGTATGAATATTTGTATATTTGATTTGTATTTCGATACATTTTTATGAAAATAATTATTGCAGGAGGGGGTGAAGTAGGATTCCATCTGGCTAAGCTTCTTTCATACGAGTCTCAAGACATAACATTAATTGACACGGATAAAGACCGTTTAAATTATGCAGAATCTCACTTAGACATACGTGCATTACGTGGGGATGCAATGTCCATATCTCTTATGGAAGAGGCGAAAGTTGTTAATTCAGATCTTTTTATTGCTGTTACAGCCGAAGAATCAATTAATATAACTATTTGTGCTTTAGCAAAACAATTGGGAAGCAAAAGAACTATAGCTCGTATTTCTAATATAGAGCTCATTAAAGCCCATGATTTAATAAGTTTTCAAGACATAGGAGTCGATGAGCTTATTTCACCTGAAGAATTAGCAGCTGAAGAAATCCAACAACTTCTTGATCAGTCTGCTTTTTCAAATAGTTATGAATTTGAGGGAGGGGCATTAACACTGATTGGGACTAGACTAGAAAATGACGTCCCATTTGTTGGCAAGACAGTTAAAGAAGCAGCCTCTATTTTTACTGATGTTCACTTTATGCCAGTAGCTCTTCAAAGAAAAGGAACTCAAACAACTATTGTCCCAAGGGGAGATACTTGTTTTGAAGTTGGAGATACTGTTTTTTTTATTACTTCTAAAGAAGGTGTAGAAGAATTATATAAATTGACTGGAAAAACTAAAGCTTCCATCAAAAATGTAATGATTCTAGGAGGAGGTAGGATTGGTTATAACACAGCAAGAGAATTGTGTGAAAAAAAGTTCAATGTCACCTTAATAGAAAAGAGCAAGAAAAAAGCCTTTGAAATCGCCGACTTATTGCCAAATGTATTAGTTATTCAAGGTGATGGTAGAAATGCAGAGTTGCTAGAGGAAGAGAATCTCACTTCTATGGATGCATTTATTTCAGTGACAGAAAATTCAGAGACAAATATCATGAGTTGTTTGATGGCTCACACTAAAAAGGTACAAAAGACGATTGCTTTAGTAGAAAATATGGATTATTTTCAACTTTCATACTCAATAGGGATCGATACTCTAATTAATAAAAAACTTCTTACAGCAAATACAATATTTAGATATGTTCGTAAAGGTGAGGTCGTAGACATGACCACTCTTAATAATTTGAATGTTGAAATTTTAGAATTTGTGGTAAATGCAAATTCAGAAGTAGCCAATTATAAAATTAAGGACATCGATTTTCCCAGAACTGCTATAATTGGAGGAGTTATCAAAAAAGGTCAGGGTATTATTGCATTAGGTGATTACACCATTATTCCTGGAGACCGAATTGTAGTTTGTTGTTTGCCAAGGTCCCTAAAGCGTATTGAGCGTTTATTTCTGTAATCCAATGATAAATTCTTTTAATTACAAAATTGTTGTCTTTTTGATGGGTGTCTTATTACTCTTTAATGGAGGATTTATGTTGCTTTCAGCTTTTGTAAGCTTTATAACTAAAGATGGAATTACATTTGAAATGAGTACTTCCTCATTTATAGTTCTGTCTTTAGGTGTTTTAATGATAATTTTTGGAAGAAAACATGAAAAACAAATTCAGAAGCGAGAGGGCTATTTAATTGTTAGTTTGGGTTGGATTTTAATGGCTTTTTCTGGAACTATCCCTTATCTTTTNTCTGGGGCAATACCAAATTTTAATTCAAGTTTTTTTGAAACGATGTCTGGTTACACCACTACNGGAGCCTCTATATTGAAAGATATTGAATCTTTACCAGACGGGATATTATTTTGGCGNAGTACAACCCATTGGATAGGAGGTATGGGAATAATTGTACTTGCCATNGCTATTTTACCTTTTTTAGGNATAGGGGGGATACAATTATTTACTGCNGAAGCTCCNGGACCAGCAGGNGACAAGTTGCACCCAAGAATAACAGATACTGCTAAACGTTTGTGGTTGATATATGTGACNTATACAGTTATTGAAACCTTTTTATTATATTTTGCCGGAATGNCTTTTTTCGATGCTGTCAATCATGCAATGAGNACNTTNTCTACAGGCGGCTTNTCAACTAAAAATAATAGTATTGGTTTTTGGAACGATAAACCCATAATACAATATATAATTATCATTTTTATGTTCCTTGCAGGAACCAATTTCGTGTTAAGTTATTTTGCTTTTACCAAAAAGTTCAAAAAAATAATTCAAGACGATGAGTTCAAAGTCTATTTTCGCCTTATTCTTTTTTTCTCCCTTTTAGTGATGGGGGTGATTTTTTCAAGTCAAAATATATTTTCAAATAGCTCATTTAGTTCTATAGAAGCTACAATACGTGCAGCTTTTTTTCAAGTAGTTTCTATAATTACCACAACAGGTTTTGTTACATCAGATTATACCCAATGGACACCTTTTATTACTATTGTTTTTTTTGTATTAATGTTTTTAGGAGGCTCTTCAGGTTCTACTTCTGGTGGAATTAAAGTCGTTAGACATTTTTTGATGATTAAAAACGGTTTTTTAGAATTTAAACGTGCTTTACACCCCAATGCAATTATCCAAGCTCGTTATAATGATAAGACAGTAGGTGATTCAATATCTTATAATATTTTAGGCTTTTTTATTTTGTACATGCTCAGTTTTATTATTGGATCTTTAGGATTTAGTAGTTTTGGAATTGACTTTAAGTCCTCAATAGGATTGGCAGCATCAACTTTGGGGAATGTTGGACCAGCTCTTGGTTCTTTTGGTCCAAGTAATAGCTATTCTTCGCTTCCTGAGTGGGGTCAAATCTGGGCCAGTTTCTTAATGCTATTGGGCCGTTTAGAACTTTTTACAGTCTTAATTCTGTTCACACCTTTCTTTTGGAAAAAGAACTAATAGTNATATTTATTTTTCCATCGGATNTTTAAGAAATTTCNGATATTTTGTTCTTTATTATTTTTTCCAGGNTCATAAAGTTTTGTNCCTTGAATNTTTTCAGGNAAATATTCTTGATNANTAAACTGATTATCATAATCNTGTGAATATTTATAGCCCTCACCATANCCAAGTTCTTTCATTAATTTTGTTTCAGCATTTCTTAAGTGAATNGGTACTTGAAGATTTCCGGTAGTTTTAACTTTTTCCATCGCTGCATTAATAGCTTTATAGGAAGTATTACTCTTAGGTGAGGTTGATAAATATATAGCACATTCACTAAGAAGGATCCTTCCTTCAGGATAACCTACTGAATTGACAGCTTGGAAAGTACTATTTGCTAAGACAACTGCTGTTGGATTTGCAATTCCAATATCTTCAGCAGCAAGAATCAACATTCGACGAGCAATAAAANTAATNTCTTCACCAGCTTCAATCATTCGGGCTAACCAATATAAAGCTGCATTGGGATCACTTCCTCTNATAGACTTTATAAATGCTGAAACAATATCATAATGAAAGTCACCATTTTTATCAAAAAGGACTGATTTACTTTGAATTGTTTCAAACACCATTGCATTAGTCAATTCAAAGCTCTTTTTNTCCTGACTCTGAATTATAAGTTCCAAAAGAGAAAGTAATTTCCTTGCGTCACCTCCAGATAATTCGATCAGGGCTTCAGTTTCGTTTATCTTAAAGTTATATTTTTTTAAATCACTGTCCTCATTTAAAGCACGTTCTAAGATGCTTTCTAAATCCTTTTTTTCTAATGGGTTTAGAACGTATACTTGACAACGAGAAAGTAATGCATTAATAACTTCAAAACTTGGGTTTTCTGTTGTAGCCCCAATTAAGGTTATTATTCCTTTTTCTACAGCATTGAGTAAAGAGTCCTGTTGAGATTTACTAAACCTGTGAATTTCATCAATAAAAAGTATAATAGGTTTTTTTCCATTAAATAAGTNTCCAGATTGTTCTGCTTTTTTAATGATTTTTCTGATTTCTTTAACTCCTGTATTNACAGCAGAAAGTTGATAAAATGGAATTTGTTTTTCAATAGCTAAAAGGTGAGCAAGTGTTGTTTTTCCAGTACCTGGTGGTCCCCAAAGAATTAATGAAGGAAAAANCCCATTCTTTATTATTTGAGTTAGGCTTCCTTCAGGNCCTACAAGATGTTCTTGACCGTAATAATCAGTTAAAATTTTTGGACGCATCCGTTCTGCTAAAGGAATATTCATAAATTAAATATAGTTGATTTATACTAGCTTCGTTGCCTTAAAATTTCAAAAAAAACAATACCACAAGCTACCGATACATTTAGTGATTCAATATTGTTTTGCATTGGAAGTTTTATTTGATTATCTAATATTTTTATCAAACCATTTGATATTCCTTTATCCTCAGAACCAAAAATTAATGCAATAGGACCCTTTAACNGCATATTGTAGACTGTTACTTTAGCCTTTTCTGAAACTCCAATGGTTTGAATTTCGTGAGCTTTAAGAAAATAAATAACATCCTTNAGGTGTTGCACTTTTGCAATTGGTATTTTAAANGCTCCACCTGCCGAAGTTTTTATAACATCTGCATTTAATGGAGCACTTCTGCTAGCTGAAATAAATATTGCATCAACACCTGCAGCAGCNGCTGAACGAAGAATAGCTCCGAAATTACGAGTATCAGTTATTCCGTCTAAAAGCACAAATAAAGGAGTTTTATTTTGTCCTAGAATTTCTTCTATTAAAGTTTCCATCTCATATGTTTCTATAGCAGATACTCTGGCTACAGCTCCTTGATGATTTTTTGAAGAAAAACGTTCAAGTCGTTCAGGAGGAACAAAACTAAAGGCAATATTATTATTACGTAATGTATATAATAATTGTTCATAGAGTTTACTTTTAACTCCTTTTAAGAGCCAAACTTTATCAATTGCTTTTTCTGATTTTATGGCTTCTAAAATAGCTCGAATCCCATAAATGGTNAACGTTTCCATTTAGTAAAAATACTTTAATTCTCATTGTGTTATTTCATTTCGNTGGAAATATTTAATATTGCCTAATAACAAGTTGATTTTAAACTTGACAAAAAATTAATATGTCATCCCTTAAGAAATCATTAACTACATATACTATTATTTTCATAACTTTTATTTATATAGGTCTATTTCTTAATTGTNTACATGATTCTAATCAAACTGAAACTAACTCGTTTTCGATTACAATAAAAATTCAAGGACAAGGTATTGTTAAACCTGAATCAGGAATTTATGATAATAACACTAGCATTCTTTTTGAAGCAAATCCTAAAACAGGTTATTATTTTGATTGCTGGGAAGTCTCTGGCAAAAGAATTGAAACTGAAACCTACAATCATGTGGTAAAAAATAATTTAACCATACGAGCAATTTTCTTACCAATTCCTGAGCTTAGTAATGAAGTTGAAGTATACAGCCCTAAAAATGTAGATCCTAACCCTATTTTTATGATTGAAAATGGAGGATCAAAAGTGTATCTAACTTCAAAAACTGGGGAACGATTGAAAACATGGAATTTTGACTCAAAACTGGGTAATGATATTGAGTTACTTTCAGATGGTAGTTTATTGGGAATTTTCAAACCAGATGAAGTCTTTTTTTCTTTTGGAGGATATGGAGGGGTTCTTAAAAAATTTAATACTAATGGAATATTAGAATGGGACTTTAAAATTAACACCCAAAACGAACTAGCTCATCATGATTTTGAAGTTTTACCAAATGGCAATATTTTAGTATTAGTTTGGGAACGATTTANAGAAGATGAGGCATCAATACTTGGCTTCGATGGTGTTGGTGATATTTTTTTAGAAAAGATTGTAGAAATTACACCTGAAGANAGATCAGTAGTTTGGGAATGGAGAAGTGTAGATCATTTGATACAAGATTTTGATTCTGAAGCAAAAAATTTTGGAATNGTTTCAGAACATCCAGAAAAAATTNACTTGAATTATTCTCAAATTGAGAATGGAGATTTGATGCATGCAAATGGACTATTTTACGATGAGCAAAGAGATTTGATATATTTAAGTGTAAATTTTTTCAGTGAGGTATGGGCCATNCCTCATCAATACGATACTAAAACAACTATNACTGAAAAGGGNGATTTAAANTTTAGGTTTGGTAATCCAAAAGCTTACAATGGAAATGAAACTCGCCTATTCTTTAATAATCATCATCCTAATTTAGTTACTTTACATCCAGAAACAAAAAATCACTTTTTGATTTATATGAATGGTTCAAAAGATGAATTATCNATTNTTTATGAATTCATTCTTCCTCCTAAGATTGATATTGAACCAAAAAATTGGACAACACCACAAGTTTTTTGGAAATATTCAAATTCTGATTTGTTTAATTTAAAGATTTCTGGTGCGCTTAGANTGCCCAACGGGAATACATTAATTTGTGAAGGTGATTTTGGTTATTGGGAAGTAACTCCAGAAGGTGAAGTTGTATGGAAGTTTCGTGGAGATACTACTTTTTGGAGAGGTTACGTATATCCTAATTATTTATATAAAACTTATTGACATACACTAAGGATTTTTTCACCTCCAGGACCATTAGCCTCATTAAAACTATCTTGAGCCCTTGAACCATCTAATTTAGAATACGATATGGTATAGGATGTTTCTTCAGGATATCTCCCTACTATCCATTCCCATTTCATAGTTGATGAATTTGNGGGAATAGTAATTGTCGAATAACCCGCATTATCATCACCAGTATAGCTTTCAAGTGTTTTATTTATCTCAATACCACTTGTATATGGGCTTGGAATTGCAAAGAAATAAACTTTTCCATCAACGGTAAGTTTAACTCTACTATCTTGCCAGCCATCCCCATAAGAATCTTGCATTTTAACTGTGTAGATTCCTGGAACCGCAGACCCATCAGTTACATTNCATAAAACAATCTTATTATAAACAAAAGGTGATGAAAAGTATGATCCAGTCATAGANCCTGTNACTTGTTCCTCAGAGTAAGATTTACCATTATTNAGATTTAATTTTAATCTTATTTTAACAGTACTTCCACCTATAAAACCAATTAGATTTTCAACATCATTTAGTGGTACTTGAAAAGTTGTCCTAGGAAGTCCTGTAGGNCCGGTTGAAAATTCACCTGGCTGCAGAGTTCTATATAGAACCTCTGATCCCCCATCTACCGAGAGATAAATTTCCACATTTTCCATTAAATCACCATTTTCTGAATCGTGTTCTTCTATTTCTGCAGTAAAAACCGAAGTACTTTGGTTATANAAATTAAAATCACCATCAGTATTGATAGTTCTAATTACTGCGCCTTTATCAAAATTGTCAAGCACAAAGTTCACTGTATTGTCAGGCTCTTCACAAGAATGAAATACAATTACTAAACTTAAAAGGTATATTATTTTTTTCATTTTAATTATTTCAAGTTAGTTGGTCCATTAGAATTCCAAAATACACGTTCAGATTTTGCTGTTTTCTGTGTTGCATTCTTGTTAGTATTCACATAATTNGCAGGATAATATTGAGAAAGTGGAAATTGTCCAGGATCAGGTTCAACATTNGGTTGAAGTGAAGTTGGATATCCATTTCTTCTATAGGAATTATAAGCATCAATTCCATTTCCTGTCAAAGCAATAAAATACTCAGTTGCCCACATATCAAGTTTATTNGATAGTGAGCTAGAGGCATTCCAATCAGATGTAAATGCAGCAACATATGCGGTNATATCATCACTGCTCAATAAGGGCCCACCAAGGTCGTCAGTTTTATTTAAAGCTTGCTCTAAGGCTATTAAGGTTTCATTTGTTGGATTTCCACCGGTGCTCACAGCAACTTCAGCATTCATAAAATGCATCCAAGATGATAACATAATCGGAGTTATCCCTTGTCCTTCAAATCCATCTCCGTTTACTTGACCTGAAAAACTTTCGTCGTCATATGTTCCTCCTGCAGGATAAACTCCTCTTAAGGTTCTAGTGAACCCATCAGGAGGTATACCATTATCATTACCATGATCTCTTCCCCAATATCCATTAGCTGGTTTACTAGATGAGTTTGTAGGCGCACAAAAAGGAGTATCATCACCACGTAATTGGGGAGGAACATAGTATCCAGGTAAACCACATTCTAAGACTTCTTCATTTGCGTCACTATCAAAACCAGGAGTATTATCTACCTGTCTGTAGAAGTAATAATTTATTCTTGGATCAGAATTCCCAGCATGTCCATTTATCATATTAAACATCACCCAGTTTGACATATACTCTCCTCCNCCAGTTGAGGTATAATTTGACCTGTAAAGAGGATGACGAGTATCAGGGGTTGCTGGACTTTTCCCCCACTCAAATTGAAAGTCATCATTTGCGTCACTAATATAATTAGAAATTGAGTTGTATCCTGAGAAGTCACCCAAGTTAAGAAGTGCTTTCTTTTTAATACTATTAGCAGCTTTTATCCATTTGTTTGCATCACCACCATAATAAAAATCATTAGAAGGTATTGGTCCTCCNGAATTAAAGTCAATAACTGCGCCNTCAAGAATTGAAATTGCGGCATTGTATACACTTTGACCATCATCTGATATTGGATTTAAAACACCTTCAGCTCCTTGAAGAGCCTCTGAATAAGGGACATTGCCAAAATAATCAACTANCGTTAATAAAATATAAGCTTGAAAAACTTTCCCCATACCTCTATGGTAGTTTAGTCCAGCNTCATCAGCAAGTATATTCATTAAGCGAATGTCTTCTAACATTCCTCTGTAAGCCGACGACCAAAGTCCATTCCAACTATCAGGAGAATAAACATTATTGTAAGTTCTTCCTGACATGTAATTAATTCTTGTAAGCTCACCACCACGATCTCCCATACTGCTAACCCAAAAAGCAAAATCTATTTGAATTGAGTTCAAAAAGAAGCCTGCGTCAGCCTGGGTTGGACTTAATGCATTTGGATTTTCTGTAAGATCTAACTCTATAGTATCACAAGATGTCAAAATTAACATGGCACTTAAAAGAAGGCCAAAAATATTTTTAATATTTTTCATAATTTCAAGTTTCAAAATTAAAATGTAAGTTTTAAGCTTCCACCATATCTTTTGGCACTTGGCCCATTGATGAAATCAAAGCCTCTACCATTACCNACCCCTACTCCAGCAATATTTGGATCAAAATTTGTTCCTTCAGGAGTGTTCCAAGCATTATACGCTAAATTAAATCCAGATGCTGTGAGTGAAATACTTCCAAAAGGTGTATTTTCAATTAGGCTTTTAGGTAAATTATATGATAAAGAAATTTCACCTAATCGCCAGTGACTCGCATCATATACTAACATCTCATCAGGACCNTATAGCACATTGCTAAAATAAAAAGTAGAGTTGTTAATCATCTTTGTGTTAGGTTGGCCATTTGAATTTACACCTGGAAGAACAAAACTTAACTCTCGATCTAATGTATCTGTAGTTAGTCCTCTTCCTAGAAGTGTGGCTACAGTATAAGTGAAAATATCACCTCCCTGTTGAAAATTAAATAGAAAATTTAAACTTATATTTTTATAGGAAATACTNTTACTCAAGTTAGCAATCCAATCAGGATTTGCATCACCTATNATTGTTGGATCAAAGGTTTCATCATAACTTCCTTGATTATTAACAATATAATCGCCTCCATCAATCCAACGTGAGTTCTCTATTGTTCCACCTAGTCTAGTAATTGATGAACCTATAATTGACCCTAAAGATTCTCCTGGTATAGCAGCGTTACCTAAGGTTCCAAAACCAGCAAAAACAATTCTATCTGTATCCTCACCTAAATCAACAACAATTGCATCGTTTGTAGACCAATTTATAGATGTGTTCCAATTTAATCCATCATTACTTTGAAACCAGTCCATTGACAAATCTAGTTCGACTCCCTTATTTTCAATTAATCCAATATTAGTTTGCGTTGATGTATAGCCTGTAGATGGATCTAAGGGTCTATCGATAATTAGATCATTTGTTTTCTTATTATAAANAGAAAGATCCATAGTTAATTTGTTATCTAAAAATCGACCTTCAATTCCAAACTCAATTTCGTCAATTCTCTCAGGCTTTAAATTTGGGTTTCCTAATACACTTCCTGATGTATTTGAAATTACATATCCACCATTTTTAATAAAAGACTGNGTATCGATATTAAGAGTCGCTGCAATTGGATAACCAAATGGAAAATTAGCAGATGTTCCGTAACCTGCTCTTACCTTTAAAAAGCTAAGAAGATCATTTTTTATTTCAGGAAAAGCTTGGGTAGGAATAAATGATGCACTTACAGAAGGATAAATAATAGATCTGTTTTCTTCTGATAAATTAGATACCCAATCTTTCCGTGCTGCAAGTGTCAGATAAATATATCGATTATAATCAATTTCTGTTTGTGCAAANGCACCAAGAATATTTCTCTTTTCAAAATATTGTATTTCATTTTGCTGCTCGAAATTAAAGTGTCTCAGAACATTAAAGACCTGTTGTCCAGTACTTCTTGTTCCATTTTGATCATATGTATCACTTCGAGAATCTACCCCAACATTAAAAGTAATTCCAAAATCATCTATATCATAATCACCACTTAAATTTAAATTGTGATTATATATCGATTTGGTATTATTCCAAGTTTCATATATACCATTTCTATTTACAAGTGAACCTGTTTTTCCTCCTTTGTTAGAGTAATTAATGTTGTTTTCAGAATANACGTCTAAACCATATCGATAAGAAACATTTAGGTTATCATTAATACCATAAGAAATATTGGCCCCACCAAAGACTCTATTAGTGTTCTGGATATTTGCAGTATTATTAACTGTCCACANGGGATGNTGGATGGAGTTGTTTTGCCTGTAATATATTGATTCTCCTGTNACTGGATTCTGATAAGGTAACCCCATCAAATCAACACTTCTAGGTGTATAGAAAACATTTGCAAAAACTGAAGCNCCTTCACCACCAACATTACTTCCATATCCAGCAGCTACTGGNGGAGTTTGAAATTTAGTCTGGGAAAAGTTTAATGTGCCACCCACAACAAAATTATTTGAAAGCTGAGCATTTCCTCCAAAACTTAATGTATTTCTGTTTACAGAGTTTCCTGGTGTAAATCCAATATCTTCTAAATTACCGTAATTTATATTATAGTTAACGGTACCGTCAGAGGTTGCACCTCTTACATTTATATTGTTGCTAAATACGTGTCCAGTCTTAAAAAATTGACCAACACTATCATATGGTTTCCACTCATANAAAGCGTCGGATGCAATTCCCAAAGCATCAAGTACTTGTGGAATACCGGTTGCACTGCTAGCTGTTGTGAAAGGNTGTCTTAAAAAACCTGGAGTTCCTGAGAGAGCTCCATTTATTGAGGATTGTCCTCCCCATCCAGCTGGACCNCCTTCGTCAAAACTTGGTCCCCAGTTTGAGAAAAACCAACCAAAAGACTGATCAAAACCATTTCCATATTGCATTTGATAGTCAGGCATAGAGGCAAAATCGACATTAAAGTANGATGAGTTTATGGTAATTTCATTTTTACTTGCTTCTCCATATGAAGAACTACCAGATTTTGTAGTTATTAAAATTACNCCATTTCTTCCTTGNGTTCCATATAGAGTAGCTGCAGCTAAACCTTTTAANACACTTACTGATTCAATATTATTAGGGTCAATATCTAAAAATCGAGAAGATCCATTATTACCGTCAACAAAACTACCCTGTGAGTTTGTTTCACTGCTAAACGGAATACCGTCTACAATAAATAAAGGNTGATTTCCTTGAGAAAAAGTNTTAAATCCTCTAATAATAATACTTGTACCTGANCCAGACAAACCACTTTGATTTGTTATTTGAACTCCAGAAGCTTTACCTGTTAAGACNCTAGCAATATCACCTTCNGCNCGTTGTTCAAGTGNTTCATTAGATACTTCNGAAACAGCATATCCAAGNGCCTGTTTNTCACGTTTAATTCCAAGTGATGTTACAATTACTTCATCTAATTGATTTCCTTCGGCTAGGGTGAAATTTATTTGGTCTTGACCATCAACTGGAACAGTTAATGTTTCATAGCCAACAAAACTAGCAGATATTGAAGCACCTTCTTCAACAGTTATAGAATAATTGCCATCAAAATCAGTTGCTGTACCATTACTAGTTCCAGTTTCAAGGATNGTTGCTCCAGGAAGTGGCACACCTTGNTCNTCGCTAACTACACCNGTGANAGTCCTCTGTGCCATTGTAAAATTTATNNACAATAGTAGNGACANCAAAAAATAAAGATGTTTCATAAATAACTTGTTTTNCATGCAATGTAGGTAAAAAAANATTAAACAAAAAAAAACCACCTCATNNATGAGGTGGTTTAATAAACTAATAATCACTAGNTTAGTTATTGTCCCAACTATTTCTNGGTGAAAATAGTGTAGTNCCACTAGGAACATTTGGATTGAATAAAACTTCATCACCAGAATAATTCCAACGTACAGGAATTTGAGANCCTGATGTAGGNACTAGNTNTGGNAAATCATTTCTTCTGAGGTCATTGAATACCTCTGGCTGAACAAATAACCCAATNTATTTTTGAGTTAATATNTGATCTTCTAAATCTAAANTAGCACCTCCAGGATTTATAGCAGCTTGAGCAACATAAGTGTTGAACTCAGCATCTGATAATCCAGTTTCAATGAATGAAGCCTGAATTCCATTTAAGTAAGCTGTTTCCATTTCAGCCGAACTACCATTTGTTCTGCTTAGGCATTCAGCTATAATAAACTGGATTTCTCTATATGAAATATAATCTTGACGATAGTTNGCTTTCAAATATGGATGACTTGTTATAAATGTTTGATCCCAAACACCTAATCTGTCATTATCNTTAAGATCTGTCAATAATTGCCTCAAATATGGATGAAATTCAATATCACCAGTTCTACCATCATTGAATCTCCACCATCCTGCTTGTTGAGTAGTTCCAAATGTGTAAGACATATTATCAGCAGCAGATNCAAAAGANGATTTTGCAGCTGTTAATGCCTCGCCATATTGACCTAAATGTAAGTGAGCTCTAGCTTTNATAGCATTAGCTGCTTTAATCCATTTACTGACATCTCCACCATAAATAACATCATCGCCTCCAACGGCAAATCCTCCATTACTTCCGTTAAGAAGACTAATACCGGAATTTAATAGGTTGAATACTTCGCTGTAAATAGTTGATTGATCATCAAATGTTGGATTGATTTCTTCAATACCTGTTGCTGCAGTTGTGTAAGGGATGTTTCCCCACCAGTCTGTCATATCTAATAAAGCAGCAGCTTTTTGTATTTGACCCACACCAGCGTAATGATTATAACCATCTTCGGTAGCGTCTGCAATCAAGGCATTAACTTCGACAAGGATATCTTCATAATAAATATCCCATACTGTGTTAAACCTTACAGGCTGTAAACCTGAATAGTCATTGAATGAAGACCATTGCCTAGCCACNCCTTCTGTTTGCTGAGCAAACATTGAATTTACNCTAGAAGTTTGACCACCATAAACATCCATNTGTCTTACCTGAATACTTGGTAAAATAGCATTTAAAGTAACCGAACTTGGATTGTTTGGATCTAAGTTTATGTCATCAGCAATAAAACTTTCACATGCACTGAAAAATAGTACACAAAAAGAANTTGCTATAAAATAATTTAATCTTTTCATGATTTTATAAATTTAATTTTAGTTTGGCCANTACAGATCTCGTCGATGGCATGTTGAAGTAATCAACACCTTGACCGTTACCTACACCTGTTAGGGATGTTTCTGGATCTACTCCATTATAATCAGTAGAATACCAAAGGTTTCTACCCACTATACTTAAGTTTCCACTATCAATAAAGTCTATACCTATTTTTGACATTGGAATATCATAACCTAGACTAACTTCACGCAGCCTAATCCATCCACCATCTTCAACGAATTGTTCCCAAACTGAACCAAAACCACCAACTGATGATTGATAATAGTATTGATCTCTAACAACGGGAATGTCATTTGGAGATCCATCAGCTTTCACGCCAGGAATTGGAGTTGGAGCTTCTGTTCTAGTATCNGCAGTTAGTTGAGATCTTCCGAAAAATGATAATGCCCAGGCAACACCGTTAAGCATGTCACCTCCTTCTCTCCAATCAAGGAGAAAACCAGCATTTACAGGACCAATTTTGATTTGGTTGTTCCAACCTAAAATAAAATCAGGATTTGGATTACCGATCGCTCTTTGAACTGGATCAACTGCTTGAAAACCATATTCGTTTGATGAAGAGTCACTGTTAACAACAACATCACCATCCGGTATATTAAGGCCATCATCATTAGCTCCACCTGAACCAGTTCTCAAGTAAGTTCCACCTACAACAGCACCATATTGGTTTCCAGCAATAAGATAAGAACCAGCACTTGAAAATCCTGCTAAAAATAATTTATCTAAACCAGGAGCNAGTTCTTCAACTATATTTTCACTACTTGTAAAGTTAACTTGAGAATTCCAACTGAAATTTTCAGATTCAACAATATTTAAATTTAATGANGCTTCAATTCCTCTACCAGTCATTCTACCTGAATTTAACCAAACATTGTTATAACCAGTCGAAGGAGGTAATGAAGCNTTAAGAATAGCGTCAGTCATCTTTCTTTCATAGTAAGCTACATCAAGTCCAATGCGATTATTNANGAATCTAAAGTCAATTCCAAATTCAATCTCTTCAGTAAGCTCAGAAGATAGTTCGCTGTTNCCTAGAATACTGTCAATTTCAAAACCAGTAATTCCTTGAATTGGCCATGATAANGAGTCACCCCATCCGTCTCCAACNCTAGTAATNGAATANCCAGATGTTGTTAGGTAAGCGAAAGGAGGTGGTCCTCCAACTTGAGCCCATGATGCTCTAATTTTTGCAAAACTTAAAACATCACTTTGAGGTAATAATTCGCTAAGAAGGAATGATAAAGAAGCAGCTGGATAAACAAAAGAATAATCAGATGCTTTAAAAGCTGTACCAGGCACACCTAGACGCGAATCGTAATCCTGTCTAGCGGCAAGAGTAAGATAAAAAGTACTATCCCAATCCATTTCTATTTGTCCAACAAATCCCATTTGGGTTGTTCTCAAAAATGATTCACTACCTGCAATGTTAGATGCATTAGCTAAGTTCACGAAGCCTTGGAATGCAAAATTAGATCCGTTTGAATTTAGACCAGTTCTACTTCTATCAAAAGCATTTGCACTAACTAAATAAGTTAGATTTAATTTATCAGTGATAGCATCACCTCCGCTAATGTTTAGGATAGCATCGGTTAGAAATGAAGTATATTGAGTTAGCGAAACATAACCGGTTGATCTTGTTCTTGAACCTTTCTCAAAATTTTGTTTACGTATATCACTTGTAAAGTCAGCTCCAATAATTAAAGAAGCATTAAACCACTTACTGTGATTGTAATCTGCTGTGAAGCTTCCATAAACACGATTTACAGTTTCATCTCTCAAGCCATTATTGATAAGCCAGTAGGGGTTGTCATAACCACCACCACCACGATAATTTCTTTGTTTACCGTTAGCAAATATATATGACGATGGACTATCAACCGCATCTTCAGGACTAAATCCATTTGCATTATCAAAAGAAATGGGGGTTCTGTACAAACCTAACAATAATCCTGATGTATTTGAACCCTGTTGAATTCTTGAATAATCGGATCTAACAAAATTAAAAGTAGTTGCTAATGTAAGTTTATCAGAAGCTTTCAAAGTTCCTGCTAATCGAAATGTTTTTCTACCATATTCTTCATTAGGAACAATACCCTCATTAGTTAAAAATGATGTTGAAAAAGCATAAGTTGCTTTTTCAGTTCCTCCTTGGATGCTTAAGTTATTAAGTGACTGCATAGCCTCTCTAAAGAATCCACGATAATTATCCTGATAATTGTTAGCAGCCATTCCGTTTCCAGTTCCCCTTGGAACTAAAAATCCATTTTTGTCCCATAGATAATTCCCATCAGCATCAAAATCACTTGCTCTTGGAGCATTTGGGTGATTAGGATCTGTAGAATATTCCAAATCAGTAATCCTAGGACCATAAGAACTTGATTCTCCAGTTCCAGGCGATCTCCAATATGGCGTACGATCACTTCTACTAACATTTCTACCCTGAGCAAACTCATTTTGTAAATCAAATGTTGTTGATAACCAGTCAACCCCAGTTGAGTGAGTATAAGATACTTTCATATCACCTTCCTCACCTTTTTTTGTTGTGATAACAATTACACCTGGTGCACCAGCAGTTCCATACAAAGCTGTTGCTGCTGAACCTTTCAAGATATTTATACTTTCAATGTCATCATTATTTAAGTCCATTAAACGGTTTGATGTTGCAGTACCTGCTGTACTTGAACCGGAATTTAAAGTTTCGTTATTTGTAATAATACCATCAATAACAATTAATGGCTGGTTATTACCAATCATTGAAGTTACACCTCTAATCAAAATTCTAGATCCACCACCAGCAGAACCTGCAGATCTTGTAATCTGGACACCAGCAGCTTTTCCTACTAGTGCATCTAGTGCGCTATTTGATCCTGAATTTACAATTTCATCACTTCCAACAGTTTGTATAGAATATCCTAAAGCTTTTGCTTCTCGCTTGATACCAAGAGAAGTAACAACAACTTCTTCAAGTTCATTTGCTTGATTTAATGAAAAATTAATTTGGTCTTGGCCATTCACTGCAACTGTTGAAGTTTCATATCCAACAAAACTAACTGCAATTGAAGAATCGTCACCCACCGAAATAGAATAATTTCCATCAAAATCTGTCGTAGTACCATTGTTTGTTCCAACCTCCAAGACAGTTGCTCCTGGAAGAGGAACACCTTGGTCGTCGGTAACATTTCCTGATACGGTATTTTGAGCTAAGGCTACACTTATCCCAAGCACAAAAACCATAAATAAATAGATTTGTTTCATAAAATTAGTTTTAAGAGGCGCTAAAATAAGAAAATATGTTAAAGAATTGTGAAATTTTATGAAAAAAGTTTAAATATTTTTGAAAAATTTTCAACAATTTATTTTAACCAAGTTGTGTATGATTATTTANAAATCATTTTGNTCTAAANAAACNAATAATTTAACGAAATCTTCTTGTGACTTTAGTTTTTNATTTTTACCNAAAAANAGTTTTATTTNTTCATTGTAAGGTTTTAGTTTTGANNGTAATTTTTTCCTNGAAAGTTTTANCTCTNTNAAGGTCATATTGTTAATTGAAAAATAATATTTGGTTTTGTCAACAAACCTTGGTGGAAAAGATCGCTCCAAACTTGTTCTGGCTATTTTCCCTTCCATATAAACTTTAGTTTTGCGTTCGTAAAAAGCAAAAANATTACCTTTATNTAATTGTTTTAAGTAACCTATTTTAGGTGGTTGATTTTCCTCAATAAAACCAAGATAACGGTANATATCNCCATNTAATACACAAGAAACTTTATTGTTTTTTATTAAAATATTTTCTGNANCTTCAGCTTTTGGGTTTGTAGTCATTTCCATTTCNTCTTTAAAGGCATTAAAGCGTAAATAAATTTCATCTTCAAATATTTTTCCAAAATATTCCACATCAGCTAGTTTGAAAGATTTATCAAAATATGGACTACCNTTTATATTTTGNGAAGNTGGAGCTATTTTTCNAGCACGATTTTTTAAGTCTTCAAANAAATCAATAATNCTTGAATCATTTTGGATACCNTTAGAATTAATATTTTGGGNAAAAAGTAAATTANAGTTAACTGAAATNAAAANAAATATNGTAAAAAAATAATNCATCATTTTTTTNCCAAACATATCAAAATTGAATCTAANTTTTNTATAAAATNATNNATTTAATANATTNCNAANANANNTTACAAATGTTGTGCTTNATAAACNTNATTNTTTTTTGCTNNNAANGTTTGAAGTTGAATTTTAATACTCNNTTTTTTTTAAAGAAATGTTAAAATTTTACAAATCTTGGGTTTGANACACGAAAAAAAAATTCTACATTTGCACGCCCNTAAAATTGGGCTGCAACATTTATTATATGCCAACAATTGCACAATTAGTAAGAAAAGGAAGAGTTAGCATTACAAAGAAAAGTAAATCGGCTGCTCTAGATTCATGTCCTCAAAGACGTGGGGTCTGTACTCGAGTTTACACAACTACNCCAAAAAAGCCAAANTCTGCTATGCGAAAGGTAGCAAGNGTNAGATTGACTAACGGTAAAGAAGTTAATGCATACATACCCGGNGAAGGTCACAACCTTCAAGANCATTCTATTGTATTNGTACGNGGCGGACGAGTTAAAGATTTNCCAGGGGTNCGNTACCATATTGTCCGTGGTGCGCTCGANACCGCTGGAGTNGAGGGACGTNTACAAAGACGTTCAAAATATGGTGCTAAAAGACCCAAAAAATAAAGCNANTTTTTTTACTANAAGTCATGAGAAAAAAACAAGCNAANAAAAGACCCTTACTNCCAGACNCAAGATTTAATGATCAACTNGTCACTAGATTTGTAAACAACCTAATGTGGAANGGNAAAAAATCAATAGCATTTAAAATNTTTTATGANGCAATTGAAATTGTAGAAGAACGNAAACAAGACGAAGAAANATCNGCTNTAGAACTTTGGAAAGAAGCTCTTTCTAATGTTATGCCNCACGTTGAGGTNCGAAGTCGTAGAGTAGGAGGTGCAACTTTTCAAATCCCAATGCAAATACGTCCTGATAGAAANGTTTCTCTAGCAATGAAATGGTTGATAANTTTTTCTAGAAAACGTAACGAAAAATCTATGGCNCTTCGTTTAGCCAATGAAATTATTTCTGCATCAAANGAAGANGGTGCTGCCGTTAAAAAANGNCAAGANACTCATAAAATGGCNGAAGCAAATAAGGCATTTTCACATTTTAGATTTTAACTAATTAGNTATTTCNACTGTAGCATGGCTAGAGATTTAAAATATACAAGAAACATTGGAATTGCNGCACACATTGACGCTGGAAAAACNACTACAACTGAACGTATCCTTTTTTATACAGGGGTTAGCCATAAAATTGGNGAGGTACATGATGGTGCTGCAACNATGGACTGGATGGAACAAGAACAAGAACGTGGAATTACCATNACATCTGCAGCTACAACNTGTACATGGGATTTTCCTCAAGATCAAGGAAAACCAACANCAGATTCAAAGNCNTATCANTTNAACATTATNGANACTCCAGGNCANGTCGATTTNACTGTNGAAGTAAATNGATCACTTCGTGTNCTTGANGGCTTAGTTTTTTTATTTTCNGCGGTTGACGGTGTTGAGCCTCAATCTGAAACAAACTGGAGATTAGCTGATAATTATCGAGTACCTCGAATTGGATTTGTCAACAAGATGGATCGGCAAGGAGCTAATTTCTTAAATGTTAGTACTCAGGTTCGTGAAATGTTAAAATCTAATGCAGTTCCTATAGTTTTAAACATAGGAGAAGAAGAAGATTTTAAAGGTATTGTAGATTTAGTCACTAACAAGGCAATTATATGGCATGAAGAACGTTTTGGCTCTACTTTTGATGAAGTACCTATTCCAGAGAATATGTTAGCTGATGTTGAAAAATATCGAGCAGAGCTAATAGAGGCAGTTGCCGAATATGATGAAGTCCTTCTAGAAAAGTTTTTTGAAGATCCCGACAGTATTAGTCCTGAAGAAATTCATACTGCATTGCGAGCTGCAACTCAGGACATGAGTATTATTCCTATGATATGTGGTTCATCATTTAAAAATAAGGGAGTTCAGTTTCTTTTAGATGCTGTATGTCGCTACTTACCTTCCCCAGAAGATAAGGAAGCAATTTCAGGAAGTAATCCTAATAATGGAGAAGAGATTTCACGTAAACCTTCTGTAAGTGAACCTTTTTCTGCCTTAGCATTTAAAATTGCAACTGACCCGTTCGTAGGTCGTTTGGCATTTTTCCGTGCATATTCTGGGCGTTTGGATGCGGGATCTTATGTACTGAATAACAGATCTGGTAATAAAGAACGTATATCTAGAATATATCAAATGCACTCAAATAAGCAAAACGCTATTGATTTTATTGAAGCAGGAGATATTGGAGCTGCTGTAGGTTTCAAAGATATCAAAACAGGAGACACCCTTTCTGCAGAAAAATCTCCTATTATTTTAGAAAGTATGGACTTTCCTGACCCAGTGATAGGTATTGCAGTGGAGCCAAAAACTAAAGTTGATGTAGATAAGCTTGGAATGGCTTTAGGAAAATTAGCAGAAGAAGATCCAACCTTCCAGGTAAAGACAGATGAAGCGTCAGGACAAACCATTATATCTGGGATGGGTGAACTTCACCTAGACATTATTGTAGATCGCCTGAGACGCGAATTTAAAGTAGAGGTAAATCAAGGAAAACCTCAGGTAGAATACAAAGAAGCGTTAACTTCNCAGTCNAAACATAGAGAAGTTTACAAAAAGCAAACTGGTGGCCGTGGTAAATTCGCTGATATCGTATTTACAATGGAACCNGGTGAAGAAGGNAAATCTGGATTAGAATTTATCAATCTTATTAAAGGAGGAAATATTCCAAAAGAATACATCCCTTCGGTAGAAAAAGGTTTTAAGGAGGCAATGAATAATGGTCCTCTTGCTGGTTTTGAACTCGATTCTATGAAAATTATTTTACAAGACGGTTCATTCCATCCTGTGGATTCGGATTCACTTTCATTTGAACTCGCGGCTAAACTAGGATTTAAAGAAGCAGCTAGAGGCGCTCTTCCAGTAATAATGGAACCTATTATGAAATTAGAAGTGCTTACNCCTGAAGAAAATATGGGAGATATTGTTGGAGATCTTAATCGTCGTAGAGGTCAGGTAAACTCAATGGATGATAGAGCAGGTTCTAAGGTAGTAAAGGCAGAAGTGCCTTTGTCTGAAATGTTTGGATATGTTACTTCACTAAGAACACTTTCTTCTGGACGTGCTACTTCAACTATGGAATTTTCACATTATGCCGAAACACCATCCAATATTTCTGAGGATGTTATATCGGAAATAAATGGTAATAAAGAATAAAATTTTTATGAGTCAAAAAATTAGAATCAAATTAAAATCATACGACTATAATTTAGTAGACAAGTCTGCTGATAAAATTGTAAAAACAGTTAAGAACACTGGTGCAGTTGTAACAGGTCCTATACCTTTACCTACTCGTAAAAAAATATTCACTGTTTTACGATCACCNCATGTAAATAAAAAATCTCGCGAACAATTTAAATTGTCATCGTATAAACGTTTGTTAGATATTTANAGTTCATCATCCAAAACAATTGATGCNTTAATGAAACTTGAATTACCTAGTGGTGTGGAAGTAGAAATTAAGGTATAATCATAAAACAAGAAAAAAACTAAATAATAAACAATGTCTGGGTTAATAGGAAAAAAGATCGGTATGACNAGCCTTTACGATGAAAGCGGGAAGAATATACCTTGTACAGTCTTGGAAGTCGGACCCTGCAGCGTTACGCAGCTTAGGACTAAGGATGTTGATGGTTATAAAGCTGTTCAGTTAGGTTTTGATGACAAGCATGAGAAAAAAGTAGTTAAAGCTGAAGAGGGACATTTTAAAAAATCCAATGTAACTCCAAAAAAGAAACTCTTTGAATTCAAGAATTTTGAAGAAGAATTAAATTTAGGAGATACTGTCACTGTTGAACATTTTGCTGAAGGAGATTTCGTAGATGTTTCCGCAACATCAAAAGGAAAAGGATTTCAAGGAGTAGTAAAACGTCATGGATTTAGTGGTGTAGGACAGGCAACTCATGGCCAGCATAATCGTCTTCGCGCACCTGGCTCAATTGGCGCAGCTTCATATCCTGCACGTGTTTTCAAGGGAATGCGCATGGCAGGGCAAACAGGAAATAGTAAAGTAAAAATTCTCAATTTAAAAGTAATAAAAGTTATTCCTGAAAAAAACCTCCTTATTGTTAAAGGGAGTGTGCCAGGTCATAAAAATGCTTATGTAATTGTTCAAAAATAATGGAATTAAACGTACTAAATATAAAAGGAAAAGAAACTGGTAGAAAAGTAAAACTTAATACTGATGTTTTCCAGATAGAACCAAATAATCATGCAATCTATTTAGATGTTAAATCCCATTTAGCTAATAGGCGTCAAGGAACTCACAAATCTAAACAGCGAGCACAGGTTACTGGTAGTACTCGAAAAATTAAAAAACAAAAAGGCACTGGAACCGCTCGTGCTGGTAGTATTAAAAATCCATTATTTAGGGGTGGTGGACGTATTTTTGGACCTAACCCTAGAGATTATAGTCAAAAAGTAAACAAAAAAGTAAAGCGTTTGGCTCGTAAATCTGCACTAAGTATTAAAGCTAAGCAAAATTCAATTGTTATTTTAGAAGATTTTAAAATGGATAGCCCGCAGACCAAAGAATTTATTAAAATTTTANCNGCACTTGGTACAGCAGACAAAAAAAGTCTCTTAGTCTTGGGCGAGTTGAATAAAAATGTATATTTGTCGTCTCGTAATTTAANAAATTCTAAAGTTGTAATNGACTCAGAATTAAATACTTATGGAATATCANANGCTGAAAANTTGATTATTTCAGAAAGTGCGATTGCGAAAATTGAAACACTTTTGAATNGTTAGTCATGNGTATATTGAAAAAACCGATTATTACNGAAAAAGCTACTTTAGGGAGTGAGCGCTNCAATCGGTATACCTTTTTGGTNGATANNAAAGCTAACAAAGTAGAAATAAAAAAAGTAATTGAAATTACTTATGGAGTNTCAGTAGANAAAGTTAGAACNCAAAATTATGCTCCCAAAAGAAAAATGCGNTANACCAAAAAAGGGATTCAAAAAGGTAAGACCAATGCTATTAAAAAAGCCATTGTTCAAGTTTCCGAGGGTGAGACCATCGATTTTTACAGTAACTTATAATAGTATCAGATGCCAGTTAGAAAATTAAAACCAGTGACTCCAGCTCAACGATTNAGAGTAGTAAATGGATTTGATTCTATTACTTCTAATAAGCCCGAAAAGAGTTTATTAGAACCAAAAAAAAGAACAGGAGGCAGAAATAATAAAGGGAAAATGACCTCACGACATATTGGAGGTGGTCATAAAAAACGTTATCGTATTATTGATTTTAAACGAGACAAATTTGATATTACNGCAGAAGTCAAAACTATTGAATACGATCCTAACCGAACNGCTTTTATAGCAATGGTTAAATATAAAGATGATGAAAAAAGATATATCATTGCACCCAGTGGACTTAAAGTAGGTCAAAAAATAATGTCTGGTAAAAAAGCTACACCTGAGATCGGAAATTCATTGCAACTTTCAGATATTCCTCTAGGAACCATAATATGTTGTATTGAACTAAGCCCCGGAAGAGGAGCTGCTATTGCACGCAGCGCAGGTTCATTTGCCCAATTGATGGCTCGAGATGGGAAATTTGCTACCGTGAAATTACCCTCTGGTGAAACTAGATTGATCCTTATTTCTTGTATGGCCGTAATTGGAACAATTTCAAATTCAGATCACCAGTTATTGGTATCTGGCAAAGCAGGACGTTCTAGATGGCTAGGAAGAAGACCACGAACGCGTCCTGTCGCGATGAACCCTGTTGACCATCCTATGGGTGGAGGAGAAGGTCGTGCCTCTGGAGGTCATCCGAGATCACGAAATGGCATTCCTGCTAAAGGATATCGTACTCGATCAAAAACAAAATCTAGTAACAAGTTCATTTTAGAACGTAGAAGAAAATAAAATAATATGGCTCGTTCATTAAAAAAAGGTCCTTACGTACACCACAGTCTTGAAAAAAAACTGAACAAAAATATTGAAGAGAATAAAAAGACAGTAATTAAGACATGGTCTCGAGCCTCTCTTATTACCCCTGACTTTGTTGGTCAAACTATAGGTGTTCATAATGGAAAATCATTTATTCCAGTCTATATTACTGAAAATATGGTAGGACATAAACTTGGAGAGTTTTCTGTAACTCGAAATTTTCGTGGACATTCAGGTTCAAAAAATAAGGGTAACAAATAATATTAANAATAATGGGGAANCGAAAAAGACAATCTGCACAAGCATTTAACGAAGCNAAAAAATCTCTTGCTTTCGCAAAATTAAACAATTGTCCAACTTCACCCCGTAAGATGCGTTTGGTTGCAGATCAGGTACGAGGAGAATCCATAGGAAAAGCTTTATCAATTTTAAAGTTTAGCCCAAAAGAAGCTTCAAAACGTATTGAAAAGTTATTACTTTCTGCTATTGCTAATTGGCAATTAAAGAATGAGTCTGAAGATATTGAAAAAGCGAATCTTTATGTATCTGAAATCCGTGTAGATAGTGGAAGCATGCTTAAAAGATTACGTCCAGCTCCTCAAGGCAGAGCTCATAGAATTCGCAAACGTTCCAACCATGTTACTTTGGTATTGGGATCTAACATTTTAGAAAAATAATATGGGACAGAAAACAAATCCAATTGGTAATCGTCTAGGAATCATAAGAGGATGGGATTCTAACTGGTATGGTGGTAGAAATTATGGCGATAAAATTGCTGAAGATGACAAAATCCGTAAATATATTAATGCACGCCTTTCTAAAGCAAGCGTATCTAATGTTATTATAGAGCGTACACTGAAAATTATTACAATTACTATTACTACTGCACGTCCAGGAATTATTATAGGTAAAGCAGGACAAGAAGTGGATAAATTAAAAGAAGAGCTTCGAAAAATTACTGCTAAAGAAGTACAAATTAACATATTTGAAATAAAACGTCCGGAACTTGACGCTAAATTAGTTGGAGCTAGTGTAGCTAGACAAATAGAAAGTAGAATTTCGTATAGACGTGCCATCAAAATGGCTATTGCTGCTGCTATTAGAATGAATGCTGAAGGTATAAAAATTCAAATTTCTGGACGGTTGAACGGAGCTGAAATGGCACGTTCTGAATCATATAAAGAGGGCAGAATTCCATTATCAACATTTCGTGCAGATATAGACTATGCTCTTGTCGAAGCACATACCACTTATGGGAGACTTGGTATCAAAGTATGGATTATGAAAGGTGAAGTCTATGGGAAAAGAGAGCTTTCCCCTCTTGTAGGAATGTCAAAGAAATCACAGTCTAACTCAGGTTCTGGAGGGNCAAGCGGCAGACAAAGACGTCGTAAATAACAAAATAATAAATTAATGTTACAACCTAAGAAGACAAAATTTCGAAAAGCACAAAAAGGTCGTATGAAAGGACTTTCAGGAAGGGGACACCAACTTTCAAATGGTATGTTTGGAATCAAAGTATTGGAGTCAGTTTTCATAACTTCGCGTCAGATTGAGGCGGCACGTATTGCCGCTACACGTTACATGAAAAGAGAAGGACAACTATGGATCAAAATTTTTCCTGATAAGCCCATAACCAAAAAACCACTTGAGGTGCGCATGGGAAAAGGAAAAGGTGCACCTGAATACTTTGTAGCAGTAACTAAAGCAGGACGCATAGTTTTTGAAGTTGCAGGTGTTCCTTACGATATTGCAAAAGAAGCTTTACGTTTGGCAGCTCAAAAACTTCCTGTTAAAACTAAATTTGTAGTAGCTAGAGATTTTAAAGTATAATAAATGTAATATGAAACAATCTGAAATTAATAAGCTTTCAAATGAGGACCTTCATGATAAACTGTCAGAATATCAAAAGCAGTTAGAGGAAATTAAAATGACTCATGCAATATCCCCTCTTGAAAATCCTTTACAAATTAAAATAACAAGGCGTGTTGTGGCTAGAATTAAAACTGCATTAGGTAATCAACAAGCATAATTAGTATGGAAACAAGAAATTTGAGAAAAGAACGAATAGGAGTGGTTACAAGTAGTAAAATGGAAAAATCCATTATAGTTTCTGAGGTTAAAAGGGTAAAACACCCCATGTATGGAAAATTTGTTTTGAAAACTAAAAAATATGTAGCTCACGATGAAAAAAATGACTGTAATGTTGGAGATACAGTTAAAATAATGGAAACAAGACCTTTAAGCAAATCAAAATGTTGGAGAATGGTCGAAATAATTGAAAGAGCAAAGTAAAATGGTACAACAAGAATCAAAACTAAAAGTAGCAGATAATACTGGTGCAAAAGAGGTACTTACCATTCGAGTACTAGGTGGAACTAAAAGACGCTATGCTTCAATTGGTGATAAAATTGTTGTTACAGTAAAAGAGGCATCTCCCTCGGGAACTGTTAAAAAGGGACAAGTTTCTCCCGCAGTTGTAGTCAGAACACGTAAAGAAGTTAGACGTCCTGATGGATCCTACATCCGTTTTGATGAAAACGCATGTGTTTTATTGAATACATCAGGAGAAATGCTCGGAACACGAGTTTTTGGACCAGTTGCCAGAGAGCTTCGTGATAAAAAATTNATGAAAATTGTTTCACTAGCCCCTGAGGTTTTATAAAAAAAAAATGTTTGTAAAGATNAAAATAAAAAAAGGAGATACAGTAAGAGTTATTGCAGGTTCAAATAAAGGATCTGAAGGAAAGGTATTGAGTATATCTAGAGAAAACAAAAATGCTATTGTGGAAGGTGTTAACCGAGTTAAAAAACACAACAAACCCAATGCAAATAATCCTCAAGGTGGAATTACCGAAAAGGAAGCACCTATTGATATTTCGAACTTATCCTTACTAACTGCCGAAGGTAATACCACTCGTGTAGGATACAGAATAGAGGCTGATGGCAGNAAGGTGCGTTATGCTAAAAAAACAGACGAAGTAATTTAATAAATTATGGATTACATACCAAGGTTAAAACAAGAATATAACGAACTTATCGTTTTCAATTTAAAAGAAACTTTTAGTTATAAAAGTATAATGCAAGTACCAAAACTGCAAAAAATTGTATTAAGTCGTGGAGTGGGTGCNGCAGTAGCTGATAAAAAACTCATTGAGCATGCAATGGATGAATTAACTCTTATCACAGGCCAAAAGGCTATAGCNACAGTATCAAAAAAAGATGTTGCATCATTTAAGCTNCGTAAAGGAATGCCTATAGGAGTAAAAGTTACATTACGTGGCGAGAGAATGTTTGAATTTTTAGATCGTTTGGTTACCACTGCGCTTCCANGAGTTCGTGATTTTCAAGGAGTAAAAGCCACAGGCTTCGACGGACGGGGAAACTACACTTTGGGCATAACAGAACAAATTATTTTTCCAGAGATAGATATTGATAAGGTAAATCGAATTAACGGAATGGATATTACTTTTGTGACTACAGCAAAAACTGATCAAGAAGCAAAATCATTATTAACAGAACTAGGAATACCTTTTAAAAAGAATTAAAATGGCTAAAGAATCCATGAAAGCTCGTGAAATAAAGCGTGCTAAAACTGTTGCTAAGTACGCTGAGAAAAGAAAAGCCCTAAAAGAGGCTGGAGACTATTTAGCACTTCAAAAATTACCTAAAAACGCATCACCAATTCGCATGCATAACCGATGTAAACTTACTGGTCGACCTAAAGGATATATGCGTCAGTTTGGTATTTCACGTGTAACCTTTCGGGAAATGGCTAACAAGGGATTAATTCCTGGAGTAACTAAAGCCAGCTGGTAACGAAAAATATTAAGATTATGATTACAGATCCTATTTCAGATTATTTAACTCGTATTCGAAACGCTAACAGAGCGGGACACCGTGTAGTAGAAATACCTGCATCTAAAATAAAAAAAGAGATTACTAAAATTCTTTTTGACCAAGGCTACATTTTGAGCTTTAAATTTGAAAAAACNTCAAATCATCAAGGAAATATTAAAATTGCACTCAAATATGATAAGATTACAAAAGAGCCTGTNATAAAAAAATTAAACCGAATAAGTACNCCNGGATTAAGAAAATATTCAGACTCAGAAAATCTTCCNCGAATTTTAAATGGTTTAGGTATATCTATTGTTTCTACCTCAAAGGGTGTAATGACAGGTAAACAAGCAGCAAAGGAAAATGTAGGGGGTGAATTAATNTGTTATGTATATTAAAAAAATAAATTATGTCAAGAATAGGTAACAGCCCGATTAATATACCCGAAGGAGTAATTGTAGAAGTTCAACCAANCCTAATTACTNTTAAAGGGAAGCTAGGNGAATTGACACAATTCTATAGTGATGTAGAAGTTAAAACCGAAGANAACTTAATTAAAGTTTTACGTGCTTCTAACAATAATTCAGTAAAATCTAAACATGGATTNTATCGATCNTTAATTGCAAATATGGTAGAAGGAGTAAGTAGGGGATTTACAAAAGAATTAGAACTTGTTGGAGTAGGTTATAGGGCTACNAATCAAGGACAAAGATTAGATCTTGCTCTNGGATTTTCTCACAANATTATATTTGAAATTGCTCCTGAAGTTAAAATAGAGACAATTTCTGAGAAAGGAAAAAATCCTATTATCAAACTTACCTCTCANGACAAACAGTTGGTTGGTTATGTAGCATCAAAGATTCGTTCTTTTAGAAAACCAGAACCTTANAAAGGAAAAGGGGTNAAATATNTTGGAGAGNATATTAGAAGAAAAGCAGGAAAATCAGCATAATTTATTACTATGAGTTTAACAAAATTAGAACGAAGAAANAGNATTCGAAGACGTATTCGAAAAACTATCATTGGAACAGAGATTTCACCACGTTTGTCAGTTTACCGCAGTAATAAAGAAATTTACGCCCAACTTGTGGATGATAAAAAGGGAAAAACTATTCTTTCTTCTTCATCAAGGGATAAAGATATCGTTGANGAAAAGGCGTCTAATAAAATTGAAACAGCCTTTAATGTTGGAAAGCGAATTGGNACTTTGGCNACTAAAGCTGGNATATCAGAAATAAAATTTGACCGAAGTGGATATTTGTATCATGGNAGAGTTAAAGCATTAGCTGATGGAGCTCGTGAAGGAGGATTAAAATTTTAATTAAAATTATGTATCAAGATTATAAAAATGTANAATTAGTTAAGCCTGCTGGATTAGATTTAAAAGANCGTTTAGTTGGAGTTCAAAGAGTNACNAAGGTTACAAAAGGAGGACGTGCTTTTGGATTTTCAGCTATTGTNGTTGTGGGAGACGAAAACGGTGTAGTAGGTCAAGGNTTAGGAAAGTCCAAAGAAGTTTCAGAAGCAATAGCAAAGGCAGTTGAAGATGCNAAGAAAAATTTAATTCGAATTCCAATTGAAAANGGNACNCTCCCTCATGAACAAAAAGGNAAATATGGAGGTGCTCGAGTTTTTTTAAAACCTGCNTCTNAAGGTACTGGNGTTATNGCAGGNGGAGCTGTCCGCGCAGTTTTAGATGCTGTAGGAGTTCANAATGTTTTATCAAAGTCTCAAGGTTCCTCAAACCCTCACAACGTTGTTAAAGCAACTTTTGANGCATTGTTACAGTTGCGGAATCCTCAACAAATAGCNGAACAAAGAGGAATTTCNATAGATAAAGTATTTAATGGATAAGAAACNTAGNATATGTTACAAATAAAAATAAAACAAATAAAAAGNAGTATCAAGCGTTTACAAACACAAAAACGTACTTTAGATTCATTAGGACTCAANNGAATTGGGAAAGAGGTAACNCACAATGCAACACCAAGTATTTTGGGAATGATTGATAAAGTAAAACATTTGGTTTCAGTAACAGAATTATAAAAATTATTCNTTATGAGNTTAGAAAGTTTAACNCCAGCAAAGGGATCTAATAGAGTAGCAGGAAAACGCCTTGGAAGAGGTCANTCCTCTGGAAAAGGTGGAACTGCAGGACGCGGTCATAAAGGAGCCAAGTCACGATCTGGATATTCTAAAAAGATTGGATTCGAAGGAGGGCAAATGCCTTTACAAAGAAGGGTTCCAAAGTTTGGTTTTAAAAATATAAATCGAAAGGAATATCGTATAATTAATCTAGACACTATCCAAGAATTGGTGAAGGATAAAAAAGTTAAAAAACAATTAGATATTGATCAATTAGTTAAACTTCGTTTAGCACGAAGAAACGACTTAATAAAAATTTTAGGTCGTGGAAAGCTGGATGCTCAAATTAAAATTTTTGCACATAAATTTTCATCTTCTGCAAAGCTTGCAATAGAAGCAGGTGGTGGCGAAGTTGTAATTTTATAACATATATTAATGAAAAAGGCCTTAGAAACTCTTTATAACATTTATAGGATAGAAGAATTACGAGATCGTGTACTTCTTACACTAGGAATGTTATTAGTCTACCGTTTAGGTGCTCAAGTTGTTCTTCCTGGAATTGATCCCGTTCAACTAGCCGAACTAAGTAATAGAACTGATGGTGGAGGTCTTTTAGGGATTTTAAATGCATTTACCGGAGGAGCTTTTGCTAATGCATCTGTTTTTGCNTTGGGAATAATGCCTTACATTTCAGCATCTATTGTNGTTCAGCTTATGGGGATAGCNGTTCCCTATCTTCAAAAATTACAAAAAGAAGGAGAAAGTGGNAGGAAAACAATCAACCAAATAACAAGATGGTTAACAATAGCTATCTGTGTTGTTCAAGCACCTGCTTATCTCTATGGTTTAAGTGCTCTTGGAGTTCCCGAAAGTGCTTTTATATTAGGTAGGGGNCCATTATTTATTGGNTCNTCGGTAATTATTTTAGTTACAGGAACTATTTTTGCGATGTGGCTTGGAGAAAAAATNACAGATAAAGGTATTGGTAATGGGATTTCCNTGCTTATAATGGTTGGTATTATTGCCAATCTTCCACTTTCATTTACTCAAGAGTTTGTTTCTAGAGTTTCTGAAAACAANGGAGGTTTAATGTTGATTNTAATTGAATTAGTCNTGTGGATTGTTATNATTCTCCTATCAATATTACTTACNCTNGCTGTAAGACGTATACCNGTTCAGTANGCACGAAGACAAACAANTGGTTCGACAACNGACCGATCAATTTATGGTTCAAGGCAATATATTCCANTAAAGTTAAATGCATCCGGTGTNATGCCNATTATTTTTGCTCAAGCGATTATGTTTGCTCCAGTTTATATTGGGGGGGCTTTAGGTGATTCTAGTGCTGGACAATGGATTCAAGCAAATTTTTCTGACATTTTTGGGCTTTGGTATAATATTCTGTTTGCGGTGTTGATTATTATCTTTACTTATTTCTACACAGCTATTACAGTACCTACTAATAAAATGTCTGATGACTTAAAACGAAGTGGGGGTTTTGTTCCTGGGATTCGTCCTGGGAACGAAACCTCAGAATATTTAGACACAATTATGTCTTACATTACTTTCCCAGGCTCACTCTTTTTGGCCGCAATTGCAGTTTTTCCTGCGGTTGTTGTGAAGCTTATTGGAATCCAACAGGGATGGGCCCTCTTTTACGGTGGAACATCTTTATTAATTATGGTGGGAGTAGCTATAGATACAATTCAACAAGTCAACTCTTATCTTTTAAATAGACATTATGATGGTTTAATGAAAACAGGAAAAACAAGAAGAATTTCAAATTAATAAATGGCTAAACAAGCAGCAATAGAACAAGAAGGAACTATTATTGAAGCATTGTCCAACGCAATGTTTCGGGTTGAGTTAGAAAACGGTCATGTGGTTACAGCTCACATATCTGGTAAAATGCGATTGCATTATATCAAATTATTNCCTGGAGATAAAGTCAAACTTGAAATGAGCCCTTACGATCTAACGAAAGCTAGGATAACATTTCGATTTTAATATAAAAAAAAACAANATGAAAGTAAGAGCATCAATTAAAAAACGCAGTGCAGACTGCAAAATCGTACGACGNAAAGGACGTTTGTACGTGATTAACAAAAAGAATCCTCGATTCAAACAAAGACAAGGTTAATTATGGCAAGAATATCAGGAGTTGACATTCCAAAGCAAAAAAGAGGAGTAATTTCTCTCACATATATTTTCGGTATAGGAAGAAGTCGTGCCNAAAATATATTGGCAGTAGCAAAAGTAAAGGAAAGTAAAAAAGTACAAGACTGGACAGATGATGAGACTGCTCGTATAAGAGAAGCTGTGGGGTCGTATAAAATAGAAGGTGAATTACGTTCTGAAGTACAACTTAATATNAAGCGATTAATGGATATTGGTTGTTACCGAGGAATTCGTCATAGATCAGGGCTTCCCCTTCGTGGACAGCGGACTAAAAATAATTCGCGTACAAGAAAAGGAAAACGTAAAACAGTAGCAAACAAAAAGAAGGCAATTAAATAATAGTTTTTAATTATGGCTAAAGCAGCAAGTAAAAAAAGAAAAGTAATTGTAGAATCTATTGGTCAAGCTCACATAACAGCTTCTTTCAATAATATTATCATTTCATTGACTAACTCGAAAGGAGAAGTAATAGCTTGGTCCTCAGCGGGAAAAATGGGTTTTAGAGGTTCTAAAAAAAATACTCCTTACGCAGCTCAAACTGCTGCTGAGGATTGTGCTAAAATTGCGCAAGAAGCAGGATTAAGAAAAGTAAAAGTTTTTGTGAAAGGACCTGGTAACGGTCGTGAATCAGCTATTCGTTCTCTACACAATAGTGGAATCGAAGTGCTNGAAATCATTGACGTCACACCACTTCCACACAATGGATGTAGACCCCCAAAAAGAAGAAGAGTATAATTAATAATTTTGAATTAATNGAATCGCTAACGAAGGAATAGACCTTAATTCATAGTGNTTAATNNAACTAAAAAAACCAATTAAATGGCAAGATATACTGGTCCAAAAACAAAAATAGCTCGCAAATTTGGTGAGCCAATTTTCGGAGAAGACAAAGCCTTCGAAAAAAGAAATTATCCTCCCGGACATCACGGAAGCTCAAAGCGAAGAGGTAAAAAATCTGAATATGCTATTCAGNTAATGGAGAAGCAGAAAGCAAAATTTACATATGGAATTTTAGAACGTCAATTCAGAAATCTTTTTGAAAAAGCAAGCAGAAGTAAAGGTGTGACAGGAGAAGCCTTACTGCAATTATGTGAATCNAGACTTGANAATNTAGTTTATCGTCTTGGTTTATCACCATCAAGAAGNGGGGCAAGACAGTTGGTTTCTCANCGACATATAACTATTAACGGTTCCATAGTNAATATTCCTTCATNCCAGGTTAAAATTGGNGATGTTGTTGGAGTCAGAGAAAAATCTAAAACATTAAATATAATTATAGAAGCGAAAGGAAAGGATGTATCAGNATATGAATGGTTAAGTTGGAATAAAGAACAACTTCAAGGAACATTTTTAAGCCTTCCTTTACGGACCCAGATTCCTGAAAACATTAAGGAACAACTTATCGTCGAACTTTACTCAAAATAAGCAAAAAGAAGCATAAAACTATGGCAATATTGAATTTTCAAAAACCAGACAAAGTAATAATGATTGACTCNTCAGAGTTCGAAGGTAAATTCGAATTCCGACCTTTGGAGCCAGGATATGGATTGACAGTNGGAAATGCGTTAAGGCGCGTTTTATTATCATCTTTAGAGGGNTTTGCAATCACTTCTATTANATTAGAAAATGTTGAACATGAATTCTCAACTATTAAAGGAGTTGTAGAAGACGTTACGGAAATTATCCTTAACCTAAAGCAGGTCCGTTTTAAAAGACAAATTGAAGAATCTGAAGAAGAGAAAGTTTTAATTTCTATAGGAGGACAAGAGCAAATCAAAGCGGCAGATTTTCAAAAGTTCATTTCAGGTTTTCAAGTATTAAATCCAGATTTGGTAATTTGTAATCTAGAAAAAANTGTACAAATTAACATTGANATAACAATTGAAAAAGGAAGAGGATATGTTCCTGCAGAGGAAAACAAAAGAAATACTTCTGAGCTTGGCGTAATTGCAATTGATTCTATTTTTACACCTATCAAAAATGTTAAATATAGTATAGAAAATTATCGTGTTGAGCAAAAAACAGATTATGAAAAGCTTGTCTTTGAAATTATTTCTGATGGATCAATTCACCCTAAAGATGCTCTTACTGAAGCAGCTAAAACTTTAATTCACCATTTCATGTTATTCTCAGATGAACGAATTACACTCGAGGCGGATGAAATTGCTCAAACAGAAACCTATGATGAAGAATCACTTCACATGAGGCAACTTTTAAAAACCAAACTTATTGATATGGACCTATCAGTTCGTGCATTAAATTGTTTGAAAGCTGCAGAGGTGGATACACTTGGAGATTTAGTATCATATAACAAAAACGATCTTATGAAATTCAGAAACTTTGGTAAGAAATCACTAACAGAGTTGGAAGAGTTAGTTGTGCTTAAGGGCCTTTCCTTTGGGATGGATCTTTCGAAATACAAGTTAGATAAAGATTAAATCACATTTTTAAATAAAAAAAATGAGACACGGGAAAAAAATAATGCATTTGGGGCGAAAATCTGCTCATAGAAGATCTATGCTAGCAAATATGGCNTGTTCTCTNATTGAGCATAAACGTATTAATACAACATTAACAAAGGCCAAAGCACTAAAACAATTTATTGAGCCTNTTATAACAAAGTCTAAGTCTGACACAACTCATAATAGAAGACTTGCTTTTTCTTCACTTAGAGATAAAAAAGCAGTTGCAGAGCTTTTTAGAGAAGTAGCTTTAAAGATTGGAGATCGTCCAGGAGGATATACCAGAGTAATTAAACTTGGTAATAGGATGGGTGACAATGCATCAATGGCCATGATTGAATTGGTTGACTTCAATGAAATTTATAATACAGAAGAAAAATTAAAGAAAAAAACTAGAAGGCGAGGTGGGAGCAAAGCCAAAGCAAATATTTCAAAAGCAGATGAAGTAACAAAAAAAATAAGCAACGAAGCAAACAAGTCTAATAATGAACAACCTGTTTCTAATGAATCTTCACAAAAAGTAATCTCCAAACTAAAATCTGATCCAGATAATACAAAGGATAATGAATAATGTTTTTTATTAAAACTAATAATATTAAAGGATAAACGTTTTAGTTTATCCTTTTTTTGATTTATTTTGTAACAAATCATGAAGTACAGATCAAAAAAANAGGCTTTTGTCCTGCTTGCAGATGGAACTCAATTCTTTGGAAAATCAATTGGAATAAAGGGAACTNCTTTTGGTGAAATTTGNTTTAATACTGGAATGACAGGATATCAGGANATTTTTACTGATCCNTCCTATTATGGTCAAATCATGGTCACTACTAATACNCACATAGGNAACTATGGTGTTCNTTTAGAAGAATCTCAATCCAAAAGAATATCTATTGCAGGNTTAATTTGTAAAGATTTTAGTTTTAACTATTCTAGACCTAGCGCAAGTGAGTCTCTATTCGATTATCTTGAAAGTCATAAACTNGTTACTATTTCGGATGTTGATACTCGTGCTTTAGTAAATTATATCAGAGAGAATGGGGCTATGAATGCTGTNATTTCAACTGAGATTGGACATGAAAAAAGATTATTAAATGAATTATCTAATGCTCCAAGTATGGAAGGTTTGGAATTGGCATCTAAGGTATCGACAAAAGAACCTTATACTGTAGGTAATTCAAAAGCAAATTATAAGATTGCTGCCCTTGATTTAGGNATAAAACAAAATATTTTAAATAACATGGNGGAAAAAGANATGTATGTCAAAGTATTCCCATACAATTCATCTTTTGAGGAATTAGAAGCTTTTAATCCNGATGGCTATTTTATTTCAAACGGTCCTGGAGATCCTCAACCTTTAAAAGAAGCTCAAGCTTTAGCTAAAAAAATAATTGACAAAAACAAACCCTTGTTTGGAATTTGTTTAGGACATCAGATTATTGCATTGGCAAATGGAATCCCNACTTTCAAGATGTTTAATGGACATAGGGGAATTAACCATCCTGTTAAAAATTTACTTACTGGTAAAGGAGAAATTACTTCCCAAAACCATGGGTTTGCTGTTGAAATGGAAGCTGCTAGATCTAATCCAGAGATTGAAATTACGCACATCCATTTAAATGACGAAACCCTAGCAGGAATGAGAATGAAGAATAAAAACTGTTTTTCAGTTCAATACCATCCTGAAGCAGGACCNGGTCCAAATGATGCAACTTATCTTTTTGACACTTTTAAAGAATATATAAAAAAGTAAAAATCAAATTAGAATTTAATTCAAAATGAGTATTATAATTAGCGTACATGCAAGACAAATATTTGATTCCAGAGGAAATCCTACAGTTGAAGTAGATGTTATGACAGAAAATGGAATTTTAGGAAGAGCAGCAGTTCCTTCGGGAGCTTCGACGGGTGAGCATGAAGCAGTTGAANTNCGNGATGGAGGTTCAGCTTATATGGGAAAAGCTGTAGGCAAAGCAATTNAAAACGTAAATCAAATAATTGCAAAAGAAATTGTAGGGAATTCTGTTTTTGAACAGAAACAGATAGATAGTTTAATGATTGAGCTGGATGGTACCCCAAACAAATCAAAGCTAGGAGCTAANGCTATCCTAGGAGTTTCTTTAGCTATATCTAAAGCAGCAGCAAATGAGCAAGGCCTACCACTTTATAGATACATNGGAGGAGTAAGTGCTAAAACACTTCCAGTTCCCATGATGAATATCATAAATGGTGGATCTCATTCTGATGCACCTATTGCTTTTCAGGAGTTTATGGTTATGCCGGTTGGCGCTTCTTCTTTTACGCAAGCCATGCAAATGGGTTCTGAAATTTTTCATAATCTTAAAAGNGTACTAAAAGAGCGTAATCTAAGTACTGCTGTGGGAGATGAGGGTGGATTTGCTCCAAAATTGGAAGGNACTGAAGATGCTCTAGATACAATTATAAAAGCTATTCAAAATGCAGGGTATAAGCCTGGATCCNAAGTAATGATTGCTTTAGATTGTGCCGCTGCAGAATTTTACAAAGAAGGTGTTTATGATTATTCTCTTTTTGAAGGAGAAAAAGGACTCAAACTAAATTCAGAACAACAAGCAACTTTTTTGACTGAGTTATCGAACAAGTATCCGATTATTTCNATTGAAGATGGTATGGACGAAAATGATTGGNAAGGCTGGNAATTTCTCACTAAAAAAGCTGGAGATCGAGTTCAATTGGTTGGAGATGATCTTTTTGTAACTAACGTGGAGCGTCTTAGAAAGGGAATTGATCAGGGTATTGCAAATTCAATTTTAATTAAAGTAAATCAAATTGGAACTCTTTCAGAAACTATTGCTGCTGTTGATATGGCACATAGGGCTGGATATACTTCTGTAATGTCTCACCGCTCTGGCGAAACTGAAGATAATACAATCGCAGATCTTGCAGTAGCACTTAATACGGGACAAATTAAAACGGGTTCTGCTTCAAGAAGCGACCGNATGGCTAAATACAACCAGTTGCTTAGAATAGAAGAAGAATTGAATGAATCAGCTTATTTCCCTAAAGAGAATGCATTTAAGCATTTATAAATTAACACGATTTTTCTTAACTTAAGAATCTTTAATTAAAATAAAATCGACATAAATGGGCGAGACAGTAAAATTAACATACAAAAATAAAGATTTCGAGTTTCCATTAGTTAAAGGATCTGAAAACGAAAAGGGAATTGATATTAAATCTCTTAGAGCTCAAACTGGTTTAATAACATATGACCCTGGATATAAAAATACAGGNTCTTGTACAAGTGAAATNACTTTCTTAAATGGTGAAGATGGNATTTTACGTCATCGGGGCTATTCTATNGAAGACTTATGNNAAAATGCTAGCTTTTTAGAGGTTGCGTTTCTTCTAATTTTTGGCAACATGCCGNCAGAAAAGGAATTAAANCTTTTAAATAAAGAAATACGAAAAGAATCTTTAGTGGATGAGGACTTAAAATTGATTTTAAAAAGTTTTCCAAAATCAGCCCACCCAATGGGTATTTTAGCATCTCTAACATCTGGTCTCATAGCATTCAATCCAAGCACTGTAGATATCGAGTCTGAAGATGATATGCGTGAAGCAATAATAATGCTTATTGCAAAGTTTCCCATTTTGGCTTCATGGACTCACAGAAAGGTAAAAGGACTTCCCTTAAATTACGCAAATACTTCTCTTTCTTATGTTGAAAATATTGCTCATATGCTTTTTAAACTTCCTCATCAAGACTTTTCTCCTAATCCAATTGTTGTGAATGCTTTAAATAAATTATTGATCCTACACTCCGATCATGAACAAAATTGTTCTACATCTACTGTACGTATTGTAGGTTCATCGGAAGCTGGTCTTTTTGCATCTGTATCCGCTGGTGTATCAGCACTTTGGGGTAGACTTCACGGTGGTGCTAACCAAGGAGTTATTGAAATGTTAAAAGCAATTAAAAGAGACGGAGGCGATACAAAAAAATTTATGAATAGAGCAAAAGACAAGAATGACACCTTTAGATTAATGGGATTTGGTCATAGAGTCTATAAGAATTTCGACCCTAGAGCACGTATTATAAAAAAAGCTGCTGATGAAGTTTTAGGAGAACTAGGAATAAATGACCCAATTTTAAATATTGCGAAGAGTCTGGAAGAAGAGGCTCTTAATGATTCATATTTTATTGACAGAAAGTTATACCCAAATGTTGATTTTTATTCAGGGATAATTTATCGAGCACTTGGCATACCAACAGAAATGTTTACAGTCATGTTTGCTTTAGGAAGACTACCTGGCTGGATTGCTCAGTGGGCTGAAATGAGAAAAAATAAGGAGCCAATAGGTAGACCCCGCCAAATATATACAGGTAAAAACCATCGTACTATCTAAATAAAAGTCACAGATTTTAAATAGAAGGAGGAGAATTGATAATTTTTTGGGATATCACTTTTTTAAAGAACTTGTGTATTCCAGGCTTATCTGCAATTACTTTTACAAAACAATCATCTAAATAAATAGAATATTCTTGAGCTTTACCCTTGTAAAGTTTTAATTTAAAATATGGAACAATCAAACCATATGTTTCTAATAAACTACGAAAACGTATTATTATTCCCTTTGGTCGGAGCTCAACATTACAACTATTAATATTTTGATCCAAAATTAATAAATTATAGATGTTAATTGAAGCGCTGCTAATAATTAATTTTTGAGAACCAATTCCACCTAATTTCCATCGGTTTTGAAGAGAAAAAGGTTTTCCTACAGCTTCTTCAATATCTTTCTTTTGAGTAGGATTATTATATGAAATATTTAACAGCATTTTGTTAAAGATAAGCCATTAAACTTAAGAGGCATTATCAATTGATAATAATTATCTTTAAGGCCAAATCAATTTATGAGTATAGATTATAACAAACATTTTTCTGAGACTATAAAGTATTTTTTGGAAGACAAATTTCAAGTCAATATTGATCATTTTGAATTCCAAGCTACAAGGAAAGAATTTGATGGAGATATTACGCTTTTGGTTTTTCCATTATTGAGTTTAATTAAAATAAATCCCGAAAAATTGGCTGGTATCATAGGTGAACATCTAATATTAAGCAAGGACGTTGTAGAAGGTTATAATGTTGTTAAAGGTTTTTTAAATTTAAGNTTGAGAGATTCTTTTTATTTGAAAGAATTTCAACAAATTTTTAAAGTGAAAAATTATGGNCATAAACCTGTAACTAAATATTCTCCAACAATAATGGTTGAATTTTCTTCACCAAATACAAATAAACCTCTGCATTTAGGCCATATTAGGAATAATTTACTAGGCTATTCTATTTCAAAAATTCTTGAAGCAAATGGAAATCATGTAATAAAAACTCAAATAATCAACGACAGGGGGATACATATTTGTAAGTCAATGGTAGCATGGAAAAAATNTGGAGCAGGAGAGANACCAGAAGATACTGGGNTTAAAGGAGATCAATTAGTTGGAAAATACTATGTAATNTTTGACTCCGAGTACAAAAAAGAAATAATGAACTTAATCTCCAAAGGTAAATCTGAAGAGGAAGCAAAACAAGAGGCCCCATTACTTTTAGAAGCTCAAGANATGTTGAGACTTTGGGAGGATAATGACTCAGAAGTTCGTAAATTATGGAAACAAATGAATGACTGGGTTTATAAAGGTTTTGATGAAACCTATAAAAAACTTGGTGTTTCTTTTGATTCATATTATTACGAAAGCGANACCTATCTACTTGGAAAAAAAATTTTGGACAAAGGACTTAATGATGGGGTTTTCTATAAAAAAGAAGATGGTTCTGTTTGGATTGACTTAAAAGATGAGGGACTAGACGAAAAACTTCTNTTGCGTGCCGACGGAACATCTGTATATATGACCCAGGACTTAGGAACTGCATTAAGCCGTTTAGAAAATAAACCCAATTTACAAGGTATGGTATATACTGTTGGAAATGAACAAGATTACCATTTTAGAGTTTTATTNTTAATCCTAAAGAAATTAGGATTTGATTGGGCAAATTCACTTTATCATTTAAGNTATGGAATGGTAGATTTACCTAGTGGCAAAATGAAAAGCAGGGAAGGAACTGTAGTAGATGCAGACGAACTAATGTTTGAAATGACTATGAAAGCTAAGAGTATTACAGAGTCTGTAGGAAAATTAGAAAACATCNCNGAATCAGATCGTCCTAANTTATTTCATAATATTGCNCTAGGGGCTTTAAAGTATTTTATACTAAANGTAGATCCAAAAAAGAGAATTCTTTTTGATCCAGAGGCTTCGATTGACTTCAACGGAAATACAGGACCATTTATACAATATACTCATGCGCGTATCAAAACACTAATTAAGCGAGGGGCGACAAAAATTAGACCGATTGATAGTAATCTTAATCTACAAACTAAAGAACGCGAACTTATTAAACAATTAGCGAATTATCCAGANNTTTTAGCTTTAGCANGTTTGCAATANAGTCCCGCACNTATAGCAAATTACTTATATGATTTAGTTAAAAGTTANAATACATTCTATCAAAATATTACTATTTTAGGAACAGAGAATACAGATCAGAAGAATTTCAGNATTGCNCTTTCTCAAAAAACAGCAGAAGTCATTTCTAATGCTTCAAGCCTTTTGGGCATTAATGTTCCTGATANTATGTAAAAAAAAATCGCTCCGAAGAGCGATTTTAATCTTTTTCATAGCATTTTTCCTNCTGTTTAAGGAACTTTATTATTCAGATTGAGAGGCTANGTTNTAGACAACNAAACCAAATCCAATCTTATTGATAGCATCCCCAACATTATAGACAACATCCATAGGNAGACCACCAAAAATTCCGCTGTACCATCCTTCAGTTCCGGCCATATATCCAATTGGATAAATTGCCCAACCAATTAATACAAATTTGCAAAGAGTTTTATGAGCAGATTGAACTGCACCACCAGCTGAAGCAGCTAGTTTTGAAGCTCCGCCCATCCATATTTCATATACNATGTAGAAATAGGCAATACCTGAAACAAGTCCCCACAANGCAGGACCAGATCCTGTTGTGTAAACAGCTTCACCGAAGTAACCGCATACTAACATTACAGTAGAAGCAAAAATCATTTGCCACATAAGTTTTTGNGTNGCACCGGCTGCTTTTAGTATTAAATAGAATTCAACACACATTAATGGCACGGTAAGAATCCAGTCAACATACCTAAAGAATGTTGGGGAAGTTGCATTGGTTGCCCAATAGTCACGCATATACCAATAGTGTACTGCTGCAATNAATGTAATTAAACCTGACACCAAAATAGAGGTTTTCCATTTGCTGTCAAATGAATTCATTGAGAGAAAGAAGAACGCTGATGCTGCCATCATCGCCATACAACCTACGAAGAATGTAAAACCTACGTAGTCATCTGTGGCCATTGCTGGCGCTACAGTCATTAAGCTTAGAATTTTTTCCATGATTAAATCAATTATTTATTTTTGTTTAGGTAAATTTAGAAAAAATTAAACTTATTTACTTTAATTTTACAAATATTTTTTTTGAAGACTATAACTTATTCATTTACAACTCTTAATCATCTAAATTTTTCACATTTTATCACTCTTTTTTGTGCAATACTCTCTTTTTTTTGTCCAGAAAACATTGAAAATATCATTTCANCTCTTGGGATACTAACTTTTGGTATNATTCATGGCGCCAATGATCTCAAAATTTTAGCAAAAAANGATCGTCCATCAAAATATTTTTTAAATATTCCCCTTTGGATTNTATATCTAGNTGTAGTTTTTATGGGAATTTTTATCTTTTATTTTATTCCTGGTATAGCGCTTTTTAGCTTTGTNGTGGTAAGTTGTTATCATTTTGGGGAACAGCATTGGCAAGAATGTGTTAAATCCAGCAAAAAAACACCGATTTTTTACAGCGCATATGGAACTTTGATTTTTTCAATGCTTTTCATCTTTCACTTAAACGAAGTCAAAAAAGTAATTTACCAAATAGCCTCAGTTAACCTTCCGGATGAATTGTTTTTAGGTATTTTAATACTGAGTTCAATTATAACATTATTATTTTTAATTAAAAATATTAAAGACATAAAACACGTAGTAATTGAATGTTTATTGCTTGGATTTTTAGCACTTATTTTTTTTAAAAGTTCTTTACTTTTTGGTTTTGGATTTTATTTTGTTNTTTGGCACAGTTTNCCATCTCTATCCTCTCAAATAAAATATCTNTANGAAGAGCAAGAGATAAATCNNTATTCAAAATATTTCAAAGATGCNTTTCTTTATTGGGTTTTAGCTCTAGTTGGGTTAGTTGGATTTTATTTATTGGGTGTATTACCAAAGGATCAATATCTTCCAGTTTTCTTCTCTTTTTTGGCTGCAATAACTTTTCCTCATGTTGTTGTTATGGGATTAATGTTTTATTCATTTAAATCCCATAGCTAATAATTTGAAGGCATTCCTTATTTTTGTTTGATATAAAAAATATTCATTAAATGTTTGACAATCTCAGTAATAAATTAGATAAAGCCTTTCAAGTTCTCAAGGGGCATGGAAAGATTACCGAAATAAATGTTGCTGAAACTTTAAAAGAGGTTAGAAGAGCTTTACTTGATGCTGATGTCAATTTTAAAATCGCCAAAGATTTTACTATTAAGGTTAAAGAAAAAGCTTTGGGACAAGAAGTTTTGACAAGTTTGCAACCTGGACAATTGATGGTAAAAATTGTCAAAGATGAATTAGTAAAACTAATGGGTTCAGAAAATGTAGGACTCGATTTGGAGTCAAAGCCTGCTATAATATTAATGTGTGGATTACAAGGATCTGGGAAAACTACTTTTTCGGGGAAGCTAGCACTTCATTTACAAAAGAAGTACAAGAAAAAACCATTGTTGGTTGCTTGTGATGTTTACCGTCCAGCAGCCATAGACCAATTGGGAATAGTAGCAAACCAAGTGGGAGTCAATTTATATGAAGATCGCGAAGAAAAAGATCCGGTAAAAATTGCAAAAGCTTCTTTGAAAAAAGCAAAGGAGGACAATAATGATCTTGTAATTATTGATACTGCTGGACGACAAGCTATTGATGAGGTTTTAATGGACGAGATTAAAGCCATACACCTGGCTGTAAAACCTTCAGAAACTCTATTTGTTGTTGATTCAATGACGGGTCAGGATGCAGTTAATTCAGCCAAGGCTTTTAATGATTTATTGGATTTTGATGGTGTCATTTTAACCAAATTGGATGGAGATACTCGTGGTGGAGCCGCATTGTCCATTAAATCTGAAGTTAACAAACCAATAAAGTTTATAGGCACTGGAGAAAAAATGGAGGCTTTGGATGTGTTTTATCCAGAGCGAATGGCAGATCGTATCCTTGGAATGGGTGATGTTGTTTCATTAGTTGAAAGAGCACAGGAGCAATTTGATGAAGATCAAGCTAGGCGTATTAATAAAAAAATTGCAAAAAATCAATTTGGTTATGATGATTTTCTTGCTCAAATAAAGCAGGTAAAAAAAATGGGAAATATGAAAGACCTAATGGGCATGATTCCAGGCTTTGGAAAAATGACTAAGGATATGGATATTGATGATAATGCATTTAAAGGAATTGAAGTCATTATTAACTCAATGACTCCAAAAGAACGTTCACAACCTCAATTAATGAATCATAGCAGGAAAACTCGTATTGCAAAAGGTTCTGGGACTTCTATTCAAGAAGTTAATCAACTTATTAAGCAATTTGAGCAAATAAGTAAGATGATGAAAATGATGCAAGGAGGAAAAGGACGTCAAATGATGGAAATGATGCAAAAAATGCGCTAAAATTGTAAAATGGTAATCTTAGACGGAAAACAAACTTCAAAAGAAATAAAAGATGAAATAAAGGCTGATGTTAGCAATATAAAAGCTAGAGGCCTGAGGGTTCCCCACCTTGCCGCAATAATTGTAGGAGATGATGGTGCCAGCTTAACNTATGTTGAAAGTAAAGTTCGTTCATGCGAATACGTTGGCTTTGATTCTACCCTTATTCGTTTGGAAGCAAACATTACTGAATCAAATCTTTTAAAACAAATTNAAAAATTAAATCAAGATGAAACACTTGACGGATACATTGTCCAATTACCTTTACCTAATCATATTAACGAAAACAAAATTCTATTAGCTATTGATCCNAAAAAAGATGTGGACGGTTTTCATCCAGAAAATTTTGGACGAATGACATTAGAGCTCGAATCATTCATTCCCGCAACTCCTTTTGGAATTATGCAGTTAATTGAACGATATAAAGTTCCTACTACAGGGAAGCAATGTGTAGTTGTAGGAAGGAGTCATATCGTTGGTCGTCCTATCAGTATTTTGATGAGTCAAAAAGGACCCTTTGGAAATGCTACTGTAACTTTAACACATAGCCGAACCAAAAATATATCCGAAATAACTAGAAAGGCTGACATAATTATTATGGCTTTAGGGATTCCTGAATACTTAACTGTGGATATGGTAAAGGAGGGNGTAGCTATTATTGATGTTGGAATTACACGTATTGAAGATAAAAACCATTCNAGAGGATACATTATAAAAGGAGATGTTGCTTTTGATGAAGTTTCAAAAAAAGCTGATTTTATAACCCCTGTGCCTGGAGGTGTGGGGCCAATGACCATAGCGATGTTATTAAAAAACACCCTTTTAGCTAGACATTGGAATTTATCTGGGGATTTTCCATTGCATTATAAATTATAAGAATTAGCNATGCAAAACTTACACCAGTCAAGATTAAAATCATAGTCAAGTATCCNTCNGCNGAAAATGAAAGTCTNATAAGAATTGTTGCAATAATAAAGCCTGTATTTCGNATCAGTTTACTGTATTCTTCTGTGTAGCGAAATGAAATAAGTAAAATTACTACNTCGGCTAAAATTAAAAGGGTAAAAAATTGATTAAAGAAAACACTATCTATTTGAGGAACTGAATGTCGATTTACAACATCAAAAACCCATTGTGCAAANGCTGAAAATAACATGACTCCTAAAACTCCAAAAAGAATNACACTTACACTTTTTTTAGAATTAATAAACTGAACTAGCCTTTGATCCTCAATGGGTTTTTTTGGAATACGCTGTTTACTTCTNTTAAATAAAAAAATCAAAAAGAATAAAATTAAAAACCCAAGTAAATCAATTATTAATTCAAGGTTGTGCTCACTAATCATCCAATTATCAGCCAAATTCATTTGTGGAATATCCTTAAAAATTTTTCTTATTACAATAAGAGAAATAATTTCAAATTGTTTNGAAACGCAGGAGGTGAATGAACGTGGAAGGTAAAATAACAATAGATAAACTTCGTAGATTAAAATAAGTGAAAANGGAGTATAAATTGCAGAAATTGGATCATTTANTAATTCAGGGTACANAGGAGAAAAAACNACTATGTCCTGTGCTTTTAAAAATATAAGCACTAAATGAATTAAAAAACCTAAAGCAGCAANTACTAAAATGATTTTTTCGATGACTTTCTGAACTTTAGTTGCAAATACTAAATTAAAAAGTTGATTGAATATGTAATAAAAAGAGGTCATAGATTAGGAAACAAACAATTGGTCGATATGTCTAAAGCTTTTAAATTCTAGGGCATTCCCAGAAGGATCATAAAAAAACATTGTCAATTGTTCTCCTGGAAGACCTTCNAAACGAAGGTAGGGGGCAATTTGAAAATCAATATTTTGNTCAATTAATTTTTGNCTAAATGTTAGAAAAACATCCCATTGTAAAACAACCCCAAAGTGAGGGATTGGAACTGATTTCCCNTCAACTTCGTTNAAGTNTTTTTTCCCTTTATGTTTTTTATCCTCGTGTAAAACGAGTTGATGACCAAACAGAGAGTAGTCCGCCCATTCCTCTGAAAAACGACCCGGCCTGCAGCCAAGAACCTTTTCATAAAAACGTTTAGCAGTATTCAAATCGCTAACAGGAATTGCTAGATGGAAAGGTGCTAAAAAAGCCATGTGTAAAGGTACTTAATTTTACTATAAGGCTAATAGAAAGTGGTATCTTTACATTTTGATGGAAAAAATTTTAGAAGATCAAGTTGAAAAGGGATTGGCTTTACCTCTTATGGAAGCTTTTTACTCAATTCAAGGAGAGGGCTTTCATAAAGGAAGCGCTGCCTATTTCATCCGCATTGGAGGTTGTGATGTCGGTTGCCATTGGTGTGATGTCAAAGAAAGTTGGGANGCAAAAAAACATCCATTAACAACTGTAGAAGTTATAACTAGAGATGCAGTTAAATCTAATAGCATTATAGTAGTTACAGGAGGGGAGCCACTAATTTGGAACATGGCACCTTTAACTTCTGCATTAAAGGCAAAAAATATGCAAATACATATCGAAACCTCTGGATCTTATAAAATTTCAGGTGTATGGGATTGGTTTTGTCTTTCGCCCAAAAAAAATAAATTACCAATTCCAGCCGCTTTTGACCGTGCAGACGAACTTAAAGTTATAATATATAATAAAGACGATTTTAAATTTGCTGAAGAACAAGCTAAAAAGGTTAGTGATAAGTGTATTTTATTCCTTCAGCCAGAATGGAGTCGTAGAGAAAAAGTTATGCCTTTATTAGTCAATTTTGTTCTCCAAAATCCTAAATGGAAGGTATCTCTTCAGACACATAAATATTTGAATATCCCCTAAGGATATATCAAATATTTTTTTCTAATTTTCTTAAATTTTTCGAGTTCAACTTGCCAACTTTCTTTAATTTCTATTTCACTTAGCCTTGAAATCAGCTGTTCTTTTAAGTTTTTATTTCCAGCAATGCGATTGAATCCATTCAAGAAAAAGGCTTCACGCTCTGGAAAATTTTTATAAGCATTTATTAGCCATTTTAATTCTATCTGTTGAGGCTTTGGAACTTTAGTTAAATCTTTTCCAAAACAAATAATATTGTTGTGTTTGGGATTTTTCGATCCAAAATTAGGTGAAGGAGTAAAANTAAAATCACTTTTTGNAAGCTTGGGATGGCCGTAAATTTGAAACTGATTTTCAGTTCCTCTACCCACACTAATNACTGTAGGTTCTAATAAACATAAACTTGGATACAGTGCGATAGNTTGTGCNTTTGGAAGGTTTGGTGAAGGTCTTTTAGGTAAAACATATCTAGAATTATGNGTGTAATTTTCAACTGGAATAATAGTTAAATCTGTCCGAATNCCANCATTAAGCCATCCTTCACCGTTTATCATTTTAGCATATTCACCTATTGTCATTCCATAAACGATTGGAACTGGGTGCATACCNACAAAACTNCTATATGCNTCTTCNAAAACAGGNCCATCTACATANTGTGCATTTGGATTTGGACGATCTAAAATTATAAGTGGAATNTTGTTTTCTGCACAGCCCTCCATAANATAATGTAGGGTGGAAAGATAGGTGTAAAAACGAACCCCTACATCTTGAAGGTCAAAAATCATAATTTNTAGCTCTTGAAATTGTTCTTTTGTTGGTTTTCTTTTTTTTCCATAAAGGGAAATAATTTTNANCCCTGTTTTGNAATCTCGCATNGTCATAANCTTNTCTCCTGCNTCTNNNGTNCCTCTAAANCCNTGNTCTGGAGCAAANAAACTATGAANNTGAATANCATTTTCCAATAAAANATCAACTAAATGTTNAGNNNTGNAATTAGAATATAGCAAACTNGCTTGATGGGCAACAACCCCTACTTTTTTTCNGGTCAATTTTGGGAGATATTTTTGTTTTTGTTCTGCTCCTGGCAAAACAATCTTTTGACTTGTTGAAAATGAAAAGCTAAATACAAGAAGCCAAAATAAAAATGTATTTTTANGAATTAATCTTTTTAAAAAAAAAATCATTGAATGTAGCGTTGTTATTTGCCAGAAAGATGCAAGGTTTCAAGCAGTATAAAAATACAGTTTCTTCTCGAATAACCAACATTNCATCGCTTGCNGTAACACTTGGGATTTCAGCNATNTTAATTGCNATGGCNACCAGNAAAGGGCTACAGAAAGAAATTCAAAANAAGACNAGTGTATTTAATGGCCATATTTTAGTGACTTTATTTGAAAATAATGAGTCTCAAATTTCCTTATTCCCAATTGAAGACACTAAAGCTTTAAGAAAACAAATTAGCGAAGTTGCAAACATCAAAAGGATCCACCCTATTGCATTGAAGGCAGGAATGTTAAAAACTGAATCAGATTTTGAAGGGGTTTTGCTTAAAGGAGTTTCCTCAGACTTTGATTGGTCAAGTCTTGAAAGTTTTCTAATTAAGGGTCATTATCCTGACTTTAACCAAGTAAATAACAGAGAAATACTTATTTCTGAGACTTTAGCAAGTCAACTGAACTTAAAAGTAGGAGATCAAACAGAAGCTTTTTTTCAAGATGAGTTAAAAAATAATTTACCTATTAGAAGAAAATTTAAGGTCTCCGGAATTTATTTTTCTGGATTTCCAGATATTGATCAAAGTTTGATTTATGGGGACTTACGTCAAGTACAAAAATTAAACAAGTGGAAAAAAAACGACATCGGTGCATATGAAATTTTTGTAAATGATTATGATCAAATACAAGTGACATCCGATCTAATTTATAATAAATTGCCTCCCTATTTAAATAGCATTCCAATTAATGAACGTTTTTCTAGCATCTATCAATGGATAGCTTTATTTGATTTTAACGTTTTGGTAATTCTCATTGTCATGATAATTGTAGGTGTTATTAATATGGCTACAGCATTATTGGTTCTTATTCTTGAACGATCTAGAATGGTAGGTTTACTGAAGGCTCTAGGNGCAAAAAACACTACTATTCAGAAAATATTTTTATATAAGGGTTTTGAAATTATGACTAAAGGTTTGTTCTTTGGAAACTTAATTGGATTGATTTTTTATTTCATTCAAAAANACTTTGGATGGATTCGATTAGATCCTNNTACCTATTTTGTAGAAAAGGCACCCGTGAATATTTCCATTATGGANATNNTTTTATTAAATCTTTTTTTTCTTTTTGTTTCATTGCTATTACTTTGGTTTCCNTCTAAAATTATTTTAAGAATAAGTCCTTCTAAAGTCTTAAGATTTAGATAAAAATTCAATCCATAATAGGTATATTTACAACCAATTTTTCAAAATGAAATATGCGGATTCAATCCTTGATACTATTGGGGATACACCACTTGTCAAGCTTAATAAAATCACAAAAGAAGTTAATGCTTTAGTTTTGGCTAAAGTAGAAAGNTTTAACCCTGGAAATTCNGTTAAAGACCGTATAGCGGTTAAAATGATTGAGGATGCAGAAGCCGAAGGAATTTTAAAGCCTGGTGGAACTATAGTTGAGGGCACCTCAGGTAATACTGGAATGGGACTTGCACTAGCTTCTATTGTAAAAGGNTATAAGCTTATATGTGTTTCTACAGATAAACAATCTAAAGANAAATTTGATGTTCTAAGAGCTGTTGGAGCAAAAGTTATAATTTGTCCAACNAATGTTCCACCAGATGATCCAAGNTCTTATTACAGCACCTCAAAGAGAATNGCAGAAGAGACCNCAAATAGTTGGTATGTAAACCAGTATGATAACTTGTCAAANACAAAAACACATTATGAAATAACTGGTCCTGAGATTTGGGAACAAACAAAAGGAAAAATCAANCACTTTGTTGTNGGNGTAGGAACAGGGGGTACTATCTCAGGTGTAGGAAAATTTCTTAAAGAAAAAAATCCAAAAATAAGGATTTGGGGTATTGACACCTATGGTTCAGTTTTTAAAAAATATCATGAAACTGGCGTTTTTGATCCAAATGAAATTTATCCATATACAACAGAAGGAATAGGAGAGGATATTCTTCCAAAAAATGTTGATTTTTCAGTAATTGATAAATTTGAAAAAGTTACAGATAAAGATGCTGCAATTTATACGAGAAAACTTGCTAAAGAAGAAGGAATATTTGCAGGCAACTCATGTGGAGCTGCAATAAAAGGAACAATTCAGCTAAAAAAATACTTTAGGAAAAACGAAGTAGTAGTAGTTTTATTACATGATTCAGGCAGCCGATANATAGGTAAGATATACAATGATGATTGGATGAAAAAAATGAATTTTATTTAATATTATTATTTTAAGTAATATTTAGCCTCTAATAACCATATCTATTTATCACCTAATATGAATTAAGATTTATTTAATCTGTTTGTTAAATTGAAATAATCATAAAAAAGTAGNGTNTNTGAATTTCTAAANGGTATTAGTAGTAAAGTATTTGAAAATATATTTTTTAAAAAGGCGTAATATTTATATAATTATTTGATTTTTAGAGTTATAACAAAACTAAAATNTTGAACAAGTGTTTAATNAAANAGAGAAATTTATTTAGCTTANAAACACAAATGTTAACAAATNTGTTGANAAGCATGTTGATAACCTGTTGAATATNGTAAAACATTAGTTTTTTATGCTTAAATTTGTGTACAAATCATATAATATCGAGCAATTAATTACGTTCTTTATTAAATGCGGTTTGTGTTGAAAAGGCAATATCTTTTTTTATTATTATCAATCTTGTTTTCGGGGATTCTTTTTTCCCAACAGGATATTTCAATAGGAACTATCTCGATTCAAGGAGGAGAGCCTCTCTGTCCTACAAATTCTGTAAATTTTACAATTGAAATAAAAAATGGTCCAGGCCTGGGAGCTAATGATGTAAATAATGATATTATTTATTTTCAAGTTAACGGACCGATCTCAAGAGCACCTGCACAGTATAGGATTAATGTTGCAGCAAATATTCCTGCCGGAGGATCTCAAACATTAATATGGCCTACTAATTTTGCTGCTGTCTCCGGTTCTAGTTTGACGCCACTAGATTTATCCGACCCCTCAGGTCCTTATACCATTACAGCTAGTATTACTATTCCTAACGATCCAGATCTTTCAAACAACACAAGTTCTTCACTTCAAATTGGAGTTCATACTCCTACAACTTATAGTTTACAAAGCAATGATGCTGATAATTCTATATGCGCTGGTGATCCAATTTTATTTACAGTTACACCGGCATCAGCTACAGCAACTTATACCTTTAAGGTTAATAATGGTATTGTTCAAAGTTTAGCAGGTGTTAATACAGTCACTTTTACATCTGGTGCACTGGGGAATATTGCAAATGGTGATATTGTAACTGTTGATGTCATTGATCCAAATGGTTGTGTAGCTGACACATCATCTCTATCTATTACAGTAAGTGTTACTAGTTTACCAACTGTAGGTCTTTCTGCATCTGCGTCTGATGGTCTATTTTGTTCTGGAGATACAGTTAACTTTACTGCTACAGGAGGAGTAAGTTATACATGGTATTTAAACGGCATTCTACAATTTGGGGCTACATTTTCTACTTTCAATAGAGCTTTATCAAATAATGATAATGTTACAGCAAGAATATTTAATGCATTAGGTTGCTACGCTGAAAGGTCATTGTCTTTTAACGAAATGACACTTGATAATAATGGTTTAATCGTCCTTCAAAATGCTTCTGATTCAAATATTTGCTCAGGAGGAGCACCAACTGGTCAGATTCTGGGGGATGGAACTGGAACTAGCTTAGTAGCTTCATCTACCTATGGAACGATTAGCTACCAATGGCAAAGCTCAACTAATGGTGGATCGAATTATTTTGACATAAATGGTGCTACATCAGCAAATTATCAACCAGCTGGTATTTCAACCACAACACTATTTAGAAGAAACGTTGTTATTTCATCAGACACAACATCATGCACATTCATTGGTGATGATATAGTGACCATAAACAAAAGAGACGCTTTTGATATAAACTTATCTACTAATGATGCGACAAATACCTTTTGTCAAGATGAAGACGTAATTGTTTCAGCAAACACTGGTGCAGCAACTTATACATTTATTATTAATGCAACGACAATCACTTCTGGAAGCACACCAACCTTAAATCTTAAATCAGGTAGTACTAGAAATCTAGGAGTAAATCCACCGATCATACAAAACGGAGATAATGTTACAGTTCAAATAATTGATAATTTTGGATGTACAAATCAACAAACTATACCAATAATAATAGACGAAGTAGGATTAAACCCTGGGGTATCAACAAATGCTCCTGGCAACATAATTTGTCTTGGACAAAATGTTGAAATTGAAGCTACTGGGGGGGTGAGTTATACTTTCTTTATAAACAATACCGGTAGTCCTGCATTACCTGCAGAGGTGTCTGGAAATAAATTTACAACAAACAGATTGAATCATGGAGATGTTGTTATTTCAAGGGCTTTTAATGCTACAGGATGCTATATTGATGTTAATGAAACATTTACTGTTTTATCAATTTCTACAACGGGATCAATAACTTTACAAAATGGTGCTGATGCAAATGTTTGCTATAATAATCCAATGGCAAGTGGTATTGATGGTGGTAATTTAGGTGTCGGTGGAGGAGCAGCAAGTACCACAATTGCTTCAGCAACTATAGCCTATCAATGGCAATCTTCAATTAATGGAGGACCCTGGGGAGATATTGGAGGGGCAACATCACAGAATTATAGCCCTCCCGGAAATTTTACAGTACAGACAAGATTCAAGAGGGTAGCATTTGCGTATTTTGATGCAAATGGGAATGGAGCTTTTGATGAGCCATTATCTTGCCAAAGGACTGATTCAAACATAATTACTGTTAATGCTAAAGCAAATTTTGATCCATCACTAGAAACTGGTGTTGAAGATAATTCCTACTGTGTAGGCGATTTGATAACAGTCACTGCTCCAGCTGGAGCTGATACATATCAGTTTTTTAAAAATGATGTTGCTATAGCTGCGGCAGGCCCTTCAAGAACTGTTACACAAACTGCCGGAAGTGTAGGTGCCCAATTCAATAACGGTGATAGAATAAAAGTACGCGTTGTTGCTGATGGATGTACTTTTATTGATGAAATAACAATTTTAGTTGATTTTTTTAGTGAGTTAGATTCAGCTTCAATTGCGTCTAATGCTCCTGGTGATACAATTTGTGCTGGTGGTGCTGTAGTCATTACCGCTGGCCCACCAGTTCCTGGATATACATATTCATTTACAATTAATGGTGTTGCAGCACCCGTAGCTGACGTTACCGATAATATTTTAACTACAAACTCTATCACTCAACAAGCTACTGTTACTGTAGTTGTTACAAATTCAAATGGTTGTACTGATACATCTTCTTTAACAATCTTTGTACCAAAGGTAGCTACAGCTGGAACGGTTAGTGCTAGTGATGCTGATCTTGTACTTTGTCCAGGGGATAATCTTGGTAATAATATAGTATCTACTAATGTGGGTACTCTTGATCCTTTATCTTCAGGGACTTCAACACTTACTTATCAGTGGCAGCAGCGAAATGCTACTACAGCTAATGTTTGGACTAATATAGCAGGTGCTACGAGTCATACTTTTATTATAGCATCTACACCATTAACGGTTACTGAAGACACAGAGATTCGTAGGCTTACTTTTGCGACAGTTAATGCAGTATCTTGTCCAACTGGAGGAGCGGGGCTACCTTCTAATATAATTAGTGTAGATGTAGAGGAGGCAAGGACACCTACAATTGCTACTGCTCCGGGGACAACAGTTTGTGCAGGGGATGTAACAAATTTAGTTTTTACAGCTAACACATTAAATACTCAAGTTACTGATACTTATCAGTGGGCTATAAACGGAGTAGATGTTACTATAGCTAATGGATATACTCAGAATGAGACTGGTGCTACCTATCAAGTAGATGCACTGGGGGATATTGTTGATGGTTCAGTTGTTACAGTTAGGGTAGCTACAGCTGCACCTGATTCATGTACTGAGACATCACCAGGTATAACGATTACTTTATCGGGTGGACC
>PAYI01000003.1 GCA_002714815.1 Flavobacteriaceae bacterium | reverse complement strand
CCTTAAAAAAGAAAAGAAGCTAGTTAGCTTTGATGGTAGTTTAAAAAACTACAATTTGGTTAAGTTTAGAAAAACCAACCAGGGCACATGTATAAATTTAAAGCCTATTGTTAAAAAGGGAGATAAAGTAATAAAAGGTCAAGTGCTTTGTCAAGGATATGCTACTGAGGCTGGTGAATTGGCATTGGGAAGGAATATGAAAGTAGCTTTTATGCCTTGGAAAGGATACAACTTTGAAGACGCAATTGTAATTTCAGAAAAAGTTGTTAGGGAAGATATCTTTACTTCAATTCACATTGATGAGTATTCATTAGACGTTCGCGACACCAAATTAGGAACTGAAGAGNTGACAAATGANATACCNAATGTTAGTGAAGAAGCNACCAAAGATTTGGATGAAAANGGCATGATTAGAATTGGTGCAGAGGTTAANGCTGGTGATATTTTGATTGNAAANATAACNCCTAAGGGAGAATCAGANCCCACCCCTGAAGAAAAGTTNCTTCGAGCAATTTTTGGNGATAAGGCTGGGGATGTAAAAGATGCCTCTCTAAAAGCACCTCCATCACTTCGCGGAGTAGTTATTGATAAGAAACTTTTCACTCGGTCACTAAAAGACAAAAGGAAGAGAAATCAAGANAAGGAAGAACTGGANNTATTAGAAAANGCTTATGATCTGAAATTTAATGAGTTGAAAGAATTATTAGTTGATAAGCTATTTTCNATTGTNAATGGGAAAACCTGCCAAGGNATTACNAACGATTTAGGAGAGGAAATTCTCCCAAANGGAAAGAAATATACCCTTAAATTACTTTCTTCAGTNGAAGATTATACCCACTTAGCTAAAAGTACNTGGACTACTTCAAATGATACTAACAATTTGATTGCTGATCTGATTCACAATTACAAGATNAAGGAAAACGATCTTCAAGGAGCTTTACGTCGAGAAAAATTNACTATTAGTGTTGGAGATGAACTTCCTGCTGGNGTAAAAAAGCTAGCTAAAGTATANATAGCAAAAAAGCGTAAGCTNAAAGTAGGAGATAAGATGGCAGGACGTCATGGGAACAAAGGTATTGTTGCACGAATCGTTCGTGAAGAAGAAATGCCGTTCTTAGAAGANGGAACACCGGTAGATATCGTTTTAAATCCGCTAGGTGTACCATCTAGAATGAATATAGGTCAGATTTATGAAACTGTATTGGGTTGGGCTGGAAAAAATTTAGGTGAGAAATACGCTACNCCAATTTTTGATGGAGCTTCAATTGATGAGATTAATGCTCTTACNGAAAAAGCAAAAGTGCCACAATATGGTCATACTTATCTTTACGATGGNGGAACGGGNGAACGTTTTGATCAACCTGCAACTGTTGGTGTAATNTANATGCTNAAATTAGGACACATGGTGGATGACAAAATGCACTCTCGNTCAATTGGACCGTATTCATTAATAACACAACAACCTCTTGGGGGNAAAGCACAATTTGGAGGACAGCGTTTTGGAGAAATGGAAGTATGGGCATTAGAAGCATATGGAGCNTCTAGTACCCTACAGGAAATTTTGACTGTTAAATCNGATGATGTGATTGGAAGAGCNAAAACCTATGAATCAATAGTAAAAGGNGATNCTCTNCCAGAAGCTGGATTACCAGAATCTTTCAATGTGTTGATGCATGAGTTGAAAGGATTAGGGCTTGACATTCGATTAGAAGAATAAATAATTAAAAAATGATGTTTAACTATGTCTAGAAATAACGAAATCATAACGCAAAAAAAATTCAATAAAATTTCAATTGGTTTAGCTTCCCCTGAAGTTATTCTTGGGAATTCGCGAGGAGAGGTTTTAAAACCAGAAACTATAAATTATCGTACCCACAAACCAGAGCGCGATGGCCTTTTCTGTGAGCGTATATTTGGCCCAGTTAAAGATTATGAGTGCGCTTGTGGAAAGTATAAGCGGATTCGATATAAAGGAATTGTTTGTGACCGCTGTGGTGTTGAGGTTACTGAGAAAAAAGTTCGTCGTGATCGCGTAGGTCATATCAACCTAGTTGTTCCTGTAGCCCACATTTGGTATTTTAGATCGCTGCCAAACAAAATCGGATATCTCTTAGGACTTCCTTCAAAGAAGCTTGATATGATTATTTATTATGAGCGCTACGTTGTTATACAATCTGGAATAGCAAAAAACGAAGAAGGAGAATCTTTAAAGGCTATGGACTTTTTGACCGAGGAAGAATATCTTAATGTCATGGAGCAAATACCTATTGAGAATCAGTATTTGGAAGACTCTGATCCTGATAAGTTTATTGCTAAGATGGGAGCAGAATGCTTGATTGAATTACTTTCTCGTATTGATCTTGAAACACTATCTTATGAATTGCGGCACAAAGCAAATAATGAAACATCCAAACAACGAAAGACAGAAGCATTAAAACGCTTGCAAGTTGTTGAAGCCTTCCGTGANGCAAATCATCGTGGAGAAAATCTGCCAGAGTGGATGATTATGAAAGTGATACCTGTAATTCCACCCGAGTTACGCCCTCTAGTTCCTCTTGATGGTGGGCGCTTTGCTACTTCAGATCTAAACGACCTTTATCGTAGAGTAATTATTAGAAATAATCGTCTTAAGAGACTGGTTGAAATTAAAGCACCTGAAGTAATTTTAAGAAATGAAAAACGTATGCTACAAGAATCNGTAGATTCTTTATTTGACAATACTCGTAAAGCATCTGCTGTCAAAACAGATTCAAACCGTCCTTTAAAATCACTTTCGGATTCTTTGAAAGGCAAGCAGGGGCGATTTCGACAAAATCTTCTAGGGAAGCGTGTGGACTACTCAGCTCGTTCCGTTATAGTTGTAGGACCTGAATTGAAATTATTTGAATGTGGACTTCCAAAGGATATGGCAGCTGAATTATACAAGCCATTCATCATAAGAAAGATCATTGAAAGAGGAATTGTGAAAACGGTAAAGTCTGCTAAAAAAATAATTGACCGTAAAGAGCCTGTGGTTTGGGATATTTTGGAAAACGTATTGAAAGGACACCCAGTATTATTAAATCGTGCACCTACTTTACACCGTTTAGGGATTCAAGCCTTCCAGCCTAAATTGATAGAAGGGAAAGCTATNCAGTTACACCCACTTGTATGTACGGCCTTCAATGCAGATTTTGATGGTGACCAAATGGCAGTTCACCTTCCTCTTGGGCCCGAAGCGATTCTTGAATCACAACTTTTAATGTTAGCTTCTCACAGTATCNTGAATCCTGCAAATGGATCGCCTATTACAGTGCCTTCGCAAGACATGGTATTGGGACTTTACTACATGACAAAGGCAAGAAAGTCAACAGCTAAGGAAAAAGTAAAAGGAGAAGGGCTTACTTTCTACTCTGTAGAAGAGGTTCATATTGCTTATAATGAGAAGCGTGTTGAACTTAATGCAATGATTAAAATCAGAACTAAAGTTCTTAACGATGAAGGTCAACTGGAACAACAAATAATAGATACAACTGTAGGCAGGGTATTATTTAACGAAGTTGTTCCAGAAGCTGCAGGATATTTCAATGTCGTATTGACTAAAAAGAATTTACGTGAGATAATTGGAGACATTCTTAAGGTTACAAGTGTACCAGAAACTGCTGAATTTTTAGATAAAATTAAAGGTATGGGATATGGCTTTGCTTTCAAAGGGGGCTTGTCTTTTAGTTTGGGAGACATCATCATTCCACCTGAGAAACTAAACATGATTGGAGAAGCTAATGGCCAGGTGGACGGAGTAATAGGCAACTACAATATGGGTCTGATAACCAATAACGAAAGATACAACCAGGTAATTGATATTTGGACATCAACAAATGCAAAACTTACTGAATTGGCAATGAAGCGTATCAGTGAAGACCAGCAAGGATTTAATTCTGTATANATGATGTTNGATTCTGGAGCTCGTGGATCGAAAGAACAAATACGGCAATTAACAGGAATGCGTGGTCTGATGGCTAAGCCTAANAAATCTAATGTTGGAGGAGGGGAGATTATAGAAAACCCNATTCTATCAAACTTTAAAGAAGGNCTATCTATTTTAGAGTATTTNATATCAACACATGGAGCTCGAAAAGGATTGGCAGATACAGCTTTAAAGACAGCTGACGCAGGTTACCTTACTAGACGTCTTCACGATGTTTCACAGGATGTAATTGTAAATATTGAAGATTGCGGAACCTTACGTGGAGTAATAGTAAAACCATTAAAAAAGAATGAAGAAATTGTAGAGACTCTAGGCGAGCGTATCCTAGGGCGTGTTACTCTTCATGATATTATTGACCCTCGTACTAATGAAGTTATNATTTTATCAGGTGAAGAGGTTAAAGACGAACATGTCGCCCAAATTAATGATTCTCCTATTGAATCAGTTGAGGTTCGTTCTCCACTAACTTGCATTGCTCAATATGGTATATGTGCAAAATGCTATGGTAGAAATCTTGCTACAGGAAAAATGGTACAACGAGGAGAAGCAGTNGGTGTTATTGCAGCCCAGTCCATTGGAGAGCCTGGAACTCAGCTAACNCTTAGAACNTTTCATGTAGGAGGGGTTGCNGGAAANATTTCAGAGGCAAACAAGTTAATTACAAAATTTGACGGTATTGCTGAAATCGAAGANCTGAAAACTGTTCAAGGTAAAGATGCTGATGGACAAGATGCTGAAATCGTTATTTCCAGAACCTCAGAGATTAAGGTTTTGGACNCAAAAACTAANAGTNTTCTNAGTACTAACAACATCCCCTATGGNTCTTCACTCCACATNAAAAACGGAGNCAAAGTTAAAAAAGGANCTATTGTGTGCCAGTGGGATCCTTTTAATGGNGTCATTGTTTCTGAATTTACTGGGAAAATTGTNTTTGAAAATATTGAACAAGGNNTTACTTATCAAGTAGAAATTGATGAGCAAACTGGCTTCCAAGAGAAGGTAATTTCTGAATCCAGAAATAAAAAAATAATACCAANTCTNTCAATAGCTGATAAGAAAGGTAATATACTCCGTTCNTACAACTTACCTGTAGGAGCTCACCTAATAGTTAATGAAGGCGAGCAAATTGAAGAAGGAAAAACTTTGGTTAAAATTCCACGTAAATCTGCCAAGTCTGGAGATATCACAGGAGGCTTACCACGTGTAACNGAATTATTTGAAGCAAGAAATCCATCNAACCCTGCNGTTGTTTCTGAAATAGACGGTGTAGTTTCTTTTGGTAAAATTAAAAGAGGTAATCGTGAGATAATAGTAGAGTCNAAATTTGGCGACATCAAAAAGTACTTAGTNAAACTTTCCAATCAGATATTGGTACAAGAAAATGACTTTGTAAAAGCTGGCATGCCACTTTCTGANGGTTCTATTACCCCAGCAGACATACTTAANATCAAAGGACCTTCAGCGGTGCAGCAATATCTTGTAAATGAAATTCAAGAGGTTTACAGACTACAGGGTGTGAAAATTAATGATAAGCATTTTGAAGTCGTAGTAAGACAGATGATGCGTAAAGTCCGTATTCTAGATCCAGGTGATTCTATTTTTTTAGAAAATCAACTCGTATTCCGTTACGATTTCATTAAAGAGAACGACTCGCTATTTGGGATGAAGATAGTTGAAGAAAAAGGTGATTCAGAAATTTTAAAACAAGGTCAGATTATTTCCTCAAGACAATTGCGAGATGAAAACTCATTTTTAAAACGTGAGGGTAAAATTCAAGTAGTTGCTCGCGAAGTCTCACCTGCTACAGCCAAACCCGAACTTCAAGGGATTACACGTGCTTCACTTCAAACAAAGTCCTTTATTTCTGCAGCTTCTTTCCAGGAGACAACTAAGGTTTTAAATGAGGCTGCTGTAAACGGGAAAGTAGATTTTCTAGAGGGCTTAAAAGAAAATGTTATAGTAGGACATAAAATTCCTGCAGGTACAGGGCTTAGGGATTACAATAATGTTATAGTAGGCTCTAAGGAAGAATACAACAGTTTGTTAATAGATAAAGAAGAGGAAATTACGTTCTAAAAAGGATGAGTGAAAAAAANGATAATAAGAATAAGCAATTGAATATTTCAATTGATGAGAATGTAGCAGACGGTGTTTATTCTAATTTAGCCATTATNAANCATTCTCCGTCAGAGTTTATCGTTGATTTTATAACAGTNATGCCAGGTGCACCCAAGGCAAAAGTTAAATCTCGAGTAATTCTTACACCGGAACATGCCAAAAGATTTAAAAAGGCNTTGGAAGAAAATATTCANCGCTATGAAAAAATTAATGGNAAAATAAGTACNAACGATCCCCCACAAATCCCACTCAATTTNGGGCCAGCTGGTAAAGCCTAAATAAAAATTTNTTTAAAAAGAGGCAGTTTTTTTAGCTATTGATAATCTATTTTAAGCTTTAGTTTATTTTTTTANANATAAACTTAATTCATAAANAAAATCTTGANATTNTATTTAAATTNTTCTAAAATTCAGAANTAAAATTAAACTCCAAGTCTNCATACTTATCTTGNNCCAATTGAAGTGAAAAGGGTGAGTCGGCAAGAAATACTAGTTTANNACTTTTGTCTTTTGCTAAAAACTTTTGTTTTATGCGTTTAAATTCTTGAAAAGAAATACTTTTTTCATTTCCTTTTATCCAGATGGCTTTATGAATATTAAGTTTTTCAAATGAACANTTTGCTCCNTACTCATGTAATAGACGGTATTGGATTACTTCAAATTGCAGNGCTCCTACTGTACCAATTATCTTTCGNCCGTTGAGTTCNAGGGTAAATAATTGAGCAACNCCTTCATCCATCAGTTGATCAATTCCTTTAGCAAGTTGTTTGGTCTTCATTGGATCATTATTATTAATATACCGNAANTGTTCAGGCGAGAAGCTGGGGATTCCTNTNAATTNGAGCTGCTCACCACTTGTGAGTGTATCACCAATTTTAAAATTTCCAGTATCATGAAGCCCTACAATATCTCCTGGATAAGAAACTTCGACTAATTTTTTTTTATCTGCGAAAAAAGCATTTGGAGAAGAGAATTTCAATTTTTTATTAAGACGTACATGAAGGTATGGAATNTTTCTTTCAAAAGTTCCTGATACAATTTTAACAAAGGCTAATCGGTCNCGGTGGTTAGGATCCATATTTGCATGAATTTTAAANACGAAACCACTAAATTTTTTTTCATTTGGNTGAATTGTNCGTTGTTCAGATTGTTTAGGNAGTGGTTCNGGTGCAATTTCAATAAAGCAGTTGAGGAGCTCTTCTACACCAAAATTATTNAAAGCCGAACCAAAAAGTACAGGCTGGAGCTTTCCTTCTAAATAAGCCTTTTGTTCGAATGGTGAATAGACAGCTTTGATTAGTTCTAATTCTTCTNTTAGTATCTNTAGGCTTTCNCTTCCTATAGATATTTCTAGATNGGGATCTTCCAAAAAGTCAAATACAACCTTATTTCCAATTATCTGTTTTTGTTCATCTTGAAATANTTGAATATTATTTTCCCAAATATTATANATTCCTTTAAAGTTATATCCCATTCCAATAGGTAGNGAAAGAGGAGTTACNGTTAACTTNAGTTTCTGTTCAACTTCNTCCAAAAGATCAAATGCGTCTTTTCCCTCNCGGTCTAATTTATTAATGAATATAATTATNGGGATATTTCTTATACGGCAAACCTCTACTAACTTTTCTGTTTGTTCTTCTACACCTTTCGCAACATCAATTACAACAATTACACTATCAACCGCAGTAAGAGTTCTAAATGTATCTTCGATAAAATCTTTATGTCCAGGGGTNTCAAGGATATTGATCTTTTTATCTTTATAATTAAANGCTAANACAGAGGTAGATACAGAAATACCTCTTTGGCGTTCAATTTCCATAAAGTCACTGGCANCAGTTTTCTTAATTTTATTTGATTTTACNGCACCTGCCTCTTGTATCGCTCCACCGAAGAGAAGTAATTTTTCTGTNAGAGTTGTTTTACCTGCATCTGGATGCGAGATGATCCCAAAAGTCCTCCTCGTTTTAATTTCCTGTAAAAATNCCATTGATGAATTTTGGTCAAAAATAGTCTAAATAATGTCNTTTTCGAAATGAATNTCAATAGGTTTTTGTTAAAATTATGGGTAATTTTGAANTATATGAAAGAAGAAAAAGTTGTATTGGTTGATAANAAAGATAATCCTATAGGAACAATGTCGAAGATTAAGGCNCACAAAGAAGCAGTTTTACANCGTGCTTTTTCTGTATTTATTTTAAATCAAAAAGGGGAATTGATGCTCCAAAAACGTGCCTTACATAAATATCATTCTCCAGGGCTTTGGACTAATACTTGTTGTAGCCACCAAAGAAAAGGGGAGGATAATATTACTGCAGGCAAACGTCGTTTGAAAGAAGAAATGGGCTTTAGNACTCCTCTTGAGACTCTTTTTAGTTTTATATATAAAGCTCCTTTTGAAAATGGTTTGACTGAGCATGAGCTNGACCATGTTCTTTTAGGTTATTACGAANAATCTCCAAAAATAAACTTGGATGAAGTAGCTGAATGGAGATGGATGGATTTAGANTCGGTAGCAAAGTCNATAAAGGAAATTCCTGATGATTTTACTGTTTGGTTTAAAATTATTTTTGAAAGATTTTACAAACATATTTCTATAACAAAATGAAGGTTACTATAAGTAGAAAAGCTCATTTCAACGCAGCTCACAGACTGTATAGAAGGGACTGGTCCATTAAAAAAAATGAGGCTGTTTTTGGCAAATGTTCTAACCCTCATTTTCATGGTCACAATTATGAGTTGATNGTACATATAACTGGAACTATAGACCATGAGACAGGATANGTAATGGATATGAAAATNTTGAAAGATTTAATTAAATCTGAGGTTGAAGAGAAAATGGATCATAAAAACTTAAATAAAGAGGTCCCTGAATTTTTTGACCTNATCCCAACAGCAGAAAACATAGTTGTGGTAATTTATAATTTCTTAAAACCCCATCTAAATCCTGATCATAAATTAGAAGTTACTCTATACGAAACTCCAAGAAATTTTGTTAGTTACTCGGGATAAAAATAATTCCTTTTTTATTTTTTCATTTAAAAAAATATTTATATTCAAATATATTTTTAAATGCTATGGCAAGTATCAAACTTCTTAAAAAGGAAATTAACAACGATATAGGAGATCTTATTGAGGAAATTTACTTATGGGAGTTATCAAATCCTGATGCTGATTTAGCAAAAAGTGAACAATTAATTGACGATGCAATTAATGCGTTCGATGGATTGATATTAAAAATTAATGCAGTTAAGGGAGATGACAAAAAGTTGCAGTTTAAAGCTATTGAAAAAGAGCGCCAAAAAGTAATGACCTCGTTGTTGAAAAAATCAGCAGCACTTTAATTTACTCTTTCTCTAATTCTTCTTTTTTCAATAAAGTTTAAGAATTCTTTTCCGTATTTAGAATTACTAACCTCATTAGACATCTTTACGGCTATAGAATCTAATAGTGATAAATTAGCATCAAAAACCTGAGTCAAAGCTAGAAAAGGAGCGATATTTTGATCTGTATTTTTTGCAGCAAAATTGATAGTATATAAATATCTTCTCCTTAATAGATTATCAATTTTTTGTTGTAAACTATCTGCAAGTTTATTTTTTTTACTTGCTTTTGCCAGATAAAGGTCTTTAATTAATTCTAGATTTTTATCATTGAATTTTCTATTGAAAGATTGGAACTCTTGAAGTAATTCTTGATTTTTAGAACCTGTAATTTTAGCACTGCTTTCAAAGGTTTTAAGAAGTGTATTAATTTCGATTGTCCCTTTTTCTCCAAAAAACATTATACGATCATTTAAGCTATCACCATCTTCTTTGTCCAAATANAAATAAAAGANCTCAGCAGTTTCTAATGTAGTTTGAAATTTAAAAATTGGNCTTCCATTCACTAGAGTCGAATCNATGTTTACCAATACTGTATCTTTCATTTTCTGAAGATAGAGCNTCCCTTTTCTAAGACCTTCAACTTTTCCTTTAACAATCATAACTGCATCCGAAAATCCTTTNTCATTGGTTTTGCATGNGCTAAAAAATAGAACAATTNAGAAGAAAACAANAAGTATCTGAAATCGNATCATTATTAAATATTTAACCAATAAGTAAATTTGATGTTAAAACTACGATATCTTGGTGGAAAATTGTTTGTTGTAACGTAATTATCGTTGTAAACTAAAAACAAATCNGATAAGGGTGCAAAACGCCACTGCATTCGAGAGTTTANCCCNAAATTTTCGCCTTGTGAATTATACTGAACAAAAGTAGTCCATGTAAGGGTTTTAGTAAAAGTAAAATCAATTTTAGGACTAACTAACCAGATATTTTTAGAAGCATATGGGTTTGGAAGTTCAATGGCATTAAAATTAACTATCATNCTTGCATTAACTATTGGTTGTTTTCTCCAACCAATTTCATTTTCAAAGGTAAACTTTGTCCCATTATAAAAAGTCCCATAAGAAACTTTGGAATCAAGGTTAAAAAATTTTCTTTGATCTGAGCGGTATGAAAATTCTAAATCACCATATGAATAACTTGAACCAGNAGGAAGTTCNACTCCATCNGAACTTCGGGTTGGATTAAAATCAGAAATTAAATAAATATAGCGATTAGTATATTCTAATGAGAGACTGCTTGTATTCAAAAAGCTCTTTCGTATGGTTGAAATAAAAACCTTNTCAGTCGCTAAATAATCTTTGGCAGTATCATAAACAAAAAACCCTCGCTGTGTAAAACTATAACTAGTTACTTCAGGGTTTTTAGGGTATATACGATAGGTGTATTCTGGAGAAAGTTTAAAAAATCCAGTTCGCCTGAAAAAACCTAGATCCGATCGAAAATCATCTCCNCCATGAACCCATTCCATCGTAGCTCTATGGCGAAGTGTGTTACGTTGAATACGCATACCTAAAATTTGATCATCACCATCTAATCCTTCAGTAAAAGATTTGTGAAAAAAAGCACGCCCTGTCCATTTGCTATCATAGGAAGCTAGGTTGTATTCGATTCCACTTACGCTATTTTTTCTNTCTTCATTATCTAGAAAATTATATTCTTTTGTGATTCTTCGGTCCATAAAAAAGAAACTAATATTAGATCGCTCAAATACTTTCTGTCTTAATGTAAATACAGTATTTAAATTTGANGCAATTTCATTTTTNANATCTTCATCAGTNAGAATATTTAAAAANCCAATACGTAAATTAGAGTTCAACTTTCCNCTTAATCGAGCTCCANCAATGATTTTATTTTCTATANTATTTCCTTCCAAGTCCTTTGCGACNCCAATTCTTCTCGAGAAAAAAGGAACAACATCNCTNGTAGCNCCAAAATCTTTAAAGAGNTCATCATTTTGAGTAAAAAANTGTCGTTTTTCNGGAAGTGCAATNGCAAAACGNGTNAGGTTCACAATTTGNTCGTCNACTTCAACTTGAGAAAAATCAGGATTNAATGTNAAATCTAAATTTAGGGCATTTCCAATTGGAATTTTTGCATCNCCNCCAAAACTCTTATTNGAACTAGAGGANNTATCNATGAAATTTTTTTGAGAAATACCACTTAAATANGGGATTANTGAAATTGGATTACGAGNNTTTTNAAGTGNTTTTTCAAAAACCATTTTTCCCATAAAGCCCAAATTTCCAATAAGTTGATTTTGAGGNGTTCTNATCCAAACACTATATTCATTNTTTTGGGTATTNCCTCTATATATATTAANACGCCAATAATCATTTGAGTTATTATAAAATAATGAAGTAAATGGAATCTGAATTTCTATNGAATAGCGNTNATCATATATTTTTGATTCAACAAACCATTTAGTGTCCCATGAATAATTTCTATCGGTTCTANAATTTTGATTTCCACCTGAGATAAGCCCTTCGTTTTTTANNCCTANAGGGTTNGTTGAAAATGAAAATGCATTAGTTCCNTCANTAAATGTATCAAAAAGAATAGTTACAAAGTCTGCACCNTATGANCTGAAGTCNCGTTTTAAACTTGGTGTNNTAAAGTNGGTNCCATCCGTAAATAATTCAATTAAAANATAGAGATTTTTTTCGCTTTTTAAAATTTTGAATCTACTTTGTTTATCTGCTTTTAGGCTATCATTTGGCCTCCATAGCCAAAAATCAGACTCCCATTTAGCTTTATTCCATTGGCTTTCATCACCTATACCATCTAGAATTAGATCAGATTCTATACTTTTAACCAGCAATTGTTTTTCATCCTGAGAAAAAGCATGTAAAAAATTTATTATGAGAAGTAGATTTACAAATCTTCTAATTTGTGAAAACAATTTTTTTTTTTTGGATTTCAAAAATACTATCTTTTCTTAAGACCAAAGCTTCTTAGTAAAGTTTAATTTTATATTTAAAATAAAATTTTGGAATTCTTATTTTTATTAGTTTTTTACTTCAATATAACTTCATCATTTTTTTTGGAAAACTAGGACACAACTGTTCATAGACTAATAGGTGAGGTTGCAGAAAATCATATTTCAACTAAAAATGATAATCTCGGGTTTCTATATTACTATGAGAACTTTTACACTTTAAAACTTCGATTGCTTAAAGCAGATATACCCCTGACTTTTATACTAGACGAAATATTCAAATAATTTTGCGAAATGTTAGGTTAATTCTCTTACCTACCGGTCTNCTAGTTTTTGCAATTTGATGTAGCCAATNGGNTTGAGTTTCTCCTTCCATTATCANNAAGCTTCCAGATTTTAAANGAATCTTTAAACGTAATTCTTTTTGTTTTNTATGTTTTAAATNAAAAAAACGTTCNGCNCCAAAACTTAAAGAAGCTATAATNGGATGTTTACCNAGTTCTTTTTCATNGTCAGAATGCCAGCCATTACTGTCTTTTCCATCACGATATTGATTAAGNAGTACAGAAGTAAATTTNGAATNACANACTTTGTTTATACGTTCTTGGATTTGTGAAAGCAATGGCGACATTGGAAGNGGATACATANTTATTCCAGAGTATTTGTATGGTAAGGTATTGATTGCATATAATGCNGTTAATCTNGGTTGAGGNTAGGTTTTACCANAAANGGTAATNANNTCTTGTTGCCATTTTGTTTCTTNAAGNAGTTGATTAAAGAAANTTTCAGTTTCTTTTNTTGAAAAAAAAGATTCAAAATAACGTAAGCGNGCTCCAGGAAANTCTTTNGGAGAACCNTCNGNACTAAGTNCTAAAGGCTTTAGCATATANTAAGAAAATACTTTTTTNTAAATAATNCCACNGGAAANGNGAGNATTATTTANTTAATTAGATCTACACTACGTTGAATGAANTGGGTTAATGCTTCACCTTTTAGTAAGTTCTGAGAAAGTTTGGCTAGATCTAANGCTTGTTGAATTAATCTATCTTTTTTCTTTTTTGTTTTNGTNTCTAGTATTTGACTTACTAATTCGTGATTAGTGTTTACNACCAAATTGAACATTTCAGGCATATTGCCCATCATNCCACCNCCTCCAGTTTGTTGCATTTCTTTCATTCGGCGCATGAACTCTGGCTGAGTNAAAACAAAAGGNAGGTTNTTACTTTCTAAAGCTTCTAACTGAACNGTATAACCCCCATCTTTAACAACATCTTCAATCATTGGCTTGAGAGTTTCTTTTTCTTNTTCTGNCAACTTTGAAACAGTTGCTTCTTCNTTTTTTATGAGATTTTCCAAGGTNTCACCATCNACTCTAGAAAAAGTAGTNTTTTNNTTATTNCCCTCAAGCTTTTGAATTAAATGTCCNATAATGGGNGAATCTAATAAAAGNACTTTNTACCCCTTCGNTTTAGCTTGCTCNATATAACTATGTTGCCCATCAATATCAGAGGCATATAAAATTATNAGTTTATCATCNTTATCTGTTTGCAAATCTTTAATTGNATCNTTGAGTTCTTCAAAAGTNAGGAATTCACCATCNGTTGTAGGNTATAAAGCAAAGGCTTCNGCTTTATCNAAAAATTTATCTTCGCTTAACATTCCATACTCTATAACTACCTTGATNTCATTCCATTTNTNTTCAAAAGCTTTACGGTCTTTTTTAAAGAGACTATTAAGTTTATCNGCTACTTTTCTNGTAATATAATTGCTAATTTTTTTAACAGCTCCGTCTGCTTGAAGGTAGCTTCTAGAGACATTAAGTGGAATGTCTGGAGAATCAATAACACCCCTAAGTAAAGTCAAAAATTCGGGAACAATTCCCTCAACGTTATCTGTTACATAAACTTGATTTTGATAGAGTTGAATTCGGTCTTTTTGAATATTTATGTCATTTTTCAGTTTTGGGAAATATAAAATACCAGTCAGATTAAACGGATAATCTACATTTAGGTGAATGTTAAATAAAGGTTCTTCAAATTGCATAGGGTATAATTCCCTATAAAAAGATTGGTAATCCTTATCTTTCAAATCTGCTGGTTTTTTAGTCCAGGCAGCATCTGGATTGTTTATTATGTTGTCTACAGTTATAGTTTCAGGCTTTGAATCTTCTGCAGCTCCATCAGGCAAGGGGAGAGTTTCTTCTTTTGTTCCAAACTTAATTGGAATAGGCATAAATTTATTATACTTCTGCAAGAGCTCCTTAATTCGAGCCTCTTCTAAAAACTCTTTTGAATCTTTATCAATATGCAGAATGATTTCAGTTCCTCTAGCTTTTTTATTCGCAGTTTCAAGGTTGTATTCTGGAGATCCATCACATTCCCAACGAACTGCAGTTTTTTCTTTGTATGATTTGGTGATAATCTCCACTTTTTTTGAAACCATAAACGCAGAATAAAAACCCAATCCAAAGTGACCAATTATACCACTATCCTTTGCCGATTCTTTATATTGCTCTAAAAATTCTTCAGCACCTGAAAACGCAACTTCATTAATATATTTTTCAACCTCTTCTTTAGTCATTCCAATNCCCTGGTCAATGATGTGTATTTGCTTAGCCTTTTTNTTTATTTTTACTTCAATTTGAAGATCACCAATATCNCCTTTTATTTCACCAAGGCTGCTTAAGTGTTTTANCTTGGTTGAAGCATCTGTAGCATTAGAAATNAGNTCTCTTAAAAANATTTCATGATCACTGTATAAGAATTTCTTAATCAGTGGAAAGATATTTTCGACAGAAACGTTAATTTTTCCCTTACTCATAATTTATTTTGTTTTTTATTTTTAGACAAAAAAAATACCATACTTAAAAGTGTGACAAGATGGCATTAATATAATTGATAAATTTATCATTTTTTGATTAAAAATAAATTAACCTGAAGTATAAGAAAAAATTATTAGAGAAAAAGCTTTTTATTAGATAGGGTTTCCTTCTTAAAAAACGTATTTTCCCATGTAATTTGAATACAAATGTACAATTCAAAAATTATTGGACTTGGAAAATACTTGCCTGAAAATGTTGTAACTAATGCTGATTTAGAAAAAATCATGGATACTTCAGATGCTTGGATCCAAGAGAGAACTGGGATTAAAGAAAGAAGACATATACTCAAGGGAAGTGATGATACAACATATTACATGGGAGTTAAGGCCTCTAAAATTGCTATTGAAAGGGCTGGCATTAGCCCTCAGGAAATTGATTTAATATTATTCGCGACTCTTAGTCCTGATTATTATTTTCCTGGCTCAGGTGTTTTAGTTCAAGAGGCATTAGAAATTCCAAACTGTCCAGCAATGGATATTCGAATGCAATGTTCTGGTTTTGTTTATGCTGTTGCAACTGCTGATCAGTTTATTAAAACAGGTATGTATAAAAATGTACTAGTAATTGGATCAGAATACCACTCTGGCGGATTGGATATGACCTCAAGAGGTAGAAATATTTCAGTTATTTTTGGTGATGGTGCTGGAGCTGTATTAATGACTCGTGAGAAAAGCAAAAAAAAAGGTATCTTAAATTCTCAATTGCATTCTGAGGGGAAATATGCTCAAGAACTTTCGTTAATTGGACCTAATACAAGACGATGGGTACCAGAAATAATGGAAGAAAATAACCCAGATGATATTTCCTATTTTCCTCATATGAATGGTCAGTTTGTATTTAAAAATGCAGTAGTTCGTTTTTCAGAAGTAATAATGGCAGGATTAAAAAAAGCAGGATGGAGACCTCAAGAAATTGATATTTTAATTCCCCACCAAGCTAATCTTAGAATTTCTCAATTTGTTCAAAAAAAGTTTGGTCTAGCAGACAAACAAGTTTACAATAATATCCAACGCTATGGAAATACTACTGCAGCTTCTATTCCCATTGCCTTAACTGAAGCTTGGGAAGAAGGGAAGGTCAAAAAAGGAAGTAAAGTAATTCTTGCCGCTTTTGGCAGTGGATTTACATGGGGAAGTATTACGATCCAATGGTAAATTATAAAACTTTGGTCCTAGGGGCCTCATCTAATCCAGAACGCTATTCCTACAAGGTAGTTTTGAGTTTGTTAAGATCTGGTATTGAAGTTGTTCCTATGGGAAATAAAAAAGGCATTATTGGAAACCTTTCGATAGTCATGCCCTTTAAGTCTCTTACTAACATACATACTGTTTCAATTTATCTTGCCCCCTTAAGACAAGAAGAGTATTTTGAATATATCATGAGCTTACAACCAAAGAGAGTATTATTTAATCCAGGTTCTGAAAATATCATTTTTACTCAAAGGTTAAATGAGAGAAATATTTTATGGGAAAATGCATGTAATCTGGTTTTACTTTCTACGAATCAATACCAATCCTAAAAAGGTTAAAAACCCATTTAATGGTAATAATTCATAGCCTATTTGATAACCACTTAAANGAGNTGGATCTAATGAACCAAGTATACTGATTAATGATAAAACTAATAANAGCACAGGCCATAGAAAANNCTCTTTAATTTTAAAATTTGTAAAAATTCCAAAAGCAAATAGGCCTAGTAAGGGACCATAGGTGTAACCAGCAACAGTTAANAGTCCGTCAATCACGTTACGNTCTAAAATATATTTGAAGAGTATAACCACTAATATTAACAANAAGCTCATACCAATATGAACTTTTTTACGAAGCTTNTTTTGATGGANTTTTTTCCTTTTTTCAATTTCTAAAAAATCAACGCAAAAAGAGGTCGTTAAAGAAGTTAGTGCACTGTCAGCACTGCTATATACAGCAGCAATTAAACCTAAAATAAAGGTAATTGCAAGTGAAACACCAAGATTTCCATTAAGTGCAATCTCAGGAAAGAGTAAATCGGTTTTAGGACTCCCATNCATCAATGGNATAGTTATACCCTGTTNCNTTGCATATATGAAAAGTAAAGCTCCTAAAAGCATAAAAAGNCCAGTTATAACTACCAAAACAATACTAAAGACTATCATATTCTTTTGGGCATCTTTTAAATTGCGNCAACTCAAATTTTTTTGCATCATATCCTGGTCTAGCCCNGTCATGCATATNGTTACAAANGCTCCNCCAACAAATGACTTTATAAAATGATTGCGACTCAATAAAGAGTCGGTAACAAAAATCTGATTAAAATTAGAGAATTCTGAAGAAGCTAGAAACTCAAAAAAAGACCAATCTAAGGCTTGATTAATATAATTAATAGAAAGTATTACGGCAACAATCATCAAACTTGTTTGAAGGGTATCTGTAAAAACGATTGTCTTAATTCCTCCTTTTTGAGTATACAACCAAATTGAGATGATGGATAAAATAACAGTAACCTCAAAGGGAACGTTCCATGCGTCAAAAATAAATTGTTGTAATACTATTGCAACTAAGAAGAGTCGAAAGGCGGCTCCTATTACTCGTGAGATAAAGAAAAAAAAGGCTCCTGCATAATGACTTGATTTTCCAAAACGTAATAAAAGGTATTCGTAAATCGAGGTTACATTATTTTCATAATAGATGGGAAGCAAAACATATGCAACAACAAAGTAGCCAAAAAGGTAGCCTAGAACTACTTGGAAATAATTAAACTGAGATGCCTCTACCCAACCTGGCACTGAAATAAATGTCACTCCCGATAAAGATGCACCTACCATTCCAAAAGCCACAAGATACCAACTAGAATTTCGATTAGCCTTAAAAAAAGTATCATTAGAATCCTCTTTAGCAACTAGATGCGAAACTCCAACCAACACTAAAAAATAAATAATAATTAGACAGAAAATAAAAAAGGGAGTAATCATTTAGAAAATTTACTTAAACTAAGATACAAAAACTAAAAACCTAGATTTTTTGTAAATTTANCCATGGATTTTTCTTCAAAGCTACTCNAAAACGCGGTTCAAGAAATAGCNCTTTTACCAGGAATAGGAAAAAGAACNGCATTGCGACTTGCTCTTCATCTCTTAAAGCAACCNGAAGANAACACACAAATGCTTTCTAANGCCCTAACAGAACTTAGGGAAGGTGTAATTTTTTGTGAAATGTGCCATAATTTATCTGATCAAGCTATTTGCGAAATATGTTCCAATCCAAAACGAGATAAAAAAACATTGTGTGTCGTAGAAGACATTAGTGACGTAATGGCAATTGAAAATACAGGACAATTTCAAGGTGTATATCATGTTCTAGGGGGAATAATTTCTCCTATGGAAGGTATCGGNCCTAAAGATCTTAACATAAACACTTTAGTTGAAAAAGTAAAAAATTCAGAGGTNGATGAAGTTGTCTTTGCCTTGAGTGCAACAATGGAAGCAGATACTACCAATTTTTACATTTACAAATTGATGTCTCCTTATAATATTAAAACTACCACAATTGCTCGGGGTATACCTGTTGGTGATGATTTGGATTATACTGACGAAGTAACCCTAGGAAGATCCATTTTGGCACGTATTCCTTTTGAAGCCTCGATAACAAAAAGTTGACTTACAAAACGATTTGTAAATCAAAAAATAAAACATTCTTTCCAAAACAAAAATTGATACTTTTGCAAGACAAACAATTATGGGACGATATCATCTTAAATTACCCAAAATGGGAGAAAGTGTAGTCGAAGCAACTGTAACCAAATGGTTAAAACAGATAGGAGACAAGGTATCTATAGATGATCCAATTTTAGAAATTGCTACAGATAAAATAGATACTGATGTAATTTCTGAAGTAGACGGAGTTATTATAGAACATAGATTTAAAGAAAATGAAGTCGTACAAATTGGTGATGTATTAGTTGTAATTGAAATTGATGGCGAGGTAAAGTTAAACGATATGGAAACAGATAATATAGAAGTATCTCCAAATCAAACTAATGAAGAAGAGGAATCAACTGAGGATTTTGTTACTGTTTTAGAAGAGGAAATTGAAACTGTAAATGAAGTAGTTAACTCCTCTTCATTAGATGGAAATCGTTTTTACTCTCCGCTTGTTAGAAATATTGCTAAAAAAGAAGGAATTTCTCATGATGAGTTAGATCTAATTCCAGGAACTGGTAAAGATCAGCGTTTGACCAAAAGGGATTTACTTAATTACCTAAAAATGCCAAGATCTCACAAAGTGAATCTTAATTTCACTTATGATCAAAAACCAATATCTGAAACTCATCCAAGTAAAAANTCTTTAATNAAAAAACCCANTNTTGCAGGACAAGATCAAGTCATAGAGATGACTCGAATGGAAAAATTGATTTCAAAACATATGAAATCAAGTTTAGAAACTTCTGCACACGTTCAATCCTTTATTGAAGTAGATGTTACTCATCTTTGGAACTGGCGTGAGCAAATAAAAAACTCATTTTTAAAACAAGAAAATGAAAAATTAACTTTTACTCCACTTTTTATGACGGCCATCATAAAGGCACTAAGGGATTATCCTANTTTAAACAGCATTGTAGAGGGAGATAAAATTGTAATAAAAAAAGACATAAATTTAGGTATGGCTACTTCACTTCCAGATGGTAATCTTATAGTACCTGTAATTAAAAATGCAGACCATTTAAATTTAGTTGGATTGACTAAGGCAGTAAATGATTTAGCTAGTCGAGCACGAAAAAACAGCCTTAAACCTGAGGAAGTTCAAGATGGCACTTACACATTAACAAATATTGGAAATTTTGGTTCTATTATGGGTACCCCAATCATCAACCAGCCACAAGTGGGAATTCTAGCAATTGGTGTAATTCGCAAAATGCCTGCAGTTATCGAAACCCCAAAAGGAGATTTTATCGGAATTAGAAGGAAATTGATACTTTCCCACAGTTATGACCATCGTATAATAAATGGTGCTANTGGTGGTCTTTTTATTAAAAGTATAGCCGAATATCTTGAAAACTGGAACGAAAACCTTCCCTACTAGATCAAAACAAATGAATCTTCAACTCACTAAGCCTTTATGTTTTTTTGATTTAGAAACTACNGGAACCGATATAAGCAAAGATCGTATTGTAGAAATTGCTATTCTAAAACTCCATCCCGATGGGTCGAAAGANACACTAGANACAATGTTAAATCCAGAAATNCCTATTCCATTTGAAGTTTCTGAAATTCATGGAATAACAGATGAAATGGTAGCTAATAGCCCCACATTTAAAGAACAGTCNAATAAAATTTATAATTTTATCAGAGGTTGTGATTTGGCAGGATTTAATTCTGATCGTTTTGATATTCCTCTTTTGGTCGAAGAATTTCTCCGTGCAGAATTAGATTTTGACTTTCAAAAAACAAAAACTATTGACGTACAAAATATTTTTCACAAAAAAGAAGCACGAACCCTTTCTGCCGCTCTCAAGTTTTATTGTAATCAGGAATTAACTAATGCACACTCTGCTAAGGGAGATGCTCAAGCAACATATAATGTATTACTAGCCCAGTTGAATCGTTATCCAGATTTAGAGCCTAATGTTGAATTTTTAAATAATTTTAGTAAAAGAAGAAAAACAGCTGATTATGCTGGTTTTCTTGTGTATAATAAATCTGGAGAAATGTGTTTTGGTTTTGGAAAACACAAAAGTAAAAAAGTAACAGAAGTTTTGGAAAATGAACCAGGATATTTCGGATGGGTTCTTAATGCCGAATTTCCCAGATATACTAAAAAAATTTTAACAGAGATAAGGCTAAAGTCACTTAATAATAAAGAATAATTTTGAAAATCATTTGTGTTGGAAGAAACTATGCAGCTCACATAGAGGAGTTACAAAGTATGAAACCAAAAGAACCTATTTTATTTCTTAAACCCGAGACCTCAATAATACATAAAAGCCAACCTTTTTTTATTCCACATTTTTCATCAAATATAGATTATGAGGTAGAAGTTTTAATTAGAATTAATAGAATAGGAAAGCATATACAGCCAAAATTTGCATACAAGTATTACCAAGAAATTAGTCTTGGAATTGATTTTACTGCTCGGACTTTGCAAAATAAACTTAAAGAAAATGGCTTACCTTGGGAAAAAGCAAAAGCTTTCGATGGCTCTGCTTTAATTGGAGAGTGGATTTCCAAATCAGAATACAAAGATTTAAATGACTTAAATTTTTCATTAGAATTGAATGGAACTGAAGTTCAAAAAGGTAATACATCTAACATGTTGTGGAAAATAAATGATTTAATCAGCTATATTTCTACATATTTTACACTCAAAATTGGAGATATAATATTTACTGGAACTCCGCAAGGAGTTGGAAGTATAAAAGAAAATGATGTAATTTTAGGATATTTAGAAGGAAAACAAGCTTTTTCAATTAAAATTAAATGAAAGCAGAGCTAATTACTGTTGGTGATGAAATTCTCATTGGACAAATAGTTAATACCAACTCAGTTTTTTTGGCAAAAGAATTGAATAAAATTGGAATTGAAATAACTCAAATGACTANTATTTCAGATNAAAAAGAATCTATTTTAAATGCACTAGACACATCTATTGAGCGCGNACAATTGGTTATTTTAACAGGTGGACTAGGCCCTACAAATGATGATATAACTAAGAATACACTTTGCTCCTATTTTAATGACACATTGNTCGAAAACAAAGAAATCTTGAAGCATATTGAAAAGATTTTTAATAAATANATAACAACGCCTATAAATGATAAAAATAGGCAACAGGCATTACTACCTTCAAAAGCTAAAATCTTAAAAAATNAATATGGAACTGCATCTGGGATGTGGTTTGAAAAAAAAGGGCGAGTTATTATTTCATTACCAGGAGTTCCATTTGAGATGCAATCATTAATGGCTAAAAAAGTAATTCCTGCACTCNGAAAACATTTTATCCGTCCGTTTATTTTACANAAAACCTTATTGACATATGGTTTNGGTGAAAGNGCTATTGCAGANCGTATTTTTGATTGGGAGAATAGCTTNCCTAAAGATATAAAATTAGCTTATTTGCCAAATCTAGGACGTGTAAGACTTCGTCTTACTATTAAAGGTAGAGATAAATTATTATTAGAAAAAAAGATTAACAAAGAGTTAAGCAAACTCTTACCTCTTATAAAAGATATCTTTGTGGGATATGATGAGTCTTCTTCAATTGAAGAGCAAATACAGGTTCATTTNNTAGAAAAAAAAATAAGCTTGGCAGTTGCAGAAAGTTGTACTGGTGGAGAGATTGCTTCTAGAATAACTAAAATACCAGGCTCATCAGCTTATTTTAAAGGTGGATTGATAGCCTATCATACGGATTCTAAGTTTAATATTCTAGAAGTATCAGAAAAACTAATTGAACAGTATTCTGTAGTAAGTCAAAAGGTTGCAGAGGCTATGGCACAACAAATTCGCAAAAAATTTGATGCAAGTATAGGTCTTTCAACTACTGGTAACGCTGGACCTACAAAAGGAGATTCAGAAGCCGAGNTTGGAACAGTTTGGATTGCTATCGCTACAGAAAAAAAAGTAATAAGCAAAAAATTTCTTTTTGGTAGACACCGAAAAAGAGTAGTNGAGAAAGCAGTTAATAAGGCTTTGGAGATGGTATACAGANAATCCATTTAAAAGCGTATTTTTCAAAAAACAATTTTGATACTTTATAAAAAACAGTAAATTTGCAGCCAGCATAAAAATACACCATGTCAAAAGTTTGTGAAATTAGTGGAAAGCGTGTAATGTTTGGAAACAACGTTTCTAAGGCATTGAATAGAACTAAGCGCCGTTTTGATGCTAACATTATTAAAAAGCGGTTTTTTATCCCTGAGGAAGGAAAGTGGGTAACTCTTACTATCTCTACTGCAGTCTTAAAGACTATTAATAAAAAAGGAATTTCTGCTGTATTAAAACAAGCCAGAGAAAGGGGAGATTACAAAGGTTAAGTAAAATGGCAAAAAAGGGAAATAGAGTGCAAGTAATTTTGGAGTGTACTGAGCATAAAGAATCAGGTCTTCCAGGAACTTCTCGCTACATTACAACCAAGAACAAAAAAAATTCGCCTGAGCGTTTAGAAATAAAAAAATTTAATCCAATTTTAAAAAAAATGACAGTCCATAAAGAAATTAAATAGTCATGGCAAAGAAATCAGTAGCAACATTACAAACAGGTTCAAAAAAATTTACAAAAGTCATCAAGATGGTGAAAAAAAATGGGAGTAAATCATATAGTTTTTTGGAGACAATAATTCCCCCGGATTTAGTCTCAGAATGGCTGAATCAAAAATAAGTCATGTTTTTTAAAGCAAATATAAAGCTACTGATAAAGTAGCTTTTTTTATTTTTATGTTATGGGAAAACTCAAAGCTTTTTTTTCAAGGCAAGACCAAAAAAAATTAGAGTCAGGCCTAGCAAATACTAGGAAGTCTTTCTTGTCTCGACTAGGAACTGTCGTGATAGGAAAAACTAAAATAGATGAGGAGATTTTAGATGAGCTAGAATCCATTTTAATTCAGTCTGATGTTGGGGTAGCAACTACCCTAAAAATCATTAAGTCTCTAGAAACTCGAACAGCGAATGAAAAGTATTTAGGCTTTAACGATCTAATCAAAATGCTTCGGGAGGAAATTTCCAAATTACTTTTAAAATCTGAAGAGGATATGTCATCTTCTACTATTAATAAACCTCAAGTAGTTATGGTTGTTGGGGTAAACGGAGTAGGAAAAACAACTACTGTAGGAAAATTAGCTTATCAATTTAAAACACAAGGTAAAAAGGTAATTTTGGGTGCTGCTGATACATTTCGTGCAGGAGCTATAGATCAATTACAGATATGGGCTAATCGTGTGGAAGTGCCTATAGTTAGTCAAGAAATGGGAAGTGATCCAGCTTCTGTAGCTTTTGACACACTTCAATCTGCAAAAGCTCAAGGATCTGATTTAGTTCTCGTAGACACAGCAGGTCGTTTGCACAATAAAATCAACTTAATGAATGAATTGGCAAAAGTCAAACGGGTGATGTCTAAAGTTATTCCTAACGCTCCGCATGAGGTGCTTCTAGTTTTGGACGGATCTACAGGTCAAAATGCCTTTGAACAGGCTAAGAAATTTACTCAATCAACAGAAGTTACAAGCCTCGCCATTACAAAGCTGGACGGAACTGCCAAGGGGGGAGTACTCCTTGGAATTTCTGATCAATTTCAAATTCCAGTAAAATATATAGGAGTTGGTGAAGGAATTGAAGATTTGCAAGACTTTGATTCACAAAAATTTATCCAGACCTTATTTAGATAAAAATAATTAAACATGAAAATTTTAAGAGGCACCATCATATTTCTACTTTCATTGGGAGCAATCTATCTTCTTGGACCCAAAGTAGAAACTCCAGANCTAAATATGGTTCCGGTTGAAGTGCCTTCAGATTTAAATATATTAAATAAATGGATTATTGCTAAAGAAAATGCATTAGGCAACGTTCGTCCAGGAAATTCATCTAAAATTATTTTCAATGATTCTGTACCTGTAAAAACAAAATACAGCGTATTGTATTTNCATGGTTTTACTGCCTCTGGGATGGAAGGAGATCCCGTGCATAGAAATATCGCTAAAGCTTTAAATGCAAATCTTTATATACCTCGACTATTCGGTCATGGATTGGAAGAGGAAGAACCGATGTTAAATTATAATAATGAGGACTTTTGGGAATCAGGAAAAGAAGCAATTGCAGTTGCAAAACAATTAGGCGAAAAGGTTATCATTTTAGGAACCTCACACGGCGGTGTACTCTCTTTATGTTTGGGAACAGACCCCAATATTGCGGCTATTTGCCTTTTTGGCCCTAATATTGAAGTTTTTGACCCTTTTGCAAAATTACTTTCTAAACCATGGGGCCTTCAATTGGCTCGAATTGTTAGAGGAGATAAATATCACTACATGAATAATATAAGTGAGAAAAAGAAAAATTATTGGACTGCTAAAATACGTTTGGAAAGTACTTTGCATATGCAGAAGTTATTAGACATNAAGATGAAAAATGCTACTTTTAAAAAGATAAAGACTCCTGTTTTTTTAGGATATTATTACAAAAATGACAGTTTACAAGATAAAGTTGTGTCAGTTCCAGCAATGTTAAAGATGTTTGATCAATTGGGAACACCAAAAGAGTTAAAAGTGAAAAAAGCATTTCCGCAAGCTAGNGATCATGTTATTACATCCTATTTGAGTAATGAAAACTATAATGAGGTTATCGATGAAGTTCTTCGTTTTTTGGAAGATAAATTAGAATTGAAATATGTACAGAATTAGTTTTTTTGGTNTTANTGATTTATATTTTTGAAACTTNTAGTTTTAATNGCAAATAAANCAACAAAGGGATTTCAAATGATAAAACTTTGAATATAAATAACAACTTAAATAATCCTAATCAAATTNCANAAAGATTTAAATAGTATTATGCGAACAAANTCAACAAAAAAAAACANNATCAATATAATTACACTTGGGTGTTCAAAAAATATATATGATTCTGAAGTTTTAATGGGACAATTAAAGGCTAATAATCAAAAAGTTGTTCACGAAGAAGAGGGCAATATTGTAGTCATTAACACCTGTGGATTTATTGATAAGGCAAAAGAAGAATCTGTCAATANTATCTTGAAGCAAATTAAAAAAAAGGAAATAGGAATAGTTGATAANGTATATGTGACAGGTTGCTTAAGTGAGCGTTATAAACCTGAATTAAAAAAGGAGATTNCTCAAGTAGATGCATATTTTGGAACTACAGACTTACCTGAGTTATTAAAGGTTTTGGGAGCAGACTACAAACANGAACTNTTAGGGGAACGTATTCTCACNACTCCAAAACATTTCGCTTATCTCAAGATATCCGAAGGTTGTGACCGNCCTTGTTCATTTTGTGCCATTCCGCTTATGCGAGGGAAACACCGTTCTATTCCAATAGAAGANCTTGTTATTCAAGCAAAGCTTCTGGCTAACGATGGGGTCAAGGAATTAATTTTAATTGCTCAAGACTTGACCTATTATGGTTTAGANGTTTACAAGAAAAGGAAATTAGCAGATTTACTTCACGCTCTAGTTAAAGTGGAGGGAATTGAATGGATTAGGTTGCATTACGCTTTTCCAACAGGCTTCCCTGAAGATGTTTTAGAGGTAATGAGAACAGAATCCAAGATCTGCAACTATTTAGACATTCCTTTACAACACATTTCAGATCCAATTTTAAAATCTATGCGTCGAGGAACTACTCAAGAAAAAACGACCACTCTTTTGAAAAAATTTCGAGAAGAAGTGCCCGGAATCGTCTTGAGAACCTCATTAATTTTAGGGTATCCTGGTGAAACAGAAAAAGATTTTGAAACCTTGAAAGCTTGGGTTAAAGAGATGCGTTTTGAAAGATTAGGTTGTTTTACCTACAGTCATGAAGAAAATACTCACGCAAATAAGTTAGATGATAACGTTCCTGAAGAGATTAAACAAGAACGCTCTAATTCAATTATGGAAATACAATCCAAAATCTCTTGGGAATATAATCAGTCTTGTATTGGGAAAATCTTTCGTTGTTTGATTGATCGAAAAGAAGGGGTNAATTTTGTTGGAAGGACTTTTATGGATTCTCCAGACGTAGACAATGAAGTGCTTATAGATGCTAAAAAGTTTTACCTTAAAAAAGGAGTGTTTTATGATATTAAAATTACTGAAGCCTTAGATTATGATTTAATAGGGTTACCAGTTTAAAACTATTAACCTTATTTAAGAAAATTTATTGAAGTTTCATTATTATGATTTTTAAAAACAAAAAAATTGCTTTTGGAATAAAAGAATTTGTTTTTTAATCAGAAAAAGATTGCATTTGAAAAAACTTGTTTTCCAGTATACCAAAATCCTCTAAAAAGAAGATTATCTACAATATAGACTATATAACCATTACCAAATCTTTCTTGTCCCAAAAGCAATGAATTTTTCTGATTTTCTTTTGCAAGGTGACCTACAAAGCCAGAAAGTGATTTAACTTTTTCATTTAGTATAAAAGCATTTCCTTCATCTTCTAAAAGTTCATAAGACTCTGCATCAAGTTTTAAAGTAAAATAGCGATCAATTCCAAAGCTCAAAGGATGAAACNTATCTATTGAAGCTTCAAAAATGCTGCCAGTAGTAATTTTNCTAATCTCACTACGCTCCAATTTATTATAAGGAACTTTTGTTGTATCCTGATTTGGATTTTCTTTCTTTTTCAGACNAAAAGTTTCTGAGTTTGCAAAAATGTTTAAAGCACTTGAAACAGCAATTATTTTCCCTCCATNGGAGAGCCATTCTTGAATTTTTTTCTCTTCCTTAGAGTTAGACCATTTTTTATAATAGCCTTCAGGAATTATAAGTAAATCAATATCTGAAAGTATATTTAATAATTTTTCTTTGTCAACTTGAAACAGTGGATATTTTAAATCTTGTTCAAAAAAATGCCATATTTCGCCGTAGTTATATGAATAACTATTATCACTGCGAAATAATGCTATCCTCGGAGCTTTAATTAATTTTAATTCATCTGCACCTAAATCTGGCCCTTTNTCTGAATATCCTGTTGATATTTGATGAATTTTTCTTTTGTGTTTTCTAGCCAGTTTCTCAACTTGTTCTATGTAGTTTTCGTTTTTTAAATTATCTCCTTTTAGAATGAATAGGGATCCTGATTCCCAATTTTTGCCGCTATTAGTAANAGGTAATGTATTGTAACGCACAGCTATTTTTTCTTTGATTAAAGCTGCCAAAAACTTACTATCCTCAAAACTATTATAGGAAAAAGCAAAGCCATAAGTATCTGNATCAATTAAAACCTCTTGATNTTTTAATGATGNATANGGAACGGTATTGATATTTTCATAAGTAGCNATTGCTTTAAGAGNGTATGCATATGCTAGTGACCAAGCNGTTATGTCATAAGTAAGAGAGTCATTGAGTTTTGTTTTAGGNTCTAATAAAATTTGTNCTAATTTNCCTTTAATTTGATTCGTTGGGATTACCAAAGCATTTTTTGAAAAACTAGTCTTACTATTTTTTTGTTTTTGGTAATCAAAACCATGGATACTCATATTTTTTGATAGTCCCCTACATACAACTTCATGTTTTTTGAAAAATTCAACCAAAGCATTTATTCGGTCTTGGTTACCTTCTAAAACAAAATTTTTATATTTTAAATTTTNATTGTTATAGAAAGTTTGGTAGTTTTTATTTAGTTGTATTCTGTTTTTTGAAGCCATTTCAACAGTTGATATTCCTGTTGTGTAGTGGTGNTCAATTCTATCCTTTAAAGTCAGCATGATATTTTCATCATTCTCAATCCCAAGACCTGCTATGCCACCACCTGCTTGTTCNTAGGTCATACCAATACTCCCTAAAAACATAGGGTAAGTATCTCCATAACTAGGATATAAAAGATCAAAGCGTTGTTTTGTAAAGTAAAGCCAACCCTTTTTATCGAAATACTTAGCGTGATTTTTTCCTATAGCATCTTGAAAATCCTTTTGAAAATCTGTGACCATCTCATGTAAAGGTTCAACAGCAGGCGCAAAATAATATGGGCTNTTGATNTCTTGTTCGTGGAAGTCAACATGAATNTGTGGNAGCCATCTATTGTATTGTTTTATGCGCTGTTGAGATTCAACTTGAGTAAGCCAAGCCCAGTCACGGTTCAAGTCAAAGATATAGTGATTGGTTCTTCCACTATGCCANGGTTCATGGTGTTCTCTAGNATTCCTATTGGTGTTATTTGGNATGCTTCTAGTTTGCTTATAAAAATTAACATACCNATCTCTTCCATCAGGATTAATACAGGGATCAATAATTACTATTGTATCAGCTAACCACTCTTGGTATTTTGTAAGTAAATTATATGCAGTCTTCATAGATGCCTCCGTACTAGAAGACTCATTGCCGTGAACATTATAGCTTAACCAAACAATAGATTTGTTTTCATTTTTAGGACCAGTAACTGTTCCACTATTTTGAAGATGAGCTTTTCTAATAGCTTCAATATTTTCTAAATTCTCTAAGGTCGAAATAAAGACTAATTGTAAGCTACGCCCTTCATTTGTTTTTCCATAGGAGACTAACTTNACATTGGAAGAATTTTTTTCTAGATGTTTATAATAATCTACTACCTGATGGTGAAGACTAAAGTGAGTCCCCAGTTCATAACCCAGAAATACTCCTGGAGATTGTATTTGTCCTTTCAGAGCAAATGAAAGGGTAAGTAGGAGCATGAAAATAAAATTGCCATTCATGTTTGTTTTTGTTTTTAAAAGTACACTTTCTCCTTAAACTTTAAATTCCTTTTTCTAAAAAACGAATATCTTTGTACAAATTATTGCATGCAAATCCAACACATTTCCATAAATAGTTCTGGACGTTTTTCACAATTGATTTGTGATTATATTAAAGAAGATGAAAGACTTCNGTCTTTTTTAGAAAATTATCCCAGTTTGGAGACTTTTGATAACCAAATCAAAAAGAAAAAGAAGCANTTTTCAAACGAACATCGTTCTGTCCTAGTAGAAGTATTAAAGGATCAATATACTGGAATAGAAATATCTAAAGGAGTCGAAGAACAGTTTGAATTATTAAAAGATGAGAACACTTTTACAGTAACAACAGGACATCAATTGTGTTTGATGACAGGACCCTTATATTTTATATATAAAATTATAAGCACTCTCAATTTATGTAAACAGCTGAAGGTAAAGTATCCCAAATCAAATTTTGTTCCGATATATTGGATGGCGAGTGAGGATCATGATTTTGAAGAAATTAGCTCATTTCAATTCCAAAACAAAAAAATTCGATGGAAACGAGAAAATGTAGGTCCTGTAGGTAGGTTGCCATTAAATGATTTGCAAGAAGTTTTAGATGTTTTCCAAACCCATTTAGGCATTCAACCTCAAGCGGATAAGATAAATAATTGGCTTGAAAAAAGTTATCGAAAAGCTAATAATTTATCTGAAGCGACTTTTCAATTAGTTAATGAACTTTTTGGGGATTATGGCTTATTGGTTTTAGAACCAAACAATAAAAAACTAAAAGCACTATTTGCGCCTTATATAGAAGAAGAACTTATAAAAAATTCTTCTCATAACCATGTATTAGAACAAATTGAACTACTTAGGGAAGAATACGATAAAAATTATACTCCACAAGTCAATCCTAGAGAAATCAATATGTTTTATATTACATCTAAAGGCCGATTTCGACTTGAAAAAAAAGATGAAAGATTTATACTTCATGGAAGTGAAAAAAGCTATTCAAAAAAAGAAGTTTTGGAACTGTTAAAAAATCATCCAGAACGCTTTTCTCCAAATGTTCTATTAAGGCCTCTATATCAAGAAGTTGTTTTGCCAAATCTTTGTTATATTGGGGGAGGAGCTGAAATCGCTTATTGGCTCCAACTAAAAAAAGTCTTTGATCGAACCGAAATACCCTTCCCTTCCCTTTTGGTTCGGAATTCTGTCTTATTGTATTCTGAGAAGCAAGCAAAGAAAATTAAAAATCTAAATCTATCCCTTTCAGATTTATTTTTGGATAGAAACACCTTAATAAATAAAAAGATTCAACAAATCAGTAATATTGATTTGAATTTAACTTTTCTTAAGACTCAGCTAAAAGAACAATTTACCTTTCTAAATCAATTAACAGATCAAACAGATAAATCTTTTAGAGGTGCAGTTAGAGCACAGGAGAAGAAACAATTGAAGGGCATTGATAAATTAGAAAAACGTTTGCTGAAAGCACAAAAGCGAGTACTATCAGATGAAGTACAAAGATTAACTGATTTGCATGATCAGTTATTTCCGAATGATCAACTCCAAGAGCGTAATTTTAATTTTTTTACTTTTTATATCGAAATAGGAGAGAAAATGATTCCATCTTTACTTAAACTCATAGATCCATTAAATCCTGATTTCACTTTAATTGAATATTAAAAAACTTGTTCATTAATTTTTAAAATGGGTTTTTCAGCCTTGGATTAAATTGTATTTTTACTTATGCTAGAAAAGGTACTTATATTTGATTTTGGATCACAGTATACTCAACTGATTGCTAGACGAATTAGGGAGCTTTTCATTTACTGTGAAATCCATCCTTTCAATAACCCTCCATCTGATCTTTCAAGTTTTAAAGCAATTGTTCTTTCGGGATCTCCTTTTTCTGTTAGAGCAAAAGACGCACCTCACCCTAATTTGAAAGGTATAAAAGGAAGTATTCCACTGTTAGGAGTTTGTTATGGAGCACAATATCTCGCTCATTTTTATGGTGGTGAAGTAAGTCATTCAAATACTAGAGAATATGGACGTGCCCATTTTTCCTTTTTTAATTCAGAGGACACCTTTTTTAAAGGTGTATCAGATAATAGCCAGGTTTGGATGAGCCATGCAGACACTATTTTGACTTTACCAAAAAATGGAGTGCGTTTAGGAAGCACTAAAGATGTTTCCAATGCAGCGTTTAAAATTTCTGGGGAACAAACTTATGGGATTCAATTTCACCCAGAAGTCTATCACACTATTGATGGGAAAAAAATTTTGGAAAACTTTTTGGTTGGCATTGCAGGAGTAAGACAGGTTTGGACACCAGATTCATTTGTTGATATGACACTAAAAGAGATAAGAGATAAGGTTGGTCAAGAAAAGGTTATCCTAGGTTTATCAGGAGGTGTAGATTCATCTGTTGCAGCCATGTTACTTCACAAAGCTATTGGAAGCCAGTTAAATTGCATNTTTGTCAATAATGGCTTGTTAAGAAAAAAAGAATTTGATGAAGTCTTGGAACAGTATTCAGGNATGGGTCTTAATGTCAAGGGTGTTGATGCCTCAGATCAGTTTTTGGATGCATTAGAAGGAATTTCTGATCCTGAAACCAAACGAAAAATTATTGGTAAAATTTTTATTGATGTCTTTGATTTCGAGTCACAAAAAGTTAAAGGTGTAGGCTTTTTGGCACAAGGGACAATCTATCCAGATGTTATTGAGTCTATTTCTGTAAATGGTCCTTCTGCCACTATCAAATCTCACCATAATGTAGGAGGTTTACCTGACCATATGAAATTGGATTTGGTAGAACCTCTTCGGATGTTATTTAAAGATGAGGTACGTCGTGTTGGAAAAAGTATGGGTATGGACTCTAGATTGTTGGGTCGTCATCCCTTTCCTGGCCCAGGACTTGCTATTCGAATTTTGGGAAACATCACCCGTGAAAGGGTTCGTGTTTTACAAGAGGTTGATTCGATCTTTATTCAAGGACTAAAAAAATGGAAACTATACGATAGAGTATGGCAGGCCGGTGCCATATTTCTTCCTATCAACAGCGTTGGTGTAATGGGAGATGAACGGACTTATGAAAATTGTGTTGCCTTAAGGGCAGTAGAATCTACAGACGGAATGACCGCTGACTGGATTGATTTACCTTATGAATTTCTTCAACAGATTTCAAACGAAATAATTAATAATGTAAAAGGAATCAATCGAGTTGTATATGATATTAGCTCCAAACCTCCTGCCACGATTGAATGGGAGTAGTCTATATAATTAATTCGTTTATGAAGAAAATCACACNGTTATGTTTCTTTTTTTTNNGGAGCTTATTNNGTTTTAGTCAAATCCCNAAGAAATTTTTNACTCACCGCGTTAAAAAAGGAGAAAACATAATACAAATTATTGATCTCTANAATATTAGTGAAACTCAATTTATGGAATATAATCCTTCAATTCAAANAGTAGGATTAAAAAGACGAATGCTNNTAAGAATTCCAGTTTATGANACAGAAANTGANTCTAAAAGGATAATANCTTATAAAGGATCAAAAGNCTATTATATTCATATAGTAGAGCCAAAAGAAAACAAATGGCGCTTAGCTTATCAATATGGNATGACCATNAGTGAGTTAGACTCTTTAAACCCACAAATTANTGATGGACTAAAAATTGGTCAAGAAATTAGAGTAAGGAATTCAGAATANCGTAANGCACTTCCCGAAAAAGATTCTNTATATAATTACTATNAAGTAATGCCTGCAGAAGGNTANTATCGTATTGAAAANAAGTTGGGTGTCAATCGTTCAATATTAGACTCACTTAATCCTNATTTATCAGAAACAGGGCTTCAAGTAGGCATGGTTTTAAAAATACCCAATGCACTTAGTGGGAAATTAAAAATAGAAAATGATCTTCTTGTAGAAAGAGTGANNTTATTAGACTCAACCCTTCAAAAAAAGAAAATAAAACTTGGAGTTTTGCTTCCGTTTAAAACAAATGAAATTATTTTTGATTCTATTGAAGATACTAAAAGGATTCTNGAGGAAAGAAATTTGCACACTATTTCTTTAGATTTTTANACTGGGGTATTGTTTGCTTTAGATAAAGCTAGTAAAAATGGTATTGAAATCGATTTAACAACTTTTGATACACAGAACAGCCAAATAAAATTAAACGAGATNATAGATTCGATAGCTCATCATCCTTTAGACTTTATNGTTGGNCCTTTAATCCCNTCAAATTTTGATTACNTATCAAAACAGTCNAGTTTAATGGATATNCCTAAGATAGCNCCGCTATCAACAAAACCTGTCAGATATCAAAAAAATGTNTTCCAGTCGGTAACTGAAGAAACCCTTTTACGCAATNAGATGTATAANTATCTTAANAATAAATTGGANACTACACAACACNTAGTTATTGTGGCAGATTCAAAAAATAGATCAATTGAAAAGGAACTCCAATCACTTTTTCCTTGGGCTNTNAAATTNCGCCCNGAAAAGTCTGATTACATNATTCCTGAATTAGTAGATTCACTTTTACTAGACTCAGTACCTAACAAAATCATATTAGAAACCCAGTCTTTTCCACTNATTGCTAGTGCNTTATCGCAGTTTAATGCTCAAAATAATGAGAACCGATTCGTTCAGGTATTTACAACATATCGAAGCAATGCNTACAACAACGAAAATCTCTCGAGAAAAGCNTTAGGAGGTATTCAGTTTACATATCCCACAGGATTCAAACCTCTTGATAAACCCTTGAATGATGACTTTGTAAATGGCTTTATTGATAATTTTGGAAAACCCCCAAATAAAGAAGCAATTCGAGGCTACGATGTGGTTTTNGACGCTGTACTTAGAATNGCTGTTTCGAAAGACTTAATAAAATCTTTAGATTTAGGGGAAACCCAATATCAATCCAATAGGTTTCTTTACATGAAAAACAAAAACAATTCATTTCTCAATAATGCACTTTATATTTTAGAACATCAGGGATATGAAATTTTTGAGATAAAAGAATAGTCTTCTGATACTCTTATTTCCACTTGATTTTTTGTAAATTTAAGCCCGGTTAGGTTAATCAACTAAAACAACCGGATGTCCAACACCAAATATATCTTTGTAACAGGAGGTGTGACCTCATCATTAGGAAAAGGAATTATTGCAGCTTCTTTAGCCAAACTCCTCCAATCACAGAACTTCAAAGTAACAATACAAAAATTCGATCCATACATTAATGTTGATCCAGGCACTCTAAATCCTTATGAGCACGGAGAATGTTTTGTAACAGATGATGGTGCAGAAACAGACTTAGATTTAGGACATTATGAGCGTTTTTTAAATGTAAAAACCTCACAGGCAAATAATGTTACAACGGGAAGTATCTATCAAAGTGTAATTGAAAAGGAGCGTAAAGGTTCATTTTTAGGGAAAACAGTACAAGTCATCCCTCACATTACGAATGAGATCAAAGAACGTATGCGATTGCTTGGAGAGAAAGGAGATTACGATATTGTAATTACTGAAATAGGAGGAACTGTGGGAGATATTGAATCCTTACCCTATATTGAATCTGTGAGACAAATGATTTGGGATCTTGGAAGAGAAAACACTCTAGTGATACACCTTACCTTAATCCCCTTTTTATCTGCAGCTGGTGAATTAAAGACAAAACCGACTCAGCATTCAGTAAAAACATTGATGGAAAGTGGAATTTCTGCAGATATTATTGTTTGTAGAACAGAGCATCAGCTATCAAATGATATAAGAGAAAAACTAGCATTATTTTGTAACGTCAAAAGAGAAGCGGTTATTCAATCAATCGATGTTGATACCATATACGACGTTCCCTTAAAAATGCTTGAAGAAGGATTGGATAGAGTTGTATTACAAAAGCTTCAATTACCACCAAAACCTCATGATCTAAAACTTTGGAAGGATTTTTTAAATCGATTTAAAAATCCAAAAAATAATGTAAAAATAGGTTTGGTCGGTAAATATGTTGAATTACAGGATTCCTATAAATCTATCTTAGAATCATTAATTCATGCTGGAGCTGACAACGAAACTGAAATTGAAGTTGTCAGTTTACACTCTGAACAGATTGACTCAAAAAACATTAAAGAGGTATTAGATCCTTTGGATGGACTAATTGTTGCTCCAGGTTTTGGAGAGCGAGGCATCGAAGGGAAAATAATAGCTATAGCATATGCTCGTAAAAATAAAATTCCATTTTTTGGAATTTGTTTAGGAATGCAAATGGCAGTCATCGAATATGCGAGAAATCAAGTAGGATTGAGTGAAGCTAATTCCACAGAAATGGAGCCCAACTGTAAGTCACCTGTAATTGACTTAATGGAATCACAAAAAAGTGTTGTAAAAAAAGGGGGCACAATGCGTTTAGGTGCATGGGATTGTAATCTCTCATCCAAAACAAAAGCGATAGATGCTTATGGTTCAACTTCCATTTCTGAACGCCACCGTCATCGATATGAATTCAACAATGTCTTTTCAGATCAAATTTTTGACGAAAACTTTATTGTTTCTGGAATTAATCCAGAGACAGGATTAGTAGAAATAATAGAATTCAATAATCATCCTTGGTTTGTTGGTGTTCAGTTTCATCCCGAGTACAAGAGTACTGTATCAAGTCCTCATCCCCTTTTTAAAGCTTTCGTTAAAGCTAGCCTAGCAAAAAAATTAAATCATTAATTTCCAAAAATGGAAGAAAAAAAGTTTGACCCTTATCAGTTTATTGGATTTATCTTAATTGCATTAATTCTTACTTGGATGCTTTATAGAAATGGCCCTCAAGAATCGGCCAAAGATACTCAAATAAGTTCAGAACAGATTACTAGATCTAACGTTGAGAAAGCGATTAAAGATTCAATTAAGCTACAAAATAAAGTATACTCCTATGGGAATATTGGAAAACTATTTATTCCTAATAATCTTCCTAATGTAAATTTTACAACTGATAATATGACCTTGGAACTTCAAGCTAAAGGTGGAGGAATTAGCATGTTAATACTTAAAGAATTTGAAAATTATGAGGATAAGCCTATTCCCATGATTCAAAATCATAATTCAGATTTTAACATCAATCTTAGTACTTTAGACGGAAGACTTCTTAATACTGGAGACTTTTACTTTACTCCTAATATATTAGAAAATGACAATTCAATTTCAGTTTCAATGAGAGCTGAAATTTCAGAAAATCAATATATAGCCTTTGAGTACGTCTTTCCAAAACAAGGTTATATGTTTACGGTCAACTTTAAAACTGTTGGAATGCAGAATCTTTTAAATTTTAANCAGCCTGCTAATGTTAATTGGNAAACTGATGTNTATCGTAACTCCAGAAGNATTGATTATGAAAATCGTTATACTGAATTNACCTTTGGTTATGANGATGACAGAGTAGACTATTTATCACTTAANGGNGAAGATCAAGAATTGNGNGAGGGCATTCGTTGGATTTCTTACNGACAGCACTTTTTTAGNGCGATTCTTATTCCCNATGNTNTTNTTGCNNATGCAAATCTTAAATCNAAGGATTTGTCCAGTGATAAAAGTNTAGATGAAAAATATACCAAGCGTTTTGAGACTAGTTATGCNTTGGAAGCNANAACAGGAAATATTAATACACAGTTTGATTTTTATTATGGCCCTACTGATTATAAAACCTTAAAAAATATAAAAGGTGANTTAGAAACNTCTATCCCAATGGGATGGGGAATCTTTGGTTGGATAAANCGAGTTATTTTCTTGCCCTTATTTGGTTTTTTGTCTTCATTTCTNTCTTACGGAATTGCAATTATNGTTATGACAATTATTGTAAGGCTGCTAATGTCCCCTGTAACNTATAAGTCCTACGTCTCACAGATTAAAATGAAAGTTTTACGCCCTGATGTAGAGGCGATAACAGCTANACATAAAGATGATGCAGTTAAACGCCAACAAGAGACTATGAGTTTNTATTCCCGTGCTGGAGCTAATCCCATGTCAGGTTGTATTCCNGCNTTAATTCAACTTCCTGTNTTTTATGCNTTATTTTCTTTNTTTCCAGTTGCTTTTGTCCTNAGNGATAAGAGNTTTCTTTGGGCAGATGANCTATCATCNTATGATTCNNTTTTNGACTTAGACTTTANTATTCCCTTNTATGGAGATCACGTTAGTTTNTTTCCTATTTTAGCATCTTTGGCGATTTTCTTTTANACCAAAATGACCACAGGNCAACAACCNATGCCACAACAACCAGGAATGCCAAACATGAAAATCATNATGTACCTAATGCCCNTAATGATGTTGTTTTTCTTTAACAANTATGCTAGTGGATTGAGTTTGTATTATTTTGTTTCNAATCTNTTGACCATNTTCTTAATGTTGNTAATAAAAAANTTCATAATTGATGATGCCAAAATTCANGCTAAGATTGAGGAAAATAAAAAGAAACCCAAAAAANCAGGNGGNTTTTCTGCNCGTTTACANAAGGCAATGGAAGAAGCTGAAAAGCANAAAAAAGCTAGAAGCAGATAAAANTCAGATCATGACTANCTTTNCGGTATGAAACAACTTGTNGTTATTGGACTTTCTGGNGGNGTAGACTCAAGTGTAGCTGCTTATCTTTTAAAGGAAAAAGGNTATGATGTTATTGNCCTTTTTATGAAAAACTGGCATGATNATTCCGTTACGATATCNAATGAATGNCCTTGGNTGGAAGANAGTAATGATGCGATGTTAGTNGCTGAAAAATTAGNGATNCCTTTTCAGATTGTTGATTTAAGNAAGGTCTATAANGAACGTATAGTAGACTATATGTTTAATGAATATGCTCGAGGNCGTACCCCAAATCCTGACGTATTNTGCAACCGAGAAATNAAGTTTGATGTNTTTTTAGATATNGCACTTAANCTTGGGGCTGATTATGTTGCTACAGGACATTATTGTCAAAAAAAATCTTTTAAAAATAGNCNAGGAGNTGAAGTTCATCAACTACTTACAGGAAAAGATAAAAACAAAGATCAATCTTACTTTTTATGTCAATTNAANCAGGTNCAANTGGGAAAAGTNTTATTTCCCATTGGTCATTTAGAAAAAGCTGAGGTTCGNGCCATTGCACTAAANGAAAAATTGGTTACTGCNGAAAAGAANGATTCCCAAGGCTTATGCTTNATTGGAAAAGTTAGTTTGCCNGACTTTTTGCAACAANANCTTAAAACTAAAACNGGNCAGATTATTAAAATTCCCAAAAGCCTTANTGCTTACGAAAATNAAAATGGAAATGATCAAACCCTTAATAAAAAAGCTGAAAAATATAATTATGATATTNNTGATGGCNGCTTGATAGGAGAACATNAAGGGGCNCATTTTTATACNATTGGTCAAAGAAANGGACTNGGTATTGGAGGTTTTGAAGAGCCCTTATTTGTAATTGATACCGATGTAGATGAAAATATAATTTATGTTGGGGAAGGAAAGGCCCATCCTGGTTTGTTCCGTGNCNCTTTAAAAGTAGAACAAGAAGAAGTACATTGGATTCGAAATGACATAACACCGGACATAGGCAAAAGTATTGAGGTTAATGCGCGGATTCGTTACCGACAACCTTTACAAAAAGCGACTCTTTTTCAGACTCAGGAAGGGCTTTACATCACTTTTAAATCTTCTCAATCTGCAATTACTTCTGGCCAGTTTGTAGCATGGTACGATGGGGAAGAGCTTTTAGGCTCAGGTGTGATCACTTAATTTTTTGCACCCCAGATTTTTACTATAGCCTTCTTTAGAATTTAAACTGTTAGTTGAATCAACTTATTTCAATTTCCATTTTTGTATACGATTATTTTTCGCGTCAGCAATCAAGATAAAGTCGTCTGTCTTAGTGATTAATTGATATGGGTGTGAAAATTGATTGGGTTCACTTCCATCCTCATTCCCTCCCGCTACAACTTTAAGGATTCGGTTGTTTAAATCAAATTCTATGATGCGTCTGTTTTCATAATCTGAAAGGTAAAGTTTATTATTTTTATCAATCGTAATTCCTGTGAAATAATTAAAGCTTTGCAATTCAGTATCTAGAGCACTTAAAAGAGTAATCCCCTCTTTTGAATCTGGTTTCCAAAGTTGAACCCTATGATTATATGTGTCTGCAACGTATAAATTTTTATCTTGATCTAAAGCTATACCCATAGGAAAGGATAGTTGATTTAATGCGTTTCCTTGCTCATGTCCCCCTGCAATAACAGTTCCTTTTGTAGCTCCAGGTTCCCAACGAACCACACGGTGATTGTAAATTTCTGAAATATATAGGTATCCATCTGTATCCAAGGCTATTCCATAGGGAGTGTCAAGCTGGTTAAGTTCTTTCCCTTTACCATTACCTCCAGCTATTGTTTTTCCTTCTTNAGCTCCGNTATACCATTTTTGTATTCGNTGATTTTCAGTATCAGCAATATANATGGAACCTAAAGGGTCTACTGCAATTTTTCCAGGNTCATTAAATTGATTGTCAGCTGCACCATAACCATTACCTCCTGCTACNGTAACNCCTACTGTAGCTCCNTTCATCCATTTTTGAATTCTGTGATTATTCATGTCGCTTACATAAAGATTTTCGTCTTGATCATAGGCAATCCCCGTTGGATAATTNAATTGATTCATTTCAAAACCTTTTCCTTTNCCTCCAGCGAGGGTTCTGATCTTAAATGTNTCTTGTATAAATACAGCACGGATGTCATGATCGCCGTAAAAAATTATATCNGTTGGATTATTCATNCCACTGATTATGCCTTCCCAATGNCTAAAAATCCAACCTGTATTTGGTTTTGCATANATAGTTCTTATTGTACCGACTTTATAGGAACCGCTTTCAAGAGCAATAATCCCTCCTTGACCTGGGNATACTTCTGTATTTAATTTAAAATAAAGTGTTTCGGTGACNGGGTTGCTTTCACAGAAAAAAAAGANAAGAAAGGGAAGAAAGCGAATAATATTTTTCAGCATAATCAATTTTCATTTTTTCGCCAATTATTTTTTACAATATACAATTAAATTTNAAAGTACTTTTNTTTGAATTTGAATAACAGGAGAGATCCAAGAATAATAAAAACGAAATAGCAGAACACTTTGAGGACTATAATTATTANATAATTTTCAATTTTACTTTCTTTAAAAGGGGTTTTTTCTTCCACAANTAATTTCTGATTNGAATCTAAGTTATATAGCATNTGAAGTTCNCCCCCAGGCCAAGTGATTANCAAAGAATCTATTTGATTTCTCTGTCCTAAACCAAAATGGGCAATCCTACTATTATGAGAGAGGTGTGACGTATTTCCCCCATCTATNTCATGATTGATGTATAATGAGTCAGCATAAAGTTCAATTCTCGTTCCGAAGGCAGAAGGAGTNGAGGCATTACCTTTCAATTTGACTTGCAAGTAGTTTCCTTTTGCTATTTCATTTTTGTATAAACGTGTAATTGAAGGAGGGCCATAGGGTCTGATGGGTTTTTGAGAAACGACAAGAAGATCCATGTCACCGTCATTTTCTAAATCAAACACAACGGAACCCCTACCGACTCCGTAATCTTTGAGACCTACTTTGGAGCTGTTTTCGAAATAATTAGCTTCTTTATTTTCAAAATAAAAATTATACATCGGTACACAATTTGGATTTAAATCTCCATTGGACACAAACAAATCAATATCTCCGTCTTGATCAAAATCATTGAAATTTGCTCCCCAGCTAATGGTGAATAATTGAGTTCCCAGTGATTCAGATTGATCCACAAAAATATGTTTAGCTGGATCTTGAACCATAAAACGGTTAAAACGGATGTTTGTAATAAAATAATCGAGATAACCATCTGCATTGACATCTGCTGTAGCTCCTCCCATGGCATTGATTCTCAAGTCCATATTTCGAGCTTTTTCTACATAAGTAAATTCTTTTTTTGGATAGTTATTTTGGAGAAGATAATTCGGCTTGGCTTTGTATCCAAAGTCATTATTGATAATCAAATCGATATCGTGATCGTTATCAAAATCTGTAAAGATCCCTCCAAAGCTAAATCCACGATGATTGATATTGTATTTTTTNGATACCTCTACAAAAGTTTTCCCACTTTGATTTTTATACAAATAACCCTTAGCAGTACGACCTGCATTAACAATGGTTGCATCACTTATCTCTATTAATCCACCGTCATAGTCTGTGAAATAGTTGCCCACATAAACATCTGGATAGCCATCTAGATCTATATCTCCTATTGCAATTCCAGTACTAAAAGATTCNGCATTTGTAATACCAAACTCTTCGCTTTGATCTATAAAAGTTCCATCTCCTTGATTAATAAAAACTAAATTTTGCGCTCTTGGGATGGTTTTCTTTTCACCCTTAGTAGTTATAGTAGTTATAAAAATATCTAACCAGCCATCACGATTGAAGTCTGCTGCAGCAACTCCTTGTGTCACGAATCCAAGTGCTGCCTTNAGATTGGCTTGATGAAATACATTTTTAAAGGTTCCATCTTTTTGATTTTTAAGTAATTGATCTTCTTGCATGCCTCCTGTTAGATAGAGGTCTTCATAACCATCGTTATTGAAATCAATCACTGCAACTCCCCCGCCAAACATCCCTTCATATACTTCAAAAAAATGATCTATTCCTGCTTCTTCGGTATGATCTACAAAGCCTTGACCAAAAAGTTTACTTAAAGTTAAATAAAGAACTAAAACAATTTGAAACTTTTGCATCCTTTATTTTTTCCAATTAAGATTAAGAATGTTATCTGCTATATTCTCTCCTTGTTCTAAACCTATTTTATTGTCTTGAAGGGTATGTATACCTCCGTAAAAACGAGAAGCTGCAGTTTCTTCTGCCACACTCCAGATGGTAGGATAACTACGAGCTTTAAAATCCACATCTCTTANGTAATCACGTTCTCTACCTACATGGGCGCTGTCTATAAATGAGGTGTTGTTATCGAAAGTACCTAGAAGTGCTTTTGCCGCTGCTGCAGCTTGGATTGCATGTCCAGACGGAAAAGCTGGAAAGGGAGGGTCAGGCCAAAAAGATTCCCATTTTTGATCAATAAACTCGGGTATGAAAGTATTGGGCCTTTCTGAAAAGAANTGATATTTCCATTCCCAACATTTGATAAAAGCGTCNGCAACTGACATACCCACTCGAGCAAATGTTTTGGTGGTCGTAATTAGATCTGTTTTATGATTTCTTATCAAAGCATTGGTAATGTAATACAAATGTCCCCCTGGACTAAATGTTACATCGGGATCATCACTCCACCAGATTGCAGCTTCTTTTTCCTCTTGAGTCAATTCATTATTTTTTCTATATACTGCTAAGAACTGCAGATAATACGAGCTGTCTTTTTGAGGGTTATAATTAATAAATTCAGGAAGGCCTAACTCCCTATTTTTTGGTGCAAAGGTTCGGTTTTCTCCCCAAAAATGATGTAACGGATTATGGCTAAAAGATTGGGCATATAAAGGAGGTTTCCAAGAACCTGGAAAAGGTTCGCGTTCGTAATTGGGATCAAAGTTTTTCAAATAACCTCGGTGACCACCGTCTGATTTTGACCATTCAAAAAGTTGATCAGCTAGTTTCTTTCCGTAAGCGATTGATCTTATTGCGGTAGCTTGATCTGTGTTTTTTGAAAGAATTTTGTATATGCGTTTTTCTAATGAATCTATTTTTTTTTTGTTTTCATCAGATGTTTGTAAATAAATATATTTTAGCAATTTACTTTGCGAGTGATTCAAAACCATAAGCCAGTTATAATTAAGATCTGGTTGTGGTATAGGAAGGTTATCCAATTCATTTAATTGTAATACTAATGATTGGTGTTTAGAATCTCCATTAACTACCGCTTCATACTGAGCTAGACCCATATAACCGATACATCGCGAAGCAAAAGTAGGGGAGTTGGCTGGAGTATATTTAGTTACATAAAGAGTCATTTCTGCCCATTGAGCTGCTACTTCATAATCTGGAATTTGATCAGGAAGTTTATTACATTTTAGTAAAAAAAGACCAAATGGTAATATGAGATACCATTTATAGCTAGAAGCAAGAAGAAATTTAGTCTTCATTATAGTTGCGCTTATATATACTTAATGATTCCGCACAAAGGCCAATGTATAATTTTTTATCAATTTCAACCATTGTACTAACTGATCCTCTTATTTTCAATCCACTTTTAAGTGGAGGTATGTATTCGAAAGAACCTTTACCGTCTCCTAGGAGAACTATTCCATAGTTCGCTTCATTTTGTCCAATTTTTAAAGCATTTTTAGATCGATTTCCAGCCAAAATCAAATCTTGATTTCCATCATCATTTAAATCAATAGGGATGATGCTTTTTAATGGACTTCTCTGAACTTCATCGGGCAGCTCCAAAGCTTCATATCCATCTTCTGTACTTAAAAGAATAATCGATTTCATTTGGGTGGCTTCCCATTTTTGAGTTTCTTCAGTGAGGTGTTCGTTAAGTAAAGTTTTTAAGTCAGTATTAGCATAGGATTCATAGGAAGGATAAATAGATTTTAGTGCGACCCATTGAGACAGAAGTTCGTCTCTAGTTGCTAGAGGGTAGGACTTTTCCTTTATATAATATGAAATTATAGGATCTACTGCACCGTTATTATCAAAATCATCAAAATGCATTTTAATCGGTTTTTCAAGAGATGCTTTGTAAGCACTATTCAATCCCTCATTCCCTATAATAAAATCCATACGACCATCATTATTAAGGTCAGTAGCTTCAATGCTATTCCACCATCCTTTTTCTGTTTTTGGATTACCAAAATAATTCGTTTGCTTCTCAAGAATTCCTTTTCGATTAATAAATACTGTAATTGGCATCCATTCGCCAACTAATATTAGATCTTGGAAACCATCTGCATTTAAATCAGTCGAAAGTGCGTCCCTTACAATCCCTTCAAAATCATTTAAAGAATCATTATGAGTCTCATCAATATTTAAATCTCCTTTACCGTCATTGATTAAAATTTTATTGGGATAATGATTCGGGTAACTTCCTGGCACTATAGACCCTGCTACAAAAAGATCAGGTAAGTTATCATTATTAAAATCACCAGAGACAGTNATTCCACTTCCCTCGCGTTTAAATCTTTTCTTTGCTTTTTTAAAATCTCCAAACCCTGAATTCAAGTAAAGTTCATCAACGAGTTCTATACTATTTTCTGTAAAGTCATGATAGCCTCCGTTAGCAACATATAGATCAAGATCCCCATCAGAATCAACATCAAATAAAGCCATTCCGGAAGTAACTTTGTCTTCGTCTTTTGAAAAAACAGATGAGATTCTTGAGTTAAATGTTCCATCAGATTGTTGAAGCCATACCTGAAGAGCTTGACCTCTTCCACTTCCAAGGATTAAATCTTCTCTCTGGTCATTATTAAGATCTCCTTTTATAATAATTGGTCCTTCAAAAGAGGGTTGATAATGCAATAACTTTTGACGATCAAAATCCAAAACGTCTTTTACTAAATGTTTGTATTTAAAATCATTTTCCTCTTGAATAAACAGAGGTTTAAATTGGAATTTTTTAAGATGGTTAGTTTTTGTTTGCTTTTGCTCAATAAAAACCTTTTGATTAGCAACCAAATCTTTTTTTATTGAGTAGGAGCCATCTGACCAACGAACAACTATCGAATCAATGTGTTTTTGATCACCTAATCCAAAATGAAGAATTGGACTTACAGAAGATAAATAACCTCTACTTGGAAAGTTTTCTTTAATTTGTTGGTGTCCATTTCTAAAAAGAGTAACTCTTGCACCAAGGGCTTGTCGATTGTTTCTAGGCCCTTTTAGTTCAACCTTTAAAAAGTTTTGTTTTCTATCAGTGTTGTTCCTATATACACTTACAGGAGCATTAATATTATTAACAACTAAATCAAGATCACCATCTCCATCTAAATCGCCATAAGCAGCCCCATTACTATTTGTAAAATCTAGCATACCCCATTCCTTTGTAGAATCTTTAAATCGTTTTCCTTTTTCATTTGCATAGATATAATTTGAAACATTTGAGGCAGGCATGTTGTTAATTATTTCAAGAACATCATTTCGCTTTAAGTTTGATTTTTTTTCACTTATAAAGTTTTCCATATAGTTTAGAAAATCTCGATTGGTGTAATCCCTTTTATAACCATTACTTATAAACAAATCTTGCCAGCCATCATTATCGTAGTCTGCAAATAGTGCAGCCCAACTCCAATCAGTATTGGAAACACCCATCATTTGACCTACTTCACTAAATGTACCGTTACCATTATTAAGTTGCAACATGTTTCTCATATACTGGTAATAAAATCCACTCTTAATATTAAGATCAAAAAGATTATAATTATCTGGGGCTTGAAGTAATTTTTGTCTTTTGTTATCTTCCGGCAGCATATCTAGTGTTAAAAGATCGATAAAACCATCATTATTTATATCTCCACAATCATTTCCCATTGAAAAATGACTAGTATAAGACATGCTTTTTTGAATTGAATTCTCAAAATCTCCTGATTGATTATTGATGTATAAATAATCCGGAATGGTATAATCATTACTGAGATAAAAATCAATCCATCCATCATTATTAAAATCTGAAAGTGCTAAACCTAGACCATATGAAAGACTAGAGCCATTAATTTGAGTATTTGACGTGATGTCGAAAAAACGCTTATTTTTTTGTTCATATAGACGTAATCCAGTCATTGGCTCATCTTCTTTTAATAATACTTTTGTTTTTGGAACCCCTAGCACTGGAAGTGATTTAGGATTATGATTTAATAGTAACATATCTAGGTCTCCGTCTTGGTCATAGTCGAAAAAATAACCTTGATTACTGTAAGCACTACTGTCAAGTCCATATAATTTTGCAACTTCTGTNAATTGTGGAATTCCATTAGCATCATTACCCATATTNAGAAAGAGTTGATTTCTTCTCTTTTTTTCTGATAGCATACCTGAATAACAAACATATAGATCCATTCTTTGGTCACCATTAATATCTACTGCTGTTACCCCTGTTTTCCAAGGACCATTCCTCCCTTGAGTTTTTGATATTTTAGTAATATCTTCAAATTCAAACCCTCCTCGATTTAGATACATTTTATTTTCCTCCATATTTGAAGTGAAATAAATATCTAATTTCTGATCACCATTAAAATCAGCTATAGCGACTCCGCCGCCATTATAAAAATATTCATAAAGTAATACATTTGTATTAGGTCCTTCTGTAATCTTGTTTTGAAAATAGATATTCGTTTCACTTGGTCTTAATGCTGTGAATTGTGTAATATTATCTGAGATACAGCTTGTAAATAGACATATGATCAAATTAAAAAGCAAAAAATGGGTTCTCATAAACCAGTCGCAATTTAATAGCAATTTATAGGATTCTAATGAACCAAAAAAAACATATCCTCTTTATAAAGAGGATATGTTTAATAAATAAAATATAAAGATGTTTCTAGTAACCCGGATTTTGAACTAATAGAGAATTTTTGTTCATCTCATTCCTGCTAATTGGACGATAGTACATTTTATCNTTCCAAGTTCTGTTTTCTATAGAAGTTTCATTTTGAACTTCATATGTGTAGTCATAAACNGATTTGTCATGACGATAAGGTACAAGNGCAGACTTTCCAGGCTTTAAACTAGCTGTNACGTTAATTTTCTTAACACCTCTACCTAAAGTTTCAGGTGCAATTACCCATCTTCTAGCATCGTGATAACGATGTTCCTCAAAAGCTAATTCAATTCTCCTTTCAGTGATATATTTTTCTAAAAGAGCTGAACCAGATTCAGTAACTGCTGGCATNCCTACTCTGAAGCGAGTTTTGTTCATCCATGCTCTTGCCTCNGCTTCTTGACCTAGATTGATACTTGCTTCAACATAGTTTAAAACTACCTCTGCATAGCGAATAAATGGCCACGGTATAACNTGATGGCTTGTTAAATTTTCTTTTAATGCAGGATCTGGATCAATCCACTTTTTCAAATTGTAATGAGTTCTAGAACCATTCCAGTTTTCAATAGGAGATTCTCTAGTATCAACACCACTTATAAAGCCACCATTTCCATCATCGTAGTAACCTGTCTGGATTTCATCGAAAGGGTCTATAGAAACTACGTCTGAAGGTCTAGGTTTCCAAGGCGCACCATCATAAAGAACATGAGCATAAAATCTTGGATCTCGATCTGCATAAGGGTCAGCCTTTTGAGTTGCATCATTCCAATCAAATTTTGAACCATCCATCATTTCATAGTCATCAACCATTTGCTGTATTGGTGGATTTCCACTCCAGTTGTGGTAACCATTAGGGCCATTATTTACTCCAAAGTGAGTACCTCCCAANGGCCAATTNTCTTCAGGNGTATATTTNGAAGATAATGTTCTTACAAAAATTAATTCTGAAGATGCTGAAGCATCAGAAACNGCACTTTGACCNCCCATTGCAATAGCTACAGCGTTGGCTTTTCCTTCTTCATANGANACAGGTGCAGAAAGNTCTGTTTTGTAACCANTTGTAATGTCTAAAACAGCTTTCGCNGCTTGTTGNGCTGCTTGCCAACGTGCTTGTTGACCTCCAGTGTAGGNATGNAAGTCAGTNCCATATCCTGANGGNGCTTTACTTGATTCATGAAGATCACTAGCAGCGTATAATAATACACGTGATTTCANNGCCATNGCAGCAGTCCTACTNGCTCTTCCATCAGCCATATCTTTTCCGCTTAATAAAGAAGCNGCTTGNTCCAAGTCTGNAACAATGAAATCAACAGTTTCAGAAAAACTATTTCTNGCTATTGAAAGATCATCNTCTAANGTGTAAGGCCTATCAATAAGTGGNACACCTCCATAAAATCTCATTAGTTGATGATAGTAGTAAGCTCTCAAGAAATGAGCTTCGCCTAAAAGCTTATCTTTAGTACCTTGATCATCGAATGTAGCTTCAGGCAAATTTGCAAGAGCAACATTCGCTTGTCGAATACCAGAATACATTCTCCCCCATCTCCATGTTGCGCTTTGCCATGACATGTTTGATGGAGATTCAGAACCTTCGTTAAAAGTATTGATATTCCTACCTGCATGAGTAAACATAGCTTCATCAGTCACTACTGCAAGCATCTGCTCTTCAAAACCTCCGTATCCAAGGTATGAATAAACGCTAAAAACAAACGCCTCAGAGAGCGTCGCATCACTCCACGTTGCCGAACTAGAAATCTTATCTAGCGGACTCGTGTCCAAAAAATCATCATTACAAGCCGTTAGTATAAATAATACAAATAGTAGGCTTGATACCATTCCTGTTTTTAAAGTATTTAAATTTTTCATGTTGTAAATTTAATATTATTTTTTTAGAAATTAACTCTTAATCCAAGATTCCATACCTTAGATAATGGATATCCTCTNCCAGCAACTTCTGGATCGACCATATCATACTCNGTAAATGTCAATACATTTAATCCATTAGCATAGAATCTAACATTTGAAATAAATCCTTTAAGAAGGTCTTGAGGAAGNGTATACCCCAATTCAATGTTTTTAAGTCTTAGATAATCTGTATAACCATAGTTGTANGTNTTATTACCATATTGATTAGTATACCANGTATCTCCTCTAGATGCTAATCTTGGATGAATTCTACTAGGATTATCTATACTCCATCTATTATCATGCTGATANTTGTAATAATTACCAATATCACCAAATTCACCATTAAATAANGTTGTCATTCCTCCAGAAGATCCNTGAAATAAAANTGACAAATCAAAGTTATTGTATGACATATCAAGGGTAATTCCATATTGTAATCTTGGAGTAAAGGCATCTTCNTGACGAACNTGGTCATCTCCATCGATCAAACCATTTCCATCATAATCNACTAATCTTANATCNCCTGGNTTNAGTTGAGGAGTNACTTGACTATAATCTACAGTATTTCCATCTATCTCACTTTGATCAAAGAATACCCCATCAGTTTCATANANNAAGTANGCNCCTAAAGGTTTTCCTTCTTGTAATTGCCAGTCTGGAGCCCCTGAAACTTCATCAATAAANACCACTTCATTTTTTGAATAACCTCCATTCACACCNATAGTGTATCTAAANGCATTAGGGTCTGAATAATTTGAGTCNCCACCATTATATGCAATATTAAATTCATATCCAGTATTTTTCATGCTACCAAAGTTAGTAGGAGGTAATAAACTCGCTATACCAGATGAATCAGGAGTACTTCCTTGTTGTTGAATTAATATATTATCACGTTGGTTATTAAACCATTCTAAAGTTAAATTGACACGATTGAATAATTTTGTNTCTAATCCAATATTTGTNTTNCGAGCTACCTCCCANGTAAAGTTTGGATTTGGAAGTACNGTCTCATAAAGAGTTTTAACAACATTACNNTNAATTGGATATTCTCCAAANCCAAATGTTGAAAGGAATGCATATTCTTGAAGTGANCCGTTATAGAAAACTTGATCGTTTCCTAATTCACCNTATGANGCTCTTAGTTTTAAATATGAAATATCTTCTACATTAAACCAAGATTCGTTTCCAACATTCCAACCAACAAGTACNCCAGGGAAGTTACCATAGCGTCCAACTTCAGGGAAAATGTATGATCCATCACGTCTGAATAATAATTCAACAAGATATGTGTCTTTATAATTATATTTTAAACTTCCATAATAACCTAAACGAGTTCTATCATAAGCCGAACCACCTGTGAGTTGGTCTTCAGTACCTCCAGCAAAAAGTTGATCAATAGCTGGAGAAATATAATTTCTTCTAAAAGCAAAGAAGTTAGATCCTGTAAATTGTTCACGAGTTACACCTGCAAATAATTCAAAATCGTGGTTTTCNCCAAAAGTAAAATTATATCTTAACTGACCAGATAAGTTAGTGTTAAGAACACTGTTTGCTGATTCCCTTAATCTGGCATCAGTAAAAGGAGATCTAACATTCGCTGTTAAACCTGCAGAGCTTTGATCAACACCATTCCAACTGTAAAGTTCCCATGGTGTTTGCCATAGCTTGTTCGTCTCTCTGTTTACATCAACAGCTCCATTAACTATTAATTCTAAGCCTTCTATCCAAGGATTAGTTATGCTAACACCTCCATTAATCTGAATATAATCTTTAGGATTCTTTAAATAACCGGTATCACCTGTAGTAACAGTAACAGGGTTTTCACCATTCTCAATATCNGGTCCTGNTTCCCCTGAAGGCCAAAATGCATTTTCTGTTGGACGACCCCTTTGAAGCATTCTGAATATTGCTCCAGCTCCTACAGTAGGGAAATTTCTGTCTTCTCTTCTTGTCATGAGACCGACATTCATTTTCACGTAATCATTTACTTCGGCATCAATATTCATTCTCAAGTTATATTGATTATAAAAAGTAGCTGATCTTTCGTAAATNGCATCCTGATAAATGTAACCAAGNGAGGTAAAATATTTTACTTTTTCTCCACCACCAGAAAGAGANAGATTATGTCTTTGCTGGGGAGCAGCATTTTTAAAAGTATCACCATACCAATCGGTATTTGGATATCTCCAAGGGTCATTTCCACTAAGATAACCTGCAACAGCTTCAGGGCTATAGTTTGCATTTAGAGTTCCAATTCCTTCAGTGGGTGAATTATAAACACCACTACTTTGAATACTAGACCAAGCACTACCCCATTCATTTACAGGGATGTCATTATATATAGGTATCTCGTTCATGATATTTGCGTATTCGTATGAACTTGACATTTCTGGAAAAACGGTAGGTGCTGACCAACCTGTATTAAAACTATATTCCAACTTTGGTGCACCTGACTCTCCTCTTCTAGTAGTCACTAATATTACACCGTTTGCAGCTCTTGCCCCATAAATTGCTGAAGAGGCATCTTTTAATACAGAAATACTTTCAATGTCTTGTGGGTTTAATCTTCCTATTCCACCATCTCTATCGGGAATTCCATCAATAACTACAAGAGGACTTGAATTACCTAAAGTATTAAGACCTCTAATATTAATTGTTGCGCCATCATATCCTGGCTCCCCAGAACCTTGTATTACAACAAGTCCTGGAAGTCTACCTGAAAGAGAATTTGTTAAATCAACTGCTGGAGATTTAATAATATCATCTCCTTTGATAGCAGCTACAGCCCCTGTAATAGTTGCTTTTCGTTGAGTTCCATATCCAGTCACAACCACCTCATCAAGTTCATCTGATCCAGCAGCTAATGTCACATTAATTTCGTCAGAATTAGCCTGAATTTCTTGGGAAAGAAATCCGATGTATGAAAATACAAGGATTGCNTCACTATTTGTTACTGTAATAGAATAGTTTCCATCAAAATCTGAAACCACNCCATTTGTCGTTCCTTTTTCCAAGACACTTACACCAGGGAGAGGTCCTGACTCATCTGAGACAATTCCTTGAATAGTCTGCTGCGCAGATATGAAACCTGCAGCTAAAAAAAATAAGCATAAAAGCAGATTTTTAAATTTCATTTGTTTCATTTAGTTTGGTTTTGTTTTAAATTTAGTTTAGTTTATGATTATATTTTTTTTAGGAATTTTAAAAAACCTAAAANAATTTATCGGCCCTCAAATTATACAAATATTTAGATTTTCACAAATCATACACTAAAAATTAATTAATTCAATAAAAATTATGANAGAAAATGATATTTTGATAAATAAAAANAATTATATATTAATTAAATAATCATATAAATTTTTGATCTTTTCAAGTATTAATTATATTAGGAAAAAATCAAAATTGAAAATTAGTTTTGTATCTCTTATATTAATATCTTCTTTCGTATTTGCACAAGATAAATACGAAGAAAATATAGCTAATGATAATAAATTAGAGATGGAGTTCATAAAAGGAGGAACATTTGTAATGGGTAGCCCAAAGTCTGAAAAGGGTCACTTTGGTGACGAAGGACCTCAACATGAGGTTATTNTTGATGATTTTTGGATGGGCAAATATGAAATTACATGGGATTTATACAATCTTTTTGTAACAAGAGAAATTGATTCATATCAAGCCGATAAGACATTGGATTCTGAGGTTCAAGTTGATATCGAAGCTGTATCAGGCGCTACAACTCCTTATGTAGAAATGAGTTTTGGCATGGGTATTGAAGGTTTTCCGGCAATCTGCATGACACAATTAGCTGCTGTTAAATTTTGTGAGTGGCTTTCAGCAATGACAGGACATTTTTATCGTTTGCCGACTGAAGCGGAATGGGAATATGCTTGTCGTGCAGGAAGTACTGGAGCTTTTTCATTTCAAGTGGATACAGAGGCATTAGACGACTATGCATGGTATGCTTCCAATAGTAATGAAAAATATCATCCAGTTGGGTCAAAAAAACCAAATGCATGGGGTCTTTATGACATGCACGGAAATGTAGCTGAATGGACTCTAGATCAATACCTGCCAACGGCATATAGACTTAGAAAAGGAGTAGTTGAAAATCCTTTCCAAGAACCTACCAAAATTTATCCCAAAGTGGTACGCGGAGGCTCTTGGATGGATGAACCCAAACGTTTGCGTTCAGCAGCTAGAAGACCTTCTTCAAAAAAATGGAAAATGAGAGATCCTCAAATACCAAAAAGCGAATGGTGGCATACGGACGCACCTTTTGTTGGATTTAGAGTAGTGCGTCCCAAAAAAACTCCCTCCGAATCAGAACAAAAAAAATACTGGAACTATAATTTAACTAAATAATAACAAAAAAGATGATTAACAAAAATAAATTCATAAAGGGCACCGAACAATCTCGGAGATCCTTTGTTCAAAAAACAGCCTTAGCAACAAGTGGACTATTGACGGTACCTTTATCGGTAGATAAAATGGCCCACATTCACGCGGAAAAAAAATTAAAATTAGCTTTAGTCGGATGTGGCGGAAGAGGTTCCGGAGCAGCTGTTCAAGCTCTAACAGCAGATGAAAATGTTGAACTAGTTGCAATGGCAGATGCCTTTGCTGACAGAATTGAAAAAAGTTTAAAAGGAATTCAAAAACATTTCGAAGGTGAAGAAAAGCTGGATTATAGCACCTCCACTCATAAAGGTGCTAAAAGGAAAATCACAATCAAAGAAAAAAATAAATTTGTTGGATTTGATGCCTACAAAAAAGCAATTGACTTAGCTGATGTTGTTATTTTGACTACACCTCCAGGATTCCGTCCTTATCATTTTGAATATGCCATTGCGAACAATAAGCACGTGTTTATGGAAAAACCTCTTGCTACAGATCCTGTTGGAATAAGAAAAGTTTTAGCTACTGCTAAAATTGCAAAGGCTAAAAAACTAAATGTTGTTGTTGGCTTACAAAGACATTATCAGTCTAAATATATTGATTTAAAGCAACGTGTTGATGAGGGTGCAATAGGTAAAATCCGAGGTGGTCAAGTATATTGGAATGATGCAGGGGTATGGACAAAAAGAAGGAGAGCTGGTCGAACTGAGTTGGAATACCAAATGAGAAATTGGTATTATTTTAATTGGCTCTGCGGTGACCATATTGTTGAGCAACATATTCACAATATTGATGTTGCGAATTGGTTTTTAAATGAATATCCAATAAGTGCCCAAGGTATGGGGGGAAG
>PAYI01000002.1 GCA_002714815.1 Flavobacteriaceae bacterium | reverse complement strand
CTTCTCTCCGCCGCCACAAGTACAAAATAAAATCTCACGATCTGAATCAGCGCTCCGTATCCTGAGTCGAAGGGAAGCATTGGGAGCTGTTCTTCTTGGAGCAGCCCTTTTCTTTCCCGCAGGGATGTATGAGGCGATATGGGCACGGTTTATGGAGGATTTGGGTGCAAGTACTCTTTTCGTAGGGGTTAGCTTAACGATGTACGGTATTCCTTTTGCGATCGTTGCAAGTATGGCAGGTAAATTTATTGATCGTGCAGGACCGTGGAGAGCAGCATTATTCGCCGTATCGATAATTATCCCTATGACAGTTATCTATGGATTCCTTGCATCGCCAATATTACTCATGGTGTTAGCCATGTTTGAAGCTCTTGGCCAAGGGGTAGGGTCGCCAGCATGTCATGCAGCTATGGTGGCCGCAACTGATGAGAACGAACGTGCTACAGGTCAGGGTCTCGTTGCAGCGGCGAGCTCGATAGGGGCAGGCATCGCTGCTCTGCTAGCGGCTCCTTTATATGCAGGCCCGGGCCCGGAGGTAACATTCATTATAGTTGCAGGAGTAGTTCTCATTCTCAGTTCCTTTGCGTTCAGGTTAAGTGGAGTTCAATTTCTGAAAATGGATGGTCGGTTGGTTTCACATGAGTGAGAATAAGGTTGTCTTTGGCATCTATAACGCTGACGGCTCATTCCTTGGAGAACTTCGGTACTCAATCTCAAAAATTATTGGGAAGAGTTCGTGCAGTTTGTGTGAGTTAACACACGGGTGGAACCCATTCGGGAAAAGGAAGTGGAAAACAGTTTGTAAATCCAGTGACCTTGATATTCGTTTAATCCATAAAGGCGAGGCGACAGCATCGCAACTAAGGGCTGCGGGTGATTTACCTTCCTTCATTACTGAATATGAAGGTGATTGGATTCAGATTATGGGAACAGGCCAAATAAGTGAGTTTGAGAATCAGCCATTTGAACTTGTATCAGAACTTGAAGATTTTTTAAAAGGGCTGAATGAGTGAATTTTATTAGAGTGGAAATCTAGAGAGGCGTGCGTAAGAATAGAGACCGGAAGGGTACTGGTCATGTTTATTGACTTTACAGATGAACAAAAGGCTCTGCGAGCAGAGCTTCAGGCTTACTATACGAATCTTATTACTCCCGAGATTCATGAGTTGCAGAAATTAGAAGAGGGAACGGGACCGGTTCGAAGGAAGCTTGTTGAGCAATTAGGTAAAGATGGTTGGATTGCCATGGGCTGGCCTAAGGAATACGGAGGCCAGGGAAAAAGCGCCATTGAACAATTCATCTTTTATGACGAGACAATGCGTGTCGGATCGCCGGCTCCAATGCTTACGATCAATACCGTCGGTCCGACAATTATGGAATATGGAACTGATGAACAGAAGGACTTTTTTCTTCCGCAGATCGCTGCGGGAAAGCTTCATTTCTGTATCGGCTATAGCGAACCTGATGCGGGGACAGATCTGGCCTCATTGACTACGAAAGCAGTGCGTGACGGGGACGAATACGTTATTAATGGTCAGAAAACATGGACCAGTCTTGCGTTGGGTTGCGATTATATCTGGCTTGCCGCCCGCACTAATTTAGATGTTCCTAAGCATAAGGGGATATCGCTATTTGCTATTCCCATTGATACGCCGGGCATCACAATTGAACCTTTATCTCTGCTCTCATCTCACAATATTAATCACACATTTTTTGATGATGTTCGCGTTCCAGCTTCTGCAATAATTGGCGAGGAAAATCAGGGTTGGCGTCTTATCACTAGCCAACTTAATCGTGAGAGGGTGACACTTTGCTCATCGGCTTTGGTTGAAAGATGCATTGATGAAGCCTTAGTTTGGGCAAAGGAGAACTGTCGGACAGATGGAACACGGGTGATTGATATTCCTTGGGTGCGTCGTAACCTAGCAGAAGTAACCGCTGAACTTGAATTCCTTAGACTATTGAACTGGAAAGTCGCCTGGAGCGTGGCAACCAAACACCTTGATGTGGCAGACTCATCATCCGTCAAAGTTTATGGAACCGAGTTCTACACAAGGGCTTTCAGAAAATTGATGCAAATCTATAACGAAGTCGCCTATCTCGTAAACGATGACTTTGATAAGGAAGGGCGACTGGAGTCTCTTTATAGAGGTCTCGTGATCCTCACGTTTGGTGGCGGAACAAATGAGATGCAACGAGATCTAATAACCATGTTCGGGATGGGTTTCCCGCGTGCAGACCGATAGGAACAGAAATGGACTTTGACTTTTCAGAAGAAGAACAAGCNATCAGCGATTTAACACGCCAAATCTTTGAAGACAAAGTCACACACGAGCACCTCAGGACATTAGAAAACTCTGCTAACTACTTTGATAAAGACCTTTGGAATTCTCTTGCCGAAACAGGAATAATCGGAGCCAGCATTCACGAAGAATACGGTGGAGCTGGGCTCAGTTTCCTCAGCATAACCGCATTGCTAGAATTAGTTGGAGAATTCGCCGCCCGAGTACCTGCTATGGAAACAATCATNACAGGNGCTTTACCAATCCAAGANTTCGGGACAGAGACTCAAAGAAATCANCTTCTCCCAAAGATCGCTGCTGGNGANCTTATAGTAACAAGCGCAATAATCAGNACATCGGAAATTTCAANCCAAGACAANAAATTGTCCGGATCGTATGACTTCATTTCCTTTGGGCTCGAAGCCGACGTGCTTCTGATACCTTNTGAGGGTAGCGTGTACGTTGTAAAAACCGATTCCGCTGGTTTAACAAAATCANCTCAAATAACTACAACAGGGNATCCGCAAGCATCNNTAACTCTCGAAAACGTAGAAGCTGAGNAACTNGGNGAAATTTCAGCTGAGGAATTTCTGANTTGGTTGCGGTTGCGGATAGATTCAGCGATCTGTTCCATAATGGCGGGCGCCTGTGAAGCCTCTTTNGGTCTTGCATCCGATTACACCAAGATACGGCAACAATTTGATCGNGCTATCGCAACTTTTCAAGCTGTTAGTCAACGTGCTGGTGATGCCTACATTGATACTGAAGCAGTGCGCTTAACTTCGCGACAAGCTGCGTGGAGGATCTCCGCAAACAAAAGCGCGTCGAGGGAAGTTGCTATCGCAAGATGGTGGGCCTCGGAAGCTGGCTTTCGCGTCGTTCACGCAGCTACACATTTACATGGAGGCGTCGGGGTTGATCGAGACTACCCATTGCACCGCTTCTTCCTTATGATGAGGCAACTAGAACTTACGTTGGGAAATAGTGAAGAGCAGCTTGAAAAGTTAGGAAATCTTTTATCTGCATAAATTTATCTCAGTACCCAAGGAGACTTGTTGCAGTTAAGGAGTTGCGAACATAGCTCTTGGACTTGAACTGCTATCGCAATATTTTCTGAGTCTTCTATTCCAGCTGTATTAATGCCGATTACCTCACCAACTGAATTAATGAGAGGACCTCCTGAATTTCCTTTATTGATAGCTGCGTCGATATAGATGGCTTCAAAAACCCGAAAGGTGTAAGGTGAATCAGTCTCATATCTAAGTTCTTCTGTGGCAATATTTGATATCGATCCAAAGTTAACTGATTTAATGAGGCCTTCAGGATTTCCTACTGCCATGACCCAATGACCAACCTTAAAATCAGAAGATGGAGTTAAAGGGGGAAGGATAAGTTCGCTTCTGATGATTGCTAGATCTCTGCTTTGGTCATATGCAATGACTTTACCGGACACGTACTCACCCGTCTCTTGCGAATCTCCAACAAGTAACTCAATCTCGTTATTACCCGGAATTTCGCAACCTTCTACAACATGATGATTCGTGACATATAGTATTTCTCTTCCCACTTGAATAGGCCACCCTGTCCCCGTATACCATTCATTATTAACCCGTGATACTTCGCACCAGACCTGAACAACCAACTCTTTGGAAGACTCCACTAGAGAACCCAGATTTTTAGGTGGAGCATACAGATCAATGGGAATATTTGACTCGGGTAGTTGTTGTTGAGGAAGCGTAGGTTCAGGAGTTTGAGTTGGTGTCTCAAAACTTTCTTCTTCAATCTGATTCTCCTGAGGCGTTATATTTTCACTGTCGCTAACATTCGAGTCTTCTTCCGATGCAACTTGATCTGTGTTCTGATTTGAGTCTTGTTGTTGGGTTACTAGAAGGATGATACCGATTACAAGGGCGATAGTTATCGTTGCGACAGCCACGTATCGGGGCGCTACTTGGGTTGTGTTATTTAAAGAAGGAGCCCTGACGCGTTTGAGAGAATCTAGTTGCTGCTTATCTAATTCATCAGATTTTTTGGAAGCGTTGCTGTCAACCCTTTTGAACTGTCTTGGGACCTTCGGCTGTGCGACTGGCGGTGGTGGCGGTGGTGGCGGTGGGATTGGCTCTTTACTATTAGTATCGTTGCTTTGGCTACTAGTTTGTTGTGGTTTTAGAGGCCGATTGGGGTTTAATCTCTTATCGAGGGGACTTGGAGAATCGTCTTGGTCCATCAGATGATTTTAACCAAAATTGACGACTGGTTTCTTTGAGTTGTGAACTTTGCTGTAATCCGTTGAAAGAGAAACATTTGTTCTTAAAGTCCTATATGAGGAATGAAGACAGTGAAGTAGTTTCGGAAACATCAACCCTAATAACTTGCGCAAATATTGAGGTCATCGTTGAGGAAGTTGTTGCAGTATTTATTTCACACCATTCATTTTCGTTTTCCATTGGTTTTTTTAATAGATCTGCTGGCCACCAGATCCTTGTTGCTAATTTTTGCTGACCGTGAAATTTAACTGCAGTATCTGCGCCAAAAATTGCTGGAACCCAGAATTGTTGAGAATTCGTTAATAGTTCAGAGAAAGCCTTTGATAGGTCGTCACCTGAATCTGACCCTCTTGAGGTTTCATATGAATTAGGTTGATCAAGGTAGGTTTCCAATAGGGATTTCGTTAAGTTCTGAATTGCAGAATCACGAAGCAATTTATCGTATCGCCCCTCATACACTCTGTAACAGAAAGGCCACCTTCGACCGCTTGCTTCTCCTGAGAGCGCGAGGCTCAATGGAACAGGGTAAGGATCAGCTTCTGGGTTTATAGTTGTAACTGACGGGTCATTGTTTGTAAGCCCAATCTGGTTTCTTTCAAATTCATGAACCATGGTTTTATATTGGTTCAAGAGCCATCCAGGTTCACTGATTTTTCTGTTTGCATTTTCAGTGAATGCTTGGATCCCTGCAGCGCTTGGGGTAAGTCCTATGATTTGAAGTTTTTGAGCTTCTGACGGGTGAGATATTCTTGGGTCTCCTAGAATGTCTTGNTCTACGGGAAGGCCGTGAGGGTAGTGTAGTAAGCGCGCTAGGACAAGTGCGGTGCCGAGCCATTGAGTTCTATAATTTTCCACCAAACGTAACTCGTACGCAGCTTCTTTCGCTTCATCCGNAAACCACAGATACTGCCTTTTCCAAGTGTTAAANGTATTCTCTTGGCGTTGTCGTGTNAGCGAAACGTAAAATCCGCTTGATAGCAAAAGTGCGAACCCTGCTACAAGAGTTAATNTCAGGAAGCTACCTGAATCATTATCAAAATTAGCANGTCGGTAANNGTCGTTATTCAAAGCAAANACTGATGTGATGAAGATGTAGATTGGAAGCACATATTTACATNTTGTTAATNCGAGACCACTACTCGGNATTTCATCGNTTCCTTCGCTGGTAAAGANATTAAAGAATCTGGCCAATACTAAAACTGCGAGAGCAAACACTACAACAGCGCCTAGCCACTTAAAGCTTCCNANATTAACTTGGGAAGGGAATCTGAGGGNTAGGATTGTGCCTGTAGTCAGAATTACGAAAGTAAGTGTTCGATATATCTGCCGTTGTTGTGTTTCTCGNGGTCCAAAGAGAAAAGCTATTGCAAGNANCACTGGAAANGAGATANTGATAAATAGTCTTAGTCTCNATACTGCGCCGACCCCTTCAGGAAAGAGCTGGTGTAATGGCGAAAAGACAAGAAGGGAGAATGCGATTATAAAGAAGGATGTTACGAAAAGAGTCTTAATCACACCTGCAGATAGTTGCTGTTCNTCTTCNTCAGGTTCTTTGAGCTCTTGTAGCTTTGTGACGAGTCTAGAAAATCTTGCACGCGCTCTTTTNGTCTCGTCTTCAAACCTTTGGGTGATCATTTGTANNAGATTNGGTTGACTGCGATTGTCTGCTGNTTCGACCTCAGAAGTCTCTTGAGTGTNTACCACNCCCAGGTTCTCCGCCATTCTTGTTAGATCNAGATTGAAATCCGGAACTAACGAATCAATTTCAATGGCTACCCATTTNGGNTTTCCNGCCACTTGNCGAAGTTCTTCAGCTTCTTCAGCGCCATCTACGATGCCCAAANAAAGCTCAAGGCTTTTTGTCCATTCTTCTCCATAGACAAAAGCGTTTTCAGGCTTATCTACAAGTTGNTTAATAGAATTAATAGTCTNATCTATCTCATCCTGTGTTAAAGACTTAGAAGCTTTATCCTCATTAGTAATTACTTGTAGCCAAGCGTTCTTGCCTATCATGTCCTGTGCGACAATATCAATATCAGCCTTTACTCGAGATTGAAGCCCATGCTTAAAAATCTTATGGATTTGGAGAAGATCTTTGATCATCCTCTTGAAAATCAATTTTAGTAATTCTNGGCCAGATAATTCCTTCTCAATTTGTAAGTCGCTTTCCGGTCGAAGCCTAAAATTACGATGATGAACTCTTTCAGCGGCAGTTTGAGCAAGAAAATATGGATTCGGGGCAGGCANCTTTCCTTGTGGGACAGGTAAATTCCCTACGAAGAAAGAATCGACAACCGTACCCAATGCATGAAGCGATGAAGACGCAGTTCTCACGTATGACCTTATAAGTTGTATAGGTTGGTCTCCATCACCGCTGGGNAACTGCATGATGCCCTCCAAAGCATTCCCCTGCTGAGTTAGCCATAATCCACAAATAGATAAGATTTCAGTGGAAACATGAGAAGCGAAAAGAGCTCTCTCTTTATAACTTACCTCCTGAGAAACCGCAGTATCTTTTGCTTTATCTAATGGCAAAACGACAAGTCTTGAGTTGGCTTGGCCAGTTAGTATTCCTGAGGCATCTCCAAAATTTCCATATTCTGGAAAGTAGATCCGGTGGTCCCGCACATNGATNGAGGCTCCNGCAGCAAGCAATTGCAATGCTAATACGGCTTTGGCTACAGCAGTTGAAAGTTGTTCTTGACATTGTTTATTAAGNCTTCCGGAACAATTAGCCACAATATCAATTCTTGATAATTCGAAGATGCCAGATAGGGTTGAAATTTCATTATTTAGATTGATTTCACGCAGAGTACCATTCTCCAAGATAAAGGAACCTTCTACATCTCCTCTGACCTCTGTGATCAGGATGTTGGAAACTTCACCATTGCCTGATCGCTGAATGATTTCCGCAATTCCAGCATTTATCTCCACGTCGCTTTGGTGGTAAAAGAGCACAACTAAGCTCTTACCCCCTTCTGAAGTAGATTGAGTTCTGGTCACCGATCATCCTCAGCCGCATGTCGAGCAGACATATTTTGCTTAGCCTCCTCGGCAGCCACCTCCATTTGCATNAGAGCTCTATGCAAAAGAACATACAGTCCTGATGGCTTATTNGTGGTTAGCAATGTAGGAGAAGCAGATGCTTGTCTCATAAAGGCTTCTTGTCTTTCTTCTAGGCGTTGTATTCGGCCTTGCAACTTCTCAATCAACATCTCAAGCCTGTCCTCAGGTGTTGTAGCAATTCCANTCACAGGTTCTTTTAACGTTGGAGCAGAAAGTGCATTCTTAGGGTACGAACCATCTTTAACCCATTGATCTAATTCNAGGGATAGNTTGTCGTACCCGAAAAGTTCAATGCTGCCAGCTTGTCGCCCTAAATCACGCAACCGAATATAGGGCTCCAAGGGCGTTACGTTATTTAAAGTATTNCATTTCATATACGCAAGAGGCAACGCCTCGAGGATCGCAGGTAACTCTTCTTGTGCATCCATGACTTCAGANAGGAGCGGGTAAGGGAANTCAGCCGATGCGACTTCACCATCTAAACCAATCTTCAAGACACNAGNCTTTGGGTGGAGCTGNGACTCGCCNAAAACACCCAAGAGACCAGCTGTTACCCATCCTCTAATCATTGACATAATTACTTGCTGCGGGGCTGGAATGAANCGCTGGTGGACTCTGCTTCTTCGGCGCAACCAAAATGATGACATCCCCTGCCCATCATTCGTAGATATCATCTGATAAGCCTTAGCTATCGGTTCCCAAATCGAATCAATTACTAGNGGCGAGACGGGTGCCGCAATTGCTGTTGTAATNTTTATATGCGAAATAGTTGAATCNATATTAAAGGAAGGTCCTCCTGAATCTTTAAATGCTTCAAGACTNCCCAAATACGTTTTAAGGTCAGCCCCAACAGGATGTGTGTCTAATGGGATTTCGCTGAAAGCATAGTAAAATTTCGTTCCACCTTTACCAGTCACGTTATGGACTTGTTGATAGCAATTATTATCTATATTTATCAGTGGTTCGGAAGAGGTAAGAGCCGCTTTGAATTGTGACATGAANCTTACTTTNCTAGCTTCTTTTTCAACGTCCGAGAGTGTTTCGGTAGATAAGAGTTCTTCATCCCCTAGATANGAACGNANGCTTGTATCTANAAAAACCCCTATAGGGTAACCGGGCTGNCGCAACCAAAATAAAGTTCTGTTGATTAGCGATTGTCTATCGGTTCGGACNGCAGCTTTCAGATTCCGAGACGGTTCCTCGAGCCAATCTGCCTCTGGCTTCCAAGAAGTCTCTGCCGTTAGAGTCAATAGATCTCTAATTTTTGGTTTGCTTGTATCTTGAGTTTCCCTGATCCAATCCGAGNATAGTATNGCNCTTTGAATCTCAATCTGGATATCATCGGTTCCTTCAGATTTCATCTGTTGTTGAGATAGTTCAGTAAATNTATCTGGATAGGTCTCTGGGTCAATTAGTGTATATTCACTTACGGGAGGTTTCAAAGCCTCNGGTGGAGACTCATCATTCCAAGGCACAAAAGAAGCGATAGGTGCCTTACCGGTAGAGCTATCATCCCAATCAAACTCTGCAGTTTCCTGAGCGTCCCTAATACTGCGACCCAAAGGGCGCAATAGTTTCTGCGCTAACTGGCTACAAAGTTCTTGCGCTCTTGACATCCGGAGGAAATCCCCAAAGAAAGTTTCAACCCTTTTGGTTTCCGCTATTGCTTCAGCGACGACCGGAGCCTGTGCTGATAACTTCCCTTGAGCTCCCTGAAGGTTGACCAAGCCGTATTCAAGTGANTTACTTGCCCATTCCTTATTTGTTTCTGCTTCAGAGTGCAGGTTTTCTGCTGTTTCATTTTCGAGAGTATCGGCGACAAGGAAGCACAGCTGAGAAGTTGCGTACAAACCAATCCTACTAATGAATTCTTCTGCGGCTANGAGNANATCCTCTTGGATTTCTTTTACCCATTTAACGGATTGCTTATCTAGNCCATCTNTAAATTTTCTGTGATAATCGTCCTTTGTGATTGTGTACGCATCAGATATTACGCGACACCACTCGGGCGCAGTTTGGTCTTTTNCGTTTCCATTNAAACCTGATATGTTCTTGATNCCNGATTCAAGCTCGCTTTCAATTTCTTGTCTGTTGAGCGGAATGAGTCGGTCTATGATGTCGTTTGCGTCTGGACCTATTTCATCTAATTTCGCNTTTCGGAGGAACGATGTTAGATTTCGCTGAGCGATTCTTCGTGATATTTCAGCTGGGTCGTTTGTATGCAAGGGTGTACCATCATCGTCTGAGATNACCTTAAGGTCATCAGCATCTGTGGAATACAAGTGATAATTCATCGCATGAGAATGTGCGCTTCTCACAATCCGCTGCATAGCGTATTCCTCGAAATACTCGGTACCGACAGAGAGACGGCCAAACCCTAAACCTGAAACGGCAGGCATGCCTTGCTCGCCTAATTCTGTGCTCCCCGAGTTTACAAGTAGGTCAACGGTATCTAGGCCGCTTTTCGAGGTGGCTGCATTATCCCAGTTCGTAATTGTATAAGCCAANAATTCTTCAGCAACAACTGGACTAGTTACCCACGACAATAGCGAACTGCCAATCATTTCGAATAACTTAGTGGGAGTCTCATAATCAATTCCACCAGTGTTCTTTCGACCTACTAGAAATGGATAGTTGGGCCCACTACGTTTAATTGTTTTAGGAAGGCCAGCTGACTGTAAAACCNGGTCTTCAATTGGGGGATTTACCGGAATATTTTGCGGGTCTTGACCGTTGTACCAGTATCCGTTGAGTAGCTCTGAAAAGGCAGCTAACGAATTTGGTTGAACGCCCCCAGTTCCATCACCACCCAAGGCGTCAAATGCTTCAGCAGCATAGAGAATACTGAAGATTTGATCACTAAATTCAAGATCCATTGCCCGAATAATGTCACAGACATCTTGCATCAGGCCGGCTCCCGTTCCACCTGCCAGGGAAGAGACTACGACCACAAAGGTTCTCATATCTCCTTCTCCCGGTTCCTCACCATTGACTTGTTGATATAGCTCATTTAACTCGGTTTCAACAGAACCGCTGGAGAGGTCCGATACGCAGGACGCGATCGCAGACCTTAACCTGCTTGTGGACCACATTGCAACGGTTCTTCCGATAGCTCTAAATTGCCCCGCTCCTAAAGTCAAAGGAACAGTGACAGAAGCTGGATTGACTCTCCATGACATTGACTCTGTCAAGAGATCACTTTTACTGTCAAGATTATTCTGGACGGCCCCCATGTCTATACCAGGATCNATGAGNCCCAGATACTCATCTATGCCAATTTGTGGCACTACATCATTTAGCTCATCCCCGTCGGGATTAGTTGGGGTGTCTANATGAAGGAACTTCCAACCTTTNGGAATTTCTGGGGATGCTCCATTCCTTTCAAGCCATCTCGAAATGTCACGCTTCAGAAANCGGAGTGTTTTCCCNCCAGATCCGCCCAATCCTAGAAATAGAAATTTGCTATACATTGCTATTACNCCCTGTNTTCGTAATCAGTTCTTTATGAACATGATTTGTTTTTTTTANNTTTACTATAAAAACTTTGAACTTTTTAATCATATTTTTATTGATCTTTCCTATTAAGTTGACTTGATATACCTCATTTGACTGAAACTAATTTTCNTTCTNNCCTACNGGANTCCCGGNGGTGGNGGNGGNGGCGGCGGTGGNGGCGGTGGCGGNGGTGGCGGNGGTGGCNGTGGNGGCGGTGGCGGAACTGGCGAAACTGGCGGAGGTGNGTCATCACCGCCTTCTTCTATATCCAGCTTTTGAAACTCTTTCTCAAGCTCCAAGAACAACTCATGAGCGACATTCTTTTGGTTCGATATAGTTTCAAGCACTTGGTCGTTAATCGGACTTATTAAATATACGACTGCCTTTGGTTTCTCAACTTTTAGCTCGACTCCAACGATAACCAGCGAGTCAAAAGTTAAAGGCGCTAAACCTTCAACAGAAGAACTACTGGGCTTCGCTTTGAATACCCAACCCTCTCGTTCATGGTNAAGCCATCCGCCCTTTGAAAGAATCCCAAACCTCCACCATTGAGCTGAACGAGCNTCAAATCTTGCANTCCCTAAATTCATGGTCCTATTCCCATTTATGACTTGGGGGAAACCAATATCCTTACCTGGGTCAACCACCCATTTGTCAAGTTCATTGACGTTTAGACGGATTTTTGAATTTTCGTTTAATTTTTCAGTACTCGCTTCAAAGTCAAAGCTTGTATAAGCCAGTCCTGCCAATGAGCCCAACCTCGCTGACTTCTTNATAGCAAATGCCCAAATTCCATAGGCCAAAGCAGCCATAAGGATACAAAGAATGACTCCGANGAAGATACCGACCCAGATATTGCTCCGCTTATTGTAATCAATGATTACANTAAGCTTGATTGGATCCTCTAATCCTGNAACTACTGTCTCGCTACCAATAACTAACTTGGCGTTCAACGAAAACTCAATTGCTTCTTTATCGTATTTTGTATTTGGAAGCTCATCTAAGGTTTGGAGACAAATCTGCCCGAACTNAGAGTTNGAGCTATCGGAGTTCTCGCAAGAACCATCGNTTATGTTGATAGACCANTCCACTTTTCGCTCACCAAAATCGGTCTGAGCAGGAGAAAGCGATANNTCAACCGTTATGTTTGNATCACCTGCTTGCATGATCTCACATGGGGTCTGTGCATTCAATGGTCCTTTCGGGACCTCTTCGCCAGCAGACCCTATTTCAAGAACACTTTGAGAACATTCAATTAAGTTCCCCAATTTTTCTTTAGCGACATTAAAGAAATCAATAGTCTGGCAACCGTCTTCGCCTAAATCTATTGGGTTTATATTCTCCCCACGTATCTCAGATGGAATTACGCATAAAATGCCACTCAACGCTCCATCAAATTGGGCTCTAATTTCATATGGATTGGATGGACCGGGGGGACGTTTAACTTCAACAGAACTAGAAGCCCCCTCATCTGTCACAAAAAACCATGGATCAGCATTTTTACCATTCCACTGAATATCAAATCGGGTCNTTCCAGCTTCATCTGACTCATTCAAATTGCANGAAACACTCACGAATGCNCCGTTATCAACNAANAACTCNGGATCCTGACAATCAACACCGACTACGCCCTCTTGGAAAATTGAGGTATCAAAAGANACTTCAGACCTAGGCCAATCAAGGCTATTTGTCTCACAGTTTGAATAGAAGAGATTTTCACCAAATTCTGGCTCAAAACATACCGNCAAGTCCTTGAAATTTTTCNCATCATCANCTACTAGTGAGTCAATCTCAATGTTGGNAAACAAGAGAGCTTCGGATNAGCAACTTCCTGATTCTCCCAAACTAGTAATAGTGCCCTTTAAGGTTAGGCAATCTTTGCTCAATGAGCTCGGCAGATTCACTGAAAGGTCAACTGAAGATGGTTTGTATNGACCATCACGTGTTTTATCAATCGCATTGACCACTTGCCCGCTGTTTAAGACGTCGCCATCTAATGATGCTAACTCAGCTGGGAGGACCCAACATTTCAGAGTTGGTGATTGCTCAGTGGAACTCCTAATAGTCAGTGACAGACTCCATCCGGATTCAAGGTCTTTCAGCTCTTGCGCATCCATTGAGAGCATGCTNGTTGGGTTGGAAGGTGATGGCCCTAAGCCTTTGCCAGCTGCCACAGCGCCTATCAATTTCCCATCAAGGATTTGTATTTTTATTGATTCAATAAACACTCCAGAGGGAAGGCTAGATGTTGATAGAGTTCCGCTTGAGTCATATTCAGGGCAGTCAGGCCACTCTAAATAAGTCACTTTAAAAACAGGAATGAGTAGAGAGTTAACTAGCTCACTCACATTATCGGCGGTAATTATCTGACCAGAATAATCTTTTTCACATGAGCTCTTTTCAAGATCGAAGGACCCAGCCTCAAATTCTTCCATCAGAACGTCCAAACCGGAGTCACTAGGATTTTCTCCAGTTATAGCTAATAGCATCTCGAGGCTTGCTTGGGCCTTATCAGAGGCATCTTTAGGAGTATTGTAAGCAGTCGTGGCTGTCCCTGATTTCAGAACAACTGCAAAGGTGGTAATACCTTCATCTGCCATATCTGATGCAAGGCCTCCTGGCTCGCATGTACGGTCCCGTTGACCTTGAGCTGCTGTCGGTTTAGCGACAGTGTTTCCGTTTGCGTCAACTTCATCAATAACGCCATCAGTAAAGAAAACAAGAACTCTACAATTATTGGCAGATGAGGATTCAAAAATTTCAATTGCACGCTCGAATGCGGCAAGATAGTTTGTCCCATTCGTGTATTCGTCCCCAGTAAGCTCCAAATTTGGGTAGACCTTGTCAGTGACAGTTGATATTTCCTTTTCGGTTAGTGGGTCGGGAGAAAACTTGGCTCTAGCTGGATCTCCAGGTACCCCCCTGAAGGAAGCTAAAGCTACTCGTACGTTTATGTTCTCTCCAGAAGCTCGTAATAGTTCTGTCCTAATTTCTTTTAAGGCCGTTGCTACGGTTTCGCTCTTCCTTCCTTTGGTCATTGAGCCGGATTCATCAACCATGACCAATAAATCAATTACTGATTCCCCATCACAAACCTGAGCATCTTTACTATTTTGGTTGCTTTGTTGCGCAAACGAACCGGCACCTGCTTCTGGAGCATGAATGGCGGATAACAAGGCCCAAGCAAGAAGCACAAGAAAGAGCCGCTTCACAAAAATTATAGGAGAAGAGGAAAAGACAAAAAAATTCATATTTGCATCAGCTCCATAGTCTCGTTAGTTCTCTGACCCAGCTAATTGCATGCCATACACTAAACAACCAACCAAGAAGCGTAAAAGACCGTACAAGCTTTTTTGCTGAAATGAGTGTCCACTCAAATGATTTACGAGACCGGACACGTAATGCATCAACGTACTCAAATCTCGCAAGTGCAATAACGCCGAAAAATCCACCAAATAAGAACCCGTAAAAGTTTTTATCCGTATAACCATCAAAGTTCGGCAATATTTGCACCTGAAATGAGACAATATTCAACAGGAAAAAACCAAAACACAAAAGGACATGAGGCACCGAAGGCCCTTTAAGATCATTTGTCATTTCCCCCACAGGTGACTCCATAGTTAAGGATTTTTTTATCGGCATAGGAAAGTCGTCGAACTTTCATCGTGCATCGCACCCGATAGCCTTGCGTGTTTCATAGAGAACGCTCAACAGCTTAAGCTTACCTAAAAACATTATTGATGGAAAGTACGANAGCATACAAGTAGACAGATGATTCAACNTATCTTTTCGTTTATACTGATCACATGGAAAACAACATAAATGAAAACTGCGATTGCCCCTGTACCCCAGTGTGCGAATGCACAGCTGAATCTAATTGTGGGTGTACCTGCTGGCAATAATCCTTGGATTTAGAGTCTGAACCCTAAACCTAAGCAAGCTTCGGTGCTAATGAAATAGCTAAATCCACTAGATAGCCGAACTGTTCTTCTGTTAACTCACCGCTACTTCTATGGACAACCCTACCCGTTGCATCCACAAGGACCCAATATGGGAAACCGGCAAGCCCATATGCTGCTGCCAGATCATTATCTTGGTTATCTACGAAAACATCTGTTGGCCAGCGTGCCTCAATAAACCATTCCGAAGGAGGATAGTTTGGGGTTCCTTCACGTACAGCGGTTGAGACAGCTAAGATCTCTATTTCGGTGGGTACACCATTTTCTTCCAACCATTTAGATACGCGAGGAACCTCGCGTTGACAGTGAGGACACCAGTGAGCAAAGAAACCGATGAGCCTGACTGTTCCGTCAGCTGGATCAACAGTAACAAGTTCAGATCCCTCATTCAATTGAGCTTTGAAAGAAGGCGCAAGATAGCCAATTTCTGAATCGAGAGGAATGGGGTCACCTAGTATTGTCACCTCACCCTTCTCAAGTCGCGACAGAACTTCATTGTCGTCAGCTTCAATCTCAATTGAACCTTGTTTTTCGGGAGCTACCTGTGCTTGGGAAAGAGGATTTTCATTACTGACAGAATTTGTTGAACTGTCATTGCTATCTGACAACGTTATTCCCAAGAGAATAGCTGCAACTAAAATTATGAACGAGAGGAAACCGAGGACAACTTTTGGGTTTCGTTTTCGCTCAACGATTATTAATTCTTCCTCAATTTCATTCATATCTGCGTTGTCTTCCATGGACGAGGGGTCGTTGTCAAAAGCATACTGATGAAAGCGAAACTTGTAAGAGCTAGAAATGGAATTGTTACGAATCCAAATACTTCTATCCAACGATATGTGCATGATGCATCAAGCCCGCATGAGGTGCTTTGCTCAGGAAAAAGTTGAAGTTGATAGTGGTATGCAGATATGCCGAATCCTACTAACGACAGAGTCAGAGCATATGGGATTATATTCTTGTCACGGCGAATCGTTGCAATGAGCAGAACGAGCGCTAAAGGGTACATTGCAATTCGTTGATACCAACAGTATTCGCAAGGAACAAAGTTTCTAATCTCGGAGAAGTAAAGACTTCCGAGAGTAGCTCCTATAGCTATCATGGCGGCGAGTTCCAAAGTAGTGGCTTGAAGTTCTTTACGAAGAACTGCCTTTGAAAATAGAATTATTCCCAGCCAAATAATCAGGGTGCCTCCAAGAAGGACCGTGAAGATAATTTCTGGTGCTTGTTGTTCCATCCCCTTATGCTAGGGGTTCAAAACATAATTTTCTCAATACTGCCTATCATCCAACAGTTTCTACTACTCGTTCTAAAACCCAGTCGGG
>PAYI01000001.1 GCA_002714815.1 Flavobacteriaceae bacterium | reverse complement strand
TTGAAATAACTTTTGATTTCAAAATTCCTTGTTCAAGTGTAGGCCTACAAAAATTACCCAGGCAAACCATGAGTTTTTTTGTAGACATCATATAATTTAAGTATTACAGGGTTAGTTTTTGACTTAAGTCTTCAACATATTTACGAAACTGTTTATCAGTAAAAGTTAAGTTATCTACAGTTTTACATGCATGAAGTACAGTGGCGTGATCACGTTTGCCAATTTGATTACCAATACTCGCCAATGACGCTTTAGTGAATTTTTTTGCAAAATACATAGCAAGTTGGCGTGCTTGAACAATATGTCTTCTTCGGGTCTTGGACTGCAAAGTTTCAACGTCCATTTGGAAATAGTCTGAGACAACTTTCTGAATGTAATCTATAGAAACTTCTCTTTTTGTATTTTTCACAAATTTCATTACCACATCTTGAGCAAGTTCCTGAGTTATTTCAACTTTATTGAAGGAGGATTGTGCTATAAGAGAAATTATTGCGCCTTCAAGTTCTCTAATGTTAGTTTTAATATTTTTGGCAACATACTCTATAATATCTTCACTAATTTTCACCCCGTCTCTGTAGAGTTTATTTTTTAATATAGAAATACGAGTTTCATAATTTGGTAATTGTAATTCTGCAGACAAACCCCACTTAAATCTAGAAAGTAGACGTTGCTCAATGTCTTGCATGTCAACTGGTGCCTTATCAGAAGTTAGTATGACTTGTTTCCCATTTTGGTGAAGATGATTAAAAATATGGAAAAATACATCTTGAGTTCCTGTTTTACCCGATAAGAATTGGACATCATCAATAATTAGAACATCTAAGATCTGATAGAAGTGAATGAAATCATTTCTTGTGTTTCTCTTAACGGCTTCGATATATTGTTGAGTGAATTTTTCTGCTGCAATATATAAGACAGTCTTATCTTGATATTTTTCTTTAATTTCAACACCAATAGCATGAGCAAGATGCGTTTTACCTAATCCTACACCTCCAAAAATCAAAAGTGGATTGAAAGAAGTTCCTCCAGGTTTAGCTGAAACTGCTAGAGCGGCAGAACGGGCAAGACGATTTGAATCACCTTCTAAAAAGTTTTCAAAATTATAGCTTGGATTAAGTTGGGATTCGATTTGTAAATTCTTAATACCAGGAATTATGAAAGGATTTTTTAATTCTGTTACTTGAGAATTTAAAGGGGCGTCTACATCTTGAGGTAGCATTCCAGCTCTATTATTACTTGGAATATTTTCAGTAAAAGCTATTTTATTTCCAAGGGTGTTTTCCATCCTTATTGAATAAATTAATCTCGCATCATTACCTAACTCTTTTTGCAAAGCTGTTTTTAAAAGCTTTACATAATGTTCTTCAAGCCATTCGTAGAAAAATTTACTAGGGACTTCTATACTGAGTACGTTTCCGTTAAGCTTCACCGGTTTGATAGGTAAAAACCAAGTTTTATATGCTTGAGGTTGAATATTATCCTTTATAAAAGCAAGACATTTCTCCCAAACAGATGAGGCGCTTAAGTTCATTTATTTGACGTTGTATTTGATTTATTTTTATGGTTTATTGGATCTAACATTGTGTTTAACAAATATTGATTAAAAAAACCAAAAAAAAAAATGAAATACCTATTGAATTTTAACTTTTTTTTTTAGATATTCTGACGTCAATTTTTTGATGAAAAATTTATAAAGTTTCTACATGGTGTATTAATTTTAAATTTGTATGAAATACACTACAAAATCTATTACTGTTCGTTACGGAGAAACTGACCAAATGCGTTTTGTCCATCATAGCAATTATTTCAAATACTTCGAATTAGCAAGGCTTGAATGGCTAAGTAAGATGAATATATCATATGCTCAAATGGAAAAAGAAGGTATTTTAATGCCTGTTGTTAAAGCATCGGTTATCTATAAAACACCCTTATTTTTCGGAGATACTTTTCGGGTTACAGTAACTTTAAATAGAGTCCCTAAGGCGACACTAGAGTTTGATTATCAAATTATCAATCAAAACAATAAAATTATTTGTACTGGAAATACGGTTTTAGCTTTTTTATCTCCAAAGAAAAAACTCCCAATGCGTTGTCCAAATTTTTTACTTGAAAAATTTAATTGAAATAATAATTTAATTTATCTCCATTGAGGTTTTCATTAAACAATGGATTTGGATCAAAATTTGGGGCGGAAACACCTTTTTTCAGTTTTTTATTTGATGTAAAAACACGTGCTTCATCCCAATATCCAAAATCAATAAATTTTTGAAGTGTTTTTTTGCCACCTTCAACAATTACAGATTGAATATCATTTTTATAGCAGTAGGAAAAAAAAGAATCTAATTCGAAGGGATTTAACAACACATGTTTTTTTATNGNATTTTTTTCCAAGACTTTTTTTNGATTAAAAAAAANTGTTTTTTTATTATCCTTATTTAANATACANTTTTTTGGAGTCCTCAGATTGGGATCAAATACCAANCGCAATGGATCTTCTCCTTTCCAATCTCTAGTTGTTAGCTCTGGGTCATCATCAATTACTGTTTGAACTCCTACAAGAATAGCTGCTTCTTCACTTCGCCATTTGTGTACTTGTTGACGTGAATTTGAGTTGGAAATCCAAAAAACATTGTTTGATTTTCTTTTTTCTAGTAATGGTGCAATAAAGTAATCTGAAGTTTGAGCCCATTTTAAAATTAAGTACGGACGATTTTTTTGGTGAAAGGTAAAAAAACGTCTGTTGAGAAAATCTGATTCTTTTTTCAAAATACCAGATTTTACTTCACATCCCCATTTTTTTAATGCGTTAATTCCTTTACCAGCTACTTTTGGATTAGGATCTATAGAACCAATAACAACTCTTGGTATAGAGTTATTTTTTATAATATCTACGCAGGGAGGGGTCTTTCCAAAATGTGAACAAGGTTCTAGATTGACATATAATGTNCTTTTTAAAAGCAGGGATTTATCTTGAACACTGGAAATCGCATTTACTTCAGCATGTGGTGAACCTGCTTGATGGTGCCACCCNTCACCAATAATTTGATCTTTATAAACCAAGACAGCTCCAACTAGTGGATTAGGGTATGTTTTTCCCAGGGCTTTCTGAGCCAAATTCAAGCACCTTTTCATGTAAATATGATCTANAGTATTGTTCAAATCTCGGTGTATATTAATTTAATTTTNCTAAATAATTGAATATAATTGNATGTAAATTTAATACAAAATGAAAGAATGAAGATTCTATGTATACAANACATACTTTATAAAAAGATAGGTTTTGAATACATAGATCCTACTAAGTTAAATACGGACATGTTCTAGTAAAATTTTTATTAAAAAATCTTTGTTATGACCATCGAAGAGGGAAAAAAAATCTTTCGCCATAAGCTAAAAAAAATATACTCTATAAGAGAAATAGACTATTATTATAAATATCTTTTGAGGGAGTGTTTTAATCTTTCACCGATCGAGTTAGCATTAAACCCCAATTCTCAATTTCAAAATAGTGAAGTTAAATTATTAGAAAAAGCACTTTCAAAACTTTTAAGAGAAATGCCAATTCAATATATCATTGGGAAAACCTATTTTCGTAATTTAAACTTAAAAGTTAATCAAAAAGTTCTTATACCTAGGACCGAGACTGAAGAGTTAGTAGATTGGATTATTGATGATCATAATACCATGAAGGAAAATCAAAAAGTGGTTTTAGACATTGGAACTGGTTCTGGCTGTATAGCAATTGCTTTAGCAAAAGAACAGCCACTATTTACTGTTCTTGCTCTTGATAAAGATATGGGTATCATAAAACTAGCAAAAGAGAATGCTAAATCTTGTGGAGTAAACATTGAGTTTTTCAAGCAGGACATAACTCATATGGGAGTAATTGATTTAAAATTTGATATAATTGTTTCCAATCCACCTTACTTAATTGAAAAGGAAAAGCAACAAATGAAAAGAAGTGTCCTCAATTACGAACCTCACAAAGCACTTTTTGTTCCTAAAAATGACCCTCTTATATTTTATAGATACATTTTGGAATTCTCTAGATCTAATTTAAACTCCCATGGATTTTTATATTTTGAGATTAACCCACTTTTATTGGAAGGGCTAAATAGGTTAATTGACCATGAAATTTATACCGTTTTGGAACGAATGGATATCTTTGGAAAAGTAAGAATGCTTCGACTTCAAAAACACTAATTATGGAAGAAATTCATGCAAAAATAACTCGTTTAAGAAACGAATTACATGAGCATAATTATCGGTATTATATTGATGACACTCCAATTATTAGTGATTTTGTTTTTGATCAAATGCTAAGGGAACTAAAAGAGTTGGAGTCTCAATACCCTCAATTTCGAGATCCTAATTCCCCAACTCAAAGGGTAGGGGGCGGAGTCACCAAATCTTTTGATACTGTTTCCCATGTATATCCCATGTACTCATTATCTAATACCTATTCAAAAGAAGAATTATTGCAGTGGGAAGAACGTATTCATAAAGTTTTAGGTCAAAAAGCAGCCATTTCATATACCTGTGAATTAAAGTTTGATGGAGCCTCGGTAAGTCTTACTTACGAAAAGGGTTACCTAATACAGGCGCTAACCCGAGGTGACGGAGTTCAAGGAGACTCAATTACAACCAATGTAAAAACCATTAACACCATTCCTCTAAAACTAAAAGGCGAATATCCAGATTTTTTTGAAATACGAGGTGAAATTATTTTACCATGGGAAGGTTTTCATAAAATGAATGAGAAAAGAGCAGCCTTAGGTGAGCCTTTATATAGCAATCCACGAAATACGGCATCGGGAAGTTTAAAATTACTAGACAGTAGGGTTGTGGCAAAGCGACCCTTAATATGTTTTTTATATGCTATCGCTGGAGAAAGTCTACCTGTAGTCACTCAATTTGAGGCTTTGCAAAAAGCAAGAGAGTGGGGCTTTAAAGTTCCTGAGTCAGCTCGATTGGTTCACTCCATGGACGCTGTTTTTGATTTTATTAAGGAATGGGATACGAAAAGAAAAGAGCTACCTTATGAGATAGACGGAATTGTAATCAAAGTTAATAGTTTATTACACCAAAATGAGCTTGGTTTCACTGCTAAAGCACCACGTTGGGCAATGGCATATAAGTATAAAGCTGAGCAGGTTTCTACTGAACTGGAGGATGTTCAATTTCAAGTTGGGAGAACTGGAGCTATAACACCAGTTGCGCAGCTTAAACCTGTGTTAATTTCGGGAACTATTGTTAAACGAGCTTCGCTTCATAATGCAGACCAAATAGAAAAGCTGGCCTTAAGAATTGGCGATACTGTATTTGTAGAAAAAGGTGGAGAAATTATTCCAAAAATAACAGGGGTCAATTTAGATAAACGACGAGCTTTTTTTAAAGAGGTGGTTTTTATAAATAATTGTCCTGAGTGCGGCTTTAAACTTAAGCGTGAGTCTGGAGAAGCTCAGCATTATTGTAAAAACGAAACTTTATGTCCACCCCAACAAATTGGTAAAATTCAACATTATATCAGTCGCAAGGCAATGGATATTGAAGGCCTTGGTGGAGAAACTGTAAATTTACTTTTTAATGAAAATTTACTTTCCAATATAGCTGATTTATACAGATTGAGAAAAGAACAAATATTACCCTTGGACGGCATGGCAGAAAAATCAGTAATGAATTTGTTGAATGGAATCAAAAAATCAAAAGAAAAACCTTTTGCTAAAGTTCTTTTTGGATTGGGGATTAGATANGTAGGNGAAACTGTAGCAAAAANACTTTCAAAATCCTTTGGTTCGATAGATGCTCTTCAAGAAGCAANCATAGAGAGNTTAACTACAACTGAGGAAATTGGAGAACGAATTGCACAGAGTATCATTANCTATTTTTCNAATTCAGAAAANAGNCTAATTGTTGAAGATCTTAAGTCCTTTGGAATACAAATGGTTTCANTAAAAGAATTTAGTCAAACANACCTNGCTTTTGAAGGAAAAAGATTTGTTGTTTCAGGTGTCTTTCATNCATTTACTAGAGATGGAATTAAAAATGAAATTGANCAATTNGGNGGAATTATTGTAAGCNCTATTTCTTCAAAAACAGATTATCTTTTAGCCGGAGAGAGTGTGGGACCATCAAAANAATCAAAAGCTANAANACTTAAAATTAAAATCNTTAGCGAGCANGACTTTATTTCTTTAAAAGAAACATCGAAANTATAAATGTTATATTTATAACGATTTAANTTAAAATCATACTAAATGTTTGATTTTTATGTNAGNCAACTAANTTTATCTATGTTTGTNNTAAATGATTAAGTTTTTTAAAGACGCCNTCNTGCGTTTNAGGTTGAAAAANAGACTAAGAATATTAGACAATCAACCTAAANTGAAAATAAGTTCGTTTCGATCAATGGCCATTATATTATCTGAGGATGACCTAGACGAANCTTTTTTTTCTANCCTTGCAAAGTCTTTAAAAATNTCANCAANAANAATAACTATTGTGGTATTTAGCANCAAAAAAANTGANAATAAAAAAACTGGTTTTGGAAAACGAATTAATTTTTCGANNGAGGANATNNGTTTTTCAGGAGGTTTTAATCAAGAAATGCTNACTTTTTTTGAACAGAAATTTGACCTCTTAGTCAATTTTTTTTATAAAAAATCAGTTTTACCAGAATTGATAAGTGCAAATTGTTCTTCAAAACTGCGTATGGGATTTTCAAAGGCTAATCAAAATATTAATGACATTGTNTTTGAAATAAAGCCAGAAGAAAAAGAANTATTTTTATCNGAATCNACAAATTATTTGAATGCTTTTATAAAANAAGGAAAATGAATTTTAAAGGTTTAGGTGTTGCTATGATTACACCATTTCATAAAAATGGAAAAGTAGATTTTGATTCNATCCCTANTNTAGTAGAAAACATTATTTCTGGTAAAGTAAATTATTTAGTTCTAATGGGTACAACTGCTGAGGTAGTATGNCTTTCTCCTCAAGAAAAAAAGNNAGTTATCGATGCNGTAGTTGAGGTAAACCAAAACAGGTTACCTATGGTTATTGGAATTGGAGGAAATAACACNGCTAACGTAGTTGCAGAAATTAANGCTACAGAACTTAGTCTTTTTNGTGGGATACTTTCGGTTTCTCCATATTANAATAAACCGACNCAAGAAGGAATCTATCATCATTATNCAGAGATAGCAAAAGTGAGCCCACTTCCTATTATTGTATATAATGTTCCCTCAAGAACGGGAAGTTCAGTTGATGCCGAAACATTTATTCGGTTATCAAATGATTACCAGAATATAGTAGCCATTAAAGATGCAACTGGGGATCTTTTNCAAGCTCAAAAAATCATTAAACTATGTGATTCCAATNTTCAAGTTATTTCTGGAGATGATGCATTNACATTACCAATGCTATTGGCAGGAGCAGTAGGTACAATTTCTGTTTTNGGTAACGCACTNCCNTTAACATTAGTTAAAATGTTTCAATATTTAGAAGAAGGAAATCTNAATAAAGCTTACGAATTNCACTATCAATTAATAGATTTGATTCAACTTTTATTTAAGGAAGGGAATCCTGTTGGAATTAAAGGAATGATGGAACTTTTAGGACTATGTTCCAAACAAGTAAGACTTCCTTTGGTATGCGCAACTTCAGATTTAATAAAACAGATAGAAGAAGTTTTAGAAAATTCCATTCATGTAATTTAAACTTAATCAGCCTCTGATTGTAATATTTATTTCCATTATTGGTGATATTTAGTAATTTTGCATGATGAAATTTAAATTAATTTCTTTTTTATTANTAAANGCTATTCTAATCTTATTGGTTTCCTGTAGTGATTTTCAAAAGTTGCTCAATAGNGATGATATTTCTAAAAAGTACAAACAGGCTGAGATGTATTATAACAATGGTGTATATCGAAAGGCCAATCGTCTTTTTGAACAAATTCTACCTAAGTATCGAGGGAGGCCCCAANCTCAAAGGATTATTTTCTTTTTTGCAGATTCTTATTTTCAAANAAAGAGTTANAGNCTTGCTGCATATCAATATGANAACTTTATTAAATCTTATCCCAAGAGTGAGCGTGTTCAAGAAGCAACATTTAAAGCAGCAAAAAGTTATTATTTCATGTCTCCAACCTATAGTTTAGATCAAAAAGACACTTACGAGGCCATTGAGAAATTACAAGTTTTTATCAATTTGTATCCAGAATCAGAATTTTCNTCTGAAGCAAACCAAATGATTNCAGAATTACAAGAAAAATTAGAGAAAAAAGATTTTGAAATTGCTAAACAATACTANACTATAAGAGATTANAGAGCNGCNATAAAAGCAAATGATAATTTTATTGCGGGTTTTCCAGGAACNAAATTTAGAGAAGAATCATTNTATATTAAGTTTTTGTCNCTNTATGAAATAGCAGTTAATAGTNTNTTATTAAAAAAACAAGAACGCTTCAAAGAATTAAAACAACAATATGTTATTATTTTACGATATTATCCTGAGACACTTTTTTTANANGACTTGGATAAGAAAATGGAAAAAGTAAATTCCGAATTAAANCAANTTAAAACAATTATAACTNCACCTTGAAAATAGAGATATGACAAAATACAGAGAATCCAAAGCATCATTAACNACTAAAACTTATAATCGTAAANAAATTGAATCANCNACAGAAAATATTTATGAGGCTCTTTCGATTATTGCGAAACGTTCACAGCAGATAAATTTGGANATTAAAAAAGAATTGCATGAAAAGTTAGATGAATTTGCAACCCACAATGATAGTCTAGAAGAAATTTTTGAAAATAAGGAACAGATAGAAGTTTCACGTTTTTATGAGAGATTACCAAAGCCACACGCCATGGCAATTGAGGAATGGCTAAACAACAAAATTTATTCTCGCCAAACAGATGACGAANCCAAAATATGAAATATGAGTTTATTAAGCGGTAAAAAAATTTTACTTGGAATTTCCGGAGGAATAGCCGCTTACAAGACTCCTTTAATCGTTCGTGAATTAATTAAGNAAGAGGCTGAAGTTCGTNTTGTTATGACACCAAANTCAAAAGATTTTGTAACACCTATTACCCTTTCTACAGTATCAAAAAACCCAGTTCTTTCTTCNTTTACNTCAACAGATTTGGATAATCCTNTATGGAATGATCATNTTNANCTTGGTATGTGGGCAGATNTCTTTTTAATTGCACCTGCNACATCAAATACGATTTCTTCTATGGCNCATGGGCGTTGTAACAACTTATTGNTAGCAACTTATCTTTCAGCTAGGTGTCCAGTATTCATTGNTCCCTCAATGGATCTTGACATGTATGNACACCCATCTAACAAAAANAATATGACCATATTAAAATCTTATGGNAATAAAATCTTACCAGTTGGCGAGGGTNAATTAGCAAGCGGTTTGGAAGGAAAAGGTAGAATGATAGAACCCAAAGAAATTGTGGCCTCTATATTAAATTATTTTAATCCAAATTTACCTCTTAAAGAAAAACAAGTTCTAATTACCACAGGTCCGACCTATGAGAAAATTGACCCAGTTCGATTTATTGGAAATCATGCTTCAGGAAAAATGGGATTTGCTTTGGCAGAAGTAGCTGCAGGTTTAGGAGCTAAAGTTAAATTAATTAGCGGTCCAACTAGCGAAAAAATTAATCACCCATCAATTTTAGTATATAATGTGGTATCCTCAGAGGACATGCTTAATGCTGTAAAGAAGNATTTCGATNANGTTGATATTGTAATAGCAGCAGCAGCAGTTTCTGACTTCAGACCNGAATTTCCTTCAAAGCANAAAATTAAGAAAACTCAAAAAAAAATCACATTAAANTTAAGTCCNACNGAAGATATACTCTCCTACATGAGTAAAAAAAGAGAAAGACAANTTCTAATTGGATTTGCTTTGGAAACAGAAAATGAATTAGAAAATGCCAAACTCAAATTAGAGAAAAAAAAATTAGATGGTATAGTATTAAACTCTCTCCAGGATGAAGGTGCTGGTTTTTCTTTTGAAACAAATAAAGTTACATTTATACATTCAAATCAGTCAGTAAAAACCTTTCCATTACTTTCTAAATTAGAGTGTGCACATCGTATTTTTCAACAAATCTTAACTTTATGAATAAGTGTTTTTGTGTTTTAGTTACATTATTTTTTTGTTTTAAGCTCCAAGCTCAGGAACTTAATGCCCAAGTAATAGTAAATTCTGATCTAGTAAATCAAACAAATCAGCAGATATTTAAGACTCTAGAACGATCTCTAAATGAATTTGTAAATACTCAAGCATGGACAAATGAAGAGTTTTTAAATCAAGAAAAAATTACTTGTTCATTTGTGTTGAATTTATCTGGATACAGTAATGATCAATTTGAAGCTACACTACAGATTCAATCCCAAAGACCTGTTTTTGACTCAAATTATGATAGTCCAATTTTGAATTTTTTAGATAAAGATATCGTTTTTTCATACCAGGAGTTTCAACCTCTTTTCTTCAATGAATCTAGTTTTGAGTCTAATTTAATTTCTTTGATTAGTTTTTATGCATATGTAATACTTGGTTTGGACGCGGACACATTTGCACTTAATGGTGGTAATGCTTATTTTGAAGAAGCGCGTCAAATTGTTAACTTGGCTCAAACTACTTCTAGAAAGGGTTGGAAACCTGCTGATGGGGTCAGAAATAGATTCTGGTTGATAGATGCTTTGAGATCCAATACATTTAGAGAATATCGTCAAACCCTATTTAATTATCACCGTCAAGGACTTGATCAAATGACCACAGATCCTAATGCTGGAAAAAGAGCTTTGATGGAAGCAATCCAGCAGCTAGAGCCACTTTTTAATAGAAGGCCAAATGCTTTTTTAATTCAGCTATTTTTTGATGCTAAAGTAGAGGAAATTGTCAACCTATTTCAAGAGGGGCCTAAGGTAAATTTCAAAAAAACTGAAGACGTGCTTAAAAAAATTGCACCATTTTTCGGTGCTAGATGGAAACAAATCAGGGCTTAATTTTTTTAATATTCCTATCTTAGGTGATTGTAAATATAACTCTACTTTGTTAACCCAACTCAAAATAAAAAATTTCGCACTCATAGAAGACCTAGATGTTCAATTTGCGGGAGGGATGACTTGTATTACTGGTGAAACAGGAGCTGGGAAGTCTATTTTGTTAGGAGGTTTAACTTTAGTTTTAGGTAAGCGAGCTGACCTTACAAACCTTTTTGATTCTACAAAAAAATGTATTGTTGAAGCTACTTTTCAGGTAAAAAATTACACACTAGAGCCCTTATTTAAGAAATATGATTTGGATTATGAGGAAGAGACTGTTTTAAGACGAGAGCTTTTACCTCGAGGAAAATCGAGAGCTTTTATAAATGATACACCTGTTAATTTAGATGTTTTGGAAGTTATAAGTCTCCGTCTAATTGACATTCACTCTCANAACGATACCCAAACTCTATTGCAAAATGAATATCANTTTCAAGTATTAGATGCTTTAGCTGAAAATAAAATGCTTTTAGAAGAATATTTTAAGACATTCNGTTCNTATAAAAACACNCTTAANGAACAACGAGATTTATATATTGCTAAATCAGATTTAAAGGATTCNTTTGAATTAAAACAGTTTTTATTTAAGGAGTTAAAANCTACAAATTTGGATCCNGGAATGGAAGAAGAGCTTGTAGAGGATATTAATGCTCTAACTCATGTAGAGTATTTACAGAAACAAATCGGAACTTCAATTGATTTACTGGAGTCAGAAACTGTAGGGATNTTAGATCAGCTTAAAGAACTTAGAAGAAATACTCAGGGAATGCTTTTAAAGTCAAAATCTTATGAGAACTTAAATGAACGTATTTATGGAGTAACAGTAGANTTGGAGGATNTTATAGAGGAATTCAAAAGTAAGTTTGACTCATTAGAGGCCAATCCTCAAAGACTNGAAGAATTACAATNAAAATTTAATCATTTAAATTCACTTTATCAAAAACACAGAGTAAAAACAGTAGAAGAGTTAATTTCTATTCGAAANGACTTAAAAAAGAATCTTACCAATACTATTTCTCTAGACGAAANATTGATTGCTCTAAAACANAAACAAAATGAGCAAGAAGCTNAATTAATAAAACAGAGTAANCTTATTNCAAAAAANCGCAAACAGGCTNTTGTCATTTTAGTAGAAGAGCTAAAAAAACTAGTAGCAAAAATGGGGATGACAGAAGCTCNGTTTAAAATAGAATTGGTTTCATCAAAGGATTTTCTTTATAATGGGACTGATTTGCTTTCATTTCAATTTAGTGCTAACAGGGGTAGTGAATTTAAGATACTTAAGAAAGTTGTATCTGGCGGAGAGTTATCTCGAATTATGTTGGCAATTAAAACAATATTATGTAGATACAAAAAATTACCAACTTTAATTTTTGATGAAGTTGACACAGGTGTTTCAGGTAAAATATCTGATAGTATTGCAGAGGTCATGGCAACAATGGCAACTCAGCTACAGGTATTTACNATNACCCATTTACCTCAAGTTGCGGCAAAAGGAAACCATCACTTTAAAGTNGAAAAAATATTAGAAGATGGAAAAACTNTCACTCGTATAAAAGAATTAAATNCNAAAACTCGTNTAGATGAAATAGCNAAGATGCTTTCCGGGAATCTAGTCACTAAGACTGCAATNGCTCACGCAAAGCAATTAATGAANTAATTAAACTTATCTTTAAATNTTGAAAAATAAAAGTATGTCACATAAAATTTTAGAAGGAAAAAAAGGACTAATATTTGGAGCTTTGGATGAACATTCTATTGCTTGGAAAACGGCAGAAGCAGTAGCAGATTCTGGAGGCACTTTTGTTCTTACCAATGCACCAGTTGCCTTACGGATGGGATCTATTAATATTTTAGCCGAAAAGACAGGATCAAAAGTAATTTCTGCAGATGCAACTAAAATGGAAGATTTAGAAGCTTTAGTTAAGCAAACANATGAACACTTAGGGGGGAAATTNGANTTTGTATTNCATTCTATTGGAATGTCCGTAAATGTNAGAAAAGGAAAGCATTATACAGATCTAAATCATGAATGGATGACAAAAGGTTGGGATGTTTCTGCTGTTTCATTTCATAAACTGATGCAGTGTTTGTATCAAAATGACCTAATGAATGANTGGGGAAGTATTNTAGCTCTGTCTTATGTGGCAGCACAACGNACATTCCCAAATTANAATGATATGGCNGATAACAAAGCCTTTTTGGAGTCTATTGCNAGNAGTTTTGGTTATTTTTTTGGGAAAGATAAGAAAGTTCGTGTTAATACTGTATCNCAATCCCCAACCCTAACNACTGCTGGAAAAGGTGTTTCTGGTTTGGATGGTTTTTTAAAATATGCCGAAAAAATGTCCCCACTTGGAAATGCAACTGNCAAAGAATGTGCNGATTACATAGTTTCCTTNTTTTCTGATTATACTAGAAAGGTAACTCTGCAAAACCTATATCACGATGGAGGGTTTTCAAATGTAGGNGTAAGTCAAGAGATAATAGACAAGATTATTTCCAATAATTGAATTTGNTNTTTTAGCTTATGTCAGAAAAAAAAGAAGGAATGAAAACATTCATAAATAGATTACCTTCTAAAGGGCGTTTCCGTTTTTTTCTTTTATTTNTATTTNTTTCTTTTTTGTTTTGGATTAGNACNAAATTATCCAACACTTATACNNTAGAACAAACCTTTAATGTTGTTTGGTCAAATATTCCAGACGATATTGTAATGTTAGACAACCCACATAAAATNAATGCATCTGTNACAGCTAGTGGNATAGAAATTNTAATTTATCGATTGTTTAAAAGTNAGATAAATATTTCTTTAATAAATGCTGACTTCAGTTCATCTATTGGAAAAGTAAATATTAGAAATCAAAAATTTTTGATNCAACAACAACTTTTTGAAAATACTTTAATCAATCAAATAAANCCNATTTCATTTAATATTTATTATAGTCGTTTAGATGAAAAAATGATANTAGTNGTTCCAAAAGCTCAAATTAATTTAAGAGCAGGTTATCTAAGAAATGAGNCACTTTCAAGTTTACCAGATAGTATATCTGTTATTGGNCCAAANTCGATTTTAGANTCNCTNAAATATATNGAAACAGTTCCTTTTAAAGCAAAAGACGTTTTTGAAACTTTTTCTAAAAAGGTCAATTTAAAGTCNATACCAAATCTTAAGTTTGGNTCAGAACAGGTTACATTAAAACTGTCAATTTCTCGTTATTCAGAAAAAGAATTCACTTTACCAATTAAAATAGTTAATCTCCCTTCTGGAGTAAGGGTAAAACTTTTCCCCCCTAATGCTAAAGCTCGAGTTACCATGCCTGTTTCAATTTTAAATAATGTTAAAGTTTCAGATTTTAGTCTTGAGGTTGACTACAATACTACCAAAACAGATAAAATTAAAGAACTAAATTTATATATGCATAGGCAACCTCCAGGGGTAAAACAAATAATTTGGGAACCCANACANGTTAATTATCTGATTAGAAAATGAAAGTTATTGGTTTNACAGGAGGAATAGGAAGTGGCAAATCNACACTTTTAAGTTGGTTTCGAGATCAAGGAATTCCATGTTTCGAATCTGATGCTGTTGCTAGAAACCTTNTNAAAGGTNAATTAAAACAAAAGGTGTCTAATCTCTTTGGAAACNCACTTTATAATNTAGAGGGAAATTTAGATAGGGCGGNCTTAGCAAAAAAAGTTTTTGGTAATACAAAGGCTCTTACTTCTCTTAATAAGATAGTTCATCCTGANGTTTTNAAAGCATTTGAAGNCTTTAAAAAAGATCANCATAAGTCCCCNTTTNTTATAAATGAAGCTGCCATTTTATTTGAAACAGGTATNTATAAAACATGTGATTTAGTAATTTTAGTGAAAGCTCCAAAAAATATNAGAATACAGCGAATTATATCTAGAGATGGAGTAAAGAAGGAAGATGTCCTTAATCGAATGAAACACCAATGGAGNGATAAGAAAAAGGAACAATTTGCAGATTATATCATTGAAAACATTAGTTTTGNGGAAACATTATATCAAGCAGCTAATCTTATGAAAAAGTTAAATGATTAAACTTTATATTGATTAACAAACTATTAGCACTTATTTTAGTTAGAATCAAAGACATTTGCATTAAATACTAATNNAANACGATAAAATTTTTAAATTTTGANNATTAATTAATGAAGAAAAGCCTTTTCATNTACTTNGTAAGTTTTATGATAATTTCCATNTTAGGNATTATCATTTTACAGGGTTATTGGATNTTTTCNGCATGGAACGATAAAGAAGAAGAGTTCTCTTTAGCGGTTCAACAGTCTCTAATGAGAGTAGCGGAAGAAATCCAAGAANGAGAATTGACAGACTATATNAAAGCTTANGAACGTCTTATTGATTCNCTCGAAACACCTGATGATGCTAGTTTTGCAAACGTTTTCTTGTTTTTAGATGAAGACAAGACAAATAATTTGATTTCTTATTATGCTTATGGAATTTTAGAAGAAGTTTATAAAATNACACCTTACGTAGATCCTAAAATACGAGATACTATTACGACTCTTTCAGATGTAAAAAAAGTACGAAACACGACTATAATTAATAAAAATGATGTGTTTAATCGTGAAAATAATATTGCTAGTTCTGTNGANAAAATAAANACAATTGAGCGAATGAATATCGCTAATCAGCGCATTCGTTCTACTTTTAAAGATTATACTGCCAATACTCCTATTCANAANCGTTTAAATATACAAGAGCTAGATTATGTATTAAAAAGAGAGTTTGATGCNAAAATGATTGTAACTCCATATGAATTTGGNATTTATGATNATGGTTTAGCTACTAAAATTATGTCGAANAATTATATAGAAACTTTAGAAGGTTATCGTTATGCTATTCCAATTTTTCAGGACGAAAAAAACTTAAGAAAATACGANTTGATTGTTTCATTTCCAGAAAAGGATCAATATGTTTTTTCTTCAATTCTAAGTGTAGGCGGTCTTACACTTTTGTTAACTTTGTTTATCGTGTTAGTTTCANCAAGCGCNCTATACCAAATTATACAGCAAAAAAAGATTTCCGAAATNAAAACTGATTTCATCAACAATATGTCTCATGAATTTAAAACNCCAATTGCAACTATAAACTTAGCCTTAGATGCTATATCAAATCCCAAAGTATTTGAAGCCCCTGATAAAGTTCCAAAGTATGTAAAAATGATTCGTGAAGAAAATAGTAGAATGTTATCACAAGTTGAGAATGTTTTACGTATATCACAACTAGAACGAAGTAATAGGCCAATCCAGAAAACNATTATTGATGCACACGAAATTTTGAATGAGGCTATTGGCCTCATAAAATTAATTTTAAAAGATAAATCAGCTAAGCTAAAAACAAATTTAAAGGCAGAAAATTTTACAGTCGTAGGAAATAAAAACCACTTGATAAATATTATTATCAATCTTTTAGATAATGCGGTTAAATACTGTGATAAAGATCCAAAAGTTGATATAGAAACTTATAATGCGGAAGGGAATTTTATAATAAAAATAATTGACAATGGAATTGGGATGACTCCCTCAGTCCAAAAAAAAGTTTTTGATAAGTTTTATAGAGCTGAGTCCGGTAATATTCACAATGTTAAAGGACACGGTCTGGGTCTTGCTTATGTGAAAAAAATTATTGATTTACACAAAGGGAAAATAAATCTTGAAAGTAAACATGGTTTAGGTACTACTTTTACCATTATTATTCCAAATAAAATATAATTAAATGAGGTACCATTAAATTAAAAATGAAAAATTCAAATAAAAAAATTCTACTTGTAGAAGACGACCATAATTTTGGTAGCATATTAAAGGAATTTCTAACCCTTAATGACTATGATATTGCATTAGCAAAAAATGGTATTGAGGGTTTTGAAAAGTTTAGAAAAGAACATTTTGATCTTTGTATTTTAGATGTAATGATGCCATATAAAGACGGATTTACCTTAGCAAAAGAAATAAGAGAAAAAAATGATGTAATACCTATCTTTTTTCTAACTGCTAAGAATTTAAAAGAAGACGTTCTAAAAGGATTTAAGATTGGTGCAGATGATTACATAACTAAGCCTTTTGATTCAGATGTTCTTCTAGCTAAAATCAAAGCAATATTAAATCGTAAAATTACCCCACTTATTGAGGAAAATGAAAATTTTGAATTTGAATTTAGCGATTTTAGCTTTAATTCTAAATTACGCCATTTAAAATATAACGCGGAAGAGTCGATTAAACTCTCTCCAAAAGAAAATCAGCTTTTACGTTTGCTTGTATTATATTTAAATGATTTACTTCCTAGAGAAATTGCTCTGAACAAAATTTGGAGAGATGATAACTACTTTACATCAAGGAGTATGGATGTTTATATTGCTAAACTTCGTAAGTACTTAAGTGTAGATGAAAAGGTTCAGATACTTAATATTCATGGAGAAGGCTTTCGACTTGTTGTTAATGTTTAAGTTTAGCTTCTAGGGTGAAATTTCTCTAATATCAATCGTAAATGCTGAGTGTCTAAATGGGTATATATCTCTGTAGTTGTTATACTTTCGTGACCCATCAAAACCTGAATTGTTCTTAAATCTGCTCCATTTTCTAAAAGATGTGTTGCAAACGAATGCCTAAAGGTGTGTGGCCCTATTTTCTTGTGAATTCCAGCATTTAAAGCATAGGTTCGTACAAGTGTAAAGATCATTTGACGGGTTAATCCTTTACCGTTTCGATTTAGAAATAAAAGGTCATGGTATTCTGGTTGTATCTTTTGTATTGATCTAATTTCATTAATGTAGATTTTTAAGTATTTTTTTGCAACTAAACCCATAGGGACTAACCTTTGTTTGTTGCCTTTTCCCATTACACGAATTAATGATTCTTTAAAAAAAAGATTAGATAAACTTAAGTTGATTAGTTCAGATACTCTTAGACCACTTCCATAAAGAGTTTCCAGAATAGCACGATTCCTATTTCCTTGTGGATGTCCAAGGTCCACATGCTTTATGAGTAATTCAATTTCTTTAAGCGAAAGTACATCTGGTATTTTTCTTCCCAGTTTAGGAACTTCTATCAAATCGGTTGGATTTGTAGAACGATAATTTTCAAAAACGATATAGTCAAAAAAGCTACGTAATCCTGCAATTCGTCTAGCTTGAGTATTTGCACTTAGTACTTTTGCTGTTTCNTAAACAAATTGCTTAACTGATTCATGNGTNCAGTCTAATGGAGTTTCTANAATTTTTTTTGATACCAAAAAGTTTTGAAAGGCTTGAATATCNANGCTATAATTTTCTATAGAATTTTCTGAAAGCCCTCTTTCGATTTTAAGGTACATTCGAAAATCTACTAATGCTTGCTGCCAATTCACACCTTTTGTTTTTAGGGGATTACTTCTAATTTCTATACTTTTACTAAAATAATAAAAAATGAAGATCAGTATTATTAATGGGCCTAACTTAAACCTTTTGGGTAATCGAGAACCTACAATCTATGGAAATCAAAATTTTGAGGACTACTATTTAGAGTTGCAAAAAAAATTTCCTAAGGTGAATTTTGATTATTTCCAGTCCAATGTTGAAGGCGAGTTAATCAACCGTTTACATGAGGTAGGNTTTAATTCAGATTTAATTTTACTAAATGCTGGGGCTTACACACATACTTCTGTTGCTATAGGGGATGCAATCAAAAGCATAGATACATCTGTCATTGAAATTCACATTTCTAATACTTTTGCTAGAGAAGATTTTAGACATACATCCTATATAACTCCTCAAGCTAAAGGCTTAATTATGGGCTTTGGACTTGACTCNTATAGTCTTGGGGTAGAGAGTNNTTTAAAATAAATTANTACAGCTTTTATAGGATTAGGTACCANTTNAAACTTAGCCAAAGTTTNTTTATTTTNTTTCCNTCNATNAATGATTCTAAACGATAATCNAAACCAGATTCTAATTTATTTNTATCTGAGAATTTAAANCCCACTAGTGGAACNACTCGNAACTCAAGATNGTAAGTTTGATCTTCTAACAAATTNANGTACTCGTTATTAATCTTTANATACCATTCTTTAGAATCAACTGAGGTTCCATTTAATGGTAATTCTAGGGTAANTCTNTAGCGAAATCGATANGNTAAAGGTTCTTTTTGGGCTNTTGTTTGATCTAGTGAAAAGCGATGTGCCATTCTAAAGGATGNATANTTTTTTATTANGGTAAATTGTTGAATATATCTCCTGTANATTTTTTGATCTCTAAAGCGNAANAGGATTCCTNCCGCAAGAGCATTATTTAAACCTATTTTTTTTGAGGTNANTATTGCATAATCTGAATGCAAGTATTTATANCTCCATGAATNGATTTCAGAATCTATATTNTCATTAAAAAGATTTCGAGATTCTATTTTTAGATTAAGGTGCCAATTATTTTTAAACNCTTTGTTAAGGTTNANACTNGGTATTGAGCCAAAAGAGTTCTTCTGTGCAAATATATTGAAACACAGCAAACAGAATAAGAGTGATAATCTTTCCTTAATTTTAGTATACAAGGTGATCTGTGTTTTTTAGAAGTATCTTTGATTCTCGTTCCATTTCCCCTTTTTCAGAAAACAAATATTCTATCATTTGAAAGGGCCTTTCCTTGTTTTTTCCTTTTAATAANACTTCATACTTTAAGGTTAGCTCTAAATCTGATTTTGTNTCCTTGATTACTTCAATAAGAGTTTNATTTGAACCGGTAATTTGTATTTGTNNTTTAANAATTTTCTTTTTTTGATAGATACNATCTAAAAAAAACTCCATATTTGATTTTGCAAAAGAGNGTANATNTTCCCATTTAATTTCATACTCNACATCTTCAATTGTTCCAAGTGAATCAAATTCAANACTGAATTTTATATCTTTATGAATAGTTTTGGCTTCATAGGTATAGGATTTTAAACTTTCTTCCTTGTACCACTTTATTTTGTTCGAAAAGTTTATGGAATTGATAAAGTTCAGGGCGCTTTTTGGAACTTCTTCATATTTTATTCGATATTCTTTTTCATATTTATCTTGTGAAAAAGTTGGATGCATAAAAAGACCAAATAAAATAAAGATAATTTTACAAACTTTCATTTAATTTAAATTATGATGATAAAAGTTAAGTCAAATTAAGATACTGAAAATTCCAATATTTGAATTTGATAATATTTCGATAAACACCTTATTATTTATTTATGGTAAAACTGAAGCTTAGAGGTGAATAACTTCGTCATATGCATCTGCTACGGCCTCCATTACAGCCTCACTCATTGTAGGATGTGGATGTACCGCTTTTAGGACTTCATGACCTGTAGTTTCCAATTTACGGCCAAGGACTGCTTCTGCGATCATATCCGTTACACCAGAACCAATCATGTGACAGCCCAGCCACTCACCATATTTAGCATCAAATATTACTTTGACAAAACCATTTGAATTTCCTCCTGCTTGCGCTTTTCCAGAAGCGGAAAAAGGAAATTTTCCTACTTTAATTTCAAAACCTTTTTCTTTGGCTTGTNCTTCGGTAAGTCCTACGGATGCTATTTCAGGCGAACAATAGGTGCAACCAGGGACATTTCCATAGTCGAGCGGTTCTACATTTTGACCTGCAATTTTTTCCACGCATAGGATGCCTTCCGCCGAAGCCACATGTGCAAGTGATTGTCCTTTAGTTACATCTCCAATNGCATAATATCCAGGCAAGTTNGTTTGATAAAAATCATTTACCATTATTTTATCATTGTCTACNGCAATGCCAACATCTTCTANNCCNATGTTTTCAATATTTGTTTTAATCCCTACAGCAGAAAGNACAATATCTGATGTAACTAACTCTTCGCCTTTTGCAGTTTTTATGTTTGTTTTTACCCCTTTNCCTTTGATTTCAACNGAAGTGACTTCGGCATTAGTCATTACCTTNATCCCACTCTTTTTAAAGGAACGCTCAAGTTGTTTTGAGACTTCNTNGTCTTCAAGAGGAATAATACGGTCCATAAACTCTATAATAGTAACTTCAGTACCCATAGCATTATAGAAATAAGCAAACTCAATTCCAATAGCTCCAGAACCTACNACTATCAATTTTTTAGGNTGCTTTTTTAATGTCATNGCATGTCGATAGCCAATNACNTTTTTTCCGTCTTGAGGAAGACTTGGAAGNTCACGTGAGCGNGCTCCTGTNGCTATTATTATGTGTTTGGCTTGGTATTCCTCTTTTTTATTCCCTTGAGTTACAGTAACTTTTTTTNCAGCCATAATTTTCCCNTGGCCTTCNAGAACATCAATCTTATTTTTTTTCATTAAANACTCTACNCCTTTACTCATGCCATCTGCAACATTGCGACTACGGTTTACAACNGCNTTAAAGTCTTTANTATATTCTTTNATTNTCAAACCGTAATCTTCNGCATGTTTTAGATATTCAAAAACTTGAGCNGATTTTAGTAATGCTTTTGTAGGTATACAACCCCAATTTAAACAAACCCCTCCAAGGCTTTCTTTTTCAACTATTGCAGTTTTAAANCCCANTTGGGAAGCNCGAATTGCTGTTACATATCCTCCAGGTCCACTTCCTAAAATTATGATATCGTATGNAGTCATTTANTGTAAATTATATTCGTTGCAAAGTTACGAAATAAGAGNGGAATTTTAGTCTTTATTNTGTCTTAGGANAAAATGATATACTTGCTGAATTAACACAATAGCGTATCCCCGTGNNGGTTGGACCGTCATTAAAAACGTGTCCTTGATGNCCCCCACANCGTGCACATACTATTTCTNTCCTAANCATCCCATTACTATTGTCTTTNATGTATTTCAANGCTCCNGGTAAGGCTTCATCATAACTGGGCCAGCCACAAGAACTTTTAAATTTACTTTCCGAACGATACAAAGGAGTNTTACAACCTTTACAGTTATAGTATCCTTTTTCAAAATGATCGTTGTATTTCCCTGAAAAAGGNTATTCAGTTCCTTTTTCTCTTAAAATTTTNTAATCTTCGGGATCCAGNTGNTGGCGCCATTCANGTTCTGATTTTACCACCAAATATTTTTTAGGCTTATTCATCGGCTTCAATAAAATTTAAGGCTGCGGAATTGATACAATGTCTCTTACCCGTTGTGTTTTTTGGACCATCATTGAATACATGNCCTAAATGNCCACCACATTTANTGCATTTCAATTCAGAACGGGGATAACCAATTTTATAATCCATGTCGTATTCTAGATTTTCTTCAATACCTCTATCGAATGATGGCCAGCCAGATCCA